>JAFAAN010000038.1 GCA_023426545.1 Pseudomonadota bacterium
GTGGTCGCCCAGGTGGACTTCCTCGCCGCGGACATGTCCCTCATCAGCACGGGGCAGGCGACCCTCCTGGACCTGGGCATCGGCACGCACTCCGCGGAAGTGCCTTTCAGCAGCGCGACCCCCTACCGGTACGTGCGGCTGCGCGGGGGACTGGCCGCGCTGTACAGCGTGGACGCCGTGGAGGACACCGGCTTTGGCGGCGGCGCGCTCTGTGGCAACGGGCAGGTGGACCCGGGTGAGGCGTGTGATGATGGCAACGTGCAGGCGGGAGATGGATGCAGCGCCACCTGCGAGGTGGAGCCGGGCTACTCCTGCACCGGCACACAGCCCAGCGTCTGTACCGACGACAACGAGTGTACGAACGGCACCGCGCAGTGCTCCGTGAACGCGGACTGCACGAACACGCCCGGGAGCTACACCTGCACCTGCCGGCCGGGCTACTCCGGCGACGGCGTGACGTGTGAGGACATCGACGAGTGCTCGAATGGCACCGCGCAGTGCTCGGTGAACGCGGACTGCACGAACACGCCGGGGAACTACACCTGCGCTTGCCGGCCGGGCTACTCCGGCGATGGCGTGACGTGTGAGGACATCGACGAGTGCTCGAACGGGACGGCCACGTGCCAGCCGGGGGAGCTGTGTGTCAACACGCCCGGCAGCTACGACTGCGTCACCGGCGCCTGTCAGCCCCCCGAGGTGCAATGCGGCACCCAGTGCGTGGACCTGTCGTCGAATCCCTCCAACTGCGGCGCCTGCGGCAATGTCTGCGATACGGGAGAAATGTGCTCGCAGGGCGCTTGTGTCGAGAGCGTCATCCAGATGCAGATCGCCACGTCCTGGGCGCTCCCGGGGGATGGAGACCTCGTCGTCCGGACGCCTACCGGGAAGCTCATCCACAAGGGCAACCGCGGCCCCAGCACGGAGACGGACTTCGGCTCCATGGACATGACCGCGACGTCGGGGTGGGGACCGGAGCGGGTCATCTGGAGCGGCAGCGCGCTCCCGCCGGCGGGGCTGTATGACATCTGCTTCAAGGCCACGAGCTACACGCCCGAGCCCAGCTTCGCGAACCCCATCTCGTACACCGTCACGGTGATGCGGCTGGGGCAGCCGTATCTGATTCTCTGGGGCGCGGTCTTCGACATCGACACGTCGATCGATTGCTACCCGGGGCACCCGTCGTATGTCACGACCGTCTCGTACCCCGGCGGCCCGTAGCTGACGTCATGAGTTGAAGGGCCCGTCCCTCGCGGTGCCGAGGATCGCCGCGAGGGATGAGCCGCCGGTCCCTGTCGCAATGAGGGAACCGGCCCCCTTCCCCGCTGGCGCTGTCGTGCGCTACCGATGCGCGGCGCTCGCAGGACGTCCGTATCGGCCGTCGAGGCCATGGCCAGAGCGGCGGCAATCCAAGCCGCCGCTCAGCGGATGTATCAGGCCGTACGGAAGGCCCTGCCGAAGAACCTCTCCATGCGCGACTTCTCGGGCTCGAGGGTGCTCGCGGGCGAGGCCACGCTCGTGGCGCCAGCGAGCGCGGGGCGCAGGCCCGCCGCGACGCCCGGCTTGAGGTGGTGACGCAGGTCGACCGCGACGTCGGACTTCACGTGAGTCCCCAGCCCCATGGCGGCGTTGACGTCCGCCGAGTGCTTGAGGAAGCCATTCTCCAGGCCGACCTTTCCACCCGCCTGGGCCGCGGCGCCCGCCACCGCACCCGCGGTGACCGAGCCGTGCAGCCGGCCCACGTGCCCGCCCGCCGTGGCGTATGCGCCCGCCGTGGCGGCAGCGCCCACCTGCCCCGAGAGCATCGCCGTGGCCGTCTTCGGGTCCAGGCTGGCCACGCCCTCGGCGTAGGCGGAGGCAGAGGCCTTTGCCTCCCCCTTGATGTAGCCGCCCACGTGCCGGTTGAAGTCATGGCTCGCGCTCGCCGAGACCCCCACCCCCGTCTCGGCCTTCGCCGTCAGCGCGGCCGTGTAGGCGTGCTCGTTCCGGTCGAGTGACATGCCGGCCTGGGCCTGTGCCTTGAACGTGTTGGCCTGAGCGGAGACCTGCCCACTCGTCACGCCCAGCCGGCCCACGTGCGTCTTCTGCAGCTCGTAGGCGACGTGAGGCCCGTTCAGCTCCGCCTGGGCGGAGTAGTGATGCACGCCTCCGCCGCTATAACGCGAGGCGGAGGCCTGCATCGAGCCGACGTTGCCGCTCACCGTGCCGGCGAAGGTGTCCTTCTGGAAGGGCCTGCCCGGCTTGTCGACATACTGGGTCTGCTTCGCGGCCGGAGGCGGCGTGAGCTTGTTGTCGCCGCCGCTCACCATCAGGTCCGAAGCCTGTCCCATGCTCAGCGCCCAGGGGCTGTAGGACGGCCCGCCCTCGGGCATGCCCGGATGCTTCACGGGCTTGGTCCCCGCGGCCGTCGGCGCGCTCGCGCTCGCCGAGGGCTTCGAGGCCGGAGGAGTCGCAACCGGCTTCGTGGCCGTCGGCGTCGCGGTGGGCCTGGTGGTCGTGGAGGCAGGGAGCGTGGAGGCTCGCGCCGGAGGCTTGGGCTGGGACACCCTGGAGGACGGGAACGTCGCGGAACGGGACGGAGACGAACCAATGCGGCGAAGGGACATGGGAGGCTCCTCGGGAGGTGCGGCGGAGGGGGTCAGTACTGCGATGCCCTCTCCCACTGCAGCCGACATGCCATGTCCTTGTCTTACAGGGCGTCCGCAGCCCCATCGTGTTTCCAATGGGTTGGCGAAAGGAGACCCACGGGTGATGCCAGGAGCCTGGTGACCGCAGTCACCAGCGCCCGGACCGCCGACATCACCCGGGCCCGGCGGCCAGGGCCGGGCATGGTGACACCCTGAGGACGACCTGCGCGCGTACGCGGCGGCCCGCGCCCGGGCTCGCGTCAACGACGGGTGGCGGCGCGTGATGACTTGCCGGTGCTCGCGCGGCGTGCCCGGCTGGGAGGCGCGGGCGCTTCCTCCTCGCTGTCGGGCAGCGGGCTGAGCTCCACATGGTACGAGTCCCGATAGTCCGCGGCCCAGAACAGGGTGGCGAAGACGGGGAGGATGAACAGACCTCCGATGATGCCGCCCGCAGTGCGCGCCCCACTCCACTGATCGCGCTTGATGGTGACGTACTCCGTCTCGTAGCCGTCCATCTCCACGGTGAAGCTCTCGGTGTTGTTGACGGTGGCCGAGTCGCTGTACTCGAACGGCGTCCGGCCGAGCACCTCCCCCGAGCGCGCCCGGACCTGGGCCCCGCTGGGACTGGAACGAATCACCGTTGAGCTGGCGCAGCCGGTGGACAGGAGAACGACGAGAGCGGAGGAGACAAAGCGCTGCATGGGATGGACCGACCCTTCAAGTGAGTGAGGTCGCGTTCCCAGTGCAGCCCATGGACCAGCCCTTACCGCCGTGTTCTGGCCTACTTGCGAGGAATGGGGCGTCCACGGGCGAAGTGCCCATCCCGGTTCCTGGATTCCGAGCCCGGCGCGCGTGAGCGTCGCGCGCTGGAGCTGGGGTGCATCAGACGCATGAGGGGGTGGCCGTGTTGAGGGGAAGCGGGGTGCAGACGAGCCAGGGAATGCCATCGCGGGCGGCGGATCCGCTCCGCACGCCCGGGTCGATGACGGAAATCCTGTGGAACCCCGAGCCGGAGCGCCTCGACGGCAGGCTCGGCACGTCCGCCGTATCCGCTCTTTCAGCCCTTCTTCTGGCGCACGCCCCAGCAGTCGAGGACGTACGAGAAGACCAGCGGCGCCACGATCGTCGCATCGGACTCGATCACGAAGCGGGGCGTGTCGACGTCGACCTTGTGCCAGGTGATCTTCTCGTTGGGCGGCGCGCCGCTGTAGGAGCCGAACGAGGCCGTGCTGTCGGAGATCTGGCAGAAGTAGGACCAGTAAGGGACTTCCTCCTCCAGGTCGAGGCGCAGCATCGGCACCACGCAGATCGGGAAGTCGCCAGCGATCCCACCGCCGATCTGAAAGAAGCCGACCTTCGCGGACGCGGAGGTCTCGCGGTACCAATCGGCGAGGGCCGCCATGTACTCGGCGCCGCCGCGAATCGGACTCCAGCTTTCCAGCTCCTTGCGCATCACACTGGCGACGAAGACGTTGCCCAGCGTGGAGTCCTCCCATCCCGGGACGAAGATCGGAAGGCGCTTCTCCGCGGCCGCCAGGAGCCAGGAATGACGGGGGTCCACCTGGTACGAGCCGGCCAGCGCGCCGGAGAGGAGCAGCTCGTAGAGGTACTCATGGGGAAAGTGGCGGCGCCCTTCCCGCTCCGCCCGCTGCCAGAGTTCGAGGAGGGGGCGCTCGACCTTGCGCATCGCCTCCTCTTCCGGGATGCAGGTATCTGCCACGCGATTGAGCCCCTTGTCGCGCAGCTCGGCCTCCTGCTCCGCCGTGAGGTTGTGGTGATCGGGCACCCGCACGTAGTGCTCCTGGGCCACCAGGTTGAAGACGTCCTCCTCCAGGTTCGCGCCCGTGGTCGTGATCGCGTGGACCTTGTCGCGGCGGATCATCTCGGCGAGCGAGATCCCCAGCTCCGCTGTGCTCATGGCACCGGCGAGCGTCACCATCATCTTGCCGCCGCCATCGGCGTGCGCCGCCCAGGCGTCTGCTGCATCCACGAGAGTCCGGGCGTTGAAATGCCGGAAGTGGTGCCGCAGCACGCTTCGAACGGAAATGGTCATGAAATGTCCTCGAATGGTGAAGGCGCCCGCACCACCCCAGGGGGGACGGCACGGACGAACGAAGTGAAGGGAACGCCGCGCCTTGCAGCACGAGCGAGCCCGCCAGCTTTTCCGAACATTCGGATGGAGCACCGGCAGCGGAGGCGACATGCACGCGCCACACCGTCTGGATCCGGCGAGATTTCGCATATCAAACGAGCACCAATGGTGCAAGCCTGCCCTGCGGCCCGTGCCAGGTCGCGGCATGACACAGGGGCACTTCGCTTGAAAACGCCGAGAAACGCGAAGCCGAAGTGTTGCCGACATGACGGCTGGCCCTTCGCCGAGTCACCTCGCTCGGGCCGGGATCACAGATGCGCCGCGTTGCTTGAGGGCTACGGGATCGGCGCTCCGAATCCCTTCGATGCGGAGCGGTACGCCTGCGGAAGGCCGCGCCTCCCGCTGCGCCGCGCGGCAGGCGGGCTTCTATACTTGGTAGCGCCGCGCGGCCAGGACGGGGCGCAGTCCTTCAGGGCAAGAGCAACGCGAGGCCCGTCGGCATCGGGTTGGCGCCCACGAGACACATCATGACCCAGATCTTCCCATCAGCGCCGATCGCGAGCGCGGACCCCACCCAGTAGACGCGGGTCCCCTCTCCGGTCCGCACCTGGAACTCTGGGTCCAGTGCACCCGTGGGCGTCAGTCGCACGAGCAGCCCGCCAAAGCCGCTGGACTCGGTGCCGAATCCCGCGGTGGCATAGATACGACCCGACGCATCCCGGGTGATTGCGCGAATCTCGAACGCCTCAGCGGTGGTCTCCGTGGCCTCCTTGAGGTTCACTGAACCGCCCGTTCCGAACGTCACATCCGGCGTGCC
The DNA here is from genome assembly GCA_023426545.1 of Pseudomonadota bacterium. Taxonomy (GTDB): domain Bacteria; phylum Myxococcota; class Myxococcia; order Myxococcales; family Myxococcaceae; genus Myxococcus. The sequence continues at coordinate 5,534 of JAFAAN010000038.1, forward strand.
ATCGGCGTGATACGCGAAGATGCTCTCGGTGCTCAAGGCGATGAACGTGTCGTCGGTGCCCACATGGAGGTCGCCGCCCACATCCGGAAGCTCGCCACCATTCCCGAAGCTCGTATCAATGGCGCCCGAGGGCATGAGGCGGATGAGCTTGGGCTGGAAGTCGCTCCCACCGAGCCATTTTTCCAATGAGACCAGGATGCGTCCATCGGACTGGACCGCGATTGAGGCGATATGGGTGGCCTGCTGCTCGATGCGCAGCACACCATCCGTCCCGAATCCGCTGTCACGAACGCCACTCGAGGTCAGCTGAACGAGGGTGGGCCATCCACCGCTCATGCGCACCAGCATCCCCCCGGAAGGCAGCCCGATGATGGCATCGGCATGTCCGGTGGGCAGGTCGTCGACGTTCACGCACCCGTTCTCGCCGAACGTGGAATCGGGCGTCCCTTCGCCCCCATGGACTCGGCACACCTGAATCCACGAGCTTCCTTCGAAGCCACTCCTAGCGATCAACACACGCTGCTGAGCATCCAGCCCGATGGCTCCGGACGTCGACACCGTACCGTCAACGAGGACGGTCTCTGAGAGCCCGCCCTCACTGACGTCGTAGCGGATGACGTCGACAGCGGTCCGGGCATTCCTCGAGTTGACGTACGGCTGCCCTCTCCCGATGACCCCGCCAGAGGCCAGGGGAACGAACTGCACCGGACGCTCCTTGGCCGACAGGGGCCAAGCATCCACGATTTCGCCCGGTCGAGACTCGGAAGGCTCCGACGACGAACACGCGACACTCAGGAGCAGAAGGGCTGGCGCACAATAGCGAAGGTATCTGAACAAGGAATTCCCCCCTCGAATGACAGAGATGCCGGCCCCGGATCGAGCTTGCCCGCAAGGCCCTTGCAACGCAATGCGAATCCCACGCACCAGTCCCCGGCCGTTCTGTCTGTCGCTCGTCACAGCAGAAGAGCCATTCGCCACCCGCCGGTTCCGGTGTCTAATAGGGCATGCACAAACACACGTGGAAGTGGAGCACGGTAGGGCTGTTCCTCTTGGGAATGGAAGTGCTCGTTCCCTCCCCGGCGCACGCATGTGTCGCGCCCAACTGCCTGGTGGGGGTGCGCTTTCCCCTCCCCGAGGATGGCGGCGTCGTGCCCGCGAACGTCCCTGGACTGGTGGCGGTGCCGCCGCTGCTGGAGAACGTGGACCCGTCCACCGTCCGGCTCCTGCTCCCGGATGGAACGCAGGTGCCGGCGACCGTCACACCGGGGGCGCATCAAACCCAAGTCCTGGTTCCGGATGAGCCGCTGGTGCCAGGGACCACGTACCGCATCGAGGCGACGGGAGTCTGTCAGCATCAGCCGCCCCAGCCCGAGTTCACGACCTTCACCGCCGGCCCCACCCTCCCGTTGCCCACGACCACCGGCACGTTGACAGTCGACACCCCAAGCCAGGGCGTCTTCAACCTGTACGGGGATTCGAGCTGCGGCGAGAGGCAGGTGGAAGGGAACTTCACCACGCTGCGCTTCACGCCATCGCCGGAGCTGGTGCCATTCCTTCCGTGGGTACATTGGACGGTGGAAGTGGACGGCGAGCCCTGGTCGTACGCGAAGCACAGCGGGCTGACCGCGACGGGAGAGGAGAACCTCGAACCGCGTCGCTACCAATACAACCGGCAGTTGCTGTTCCTCTTCACCTTCTGCGACTACGTGGGCTGCGCTGATTCCTACCACCAGCCGCCCATCGAGAGTCTCCAGCCCGGACGACACCGAGCCACGCTCAAGGCGACGCTGGAGCACGCGAACCTCACGCTTCCTCCTCTGAGTGTGGACTTCGAGCTGCACTGCTCGGCGAACGCCGCGAACGTGGGAACCAGCCGGGGGGGCGGATGCTCGGATGGGGGTACGGAGTTTGATGGAGGCACCGTGAACGAGCCTCCGCCCCCCGCGCCGGTCGACTCCAAGAAGGGCTGCACCCAGGCTGGAGGAGAACTGACAGTGCTGGCGTTGCTCGCCACGCTCCGGCTCTGGGTCGGCCGGAACACACGCCGCGCATCGTCCCGAGGCCCCTCCCCGGCCCGTCAGGACCCGCGTTGAGCGCGTGGGGAGGGGGCAATCCGCGAACGAGGGGATGTCTCGGGGAAGCTTCGTGACTCAGAACATGCTCGCGATGTCCTTCACCGGCTGGGGCGCGGCCTCGGTGTTCGCCAGCGCCCCCATGGCGCCTCCCAGGACCATCGAGGCGGGGTTGGCGCGGCCGGTCGTGACGGCGCCGATGACGCCCTCCGCTGCGCCCTTCAGGGTGTTGAGGTAGCCGGTCGCGGCGCCCTTGAGGACGCCCTTGACGCCGCCTTCCGAGTTGCCAATCCCCGTCAGGACGTTGCTAACCCCTGGCAGGAACCACAGGTGCTTGCCCGCCTCACCCGCGAACCACTGGAAGTTGTCCTTGTTGCTCCCGTCCGCCCTGACGTGGGTGTCCTTCGTCGTCGGCAGTTGGTGCTCGCCCAGGAAGGAGTACCCCTTCTCGGCGAAGTCCTTCACCATGCCAGCCTCGGTGCCGTGCCGCGCATCACCACTCTTGGTGATGCCCTCGATGTTGCCGTCGCCCTGGCCGTTCTTGACCTTGTTCGACCGCTCCTCGCCATTCGAGGCCATGGCACTGTCGATGAACTCCAACACCTTGGCCAGGCGGTAGACGGCGTCCGGGTTCTGCTTCGGGTCCTTCAGATCGAGCTTGGGGTCGATGCCCGTCTGCTTGCACAGCTGCTCGAACTTGATGTCCTTCTGGCGGCCCAGGTTCTTCAGCACGGGCGTATCGTCGACAATCTGCGCTGCCGACCGCTTGTCTCCGGCCGGCCGCTTGTCGCTGGCGCTCGGGACACCCGAGCTGGAGGGCTCCGGAGCCGGTTCAAGGTTCTGGAGCTGCGCGGGCAGTCCCCGGGGAGCATCGGTGATGGGTCCGCGAATCGGGCTCAGCGCGCCCTCCAACTGGGGCGCCAGGTTGGGCTGGCGCTGGTTGTTGATGGCACCGGCTTCGAACACATCCACCACCGGGGCCATGCCTCGTACGGGCATGTTCATGGGAACAGGGAGGGCTTGAGCCCCCATGTCCTGAACGGGCCCCGCCGCGAGCAGCTGCCTCGGGCTGGCAGGGGTGGCCGGAACAGCCGAAGGACGCATCGTGGAAGGAGCGAGAGCCGGAGCCTTGACGCCAATCATGGGTATCACCTGGTTCTTGACAGCGAAGGAGGACTGCTGCGGCGAGTCTGGCCCGCCCGTGCCCTGCTCCATTGCAGCGCGCATGCCCATCAGGAGAGGCTCATAACCCATGGATTTCTCATGGACGGGATGGCAACCGTGAACCCGTGTCAGGCGCCTGGGCGGTGACCGCAGTCACCAGGAGGATGGCGCCAGTCACCAGCGCGCTCCGTGGCTGCACGGCATGTCCACCGGCCGGGAGCATCCCTCAGGCAGCCCCTCTTCTTCCTCAACTTGGCCACCATTCCTCTGATGCGTCGTGCGCGATGCTGCGCAGCAGCAGGTATCGCCAGGGGCCGTGCGGACTGGCGCCGGTTGCGTCGGCATCCATACCGAGGCCGCCGAGCCCCTGGCGGATGCCATGGCCGCCGTTGCCATGACCGGCGGTATGAACGACCCTGAGCCGGTCTCCACCTCCTTTCATGGGCACGCATGCGCAATCTCGATTTCAGTTCCTGGAGCGCGGTGCTCACCACCTTGCTGGGGCTGGTGCTGGTGTCGCTGGTGGCCGTGAGCATCCGCTTGCTGGCGATGCAGACCATCCAGCGCAGGCGCGAGCGCGAGAACCGGCAGATCAACGAGCGGCTCAAGACGCTGATCGCCGCCTACAAGACGCTGGGCGGCTCGTTCACCGGCGATCTGGAAGTGGACCCCACTCACCTGCGTGACCTGCGCCGCCGGGCGGAAGAGGCGGCGGCCTCGGGGCGGGAGGTGGCCGAGCCGGATTCAACCTCCGAGCGCCGCAGGCGCATCCGCGATGCGGTGGAGGCGGCGCTCTCGGACGTGATCCTGCTGGGCACCGAACAGCAGGTGGAATTGGCTGCGCGGGCCGCGCGCGACATGGTCGCCGGAAGGCCGGTGCGTACGCTCGACCTGGTGGTGTCGCTGCGCGGGTTCATTCGCCAGGCACTCGACCTGGAGCCGATCCCACCGTCGCTGGAAATCCCGGAGCAAGGCCCACTGCGTGCCGCCTCCGGCGGTGGCAAGGGCGGAGGCGGAGGCGGAGGAAGCGGCGGCGGCAAGGGTGGCGGAGGTGGTGGAGGCGGCGGCGGTGCCGGTGCTGGGATGGGCGGCGCCGGCCTGGGCATCGGTGCAGGGATCGGACTCGGCCGCCTGGAGCAGGACGAGCCGGCAACCGACGAAAACGGCTGATCCGACCGCCGCACCCTCGTTCCGGTCTGGCCTTCGCCTGCCACGGAAGTCGACGTGCGCCGACGCGGGCACAGGAACGCGGAGTCCGGTCCTTCGAGAGAGCCACCAACGCGACGGCCATGAAATCCCGTCGGATGACGTAACGAATCCCATCGAGAGCAATCGTCGATTCAAGACTTCATCGGCGAGCAATTTGTTTACATGTGCCTCTGGCAGTTGCCGGCTCGTGCCACTGACCGCTGTCAACAAGTTGAGCTGTTCCCTGCGTGTGGGCTGCCAGCCCCCCCTTCCGCCCAGGCCCGGTGCGAGCAATGCAGGCCAGTGAGGCCTCGCCCTCCCCTCTCACTCCCGGAACCCGGGAAGCTCACGGATACCGCAGCGCCGGCCCCATGGACGACCTGCTCCAGCCGAGCCAGTCAAGAAGAGGCTGTGTTTCACGCAGTCTCAAACAAGACCCTCTCACGACGTGAGAACGGCGATTGTTTCTCGAATTCGCCACACCCGAGCAGCCCACGAACAGCACGCAGCGCATGACACGGGTGGGTTTCAACGCCCCTTTCCCACTCGGAGCGTGACGGCGAATCTCATCGAAAAGACACACGCGATTGTTTATAGGAGCACGCTCTCTTCGATACGACGACGGAGGCTTCGCCTGAAGCTCTCGCACACCCGGGTCTTTCCCACGGCCGTCCTCTACTGGCTCGCCGCAGGCTTCCTCCTGATTTACGTGGTGGCCGCGGCATTTCTCTCATTCGGCTCGATTTACCTGCTCCCCCGGGACTTCATCAAAGGGCTGTTCCGCTACCACTCTGCCCCCATCATCCTGCTGGCGGGCATCCCCTGCGGTCTCTACTTCATCTTCTGGCGGGCCAGCGATTTCTTCGTCTGGCTGCGCTCACCGCGCACGTTGGTGGTGGACGAGGAGGGGCTGCGCGCTGGCAACACGCGAATCGCCTGGCGGAACGTGGGCACCATCATCTCGGTGCAGAATGACGACCGGCTCGTCCTGCGCCACCGCGGAGGGACCTACCGGCTGCGGCTGAACCTCTGGAGTGACGCGGAAGCGCTGTACGACCACGTGACGAGTCACGTCGTCGAAGTGCTGCTTCAAGGCGTGCACCGGCAGGTCAATGCTGGAAAGACGGTGAAGTTCGGCCCGCTCGCGCTCAGCGGCGCCGGGCTGACGCACAAGAAGCGGCTGATGCCCTGGGACGATATCGAGAGCATCCGCTTCCAGGACGAAGTCGACAGTGGGGTCTCCACGCGCGAGCTGATCATCGTCGCCGATGGCAGGCAGCTCAAGATTGACGAGGCCCGCATCGACAACGCGCCCGTCCTCCTGGCCTACCTGTCGCAGCGGCTGGCCCACTGACCTTTCTCTCGCTGGTGACACATCATGGAAATCTACAGCTCATCCCAGAACAAGCAGCGGACGCAGAAGCCACGTGAGGTCTATTACTCGCGCACGAAGCTCATCATCGGTACGATCATCTGGGTGGTGGCCTCGTCCCTCTGTGGCGTGCTCACCTTCCGGCTGACGAACAGCTCGGGCGCGATGCTCCTCTGCGGCGCGGTCAACCTTTGTATGGTCTGGATGCTCTATGGCTGCATCCGGGCGCTGGGCAAGCTGGACAAGCCCGCGCTGATCATCGGCCAGGATGGCATCCGCTTCGAGGATGGCATGCTGATCGAGTGGGCCGACATGACCGAGAATACCTATTACAGCCAGTCCTACATGGGCATCCCCACCCTCAAGCTGATTCAAATCAAGACCACGTTGGACAAGCCCAAGGTCAAGAAGATGCGGGTGGCGGCGCTCGACATCGACAGTGACGAGTACCTGGAGCTGTGTGACGCCTACAGCCAGAGGGCCAGCGCCGCGTCTGCGCCCGCCAGGCGGTAGTGAGCCCCCACGCACCGTGCCGGCATGACAACCGGCGCGGTGCCTTTGCGGCACCCAGTTCCCAATCGTGAGTCCCCCGAAACTCAGGGCACCGGGCGAACTGGCGGAGCGGGCGTCAATACCATCCCGTCCAGGACCCCATACGCATAGGCCGCCGCGAAGGCATAGGCCCCCACCAGGTACGTCACGTTGAGTGTCCGCGCCCTCCCCGCGTCGCTCGCGCGGTAGCGACCGTCCGGCCCTCGTAGCGAGAGCGCGGTCCCCAGGGAGGCGCCCGCCGCCGCGAGTCCCAACCCCTGCGTCACCGCCAGCACCGTCCCCATCCCCGAGCGTCCGTGCTTGAAGTGCCCCACCCCAAAGGGCACCAGATACCAGCCACGGGACAGCGCTGGCGGGGTGGGCACCTCTTCCTTGCGGATGAGGTCGACGGTGGAGGTAGGCGGCGGCAACAGCCGAGGCCGCCGCTCCGCGCGCAGCTCCCCGATGCGTGTCTGGTGCTGGGTACGCGCGCGCTCGACGAAGGCGACGAAGTCCGGTGGGTACAGCAGCGGGTCCAGCGCCGAGTCGCCATGAACCGCCAGCCCTCGCACCACCTCATCTTCCGCGCGGGCCAGCTCGTCCTGTGCGTGATAGGTGGCTGCAAGCAACAGGTGCGCTTCCGCCTCCAATGTCTCTCCGTCGAGCCGCAGCGGGTAAAGCAGCGATTCCAGCTCGGTGCGAGCCTGGGACAGCTCGCCGGCCTGGTAGGCATTGCGCGCGCCGTCGAGCGGGGACACCGCGAGCGCCATCACCATCAAGGCCGCGCCCATCACGGCGTCACGTCCAGCGTCACTTCGAGACGACGCCCCGCGACCACGTCCACGTCTCGCTGCAAGGGCGGCGCACCCGCACGGCGTGCCGTCACCGTGTGCCGGCCATGCTCGACCACCACCGGTCCAGACAGGGGCGCGACGCCCACCTCCCGGCCATCCACGAAGAGTCGCGCACCCGAGGGAGCGAGGATGAGCACCTCCGCCTTGCGTGGTGACAGCACCACGTCGCGCGTCACGGTTTCCCCTGACGCGAGCGTCACTTCCTGATCGACCTCGTCACACAGGGGATTGACGAAGCGCAGCCGGTAGGTCCCCGCTGGCAGCGTGAGTTCACGCACGCGAGGCGTATAGCCATGGCTCTCGCCGTTCACGAACACCTCTGCCCATGGGCGCGCGGTCACTTTCAGCACGGCGGGACGCTCGGGGACGGTGGGCTCCACGTCCGGCCCTCGCGCCAGTGCCGCGGGCCGCGTGGCTCCTGAAGGCTCAGCTGCCGCTGAGTGCCCTCTCGGCGGGGACGATCCGGCCGCCTTCCCCGAATCCATCCCCCCCGAACGCACTACCGCATCGGCTGGCCGAGCTGGCTTCGCCACGGCACCTTCCGTCGAGCGCCCTGTCGGGACAATGGCGCCGACTGACTTGGTGGCCCCAGTGCCCTCCGAACGGCCCAGCCTCCGTGAAACGTCCAACGGATGGAAGTCCGTCCTCGGAACAGGCATCTCCTTCCCCGTGAGCGTGGGAGCACGAGGACGAAGTTCGCCGGGAGTGGCGCCATCCACGGGCGCCGTTTCCGGGGACGCCATTCCTGACGAGGGCTCGGCGCCCAGGTGCGACCATGCCCACCCCACCGCCGCGCAGAGCGCGAGCCCCGCCCCCACGGCGCCAACCCGCCACCCGGAACGCTTCGGCCGCTCACGCAACAGCGCCACCACCTCAGCGGATGCCGGCTCCAGCAACATCGCGGCGTTGAGGAGCTTCGCGGCACGCGCCCCCTCGCCACGCGCCAGCAGTCCGCGCCCCTCCTCCAGCAATCGCTCGAAGCGAGCCCGGCGCCATCGGCTGGCACATGCCACCGGGGCTCCCAGGAACTCCCGAGCCATGTCGGCAGGCGGGCCGACCCCTCGTTGGAGCAATTCCTCCAATGCCGACGCCAGCGATGCCCCATCGCGCGGCCTGTCGCGCGCATCCTTCGCCAGACACCGCGCGACCAGCGCCGCCAAGGGCTCGGGCGTGCCCGGCACCACCTCCGTCAACAGTGGCGCATCCTTCGCCATCACCGACGCCACCAGATGCGCCGCGCCCTTGCCCGCATGCGGCGTAGTGCCCGAGCACAGCTCGAACAGGATGACCCCCACCGCGTAGACATCCGAGGCGGGCGAGTACGCCCCTGTGTCGATGCGCTCGGGCGCCATGTATGGCAGCGAGCCCGTCACCGCCCCAGTACTCGTGAGGCGCTCCTGGTCCTCCAGCGCGGCGAGGCCAAAGTCCGCCAGCTTCAGCGGCCCACCTTCCGCCACCAGCACATTGTCTGGCTTCACGTCGCGGTGGACGATGCCGCGCGCATGCGCCGCCGCCAGCGCCCGGGCGAGCTCCCAGCCCAACACCATCGCCGCTTCAGGCGGCACCGGCGAAAGCCTTCCCGCCAGCGCGCGGAGGTCCTCGCCCCGCACCCACTCGCAGACGAGAAACGGGCCATGGGCCTCATCCTCGCCGTAGTCATGGACCTCCAGGACGTTGGGGTGATGGAGCGAGGCGGCCAGCTCGGCCTCCCGACGGAAGCGCACCGCGCGATCCGTGCCGCTGCCCGGGTGCATCCGCTTCAGCGCCACGGGGCGCGACAGCCGCAGGTCCGTGGCCAGGAAGACCGTGGCCATTCCCCCTCGCCCCAGCTCCCGCTCCAGTCGGTAGCGGCCCGCAAGCACCTCACCCGTCATCACCCGGGCATTCTCCGGGAGCGCGCCTCTCCGAGCAACCGGGCACATGACAGCTACAGCCGACAGGCCTTGGTTTCCCCCACCTGCTCGCAGGCTCCCGTCGCCCCTCCGGGGCAGTCCCGGTCCAACCGGCAAGGCTGCCGGCACCGCAGCACCGCCCCCGACGACAGGCAGATGCTACAGGGCGCGCAGTCCAGCGAGTTCTCGCAGACCTCGCCCACCGACGCCGGAGTACCCGTGCACTCCTGAACGCACAGCCAGTCTGGAGCACACCGGTAGCCCGCCGCACAGAGATCTGCCCTCGGGTTGCACCGCGCCTCGCAGCGCATCCGCTCCCAGGGACACTGGGCGGTGCCGGGGCACTCAAATGTGTCCCTACACGGCTCTCCCAGGCGAGGCCCCACCTCACAGTGCGAATCCATGCACCGTCGCCCGTCGCGGCACGTGAAGTCTGACGTGCACGTCAGCGTGCACGTCCCGTCAACACAGGCCGCTGCGGCATCCGCGCACTCGCACGGCCGCGTGCACGCGCCACCCACCGCCACCGTGCTTGAGCACCCTCCATCCGACGGCTCACACCCCGCCTCCGTGCAGCCTCCATCCGGCGCTTCGCATCCCGAGCCCGTGCATCCTCCATCCGGCGCCTCGCATTCCGCCCCTGTGCAGCCCCCATCCGACGGGGTCATCAGCGGAACACAGGCACTCAAGGGGCTGGATGAATCGGGAACGGCCCCACAGCCGTACCCCGGCCGGGCACAGGTCTCGCCACAGGTCCGCAGGCACTGCCCCAGCGCCCTCGCGCACACGCTGCCCGGCGGGCAGGACGTCGCCTCGGAGCACGACAGCAGGCAATACCCGCCCGGGAAGCCCATGCCGCAGGTGAGCCCCGGACCGCAGTCCGCATCCGCGCCACAGGCATCCCCGATATGCAGCCCCGAGGTCGCGGGCTCGCAATCACCTCGGACACAGACCTCCCCCTGCGGACAGCCCCCGGACTCGTCACAGCGGATTCGGATGTCGAGCGGACAGCCCGGCGCGACGAGCAGCACCCACGCGGGCAACAACAGGAGCAGGAAGAGTCGGCGCATCACCAAGGCGCACGCGACTCTAGGCGGAGGGATGCCCGAAGAGCACCCCCCAACGGCGCAAGCAGCCCCGTGCTCCCCAACTGGGGAACACGAGGCCACCTTCAGCCACTACATGCAGGTGCCCATGAAGCCCGGCGCGCCGAAGCACTGGCCACTCTTGCAGTGGGCGTTCTCCGCGCAGGGGAAGCCGAAGTCACCCGGGCTGCAGAACCCGAGGACCGAGGCGGAGAAGGGCTTCACGCAGTTCCACGACGAGGGGCAGTTCGAGTTGTCACTGCAGAGCCCCTGCATGCAGAAGCGGCCCTTGTTGGGCAGGTAGCCGTTGTTGCACACCGCGCCGCCCAGGCCCGTCGGGCACACGCCATCCTCGGGGCACGGCGGGAAGCTGGCGCAGTACGGCTGCTGCGGGCCCTGGTCATCGGCGTCCAGGCACACCGCATAGGTGTCGCAGCCGTCCTTGAAGTCGGTGGTGTTCGGGTTGCATGAGGGCGGGTTCGCCGGGGGCGCCAGGCTGCACAGGCCCTCGATGCAGACCTGGTTGCTCTGGCACTGGCTGTTGGAGCTGCAAGTCGGCACCTTCTTGTTCTTGCAGTAGGAGATGAGCGTGGCCGTGTCCTCGGTGTCGCAGTACTGGTCCGCCGCGCAGTCCCCGTTCGACTGACAGCCGAGGGCACACAAGCCGTTGAAGCAGAACTGCCCGGAGGGACACGGCTTGCTCGTGCTGCACAGCCCCGCCCCCTGCTCATTGGGGTTCCCGTCAGGCCCCTGCCCATCATCGTCCTTCGTGCTGCCACAGCCCACGACCGCCAGGGCCAGGAACATTCCCATCACCAGTTGCTTCACGTTTGTCTCCATGAGGTCCATTTGCACCGTGGCGGCCCTCCGCCAGTGTGCACGGGGCACCCCCAGAGCAACGTGCGTGCCCAGACCTCGCGAGACATCGAATCGTCCCGATTCCACGGAGTTGCGTGACGCCCCTGGCCTTCCGAGCCCCTGCCGCCGGGGGAAACGTGCCAGGACTGGCACGTGGACAGCCCCTCCCGAGGAGGCGGCCTGTCAGTCTCCCTCGCCCAGGTAGCGAAACAGCGAGCGAAGACCGATGCCCAGCGCCGCCGCCGCGTCCTTCTTGCTGCCGCCGCAGCGGGCAATCGCCTCCCGCACGTAGCGCTGCACGAACGCCTCCCGTGCCTCCTCCAGGGGAATCATGGGCGCGGTGTCTCCGCCCAGCTCCAGGTCCTCGGGGCGCAACAGCTCGTCCGCCGCCAGCACCGCCGCGCGACGCACGCGCGACGCCAGCTCACGCACGTTGCCAGGGAAGGGGTGCCCACGCAGCGCCTCCGTGGCCTTCTGCGTGAAGCCTCGCGCCTTGCGCGCCTCCTGCTTCAGCACGTGGTGGGCGATGAGCAACACGTCATCACCGCGCTCTCGCAGCGGCGGCACGTCCACGCGCACCTCTTCCAGACGGAAGCGCAGATCCGCGCGGAAGGTGCCCCGCCGCACCGCCTCCGCCAGGGGTACGTGTGTCGCGGACACCACGCGCACGTCCACCTTGCGAGGCTGGTGCTCCCCCAGCCGGGTGACCTCGCGCTCCTGCACCACGCGCAGCAAGCGCGTCTGGAGCGACAGCGGCATGTCCCCAATCTCATCCAGGAAGAGGGTGCCGCCGTCGGCCGCTTCCACCAGTCCCGCCCGCTCCGCGCCCGCGCCGGTGAACGCGCCACGCGCATGGCCGAAGAGCTCGCGCTCGATGAGGCTCTCCGGTAGCGCCGCGCAGTTGATGGCCACCAGCCGGCCGCGCCGCCCGCTGCGCCGGTGGAGCGCCCGCGCCACCAGCTCCTTGCCCGTCCCCGTCTCGCCTTCGATGAGGACGTTGAGCGGCGTGGGCCCCAGCCGCTCCACCTGCCGGTACAGGGCGCGCATGGAGGGGGACTCGCCGATGAGCCCCTCGAACGTCGCGGCTTCGATGCGGCGGGTGAGGCCCTCCACCTGCGCGCGCAGCTCCGTCAGTTCGCGCCGGGTCGACAGGAGCAGCGCCGTCAGCGCGGAGAGCGCCATGGCCTCCTCCAGCTCCACCGCGGAGAAGGCCGGAGCGCCCAGCCTCCGCCCCAGGTACACCACCGACAGCGGCACCTGCTCCACGCGCAGCGGGACCACCAGCGCGGAGCCCAGCCGAAGCGCCGCCATGCTGGGCGCCATGGCCAGCGCCGCGTCCGCCTCCACGTCGGCCACCCGCACCGGCGCACCGGATGTCAGCACCCGGTCCACGAGGCTGTCCACCACTGCCGCGTCGGGCATGGCGCCCGTGGAGCACAGCACGCGTCGAGGCCCCTCCCGGGAGTCCGCGGCGACGAGGAAGCCCACATCCGCGCCCACCACGTCGGCGAGCCCCCGCATCGCCACCTCCAGCAACTCCAGCGGGGGACGCTGCACCAGCAGCCGCGAGGACAGCTCCGCCAGCACCGCCACCAGCCTGCCGTCCTGCCGCCGGGGCGCGACCTCCGCCGCGTCCCCCGCGCTGGACGCCACCGCCTCGATGAGCTCCAGCTCCACCGCGCCCACGCGGAAGCGGTCCCCAGGCTCCAGGGGCGCCAGGTCCACGCGCCGCCCCTGCACCTTGATGTCACAGCCCTTGCCCGCCGGGGCCACGCTCCAGCCACGCGCGTCGCGGAACAACAGCGCGTGGCTCGGCTTCACACCGGGCGCAACAATCACGGCGTCGCAGGTGGCATCGGAGCCCACGGAGACGATGGGCTTGTCCAACGGGAGGCGGCGGCCGTCGGGGAGGAGCAGGAGCTGGGGCATGGCGGGAGCGGACGACGCAGTCGCATATCAGGAACGCGAGCCGTGTGCGCGTGCGGGCCCCCTCCTCGTGTCGGCGCGGGCCGTGCCCCTCCTCACCCACCTCCACCAACAGCGTGGCGAGAGGGGGGGCATTGCCCCATCCCCCTCAGCGCTCGCCGACGTCCAGAAATGGCACGAAGCCACCGTGAGCCCTGCGGCGCTCGTCATGAGGCACGTTGTCCGGCCGCAGGCGCGGATCGGCCATCGCACTCCCCCACCCTGCGTCGCGAACCGCCTTCGAGGGCCACTCAATCCACGAGAAGACCACGTGCTCGTCGCCGGTGGCCTGCACCGCGCCCTTGAAGTCCGTGACCTTGCCGTCGGGGACATCGTCACCCCACGCGTCGACGATGCGCGTGGCGCCATGCGCCAGCAGCACCTCCGCGATCGTGGCCGCATGGGTCCGATAGGCGTCCTTGCTTCCGGCCGGCACCGGCACGAGGGAGCCATCGACATAGCCCGGCGCCCCTGGCTCGCGCTCGTGGAAGTCGGGCACGAAACCACCGAAGATCATCCGCTGCCCATCGAAGGGCATCTGCGCGCTCATCGCCTCCATCCGCGGGTCGCTCATCATCTTCACGTGCGCCGCGTCGCGCACCGCCTTGCTGGGGTACTCGTTCCAGGAGAAGACGATGACCTCGCCGGGCCGTGCCTGCACCGCGCGCTTGAGGTCGGTGACCTTGCCATCCGGGACATCATCGCCCCAGGACTCGACGACGCGCGTCGCACCGAACTCCTTGAACAGCGGCGCGGCAGCGGCAGCGACCTGACGGTAGGCCTCCTTGTTCGCCTCGGGCACCGCCAGCACAAATCCATCGATATACGCCATGACATCTCTCCAGCTGGACACGCCTGCTTTGACTGGATATGTTGATATCAACCCACTAAATCCATGTCAACGCCCAGGCCTGTCCCCTTCACAACGACCCTCCACGTTCGAGACCACTGCCTGTGCCTCGCGGTCCAGCGCGCCGCGCGCGCCCTGGCACGTCGCTTCGATGAAGCCCTGCGCCCGCTGGGCCTCACGCACGGACAGTTCTCACTGCTGATGTCGCTCAATCGCCCCACGCCGCCGTCCATCGGGCCTGTCGCGGAGCTCCTGGCGATGGACCGGACCACCCTGACCGCCAACCTCAAGCCGCTCGAAAGGCGCGGGCTCGTGAAGACCACGGTCGACCCGGCGGACCGCCGCGGACGCCTGTTGGTGCTGACGGACACCGGGCTCCAGCTCCTTCAATCCGCGGTGCCCATCTGGGAGCGCACGAACGATGAGACGGAGCAATTGCTGATGCAGGTCGACGTCGAGGTCCTCCGCGCGGGCCTGCGCGCCCTGGCCTGAGCCCGGATGAGCTGACCATCGAAACCGTCGAGGAGCGCGACAGCCTCCTGGCCGCCGACATGGCGCAGGGCTTCGACCCGAGCGACGCGGCGCTCGATATGCTGCTCGCTTCGAAGGAAGCGTCCCGCCCCACGTTCGTGGACGACTCCGCGCGTCATCGGAAGCAGCCTCACCCGCTGTCAGGAAGCGCGCCCTGGCCGGGGGGGGGGGGGCCGCCCCGCCCCCCACCCCCCCCCCCGCCCCCCCCCCCCGCCCCCC
>JAFAAN010000005.1 GCA_023426545.1 Pseudomonadota bacterium
TGTTCTACAACCGCAGGCGCCGTCACTCCTCACTCGGCTACGTCAGCCCGGCCGAGTACGAGAGAACGGCTGAGGTGCAGAGGCAGGCAGCGTAGTCAACCTGTCCACCGAAGCGGGTGACGCTCACTCCGACAACGGCCCCGTCTACACCGCCAAGGACACCCGCGACTTCGGCCACAGCCTCGGCCTGCGGGTGTGCACCACGCCCTCCTACTCGCCCCAGAGCAACGGCATGGCCGAGGCCTTCGTGAAGACCTTCAAGCGCGACTACGTGTACGTCAACGAGCTGCCCTCGGCCGCCCACGTCTTGGCGCAGCTGCCCGCCTGGTTCGACGACTACAACCGCTGCCACCCCCACCGCGGGCTCAAGATGAAGTCACCCCGCGAATTCCGTACTGCTAACTCTCAACCTTGAGCTGTCCGATTTGACGGGGGCAACTCCATCGACTCTACCCAGGGACAGGCGCGCGTCGGAGACGAAACGCGTCAAGGCTTCCCACTGCTGCCGGGCGACTCTGCCTCGGAGAGCGTCCGCAGCTTCTCCTCTGCCGAGTAACGGCGCCGCCGTCCTCCTGGCTCGGCACCATCCGCCTCCGGGGCGACCTCTGTCGTCTTCTTCTCCATCATCAGACTCGCTTTCTAGCCGAACGAGCCTGTCCGACTCTTCAGGGGGCTACACCACACCGCCCGTGAAACGGCAGTGGAGGCGGCTGATCCGAGGCTTCCGAAAGTGCCCTCACTTTGAGTGTTGATTGGGAGGGTTCCCCCGACCTTGCGCCGCCCCCTTTGGGACCAGCAAAGCAGGTGAGAGACGCAACCAGAAAGCAGAGAGAAATGCCTTCCCAGAAACCTCAGAGCGGAAAGAGCGGGTCTCCGGGGGAATGTTGTTAACTACCGCCCCAAAAGTTAACAACACTTGTTAACCACTCTCGGCCTCTCTCTCCCCAAAACGGGCGAAAGAGCGCTCCAGAGAGGCCAACCGGCGGCGGAGAAGAGGGGGCGTCTCGCTCTGCGGGGTAGAGGGCCGAGAGCGCCCTCTTCAGCACCGCGAGCCAAAATCCCTTGGAATTCAGGGGCTAAAGCACGAAGGCCCCGCGATATTCATCGCGAGGCCCGTGTTAAATAAGAAGGACCTGCCAGTTGGCAAGGGCTTTCATCCGCCTCCGCGAAGGCGCGTCAGACCCTTGGTGCATTCATTGCCGCGAACCGGAAGCACGAGGGCTCGGCAATGACATCACACGCATCTCATCAGGGCACCCACGCCGCGACGAACATCCTGGAGCGGATTCGCCGCTGCGCCGCGGAGGTCACGCGCTATCCCATCGATATCCTGACGGCGGATGCGCAGCTCGAGGATGAGCTGGGCATCGACTCGGTCAAGCTCGCCGAGATTGCCGCGGTCGTCGGACGCGAGTTCAACATTCCTTCTGAGCGATTGCCGCGCGGCGCACAGGCGCGGACACTGGGGGCCATCGCGGAGATGGTGGAGCGGTGGACCGCTGAGGCGCAGCCGGCCTCACGTCCCGCGACGCCTGCCACATCAGCGCCCGATGGTGCGCCGGCATCCGTGGCGGCTCGCGCGTCCGCCACGCCGCCCGTGAGCACGGTGGTGGCGGGCGAGGACCTCGAGGCGCGGGTTCGAGCCGTCTTCGCGAAGGTGACCCGGTATCCCGAGGCGCTCCTGACGCCAGAGGCGGACCTGGAGGACGAGCTGGGCATCGACTCCGTGAAGCAGGCCGAGGTGCTGGCCGTGCTCATCAAGGAGCTGGGCCTGAGCGACACCCCGCAGCCCTCGCAGCGGCTGAGGACCATCTCCGCCATCTGTGACATGGCCCGGGCGCGCCTGGGGCCGGCTCCCGAGTCCGCGCAGCCGGTGCGCGAGCCGAGCATCCCTCGGCGCCCACCGCCGCCGGTCGAGCTGCCCTTTTCGGGCAAGGTCGCGCTCGTCACGGGCTCAGGGAAGGGGATTGGCAAGATCATCGCGGCGCGGCTGGCCAGCGCGGGCGCGACGGTGGTGGTGAACTCCTTCCACTCCCGCGACGAGGGAGAGCGGACGGCACGCGAGCTGAACGCCGCGGGGGGCAAGGCCCTCCACGTGTGGGGCTCGGTCGCGCAGGAGGAGCACCTGGACCGCATGTTCACCACCATCGCGGAGGCGTTCGGTGGGCTGGACTTCCTGGTGTGCAACGCGTCCAACGGCCTCATCGGGCCTTTCGACCGGATTTCACCGCGGGATTGGGACAAGGCCTTCCGCACCTGCATCACCGGCACCTACGAGTGCGCGATGCGCGCGCGGCCCCTGATGGCCCGGCGGGGCGGCGGCAGCATCGTGACGATGTCGACGTCCATGTCCCAGCGGTACATGCATGACCTGGGGTGTCAGGGGGTGGTGAAGGCGGGGGTCGAGTCGTTGACGCGCTACCTCGCCGCGGAGCTGGCTCCCGACGGCATCCGGACCAACTGCGTGTCCGCGGGCCCGGTGCACGGCGAGCTGCTCGGCATGTTCCCGGACGCAGAGGGCCGCGTCGCGCGCTGGGAGGCCGCCACGCCGGGCGGGGAGATCTGCACGGCGGAGGACGTCGCGGACGTCACCGAGCTCCTCCTGGGGCCCAAGACGCGTCGGGTGAACGGGGCCATCTGGGTGGTGGACGGGGGGCTCTCTGGGACGGTCGACGGGCTGCTGCCCGGAACCCCAGCAGCGCGGACGCGGTGGCAGGCGGAAGCGGGGCGGACGTCCATCCACGACGCGCGGGCGCTGAGCGCGCTCGATTCCTGAACGGGACACTGGAGGCAACGACCATGGGGTTCTTCGCTGTCCCGTACGACATTCACTTCGACGACACGATGGCCTACGGGAGCCATCACTTCCTGACGAACTTCAAGTTCCAGTGCGCCGGACGGGAGCACCTGCTCTTCAGCCCGGCGGTCTTCGACGTGCCGGAGTTCCGGCACGACTTCGACCAGTTGTTGCTGCTCACCTATGAGGGCTATTCGCGCAACCTCGCGCCCGCCTCGCTGGGGGACCGGCTGGTGGTGTTGACGACGCTGGAGGAGCGGGGCGAGGTCTCCATCCGCTTCTGCTTCCGCACGTTGAAGAGCGACGGCACGCCGGTGGCTTGTGGCTATCAGACCGTCCTCTGCGCGGACCGGGTGCACGGTGCGCTACGCCCATTTCCGGAGTCCTTCCTGCGGTGCTTCGAGTCCCTGTCGGACATTGTCGAGGCCCCCTCGCCCCGGAGCTTCCGTGATCGGGCCCAGCAGGGCGGCTCCGCCATCAAGGAGCTGTTCCCCGAGGCCATCCAGGCGCTGGCGAGGACACTCCTCGCGGACCCGGCTGCGTTGGGGACGGCGCGGGTGGTGGCGACGGAG
The DNA here is from genome assembly GCA_023426545.1 of Pseudomonadota bacterium. Classification (GTDB taxonomy): domain Bacteria; phylum Myxococcota; class Myxococcia; order Myxococcales; family Myxococcaceae; genus Myxococcus. The sequence continues at coordinate 3,370 of JAFAAN010000005.1, forward strand.
GCCGTGCACCCCTCCCGCGCCGTCGACGGACCGGCGCCTCTTGCGCTTCCGGCCGGCTCGACAGCGCTCCTGTTCGCCGGGCAGGGGTCGTTCGAGCCCGAGCTCTTCCTCCGACTGAAGGCGCTTCATTCCGACCTGGGGGACGAGCTCCAGGCGGTCGCCGCCGCCTGCCGGGCGGTGGGGGTGGAGGCCGCGCCGCTGCTCTTCGCGAGTGATGCCGCGAGGGTGCGGCAGGCGCTCGAACAGGTGCCCCAGCTGGACCAGCTTGGCATCTACCTGTCGGGTGTGCTGGGCGCCCGGTGGTTGGAACGCCAGGGAGTGAGCCCGGACGTGTTCGTGGGGCATAGCTTCGGGGAGATCGCCGCGATGACGTCGGCCGGGGCGCTCGATCTCGCCACGGGGGCGCAGGTCGTCTGTCATCGCATTCGGGCCCTTGAGGTGGTCCCCGATGATTCCGGGACCCTGGCGGCGGTGGCGCTCGGTGAAGCGGAGGTTGTTCGTGCCATCGCCGACTGCGGGTCTTCCGGACTGACGGTGGCCGGGCGGAATCACGCCAAGCAGACAGTGGTCGCGGGGGCGCGGGCGGAGCTAGAGCGTCTCCGCGCGTTGCTGGAGTCTCGGGGGCAGGGCTTCACCTTCATCGCCAGCCGCTACCCGTTCCACCATCCAGGCATGGCGGAGGCCGCCACCGGCTTCCGCGCGTTCCTGGCGAGTGTGCCGATGCAAGCGCCTCGGGGACGCGTTTACTCCCCTATCGAGCGCCGGCAGTACGCCGGTGGTTCGGCCGAACTCGCGGATGCCCTGGCCTCGCACCTGGTGCGGCCGTTCGATTTCCTGGGGGCCGTGGAGGCGCTGTCACGCGCGGGGTGTACGCGCTTCGTGGACTGTGGGACCAGCGGCGTCCTCGCGCGCATCGTCCAGAAGATCCTCCCGGCGGAGGCAGCTGCCGAGGTCCGTGTCGTCAGCAAGCTGCTTCCTGCGGAGCCTGCCGCGGCGTCGCATGCCGCTGGACTGCCACGGGAGGCCGAAGGCGGGATTGCGGTGGTGTCACTGGGCTGCATCCTGCCGGGTGGGGCGAAGGACCCGGAGGCGTACTGGCAGAACATCCGGCGGGGCGTCAGCGGCATCGTCGACCCGGGCGTGGCGCAGCCCGAGCTGGTGGCGGACTTCGTGGGGCCCGTGGGGACGCCGGACCGGGCGTACACGTTGCTCACGGGGCAGGTGCGGGATGAGGACCTCATCCCTCCGCCGGGGTTCGATGTGGCGCGCTTTCAGCAATACGTCCGTGAGCAGAAGCTGCTCGCTATTGCCCTCGAGCAGGCCACGCGGGGGCTGAAGTCCCTGGCGGCGCGTGCGCCGGGGCGCATCCAGTGCTTGCTCGGCTCAACGGCCGAGGGCTCGGCGGAGTATGACGCCGCGTTGAGCGTGGAGGCCGGTGAGGCGCTGCTGGGGGCGCGGGGGGAGCGCGCCCAGGACGTCGCCGCGCTCTCGAACGCAGCCCGCGCGGCGCTGGGGGTGGAGGCCCTCTCCAGCGACCTGGCGCCGCACCCCACGCTGCAAGCGGTGGTGACGGACGTGGTGGGCGCGGGTGTCGCCACGACGCTGCTCGACGCGGCGTGCGCATCGTCCCTCTATGCGATGGCGCTGGGCATGAAGGCGCTCGAACGCGGGGACGCGGACCTCGTCCTGGCGGGCGGGGTCTTCTCGCCGGGCCCTGGAAACAGCTGCCTGTTCTCCCAGTTCAACGGCCTCTCTGCCACGGGGAGCCGCCCCTTCGACGCGAGCGCGGATGGCGTCATCTTTGGTGAGGGCGCGGGCATCGTTGGGTTGATGCGGCTGACGGACGCCGTGGCGGCGGGGCACCGGGTGCATGCCGTCATCCGTGGGGCGGGGCTCTCCAGTGACGGCCGGAGCAGCTCGGCGAACGTCCCCCGATCGGAAGGGCAGGTGGCGGCGATGGAGGCGTGCTATGCCGGGGCGGGACTCGCACCCGCAACCGTGCAGTACATCGAGGCCCATGGGACGGCGACTCCGGCCGGTGATGCCACCGAGCTCAAGTCGATTGCACGGGTCTTCGGCGGGAAGCGGAGCGGCATCCAGCTCGCCAGCGTGAAGGCGCTGATCGGACATGTCGGTTGGGCCGCGGGTGCGGCTTCGGTCATCAAGCTGTGCAAGGCACTGGAGCACCGGCTCTTCCCCGTGCAAGCACACTTCGCCCAGCCGGGCGCGGCGTTGCGCGACATGGGGCCGGGCTTCGAGGTGAACGCCCGCGAGCAGCCCTGGCCGGAGAATGGCGACCAGCCTCGTCGTGCCGCTACCAATGGATTCGGCTTCGGTGGCACCAATGCGCACCTCGTGCTGGAGGAGTACCGGGGGCCCACAGGGGCGCCTCGGGCCGCGCCTGCGGCGCAGGAGGACACCGACCTGGTGGTGGTGGCCGCGGAGGGGTTGTTCCCGGATGGACGGGGGCGGCCGGTTCCAGGGGCTCCCACCGAGGTGGGCGCGTGCTTCGAGCAGGCGGCGTTGCGGGCGCTGCCGACGGTGCGCCTGCTGCCGGACATCTCCGAGGACATGGACGCGACCCAGCACCTGGGGCTCGTGGTCGCGAGCGCGCTGGCTCGGAAGCTGGGGACGTTCGACGCGCTCCGCACGAAGACGGCGCTCGTGTTCGGGCTCGAAGGGAAGACGCGCCGGGGCATCGAGGCGGTCCAGCGGGTCCTGGCGTCCTCCCTGCGGCGGCGCCTGCGCGAGCGGGCTCAGCGTGAGCCGACATCGGCCGCAGTGCTCCCGGTCGCGGACCGGCTGCATTCGGCGGTGATGGAGACGCTGCGTCCCTCCGGGCCATACACGCTTCAGGGGATGATGCCCAACGTCACGCCCGGCCGGGTGGCGGGGGCGCTCGACATCAAGGGGCCCAACTTCGTGGTGGATGCCGGGGCCGCGTCCTCGTCCGCCGCGTTGAAGGCGGCTCGGGGACTGCTGGAGAGCGGCTTCGAGCTGGTCTTCGTGGGAAGCACGCACATCCGCCGGCCTGGAGAAGCTCGGGGAGCGCATCCGCCGGAAGAGGGCGCGGCCCTGTTCGCCGTGACGACCGCGTCAAAAGCGCGTCGCCTGGGGCTGACGCCGCTGTGCCACCTCCGGCCTGTTCCTACGGATGGGATGCGCGTCGGCACCTGTGTCGAGCTCCCGCCGCACTCGGCAGGTGAGAGTCTGGCGCTGCTCCGGGCGGTGCAGTCCGCCGCGGCCGGTCAAGCCGCCACGCTGCGCTTCCACCCGGAGGCGGCGACAGGCGTGCGGCTCGAACTGGCGCTGGAGCCCTGGGGGGAGGCGCGCCAGCAGGCCGCCGCACGCTCGGCGGAGGTCGCCGCGCCGCGGGGCGGACCCACGGCGGAGTCCGATGCGTCCGAGGCTCCGAGCGGATTCGCTCATTCGGGGACCATCCGCTACCACGCGCCGGTGCTCGTCGAGCGTCGGGCGGGAGCGGCACGGCCCGGGCACTTCCGGGGACGCCGGGTGTTGTTCATCGCCCAGGACGTGATGCTTGCCCGCGCGCTGGCGGCCCAGGTTGAAGCCCTGTGTGGACCGGAGCACCTCATCATCTGCCCAGGGACGTCGGTGGAGGAGGGGCGCATCCGCTCCATTGACCTTGGCACGGAGGCGACGGCGGAGGCTGGCTTGTCGGCGCTGACGTTCGAGCCTGACTTGATGCTCGCGGTCAGCCGCCTCGACGCGGCGGCGGGGCAGGCCCAACTGGTCGCGGACACAGCGGTGAAGCATGGCGCACTGGAGCTGCTCTTCTTGGTGGCCCGCAGAGCCTACGAGCGGCTGTCGAGGGGAGAGGCCCAGCTGGCGAGCTTGTGCATCGGCGCGGTGGGCCCGCGCCGGTGCCTCCACCCGATGTCCGGCCTGTTCGCGGGGCTGATCAAGTCTGTCGGTCGCGAGGTGCCCGCAGGCAATGTCCGCGCAATCTCGACGACGGCCATGCCGCTCCAGGCCGCACTTGAGCTGGCCGAGGCCGAGCTGGGGTCGGAGGTGGGAGAGGCGCCCTCCATCGAGGTCTGTTTCGATGGGCCGCGGCGGTGCGTACGCGTCCTGCGCGAGACGGCCGTGGCCGCTGACCCGGCGCCGGCGCTCGACTCGGAGTCTGTGGTCCTGCTCACGGGCGGGGGGCGCGGCGTGACCGCGGTCCTCGCAGGGGCGCTGCTCAAGCGTTTCGCGTGCAAGGTGGTGCTCGTCGGCCGGAGCGACCCGGAGGAGGCTCCCGAGCACGTCCTTCGGGCGCGCGAGGAGGACCTGCCACGGGTGGAGCGGGACTTCTACGCCTCCGAGCTGGCCGGCAACCCGGGCGCGCGCATGCCCGAGCTGCGAAAGCGCTTCGAGCGGTACCTGGCTGCCCGCGAGCTGAAGGCGACGCTGGATGCGCTCGCGCGGCTTCCTGGGCAGGTGCGCTACCGCGCCGCGGACGTGACGCGCCGGGAGGATGTCGAGCGGGTGGTCCAGGAGATTGGTGACACGTACGGGCGGCTGGATCTGGTCGTTCACGGCGCCGGGACACAGACGTCGAAGAAGTTGAACCGGCGGCAGCTCGCCGAGCTTCGGACGAACCTGGGAACCAAGCTGATGGGCCTCCGGAATGTCTACGACGCCTGCGCGGCGCGCTTCGAACGGCCCGTGGCGTTCCACGTCCTCACCTCCGCGTTCAGCTACATCGGGAACGACGGACAGGCGGACTACGGCGCGGCGAACGAGGCGCTGGACCGGCTCTGCGCATGGGTCAGCGATGCCTGCGGCGAGGTGCGGTGGTGCAGCGTCGGGTGGCTGGCGTGGGACGGTATCGGCATGACGCGTGGCTCGGAGTACCGGGTGCTCGGTGCCAGCCGGAAGCTGCGCGGCATCCGCGCGGAGGAGGGGGAGGCGCTCTTTCTCCAGCTCGTGGACGGCAGGCCGCGGCAGGCCATCAATGTCCAGCTCACGGAGAGCGAGCGCGGATACTACGGGCTGGAGGTCATGTCCTCGGAGCCCGTGCGCCATCCGCTGGTGGTCGATGCGACGAGCGTTCCGTGCCTGAAGGACCACCTCGTTCGTGGAACGCCCACGCTCCCCGGAGCCTGGGCGCTGGACCTGATGCTGCAATCCGCGGTGGGGGACGGGCGCCCGGAGCTGCGCACCGTCACCATCGAGGACGTCCGGTTCTCACGCTTCGTGCGCGTGAAGCCGGGCGCTCAGCAGCACCTGCGCGCCGAGTGCACCCCGTTCGAGGATGCGCCCGGGAGGTACTGCGTCCAGGTCCGGCTGCTGGGGGACATCGTCCATGCGTCCGGCGTGGTGTTGGAGCGAGACCTCGTCTACGCGGAGGCGCGCTTCACGTTGACGGGGGAACCTGCCCGGGGAACGCCGGCTCTCGACGCGGCGTCGCCGTCGGGACGCGCGGCGCTGGTCCGGGATCCGCACTGCGCCTCGGGAGCGCCCATCGAGCTGCGGGGGATGTTCGATTGCCTGGAGGAGATCCGGATCGAACCCGGGGCCCGCTTCGCGCGGCTGGGGTTGCCCACGGCGCCCCGGGAGGCGGGTAGCACGGTGCCCGCGCTCGTGCTCGACGCCGCGCTGCGGCTGAGCGCGATGCACGTGGATGGGGAGTCGAGCGCGGTGTTCGCCCCCATCCAGTTCCAGCGGGCGACGTTCGACCGGGGGCTGGTGGACGTCGGGGGCGAGGCGCCGCGCCGCCTGTCGTTGAAGGCGCTGCCGCCCCGAGTGGACGGCGACCTGCTGGAGTGCGGCAGCGTCGCGGCGCTCGATGAGGCGGGGCGGCTCCGGATGGTGCTCGAGGGCGGCCTCGCGCGGCCCATGGCTTGAAACGGTCCTGCTTTTGGTGAACCCATGAGTGATTCGACTTCCCAGGCGGGGCCGGTTCCCGCCGATGACCCGCGCCGGCTCCGCGCCGAGCTGCGCCGCGTGATGCCTCCCGAGTCCTTTCAGCCGCAGCCGTTGCGTGGTGTCATCGCGCTGGGGCTCGTGCCGGTGATGGGCGTGTTGATGTGGGCCGCGGGGAGCGGGCGGCTGCCGTGGTGGGCGTGCCTCATCATCTCGTTCGTGCTGGGGCAGATGGTGACCGCCGTGGGGCTGGCCGCGCACGAGGCGTTGCACCACGCGGTGTTCCGCAGCAGGGCGCTCGAGAGCCTCCTGGGCTGGGTGGGCTTCAGCCCCTTCCTGGTGACCCCCGGGAACTGGCGGGCCTGGCATGTCCAGGCACACCACAGCGCGGCGAACGTCCTGGACCGCGATCCGGACATCCTGCCGCGCCGGAGCGAGTGGCGGACCCAGTGGTTCGCCAAGGTGTTCCACGCCATGTCCCCTGGCTCGGGGTCGTGGCTGAGCCTGGTCAGCTTCAGCTTCTTCTTCACCGCGCAGGGGCAGGCTTTCCTGTGGCGTCACAGCTCGCTGCCGCACTTCAAGCACGTCCACATGCACCGGACGCGAGAGCGCATCCTCACGGTGCTGGTGTTGCTCGGTTGGGTGGCGGTGGGCTGGGTGATGGGGCCGCTGGGCGCGCTCTACGCGCTCATCCTGCCGCTCATCCTCGGCAACATCACGCTGATGATCTACATCGCTACGAACCACTGGCTGCTGGCGGCGCACGAGTCGTCCGACAACCCCTTCGTGAACACCGCCAGCGTGGCGACGCACCCGCTGATGGACTGGCTGCACTTCAACTTCAGCCATCACCAGGAGCACCACATCTTCCCGGCCATGAGCCCGAAGTTCGCGCCGCTGCTGCGCAAGCACCTGCGCGCGCTCAACCCGGAGGCGTCCCAGGTGTATCCGCACCTGCACGCGCTGCGCATGCTGTACCAGCGCCCAGCGCTCTACTCCGAGGATGGACAGGCGTTGATGGGGCCGAACGGGACGCCCGCGATTGCCGCGGAGGAGCTGCGCCGCAAGCTCCAGGGGCCAGAGCCCGACGCGCTCTGAGCCGTGGCGGGAGGCGCCTGGCCGGTGTGACAGGCC
>JAFAAN010000072.1 GCA_023426545.1 Pseudomonadota bacterium
GTGCTGCGCGAGCTGGCCTGGCTGCTCCGCGCGGCGGTGGACCTGGCGGAGGCGCGGGCCGCGCGCAACGACGCCGCGCGGGCGCAGCGGGCCTTCGATTCGGCGCGGCAGCGCATCGCGCAGGCCCGGAGCGCGCCCCCGGAGGCCGCCTCGTCGGACCTGCGGGGCGCGGTGAGCTTCCTGGAGGAGGCGCTCTGGCGGCTCACCGCGGAGCCCGTGGACGTGGAGGCCGTGGAGCCGGAGGCTGGCGTTCCCTCCGCCTGCGTGGGCGCGGCTTGACGCACCGGAAAAGGCTGTGCTTCAAGCGGCGCTCCCATGCCCGAAGCGCGCGACTCCTTCGCTGCCGCCGTCTCGAGTGAGTGCCGGCCGTGAGGCCCGACCTGTTCGAGCGGCCGCGGCGCGTCCTGGCGGCCGTCACCACCTTCGCCGCCGTCCATGCGGGGCCGCTGGGCGCCGCTGGCGTGGGGCTGCTGGCCTTCCTCGCGCTCTACGGCCCGGCGGCGCTGGACCCGACCCGGCTGGGGTGGCTCATCCGCGACGACTTCAGCCAGCACCTGCTGGGCTGGTTGTTCTTCCGCAACGAGCCGCTGCGCTTCCCGCTGGGCGCCATCGACGGGTACCTCCATCCGCTCGGGACGACGCTCGGCTACATGGACTCCATCCCCTGGGTGGCCCTGCTGCTGCGGCCGTTCTCCGGCCTGCTCCCGGCCGATTTCCAGTACATCGGCCCGTGGCTCTGTCTGTGCCTGATGCTCCAGGGCGCCGCGGCTGCCTGGGTGGCGCGGCGGCTGGGCGCGACGGTGCCGCAGCAGTGGTTGGTGGGCGGGCTGCTCGTGCTGTCTCCCGCGCTGCTGGCGCGCATGAGCATGGCGCACGAGGCCTTGTGCGCGCACTGGACGCTGGTCCTCCTGGTGGGGCTGCATCTGATGCCCCAGCGGGACGCGCGCGAGGCGAAGCAGGCGCTGGGCATCGCGCTGGCGCTGTGCGTGTTCGCCGCGGGCGTGCATCCGGTGATAGCCGCCATGGTGGTGGCGCTCGCGGTGTCGCTGTGCGTGCGGACCGCGCTGGAGCGGCAGCTTCCCTGGCGGTGGCCGGTGCTGGGCGCCGTGGCGAGCGTGGCCGCCGTGGTCGTCCTCTTCTACGTGTTCGGCTACCTCGGCACGGTGCGCACGCTGGGCGCGGATGCGTTCGGCGGGTTCTCCGCGGACCTGGCGACGTTCATCAACCCGCTGGGCTACGGCGACTTCCTCTGGTCTCGCTTCCTGAGCGCGCTGCCTCGGCAGCGAGCCCAGTACGAGGGCTTCGGCTACCTGGGGCTCGGCGTGCTCTTCGCCCTCTGGGCCGCGCTCATCCTGGCCGCGCGGGACGCGCCCGCCATGGCGCGGTTGTGGCGCCGCTTCGTTCCCGTGGGGCTGGTGGCGCTGGGGCTGGCCTTCTTCGCGCTGTCCTCGCGAATCACGCTGCGGGGCGAGCTGCTCGCGGACATCTCCGGGCTGTACGCGCCGGTGATGCGGTGGGTGGCGCCCTTCCGCTCCTCCGGCCGGTTCGTGTGGCCGCTGTACTACCTGCTGGCGCTGGGCGCCGCGCTCGCGCTCATCCGGCTGCCGCGCCCGGCGGTGGCGCCCGCGCTGCTGGCCCTGGCGGTGGTGCTGCAAGGCTTCGACGTGAACCTGGGCCGGGGCCGGCAGGCGCAGGAAGGACTGGCTTGGAACGCGCCGCCCTCCGAGGCGCTCCGTGAAGCCGCCGCCGGGCGCAAGCACCTGGTGTTCTATCCGCCGCAGATGCACGACGGCTCGGGGCGGGGCTGCCGCGCCGGCCCCAGGGACTTCGAGCGCTGGGCCTATCGCGCCTACCGGCTGGGGCTCACCTTCAACAGCGGCTACGTGGCGCGGCTGGATGATTCGCGCGCCCAGCCCTACTGCCTGGGGCTGGATGACGACGTCCGGGCGGGCAGGCTCGACCCGGAGACCATCTACCTCTCCATTCCCCAGCGGCTCCACGAGTTCCACTCCATCCGTGGGACGCGCTGCGTGCAGGAGGAGCGGCTGTGGATGTGCGTCCTGGAGCCGGCCGCCTCCTCGCCCCCACGGCAGGCCTCACCCTGAGGCGTCTGGGGGAGGACAGCGGGCGGCGGAGGGGGTATGGAAGGTCCGTGAGCGTCCCTCCTCCTCGCGGCATCCTCTTCGACCTCGACGGCACGCTGGTGGACTCGCTGCCGGACATCATCGACAGCTTCCTGCACGCCTTCTCGGAGCGGGGGCTCCCCGTGCCCACGTACGAGCAGGTCCGCGCCTTCATCGGCCACCCGCTCGACTGGATGTACCGCCAGTTCGCGCCGGAGGCCCACGTCCCCGCGCTGTGCGCGGCGTACCGTGAGCACTACCCGTTGCACTTCCACCGGCGCTCGAAGCCCTACGCGGGCGTGACGGAGGTGCTGCGGGCGCTGCGCGAGCGGGGCTACCTGCTCGCCGTGGCCACCACCAAGCGGCCCGACATGGCCCGCCGCTTCGTGGACGCCATGGGTCTGGGCTCGCTGCTGCATCACGTGCAGGGCACGGATGGCTTCCCGCACAAGCCAGCTCCGGACGTCATCCACCACGCGCTGGCGGCGCTGGGGACGGGAGGGCTGTGGATGGTGGGCGACACCGCGCTGGATGTGCGCGCGGGGCAGGCCGCGGGCCTGCGGACCTACGCCGTCACGTGGGGCACGCACCCCGAGGACGTGCTCGCGAGCGCGTCTCCGGACGAGCTGCAGCCGGACCTGCAGCGGCTGTTGACGCACCTGCCGCCGCTGGCGTGAAGGGCGCGGCGCGCGCGACGGCGGGCCCCACGCGCGCCGCCATCGGCATCACTCCGCCGCCATGCCCGGGCACTTGCCCGTGTCCAGGTACTGGGCGTTCCGGTGGATTTCGGAGCTGAGCTTGTCCTGCCGGGCCGGGTCGACGGCGGTGTAGACGATGACGACGCCCTGCGGGGCATCATGCACGCTGGCGACGGAGGGGACGGAGGGCGCTCCCGCCGAGCCGGGCTCCTCCTGTCCACCCATCTCGTCGTACTTGACGCCCGGTGGCTGCGCCATGCCGCTGCCACCCGTGCCGTGCTCCTGCTGGAACTGCATCATCCGGCGGCTGCGCTGCTGGAGGTTCGTCACCTGGTCGGCCTCGGGCGTGACGATGATGAGGGCCACGCCTTCCGGGATGTCCTCCGCGCGCGCCCGCGCCCCGGGCACTTCCATGGGGCAATCGTGCTTCATGCCGGCCCGGGCGTTGGGAGGCAGGCCCTCCTGGCCCTGGGGCATCTGCTGCGCGGTGGGCGGCATGTGCCCCTTGGATGTCTTTGCCTTCCTGGAGCAGCCCACCGAGAAACACAGCATCACCGAGGCGGCCAGCGCCGCCGGGAACCTGAACTTGGACATGGAGACCCCTTCCGCTGAACGTCGTGCGCGGATGAAGGTGGGGAACGGTGCGCGGCGCTGGCAACACGCACTGCCGTACCAGTCCGCCAGCCCCGGGGCCGATGCGCGTATCGGCGCGGTGACGGACCCAGCGCGTGGGTCGGCTCACGTCAGCCGCGCGACATCCTCGGGCGTGTCCACGTCGTCGCCACCGCCGGGCAGCGGCACCTCCACCACGCGCGAGGGCTCGCGCGCAATCACGCCGCGCGCACCCTGGCCGGGGGCCAGCGCCTCCAGCTCTGGAAAGACAGCGCGCGCGAAGAGGGCGGGCACGCCCCGGGTCCCCGCGTAGGCCGAGGCCACCACGGGCGCACGCGTCCGCGCGAAGGTGTCGCGCAGCGCGCGCAGGTGCGCGGCGTCCACGCGAAGCTGGTCGCACAGCATCACCAGCACGCCATCCAGGGCGGGGGCGCCCATGTCCGTGAGCGCCCTCAGTCCCGCGCGCAGCGAGCCTCCGGGGCCAGCGGCCCAGTCCGCATGGTCCACGGTGCGAACCGAGAGCCCGTCCAGTTCCGCGGCCACCGCGTCCCGCGCGGCGCCCAGCACCACGACCACCGGGCCGCATCGCGCGGCCTCGGCTGCCTCGGCGGCGCGGCGCACCAGCGTCCTGCCCTGGTAATGGACGAGCTGCTTGGGGTGTCCCAGCCGCGTCGAGCCTCCCGCGGCCAGCAGCACCACGCCCACCATCACGCGAGCCTCCGCACCGGCGGCGCCGCTGGGGTGTGGATGGGGGCCCGCCGCTCGCGGAGCTTGCCGCCCTCGCGGCCCGCCACCACCGCTTGCAACTCCGCGACAATCGCCAGGGCAATCTCCTCCGCGCCTTCCGCCCCCAGGTCAAGGCCCACGGGAGCGTGGAGCTTCTCCAATTGCGTGGCGGTGGGCGGCGGGGTCAGCTCCGCCAGCAGCCGGTCCGTGCGCGAGCGTGGCCCGAGCACGCCCAGGTAACGCAGCGGGAGCGGGAGCAGTCCGGCCAGCAGCTCGCGGTCCTGCGGCAGGCTGTGGGTCATCAGCACGGCCAGCGTGCGCGGTGACAGGGGCACCGCGCCGGGGGCGTCGGCCGCCTTCGCGGACACCACGGCGTGCGCTCGTGGGAAGCGGCCGCGCAGGCTCCGCGCGGGCCGGTCCGCCACCACGGTGACGTGCCAGCCCAGGTTCGCGGCCTGGTCCACCACCGGGGCCACGTCGAAGCCGCTGCCGAAGAGCACCAGGGCATGGGGTGGCTCCACCACCTCCACCAGCACGTCCGCGCCTCCGCAGGGGCCGCTCCACGTGCGCCCCGCGTGCAGGGCCTCGCGCGCCGCCTCGCGCACGGCGTCTCGCAGCGCGCCGGTGGGCGGGTGGCCTGCCTCGGTGCCGTCGTCGCGCAGGAGCAGGCGCGAGCCCACGGCGCCCGCGGGGCCCCGGTACACCGTCGCCACCACGGCCCGCCGGCCGGAGGCGCGGGCCTCGGCGGCGAAGGTGAGCGCCTCCGCCGCGCCCGCTTCGCAGCGCTCCAGCAGGACGTCCACCACGCCGGCGCAGCCCAGCGCGAAGGAGAAGGCGTCCTCGTCCTCCGCGCTGTCACTCGTGGAGTCGTAGCGCAGCAGGCGAGGGCCGTGGGCCGTCCAGAAGAAGGCCTTGCGGACGATGTCGGCCTCCAGGCAGCCGCCGCTGATGCCTCCCGCCAGCCACCCGTCCTCGCTCATCAGCATCCGCGCGCCAGGGCGCCGGTACGCCGAGCCCGAGACCGCCACCACGGTGGCCAGTACCAGGGGGCCCTGCGTGCACGCGCGTGCGCGGAGGATGGCGTCCAGGTCCTTCATGCGCTCGTCGTCCTTGGTGGGGGTGGCTGGCGCGCGGCGGGGAACTGTATCGGCGGGGTTCCATCCCGGCCAGCGGCGTTCTCGCGGGCGACACCCAGGTGGGGTTCCGGACACAAGGTGTGGCTGGATGAATCCCCGCGGCTGGGGTGTAGTCCTGATCCGCATGCCCGTCCTGCGTTACGCCTTCACCCTGAATGCCGTGCGTGAGCTTGGCCGTCTGGCTCCGGACATCGCCCGGGCTCGGGCGGAGGCCTCGCTGGACGCGAGCCTGCGGCACATCCGTGAAGCCTGCACAGTCACGCTGGGCATGGAGCTGGACACGCTGGTGTGCTTCGACGCGCGCTCCGTGGTCCGGCTGTTCGCACACGCGGAGCAGGCGCGCATCCTGGCCCGGCTGGTCGACGAGCGGGCGCGCACGCTCGCGCAGGCGGGACGTTTCCAGGAGGCGCTGGAGGACACCGTCTACGCGGGTCAGTTGCTGGCCTGCTCGCGCCAGCGCTTCGGCCTCCGCAAGGACGCGTGCGCGGCGGAGGCGCTGGAGCGCGAGGTGCCCGAGCTACCTTGAAGCGCCGAGCCTGGGCGGCCCCGCGCCGTCACTTGCGCTGGGGCCGTGCGTCCTCCGAGTCGGAGTCCTCGGGCTCCGGCTCCAGCCGGGCCTGCCGCTCGCTGGCCTCCCAGGATGCCTGGGCGTCACCCGCGTGGACGCGGCGGGCGGAGGCGTCATCCTGCTGCTCCGTCCAGGTGGTGTGGCCCCCCGCATAGCCCTCCAGCGGACGCGGCCCACGGTGGGATTCCACATCCAGGTCCTTCGTCCCCTCCTCGCGCAGCCGCTTGCGCTCCTGCTCCCGCTCGCGCTGGTGCTGTCGCTCCAAGGCGTCATCGACCATGGTGCTGTCACCTCCTGCACCAAGGTGGGGGCCTCGCCACGGAGGCGGCAGCACCGGGCGGCGCCACGCGGCTGGCCGGACGCCCGGCGGTCGAACGCCGTGTGCGCTCCATGTGGTGCCGCGCGGCTCAGCGTCCGGCGGCCTCAGCCCTCGCGCACGCGCAGCACCACCTTGCCCGTCGCTCGCCGCGCCTCCAGCTCGCGCAGGGCCTGCGCGCCCTGCTCCAGGGGGAACACGGGCCCGATGATGGGCGTGAGCGCTCCGTGCTCCGCCATGGCCTCCAGGTCCTTGGCGATGGTGGGCGTGAGGGAAGGCTCGTGCAGGAGGAATCCGCCCCAGGCCACACCCACCACGTCGATGTTGCGCAGCAGCAGCCGGTTCACCTGGACCTCCGGAATGCGTCCGCTCGCGAAGCCCACCACCAGCAGGCGGCCTTCGGGCGCCAGGCACTTGAGGCTCTTGTCGAAGATGTCGCCCCCCACCGGGTCGACCACCACGTTGGCGCCCAGGCCCCCCGTCTTCTCGCGCACCTGCGCGACCCAGTCTCCGGAGGACAGCAGCACCTCGTGCGCGCCGGCCCGCCGCGCGACCTCCGCCTTGCGCGCGTCGCTCACCACGGCGATGACGCGCGCGTTCGCGCCACGCGCCACCTGCACCGCCGCCGTGCCCACGCCTCCCGCGGCGCCGTGGACGACGACCGTCTCCTCCGCTCGCAGCCGGCCCCGCCGGTGGAGCGCGAAGTGCGCGGTGTGGTAGTTCATCACCACGCCCGCGGCCGCCTCGAAGCTCCAGTCCATGGGGATGGGAAACACCATCTCCGGCTGAATCGCGGCCACCTCGGCGAAGCCGCCCAGCCCGAAGCTGAAGGCCATCACCCGCTGGCCGGGCTTCACCGCCGCGCCCGCGGGCGCCTGCCGCACCACCCCGGCCACCTCCACGCCGGGGACGAAGGGCAGCGCCGGCTTCAGCTGATACTGCCCCCGGGTGAGCAGCAGGTCCGGGAAGCTCACCCCGGCCGCCACCACGTCAATGAGGACCGAGTCTCCCGCCTCGGGTTCCGGCACGTCCACCAGCTGGAGGCCGTCAGGGCCGTCCAGTCGCTGCAGTTGCAGTGCGCGCATCGTTGCCTCCCGGACGGGAAGCGTAACGGCCGGCCGCGTCGATTCCAGTCTCCGGTGCGTGCGGGCCTCGTGATCTTCGAAGCGCTCACATCACCGGCTCGAAAACGATGGCCGAAACGGACGACCTGTCACGTCGCGCGGCGATTGGCTCGTATCGGGGGTGGACTCCGCAAGTTCGTGAAATTCGAGGAATGTATACAAAAAGCTTAATATCCAAGAATGAGCTAATACATGAAATAATGGAGCAACCTTGAAAACAAGTTCGCGCCTGTGGCACCGTGCTTCCTAATCTTTCCGCTTAGGAGGATTACATGGTGCAGAAGAGAATGCGTGGCGCGCTCGGAGTCGCGGCGCTGTCTGTTGTCGTGGGTTGCAACGAGTCCACCCCTGCTCCGGAGGCCGAGAAGCCGACGGAGGCCGCGAAAACAGCGGCACTGGAGAATGGTGCGAAGGTCATCCAGACGGACCGCCAGCAGGTCGCCCAGTACGTGACGAACCTGGCGATTCCGCTGCCGGAGATTCCCGCGGCGGGGCCCCAGGCGCTCAACGCGTCCGCGCTGGCTCCGGTCATCGACGCCCTGGCGCCGACGTTCCGCCTGGACCCGAACAACCTCGTGTTCAAGAAGGCCTACACGGACAAGCAGGGCGACAGCCACTATCGCTATGCCGTCCGTCACAACGGAACCCCCGTGCTGGGCGGCGAGCTTCGCCTGCATGCCCGTGGCGGCAAGGTCTTCGCGGCGAACACCAACGTCCGCAGCGACCTGAAGGCCGACCTCAAGGCGACCATCGCCGGTGAGACGGCCCTGGCCGCGGTGGACTCAGACCGTGTGGCGCTCCCGGGCTGGCGCACGGAGAAGAACCCGGAGCTGGTGTACTGGCGCGTCGATGACGAGCTGCGCCTGATGTACAAGGTTGTCCAGCACGGCGCCAAGGAGGACGGGACGCCGGTGCGTGACTGGGTCCTGGTCGACGCGCGCAGCGCCGACGTCATGCTGCGCATCCCGCAGATCAAGGAGGCGCTCGACCGCCGCCTCCACAACGGCAACAACACCTCCTCCCTGCCGGGCGCGCTCGTTCGCAGCGAGGGCCAGGCGCCGGCGGCGGACCCCGTGGTCAACAACAACTACGACCACCTGGGCACCGTCTACGACTGCTACGCCAACCTGTTCGGCCGCGACTCCTTCAACAACGCGGGCGCGACGCTCATCAGCACCGTGCACCACCGCGTCAACTACGTGAACGCCTTCTGGGACGGAACCCAGATGGTGTACGGCGATGGCGACGGCGTGACGGCGACCAACCTGGCCAACTCGCTGGACGTGACGGCGCACGAGCTGACCCACGCCGTGACGGACAGCGAGTCGGACCTCATCTACTCGGGTGAGTCCGGCGGTCTGAACGAGTCCCTGTCCGACATCTTCGGCGCGGTGTGCGAGTGGTACGGCGACGGCGCGGATGAGGTCCTGCCGCGGCACTGGCTGATTGGCGATGACGTGTGGACCCCGTCCATCCCCAACGACGCCCTGCGCTACATGAACGACCCGGTGCTGGATGGCGACTCGCTCGACCACTATCACAGCTACCAGTCCGGCGTGGACGTCCACTACAGCTCGGGCATCTCCAACCTGGCCTTCTACCTCCTGTCGCAGGGTGGGACCCACCCGCGTGGCCGGAGCGACATCGTGGTCCAGGGCATCGGCATCGAGAAGGCCGCGCGGATCTTCTACAAGGCCAACGCGGACATCCTCGTGCCGACGTCCAACTTCGAGGCCGCCAAGACGGCCACGGAGGACGCCGCGGCGCAGCTGGGCTACGACGCCGCCACCATCCAGTCGGTGACGAACGCGTGGAAGGCCGTCGGCGTGAGCGTGCCGATTCCGCCTCCTCCGACGACCGACATGTACAAGGATGCTCCCGTCGTCGTGTCGGGTGGCCGTAACGAGAAGGTGTACTACGTGGTCGACGTCCCCGAGGGCGCCTACGACCTGACGTTCACCCTGTCGGGCGGCACGGGTGACGCGGACCTGTTCGTCCGGTACGCCAACGCGCCGACCACCAGCACGTACGACTGCCGTCCGTACCGCGCGGGCAACAACGAGGTCTGCGCCTTCCCCGCGCCGCAGCACGGCAAGTGGTATGTGATGCTGAACGGCTTCAGCGCGTACTCGGACGCCACGCTGTCGGTGACGTGGAAGGGTGGCTACGTCCACCTCGAGAGCGGCATCGCGGTGGAGAACCTCTCCGGCGCGGCGGGCTCCTCGCAGGTGTTCATCCTCGACGTGCCGGAGCGTCGCCCGGGCCAGGGGAAGAACAACATCTACATCCAGACGGGTGAGGGCATGGGCAACCCCGACCTCTACGTCAAGCGCGGCGGGGCCCCGACGCACGCCGACTACGACTGCCGCAGCGTGAAGGACCACCAGTCGGAGAAGTGCAACCTCATCAACGCGCCGGCCGGCCGCTACTACATCGAGGTCTACGGCGCGAAGGACGGCTACGAGGGCATCGTCCTCATCGGCTCCTTCCTCGAGCCGCTGCCCAAGTAGTCTGACGTGACGGCGCGGCCCCGGCCCCGCCCCCCCGGCCCCCGGGGGGCGGGCCCCCGACCCACGCCGACTACGACTGCCGCAGCGTGAAGGACC
>JAFAAN010000086.1 GCA_023426545.1 Pseudomonadota bacterium
CCACCATTGCCGCCGCCACCACCGCCGGAGTTGTGGCAGTTGCCACCGCCGCCCTCACCTGCCACGGAGCCCCGCCCCGCGAACGTGCCGAAGCGGCCCAGCCGCAAGCCCTCGCCCTTGTAGGCGCCCCCCGCCCCGGAGGGGATGTCCAGGTCGGCGCAGTCATAGAAGTCGGCGTGATTGACGAAGGGCCCGCCCCGGAAGCCCGCCCCCTCCGCGCTGATGAGGCCCTGGTTCGTCACGGTGCCCGTGGCGAGGAAGGCGATGATGCCGCCGCTCCGCCCATCCCACGGCCGCGCCACCACCGAGGCGCGCGCGGCGACGGTGACGTCCGTGTACTCCGGCACGGTGACGGCTTGCGCGCCGGGCGCGGAGAAGGCGTACGCCAGCGGCGCGGAGAACCGCAGCTCAGCGGGCGTCCCCGACACCGAGGCCACGCGCGCCAGCTCCCAGTGGCCCACCCGCCGGGGGTCCAGCGTGTTCCCCTCGCTGACGACGACGGCGTCCTCCGCTCCACTCGTCTGGTGGAGGAGCACCAACGTCCCCGCGGAGAACCCGGCGGCGCTCTCCACCCGGACCCTGCTGGCGCCCGCGGCGACACTGGCCGACAGCGGCGTGGCGGTGTTGAGCACGTGGCCCGCCACCGACACGGACAGCGAGCCCAGGCGGCCCGAGCCCAGGCCGAAGGAATCCAGCTCCGCCAGCGCGGGCGACGCAGGGAGCAACACGAGCAGGCAGGACCAGACGAAGCGCATGCCCCCTCATGCTGCCTCAGAACCCCGGTCCACCGCGAGTGCGCGGCCTCGCTGGGGCTCACGCGTCGGCGGAGGCCGTCAGCGCCCGGAGGTTGCGGGGAGCGAAGAAGGGCTGACGAACCAGTCGAGACAGGGCGCGCTTGTCCACACACCAGAGCTGGAGCGCGTCCTCCCACTCCCCCAGCTCGGCCACCGCTCGCACGTCCGGCGCGTCGCGATAGAGGCTGTTGAGGTTGTGCACGAGCGCGGACAGGTCCTCGACCTCCCAGCGCTCGGTCACGTCGCCAGCCATGACGTGCAGCTCCAGCACGGGGCGCTCGCGCACGTCCACCACCTTGAAGCGCCGGGCCGCGCCGCCCATGGCGGTGGTGAGCGAGCCCACCAGCTCGTCGGCACGCACGCCGTACCCCACGGACAGCCCCCCTTCGAGCAGGCCCGCGTCACACAGGCGCAGCATGGACACATGAGGAGGCTCGCCCCGCGGCAGCAGCGCCGCGGCGGCGTCGCGGTCCTTGAGGAGCCGCTCCCGGGTGAGGACGTCGAGCAGTGAGGCCATCGCGGCCGAAGCCTATCGCTCCCCGCCGCCCCAGGAGGCCACCTCCGCGGACAGCGGCAGCGCAGTGAACGGCGCCGCGCAGGTCCCCCGCCATCACCCTGGAGGTGTCACCGCGCAGCCGCAGCCTGCCCCATGCCGGACACCTGCCGCGCCCGCGAGGTGGAAGCGAAGCCCGCGAGCGCGGGGTGAGGGCTCTGTCGCCTGCCGCGCACCCACGGAAGTCTGGCGTTGGCGCCCCGCACCGGTGCGGAGAAACTCCCACGCCGTGGACACTCGACGCATGTATCCCCGTTTCGCCGCCGCCTCGCTGCTGGGCAACATCGCCTTCCTCGCCTCCTGGGCGGTGGTGCTGATGCGTCCCTCCGGCTGGCAGGTGGTCGGCCCGTTCCTGCTCGGCCTGTTCCTCGTCCTGCGCGTGGGCGGCATGTGGCTCTTCGCCTCGCGCCACCCGGAAGAGGAGCGCCCACGCATGCGGCGCACGGCGACCTTCACCACCTTGCTGGCGCTCGTCGCCGTGGGCATCTGGGTCTACACCGTGCTGCGCGGACCGCGCGGCTTCTGAGCGCCCCAGGGCCGCCGATACCAGCGGTGCCCAGCACCCTGAAACGGCTCGCCGGCGCCGCCTCCGGACCTCCTGGCCCGGGGCCGCGCGAGGCGCGTCACACGTTGAAGCGGAAGTGCATGCAGTCGCCGTCCTGGACGACGTACTCCTTGCCCTCCACGCGCAGCATGCCCCGCTCCTTCACGGCGGACTCGCTGCCCAGTTGCACCAGGTCCTCCCAGCGCATCACCTCAGCCTTGATGAAGCCGCGCTCGAAGTCGGAGTGGATGACGCCGGCGGCCTGCGGGGCCTTGTAGCCCTTGTGGATGGTCCACGCGCGGCACTCCTGCTCGCCCACGGTGAAGTACGTCCACAGGCCCAGCAGCTTGTAGCCCGCGCGCACCACCTTGTGCAGGCCGGGCTCGGCCAGGCCCACGCTCTCCAGGAAGCCCGGGCGCTCCGACTCCGGGAGCTGCTGGATTTCGGACTCCAGCGCGGCGGCGAGCACCACGACCTCGGCGCCCTCATTGGCCGCCATCTCCCGGACCGCGGCGACGTGGCGGTTGGCGTCCTCCTTGCCCAGCTCCGCCTCGCCGATGTTCGCCACGTACAGCACGGGCTTGTCGGTGAGCAGGAACAGGTCGCGGATGACGGCGCTTTCGTCCTCGTTGAGCTTCTGGGCGCGCACGGTGACGCCGGAGTCCAGGCCCGCCTTGATGCGGTCCAGCAGCGCCAGCTCGGCCTTGGCCTCGTCACCGACCTTGCCGCCCACCTTCGTGTTCTTCTGGGTGCGCTCGCGGCGCTTCTCCACCGTCTCCAGGTCCTTGAGGCACAGCTCCGTGTCGACCACGTCCCGGTCCCGCACCGGATTCACCCCGCCCTCGACGTGGGTGACGTTGTCGTCCTCGAAGCAGCGCAGCACGTGGAGCACGGCGTCGACCTGGCGGATGTTGCCCAGGAACTGGTTGCCCAGGCCCTCGCCCTTCGAGGCGCCGCGCACCAGGCCGGCGATGTCCACGAACTCCAGCGAGGTGGGCACCTTCTTCAGCGGCTTGACGAGCGCCGCCAGCTTGTCCAGGCGGTCATCCGGCACGGGCACCACGCCCACGTTGGGCTCGATGGTGCAGAAGGGATAGTTGGCCGCCTGCGCGCCCGCGGCCGACAGCGCGTTGAACAGGGTGGACTTGCCGACGTTGGGCAGCCCGACGATGCCGATGGAAAGACCCATGGTGATTCCCTGGAACACGCGCGCCGGGGGGCGCGCTTCCCCGAAGGGGATTAGGCAGTGCGGCGAACGGCGCCGGTGGTGCTGGAGCCGCCCAGCGGCAGGCCCTGCACGAACTGCTCGGCCAGCGCGCGCTGCTTGCTGTCGTCCATGCGCTCGCTGATGAGCTTGCCGGCCACTTCCATGGCCAGGTCGACCGCCATGGCGCGGACCTCGGCGATGGCCTTCGCCTTCTGCTCGTCAATCTCGCGACGCGCGCTCAGCTTGAGCTCCTCGGCCTCCTTGCGGCTCTTGGCCATGAGCTCCTCGCGGAACTTCTCCATCTCCTGCGTGTTGCGGCGCATCATCTCCGCGGCCTCGCGGCGGGCCTCGGCGATGGCCGTCTTCTGGTCGGCCAGCAGCTTCTCTGCCTCGGCGCGCTCGCGCTTGGCGCTCTCGATGGCGCTGGCAATCTGCTTCTCGCGCTCCTCGACCAGCGAAAGGATGGGACCCCACGCCTTCCACTTCAGGACGACGGCGACGATGATGAAGGTGACGAGGGTCCAGAAGATGAGACCCGGTTGGACCTTCACGAGGTTACTGGCGGCGAGGACAGAGGGCACGAACATGGCGGGATGTCCAGCGTGAGGGAGGGGGTGCGAAGACTTCGGTTGGCAGCCGGCGCCCGAGGCGGATTCCCCCGCGGGCACCGGCAACCGTCCGGCGATGACTCGACCTGCGCTCGCCTTAAGCCTTGGTGGCGAGCAGGATGCAGACGACCAGCGCGAACAGCGTGGCGCCTTCGATAAGGGCCGCCGCGATGATCATCGTGGTGCGGATGTCGCCGCCCGCGGCCGGCTGACGGCCCGTGGCGTCCATGGCGGCGGCGGCCAGCTTACCAATGCCGAGCGCGGCACCGATGATGGAGAGACCGGCACCCAGACCGGCGGCGAGGAAGGCAAGAGCGAGGTTGGTCATGGCAGCACTTCTTCTTTCGTAGCGAGGACCCGCTTGTGGGGGGGTCGTGATGTCCCTTGAGGACTACCTCCGGCGGCCTTTCGAACCGCCGGGTCTTCGACCGGGGCGCCTGACTCGCGCGCCCCGCTAACTCGTCCAGAGCGCCTGCTGGCTACCCGCCCACCACGTGGGCCTTGCCATGGTCGTGGCTCGCGCCCGTCTCCGGGTGGCCGTGGCCCTCGGCGTGGCCGTGGTCGTCATGGTGGTGACCCATGGCCACGCTCATGCCGATGAACAGCGCCGACAGCATCGTGAAGACGTACGCCTGCACGAAGGCCACGAACAGCTCGAGCAGGTAGATGGCGAAGGCGAAGGGCACGCTCACCGCCGCCACCGCCGGGTGGCCGAGGATGAAGATGAGGCCCAGGAGGAAGAAGAGGACGATGTGGCCCGCCAGCATGTTGGCGAACAGACGCATCGTGAGGGCGAAGGGCTTGGTGAACAGGCCGAGCACCTCGACCGGAATCATGATGGGCCACAGCCACGGCGCCACGCCGCCCGTCAGGTGCTTCAGGTAGCCGCCCAGGCCCGCCGCGCGGATGCCCGCCAGCTGGGTGATGATGAAGGTGCACACCGCCAGCGACAGGGTGACGGCGAGGTTGCCGGTGGCCGTCGCCATCCAGGGCACCAGGCCCAGCATGTTCATGAAGAGGATGAAGAAGAACGCGGTGAGCAGGTAGGGCACGTACCGGGGCCCCTCCTCCTTGCCGATGTTCTTGATGGCCAGCTCGTCACGGACGAAGAGCACCAGCATCTCGATGAGGTTGGCCCCCGCGCCGCGCGGCACCAGCTTCGTCTTGTCGCGGTTGCTCCAGATGAGCAGGGAGCCCAGGAGCAGCAGCGCGGCCAGCCACATCATGACGGTGTGCTTGGTGATGGACAGGTCCAGGCAGCCTTCCGTCAGACCCGGAATCTCCTGACCGTGGTCCGTCATCCGGGGCGCACACGCGCCGTCCTTCAGCGGAATCAGAATCTGGGGCAGCGTCAGCACGTGGATGGGGTCGCCGAGCGGAACCTCGATCTCCAACTCCGGCGTATCGACGACGTGGTGGAGGATGTACCCCGGCACGTCGTCTCCGCCGTGCTCCCCTTCGGCGGACCCCGCGGCCCACGCCGTGGCAGCGAACAGACTGGCGAACAGCACCATTGCCTTGCGCATCACTCGTCTCCGCCCGCCGATTCCTTCGACGCGGCCATCACGTAGCTCACTTCAATCCACTGCAGCGCGAAGTAGACGCCGAAGAAGCCGGCGATGAACGGCACCGCCGCCAGTCCTCGCGACAACACACCCAGCAACCCAGCCAACACGCCCACGGCCCGAAGGCCGAAGATGACTCCCACCACCTTCAGCGCGGCGTTGAGGTCCTGCCGCACCGCCCGCCGCTTCAGCAGCAAGGCCACCGCGCCCGTCACCGCCGCCAGCCCCACACCCCACAGCGCCGACACCCGGTCTTCCACCACCTGCGGCATCAGCGCCGCAAGCGCCAACCCCACGACCGCCACACCGCCCGCCAGCGCCGCATGACTCCGGAAGGAGTCCGCCCTATCCCCGCCCCGCGCCGTCACTTCCGTTTCCCCAGCCGGGCCATCTCATGGAGGAATCCATAGAAGCCCACGCAGATACCCACCAGACTCATCACCACCATCAGCCAGGGTCCCGTCCCCAACCACTTGTCCAGCCAGTAGCCCCCCAGCACGCCCACCACCGCTCCGCCCACCAGCTTCCAAACCGCCGCGATGTAGGGCTGCGCCGCCCTCATCTGCCGAGCCGTCTCTCCCAGCTCGCTGCCGTCCGAACCTTCCGGTTTCCGGGGCTCCATCGCTGCCATTCGGACGTCTCCCCAAACCCCGGGAAAACCTCGGTTTTCCAACCCCGCCAGACCGACCCCTCTACGCGCGGGCGCCGCTTAACACCGAACATGCGGCCCACGCAACCGGTACCATGGTTCGGCGCCCCCCGGGCCCCAGCCACGATTGCCGCAGCGGCAAGCTCAGCTACCGCCGATCTGCCCCCCGCCTGAAGGCCCGGCTCCGAGCCCCCCGCCCCGGAGGCGCGCCCCGGAGGGCCGCAGCCTGCCCCACCGCCCCGGTGGCCGCTGGGCGGGCGGTGCCCTCCCCCCTCCTCGGCGTCCGGGGGCCCGCGTCGCCAGCTTGCTCCAGACACGCCTCACCGCACCTCTGGAGGACTCCATGCCGAAGCCGCTCGAGCTCACGTCCCCTCGCTTCAAGGACGGCGACCTCATCCCCATTGCCTACACCGGTGAGGGTGAGGACATCTCCCCGCCGCTCCAGTGGACGGGCATGCCGGCGGGGACGAAGAGCCTGGCCCTCATCGTGGAGGACCCGGACGCACCAGACCCGCGCAACCCACAGATGACCTTCTCGCACTGGGTCGTCTACAACATCCCACCCTCCGCCCAGGGCCTGCCCGAGGGCGCCACGGCCGACGTGCTCCCGGAGGGCGTCCGGCAGGGCCAGAACGACTACCACCGCCAGGGTTACGGCGGCCCCATGCCGCCCATCGGCATGCACCGGTACTTCTTCCGCCTGTATGCGCTGGACACCGTGCTGCCGGACCTCGGCCGCCCGACGCGCATCCAGCTCCGGGAAGCCATGGAGGGCCACATCCTGGGCGAGGCCGAGCTCATCGGCCTGTACACCAAGGTCCACCACCGCGGCGAGGAGTCCAGCCCGGGCGCCTCTCCGGGCTGATGCCCCGGCGGTCCCCCCGTGGGCCCGGCTGCCTCGCGCGGCCGGGCCCCCTCGCGCGTGGGCCCACAAGGGCTCCGCCGGGTTGTGGGATGGTGGGCGAAGCGGCAAGCCGGTGATTTCGCGAGCCCGGCCAGCAGTGGAAGAGTCACGGGTTGCCGTGAAGACCGACGCCGACCCCGGGGCTCCCTACGGCCCCTTCGATGCGATGTCCGTAGGTGTGTGCATCGTCCGAGACGGCCGCTTCGTCTATATGAACGAGGCGCTGGCGGCCATGACGGGCCACCCGCGCGAGGCGGTGCTGGGCGAACGCGCCACGCTGCTGGTGTCGGCGGAGAGCGCGGCGGAGCTGGACGCCCGGCACGCCCGGCGCAAGCGCGGCGAGCCCGTGCCCACCACCTACGAGACGATGCTGCGCACCGCGGCGGGAGCGCGGCGGGTCGAGCTGACCGTCATCCCCAGCGGCGCGGAGTGGGTGGTGCTGGTGCGCGACGTGTCGGCGCGCGCCCGGCGCCAGAGCGTGCTCCAACGGCTGGCCGCGCTGGGCGCCGCCCTGCCCTCACTGCGCACCGAGGCCGAGGTGCACCGGCGGATGTTCTCCGGCGTGGAGGCGCTGGGGCTCGCGTGTGCCTGGCTCTCACCCGAGCAGCTCGGCGTCCGACTGGGGCAGACCTACGTGCCGCCGGACATGGTGCCGCCGGACGCCGCCGCCGTGGGGGGGCGCTGGGTGCGCGACATCGTGGGCCAGTGGTCCCCGCTGCTGAAGCGCGCCTGGCGGGACGGCGCCGCCTTCTCGGACGAGCTCCCGCAAGAGGCCGAGCGCTTCCTCCGGGACGGCCGGGGCGCCCTGGTACGGCAGGGGCTCCAGCAGTCCGGACAGACGCGCGCCATCGCGGTGCGCGTCGACGTGGATGGCCACCCCCGGGCGATGCTCGCGCTGATGGCGGACTGGCTGCGCGAGGAGGAGCTCCCGCCCGTCCGGCTCTTTGGCGCGCAGGTGAGCGCCGCGCTGGATGCGGCGCTCACCATCTCCCGGCTGTCCGCGCAGAACACGGCGCTGGCGGCCATCAACCGCCTGGCCTCCGTGATGTCCTCCGCGCCCCACCCGCAAGCGCTGTTCGCTCCGGGCACGGACGAAATCGCCGACCTGCTGGGCTGTGACGCGGTGACGGTCCTGCTGCCCGCGGATGACGGCGACGTGGAGCTCGCGTACTCGCGGGGGTTGGAGGGAGAAGCGGCCGAGGACTTCACGCGCTGGTGGCGCGCGGGGAGCCTGTCCACCCAGGCACTGCGCGACGGCGTGCCGCTGGAGCGGGAGGTGGAGTCCTGTCCGGACGACCTGAGCGAGGGCCTGCGCCGACAAGGCTTCCGCACGGTGGTCGTCGTCCCGCTGCGGGTGCGCTCACGGGGTGTGGGCACCCTCGCGGCCCTCTTCCGCCAGCGCCGACCCCTGACGCCGCTGGAGCGGGAGACCCTGCAAGCCATGGGCAGCCACTTCGCGGCGGCCATCGAATCCCACCGGCTGTTGCAGGAGCTTCGCGGCCGGGCGGAGGACCTGGCCCTGCTGCACGAGGTGGCCAAGGCGCTGGCGGCCACGCTGGAGTTGGACAAGCTGTTGCACATCGGCGCCACCAGCCTCGCGCGCATCGTGGACACGCAGGATGCGTACGTGTTCCTGCCGGATGGCTCGGGTGAGCGGCTCCAGCTGCGCGCGATGACGGCCGAACGGCCAGCGCTGCACGGCCACTCGCTGCCGCTCATCCCGGCCGATGCGTCCCTCGCGTCCGTGGCGTTCCACACGCGCGAGGTGGTGATGGTGGAGGACACCCACTCCGACCTGCGCGTCAACGCGGTGGTCCGGCTCCTCCCCGATGCGCGGGCGCTCCTCGTGCTGCCCCTGGTGGTCCACGAGCGCCCCATGGGCGTGATGATGGCGGTGGAGACGCGGCGGCCCCGGCGCTTCACGCCCGCGGAGGTGGAGCGGGCCAGCGCCATCGCCAACCAGCTCGCGCTGGCCCGCGAGGGCTCTCGGCTGGTGGAGGACCTGCAAGCCAGCTACGTGGAGCTGGCGCGCACCCAGGCGCAGTTGGTACGCCGCGAGCGGCTGGCCGCGCTGGGCGAACTCTCCGCCGTGGTGGCCCACGAGGTTCGCAATCCGCTGGGCGCCATCTTCAACTCCGTGGCGTCCATCCGCCGCATCGTCGGTCCGGACAGCCTGGCGGTGCCCCTGCTGGACATCGTCGGAGAGGAGTCGGACCGGCTCAACCGCATCGTCGCGGACCTGCTCACCTTCGCGAGACCGCCCGCGCCGCACCCATACGCGGTGCCCCTGTCTCCCCTGGTGGAGGACGCGGTGCGCGGCGCCCTGGCGGAGGCGCCGGGCCCGATACGCGTGGAGCTGGACCTCGCGGACGACGTTCCCTCGGTGACGGTGGACGAGCGGATGATGCGCCAGGCCTTCCTCAACCTCGCCATCAACGCGGTGCAGGCCATGCCCCAGGGCGGCATGCTGCGCGCGAGCGTCCGGCGCGCAGTGGGGACACCCGAAGTCGAGGTGCGTTTCTCGGACAGCGGCCCGGGAATCGCCCCCGACGTGCGAGCGCGCATCTTCGAGCCCTTCTTCACCACCAAGGCCAAGGGCACCGGCCTGGGGCTGGCCGTGGTGAAGCGCATCGTCGAGTCACACCAGGGCCGGGTGACCATGGAGTCCCAGCCCGGACAAGGCGCCTCGTTCCGGCTCTATCTCCCGCTGGATACACCCGCCTCCGTGGCGCACGAAGGCTGGTAGCGCATTCGGAGCGCATGCGCCCGGGGCGCGCTTCCCTCCGCGCGAAGCTGAGGTTGAGGCGCACCGCCCTGCCAATACCCCGCCGACGGCTTCAGCGACCGGCCTCCCTCGGGCAACGGAGGCAGGACGTGCCTGTCAGGACAGCGCCCACGCCAGCGCGAGCCCCAGGGCACATGCACCCGTGAACAGCCCCGCGGCAATCCAGGTGCGCCTGCCGTGGAGCCACGCGACAGGGGTCTTCTCGGGCTCTACCGCCGGCAGCTCGTCGTCTCCGGAGATGGTGCGAAGCAGCTCCAGGCGCCGCGCCTCCACCGCCGCGGCGTCCACGGCCTGTGAGATGTCCACGCCGAAGCCCACCTGCGTCTCGCGGGTGGCGCGGCGCAGCGGCGCGGCGGGCTCGGGCACGGACGGCCGCGGTGCCCGAGCGGGGCCCACTGCTGTCACGGTGACATCGTCGAACTCCACGGTGCCGAGCTGGTTGCCCCGGGCCGCGTCCGCGCGCTCGAGCGCGACCATCAACTTCGCGGCGTCGACCGCCTCGGTGGCCGCGGTATCTCCGGCACCGGGCAGCCCCGAGACGCCTTGAGCCGTGAGTGCTCCCGGGGCTTCGCCCCCCGAGTGCTGTCCCGTGACACGGCGCTGGACTGCGGATGGCGTCTGCGCCAGCTCGGAGCCCGGCCGAGGCAGCAGGCCCGCATCCGGCGGCGAGACACTCCGACCGGGCCCGGACTGAACGAGGGTGGGCTCCGCATCCGCGCTCGCCCTGACGCCGAGGTGCTCGCCTTGGACCTGATTCAGGCGCGCGCGGAGAGCACCGGCGTCCACCACCGTCGACTCATCCTCCGTTCCATACAGCGCGGTGGCAGGCGCCCCCCGCGCCGCGCTGTCCGCCGCGACAGGCGCATCGGCCTCACCGCGCTCGGCCGGAACGAAGTCCTCGGGCGCCTCGATGCCATCGTGCTCGAACGCGAGGGCGGTGGGCGGCGCCAGGACCTTCGCCAGCCCGGGCTCGGTGAGCGCCCGGGAGCGCGGCTCACGCAGCAACTCCCGAAGCACGAGGTCCTCGGCCTTCTTCTCCCGAGGAAACGCCGCGGAGATGAAGCGAGCCAGGTCCTCGTCGGTCACCTTGGGCGCCAGCTTCGCCTTCAGCCGCGCCAGCTCCTCCCCCATGGCCACCGCATCCGGGAAGCGGTTGTCGGGCTCCGAGGCGAGCGCGCGCATCAGGAACGCATCCACGCTGGACGGCACGCCCTGCCGGAAGCGCCCCGCCGGCTCCCACTGCGGATACGCCGCGCGCCGCCACCGCTCCACCGGGTCTCCCCGCTGCACGAGGGGCCGCCACGCGAACAGCTCCCACAACAACGCGCCCACCGCGTACACGTCCGCGCGCCGGTCCACGAAGCGCTTCCGCGCCTGCTCCGGCGCCATGTACGTCAGGTTGCCAATCACCACCCGGGGCGCCGTCTGCTGCTCCTTCAGCGTGGACTGCGCCGCGCCGAAGTCGATGATCTTCACCTCACCCGCATAGCTGATGCACACGTTCGCGGGTGACAGGTCGCGGTGGACCAGGTGCAGCGGATGGCCGGACTCGTCCGTCGCGTCATGCGCGTAGGCCAACCCTTCACAGAGCCGCTGCCCCAGCAGGAGCATGATGCCCAGCGGCAGCGTCCGGCCGAGCTGCCGCAACCGGTACGTCAGCCGGCTGAGCGTCTTGCCCTGCACGTACTCCATGGCGAGGTAGAGCTGTCCCTCCACCTCCCCCATGGCGTACACGCGGGCGATGTTCGGGTGATGCAGCCGCACCACCACGCGGGCCTCATCCCGGAAGCGGCCCGCGAACTGCGGGCTCGCCATGAGCTGCGGGAGGACCTTCTTCACCACGCAGGCGCGGCGAGGCGCTTCCTCGCGAGCGAGGAACACCTCCCCCATGCCCCCGGCGCCAATGCGGCGCACGAGGGTATAGGGACCGAAGCGAACGGGCCCCGAGAGGGGCTCGGGCTCAACCGGCCTTGCCAATGGAACGGAAGGCCTTTCTCGCTGCCGCGAGCACGTGCGCGACTTCCGGCTCGCCAATGGCCAGCGACACGAACGCCGCCTCGAACTGGCTGGGCGGCAGGTAGACGCCTTCGTTCAGCATGGCGTGGAAGAACTTGCCGAAGCGCGCCGTGTCCGCCTTCTTCGCGCTGGTGTAGTCGTAGACGGGCTCACCGGTGAAGAACACGGTGAGCATGCTGCCCACGCGGTTGATGGTGACGGGGACTTCCGCGGCCCGTGCCTCGGCGAGCAGCCCCACCTCCAGCATCCGGCTCACCTCTTCCAGCCGGGCATACGTGCCGGGCGCCGCCAGCGCCTTGAGGCACGCCAGGCCCGCGGCCACCGCGACGGGGTTCCCCGACAGCGTGCCGGACTGGTACACCGGCCCCACGGGCGCCACCTTCTCCATGATGTCGCGCCGGCCGCCATACGCGCCCAGCGGCATGCCGCCGCCAATCACCTTGGCCATGGTGGTGAGGTCCGGCTTGAGGCCGTACAGCTCCTGCGCGCCGCCACGCGCCAGCCGGAAGCCCGTCATCACCTCGTCCAGCACCAGCAGCACGCCGTGCTTCTGACAGAGCGCCTGCAAGCCTTCGAGGTAGCCCGGCTTCGGCACCAGCACGCCCATGTTGCCCACCACCGGCTCGATGATGGCGCAGGCGACGTCCTGCCCCTTCTCCTCGAAGAGGCGCTCCACCGCCGCCAGGTCGTTGAAGGGCGCGGTGAGCGTGAGCTTCGCCATCGCCGAGGGCACGCCCGGCGAGTCCGGCAGGCCCAGCGTCTCCACGCCGCTCCCCGCCTTCACGAGGAACGGGTCACCGGCGCCGTGAAAGCAGCCCTCGAACTTGAGGATGTGCTCGCGGCCGGTGAAGCCACGCGCGACGCGGACAGCCGCCACCGTGGCCTCGGTGCCGCTGGAGACCAGCCGCACCATCTCCACGGCGGGCATGGTGGCACAGATGAGCTCCGCGAACTCGACCTCGGCGGCATGCGGCGCGCCGTAGGAGGTCCCCCGGCGAGCGGCCTCGATGACGGCGTCCACGATGGGCGGATACGCGTGGCCCAGGATGAGCGGCCCCCAGCTCCCCACGAGGTCGACGTAGCGGTTGCCGTCCACATCCGTGAGCCAGGCGCCAGCGCCTTCACGGAAGAAGACCGGGTCACCACCAACGCCCCGGAAGGCGCGCACCGGGGAGTTCACGCCACCAGGGATGCGTGCCTGTGCGCGAGCGAAGAGGGCCTGACTGTGAGCGTGGTTCATGGTGCGTTCCATAACACGTGGCACGAGACAGCCTCTGCCCTCATACGCCCGTCCCCATGCCCCTCGCTTCTCCGTGCCGTGACCGCCGCATTATGGACAGCCATTTCCCCAAATCTGACTAAACTGGCTTGTTTCGGCGCCACATCGTCCAGGGCCCGACACGCGCCGTGCCCGCCTCCCCTCCTCCCAACCAGGCCCACGCGCGCACATCGGGCCGCGAGCAACCTGGGCGGCTTCGCGACACGAACGCGGAGACACGAGACGAATCAGCACGCTGGCTCGCGCTGCTCGCGGAGTGACCCCAGAGCTGGAAACTGCTCGATATCGCACGACGACCCCCGCACCGGCGAGCGGGGCATTTTGACCTGCCCCCCTCCTCGGGAGTCGTTAGGTACGCCGGCCATGGCCTCCGGCCTCACGCACGAACCGTTGGAGAGACACGCAATGCCCCAGACGAAGCTCGAAACACGCAAGGCGCTCGGTACGACGGGCCTTCAGGTGTCCCCTCTGTGTCTGGGGGGAAACGTCTTCGGCTGGACGGCCGACGAGGCGACTTCGTTCGCGGTGCTCGACGCCTTCCTCGACGGCGGCGGCAACTTCATCGACACAGCGGACGTCTATTCGAGCTGGGTTCCCGGCAACCGGGGCGGTGAGTCAGAGACACTCATCGGCAAGTGGATGAAGGCGCGCGGCGCTCGGGACCGCATCGTCATCGCCACCAAGGTCGGCTCGCAGACCGAGCTGGGCAAGGGGCTGGGCCGCGAGCACATCCAGCGCAGCGTGGAAGCCTCGCTGCGCCGGCTGCAGGTGGACGTCATCGACCTCTACTACGCGCACTACGAGGACCCGGGCACGCCGGTGGAAGAGACGATGGCGGCCTTCGACGCGCTGGTGCGTGCCGGCAAGGTCCGCGCGCTGGGCACCAGCAACCACTCTCCGCAGCGGCTCATGGAGTCGCTGGAGGCGTCCAAGCGAAACAACCTCGCCCGGTACGCGGTGCTTCAGCCGCACTACAACCTCGTCGAGCGCAAGACCTACGAGTCATCGCTCCGGGAGGTCTGTGAGCGAGAGGGACTCGTGGTGGCGCCCTACTTCGCGCTGGCCTCCGGCTTCCTGACGGGCAAGTACCGCAAGGACCAACCGCCCCCGAAGTCGGCCCGCGCCGAGGGCGTGCTGAAGCAGTACGGGAACGCGCGCGGCTGGGCGGTGATTGACGCCATGGAAGCGGTGACCCGCCGGCACGCCGGGGCCACCTTCGCCCAGGTCGCCCTGGCGTGGCTCGCGGCCCAACCCACCATCGTGGCCCCCATCGCGAGCGCGACCTCCGCAACCCAGACCCAGGAACTGCTGGGTGCGTTCACGTTGCAACTGACGAAGGAGGACCTCCGCGACCTGGACGTTGCGTCTTCCGGTACGGCCTGAACAGGCTCGCGGCCCATGAGCACGTCCACCGACTTCAAGACGGCCGACCTCTGCGATGCCCACGCGGACTCGCCACGGTTCCAGATTGCCGAGCCCGGGTTCCACGACTACGGCGGCGTCCACTCCTTCGCCGGCCCCATCAGCACGGTGCGAGCGCCCGAGGACAACTCCCTCGTGCGAAAGGCCCTGGAGGAGCCCGGCCAGGGACGCGTCCTCGTGGTGGACGGCGGTGGCAGCCGCCGTTGCGCGCTCGTGGGGGACCAGCTCGCGCTGCTCGCCCAGCAGAACGGCTGGGCGGGCGTGGTGGTGAATGGCTGCATCCGCGATGCGGAGGACGTGGGCCGCATGCGCATCGGCGTCAAGGCGCTGGGCACCCATCCGCGCAAGAGCCTCAAGCGCGATGAAGGCCAGCGGGACGTGGAGGTCCGCTTCGCCGGAGTCGCCTTCCGCCCCGGCCACTACCTCTACGCGGACCTGGACGGCATCGTCACCTCCGAGTCGCCGCTGCGCTGAGGGCAGCAGCCCCGGGCGGTGGTGATGGCACTACCCCCGCCGCCACCACTTCCGCCGAGCGGCCCTCACGTCGGACCAGTCCACCAGGCAGTCCTGCACGTTCTCCTGGCCGCGCTGGGCATCCGGCATGTCGCCCGCCTCCACGCGCGAAATCAGCTCCGGCAGCCGCTCGTAGAACGTGGGCGAGCGGTACTGGGGATGCAGCGTCCACAGGCCCGGCGCGGCCCCCAGGAAGTCCAGCCGCCACAAGCCGCGATGCTTGAGCCTCCGGGTGAGCAGGTTCTCCGGCTCGCGGTACGGCGGGTTGCCCGCGCGCAACGCGCGCAGCACGTGAATGGGCGGTGCCAGCTTCGCCCGCAGCGCGCCCACCCGGCGCACCAGGACATCACGGTCCACGAAGAAGGCCCGGCTGCTGAAGCGCCGGAAGCGGAACGCGTGGGCGCCCGGTGCATCGGGCTCATACCAGCGCGGGTCCCCCGCAATCGTCCCGTCCGCGCGCGGGGGGCCCGACAGCGGACTGCAGCTCACCAGCTCCTCTCGTGACGCGAGCTGCGCCTCGGCCTCCGCCATCCAGGTGCGCGACGCGCCGCCGATGAGCATGTCCGCGTCCAGGTGCAGCACGTGCGGGTGCTTCGCCGCAGCGAGCCCGAAGAAGTAGGAATGATACGGCCCGCCGCGCGAGTCCTTCATCGGCAGCCGGGTGCCTCCGAAGAACTGCTCGGAGAGCGCCTTCGTGGTGGCGGGCGAGTAGTCCACCTCCACCACCCGGATGCGCGGGTCCGCCGAGGACAGCTCCGCCAGCAGCGCGTCCATCTTCGGCTTGCGCTCCAGCCACGCGCCCGCGAAACGGCTGCCCTGGCTCCGGTGCAGGTCCAGCACGAGCAGCACCTCCTGCACCGCGGGGCCGAGCTGACGCAACTGGTGGGGAAGGATGAGGCGCGCGTGCGGATGGTCCGTGGGCGCGAGGTTGATCTGGAGGGTGACTGGGCTCACGGAGAGTGGGGAGAGAAGGGGCCCCTCACTTGCCACACGCCGGGGACGCCACACAACCGACGGTTTCCAGCGAGAACATCGCGAGGCGCGTCGAGCCCTCGTCCTCGGCCGGCGCGCTCTCGGAGGGCGAGCGTGCGGCCTGCCCAGGGGCGCACCTGCCGGTGCGCATGACCGCAGGTGACGAGCACGTTTGCCGGCCCGCTCGCCCAGGTCCAGAATCGGGAGCAGCTCGTCTGGCGGGAGCAGCGGCGTGATGACGGAGATGGAGGACGTTCAGCAGCAGGGCTACACGGAGTGGACGCCGCGCGGCCCGCTGGCGGACGCGGTGGACGCGTTCTGGCAGTTCTGGGTGCCCCTCCGCTCCGCGCGCGGTGCCACCATGCCCCGGCAACACCGTGTGCTGCCGGATGGCTGCACGGACCTCATCTTCGGCTTCCAGCAATCCCCGGGCCCGGTGTGGCTCACCGCCCCACGGCTGGCCGCAGTTGGGCCCATGAAGCGCTTCATCCTTGTCGACCTCGCTCCAGGCGCCGTGAGCCTGGGCGTCCGGCTCAGACCGGGCTGGGCACATGCACTGCTCGGCGTCAGTCCACGTGAGCTGTGCGGACTCAATGTCTCCGTCACGGACTGCGCTCCGGCCCTCACCGCGCTCCAGCATCGTCTGGAGTCCTGCGGCTCCGCTGCGCAAGCCATGGCCCTGCTTCAAGACACCATCGAACGGCGCTGGGCCGCGTTCCGGGAAGCGGCGAGCCCGCGCGCCCTCCTTGCGTTGAAGCAACTCCAAGCCACAGCGGGACAGGTGCGGATGGGTGCGCTGGCGCGGTCGCTCGGGGTGAGCGAGCGGACCCTCCACCGCGACATCCTGGATGCGGCGGGCACCCCTCCGAAGCTGCTCGCGCGGGTGCTGCGCTTCCAACGAGCGGTGTCCCGGCTGCGCGAAGGTGGCGCGGTGGACCTGAGCACCCTGGCGCTCGACTGCGGGTATGCCGACCAGGCCCATCTGTCACGCGAAGTCCGGGAGCTGGCCGGCCTGTCCCCTACCGCACTCGGGAGCTGAGCCACGTCCGATTCCTTCAAGACAGGAACAGGGCATCCGTGTGACGACCGGCGTCCACGAGTCACTCACTGACTGACAGGAGCCCCCCATGAAGCTCGGCTACATCATCTTCTATGTGCAGGACGTAGGCGCCACCGTCGCCTTCTACGAGAAGGCTTTTGGCCTGGCGCGCCGCTTCGTCCACGAGAGCGGCGGATACGCCGAAATGGAGACAGGCGCCACCGCGCTGGCCTTCGTCGAGGAAGGCGCCGCGAAGGAGCACGGGTTCTCGGTGCGTCACCTCCGCCCGAAGGACGAGGCCTCCGCCGTGGAGGTGGCGCTCGTCACGCCCGACGTGGCTGGCGCATATGCGCACGCCGTGGAAGCGGGCGCCGAGGCCACACAGCCTCCCAAGCAGAAGCCCTGGGGGCAGACGGTGGCGTACGTGAGAGACCTCAACGGCGTACTCGTGGAGCTCTGCACGCCGATGGCTGGATAGCCGGAGTCGGGACGACAGGATTCGAACCAGCGACCTCGCGCACCCCAAGCGCGCGCTCTTGTCCAAGTTGAGCTACGTCCCGAAAACAACCATGCCGCGGGCGGGATTCGAACCCGCAACCGGGAGGAGCGAAACCCCAGCAGGATCGCGCCCTTACCTCTCAACCTCCCGGATTGCTTCGGATTCGCCATCCCACCGCGCGCCCTGTCGTCCCGCCATGTTCCAGCGCGTTCCGCAGG
Organism: Pseudomonadota bacterium; assembly: GCA_023426545.1. Classification (GTDB taxonomy): domain Bacteria; phylum Myxococcota; class Myxococcia; order Myxococcales; family Myxococcaceae; genus Myxococcus. The sequence continues at coordinate 17,568 of JAFAAN010000086.1, forward strand.
TTCATGCGACACACGTGCAACATGGCAGGGCCTGACAGAGACGGTCTTCAGCCAGCGTAGAGAGGGGCCGAGTCGTGGCTAGCTCGGCCCCTCGTGATCCTTCAGATGGGGCCAGCGAGTGTGACCGTAGCGCTGTAACCGTCCGGCCAGTGACGCGGCGTGAGCGGTTGCGGACGAACGAAGACCGTGTTCGGCAAGCGCCGCGAGGAACGAGGAGTTCAGCGGCTCGGCTGGAGGGGCGGGTCAGCAGCGCAGCGCCGCATCCACTCGTGGGGAAGCAGCTCACCGATTCGTGAGGTGGGATGCGTTTGCACCCGCAGCAGCACATCGGCCAGGTACGCCTCATGATTGACGCCGTTGGCCTCGCAGGCCGCCACCAGGGCGTAGAGTCCGGCGAGGTTTTCGCCCGCGGTCTCGTGGCCGATGAAGAGGAAATCCTTTCGGCCCAGGGCCGCCTTCCTCAGCGCCGCCTCCGAGCGGTTGTTGTCGAGAGGAAGGCGCTCATTCTCGACAAAGCGCGTGAGTACCTACCACTGCTTGAGGGCGTAGAAAATGGCTTGGCCCAGCGGACTCTTGGGTAGGTGGCGCGGCGCCTGCGTTTCGAGCCAGACGTGCAGCCTGGCGAGGACGGGGGCGCTGCGTAGATGGCGCAATTCGCGGAGAGCGGCGGTGCGCACCATTTCCGCATCGCAAGCCTGCGCCTCCACCCGGTAGAGATCGAGGATGAAGTCGGGTCCCTCGGGCGCGGCGGCCTGCGCGTCGAAGAAGAGGCGACGCATGTGGGCCCAGCAGCCGACGCGTACCCGGCCCTTCGACAGCGTCACCGCGTTGTAGCCGGTGTATGCGTCCACCACGAGCGCTCCCGAGGTCCCACCCAGCACTTCCTTGGGCGTCTTGCTGGCGCGGCCCATGCTGAAGCGGTAGCCGATGAGCCACTCGCCCGCCTCATTCTGGGTGAGGAAAGTCCAGAGGTAGCCCAGCCGCGTCTTCTTCACGTCCAGCACGCGCAGCGGCGTCTCGTCCGCCCACACCACGTCTGCGGCGGCAATGCATTGCAAGAGGTGCTGGGACAGCGGCAGCAGCACCGAGGCGGCCTGGTGGAAGAGGTCCGTCAACGTGCTGCGACTCATGGGCACGCCGCTTCTCTCCACCCGCTGGGCCAGCCGGTGCAGCGGCATGGCATCCGCGCACTTCGACGTCACCACGTGCGCCAGGAAGCCGGGGCAGTACTCGCCTCTGTCCACCACCCTGGCCGGAGGCGGGGCAGTCACGACGCCCCGGCCGCAGGTGCACGCCAGGACTTCCTGCACGTGCACCTGCCGCTCGAAGCGCGCGGGAAGGTGCTCGTACACCACCGAGGTGCGGCCCTGGCCCAGCGGCTTCAGGTCCCCACTGCCGCAGGCTGGGCAGTAGCGCTCCTCAGCAGGGATGGCGTGGCGAATCTCTCGCGCCGGGGCCTCCTCCGACTTCCGGGCGGCCCGCTCCTGGCGCTTCTTCTTCGCGGCCTCGTCCCGAGCCGCCTTCGTGGCCTCGCCGTCCCCGCGCAGCTCAGCGTCTACCGACGTCAGCTTCTCCGTCCTGCGGCCGAAGACGTGGCGCTCCAACGTCGCCATCTTCGCCTCCAGCGACGTCAGGCGCTCCTTGAGTTCCTCCGCCTCCTCGCGCCAGGGGCAGAAGTGGTCCTGTGGCAGCTCTCGGGGCACCCCGTCTCAACACACTGCCGCCGCATCGCGTCCCCTGCCGGACGCGTCACGTGCCCGTACGCCCGGGAGACGTCCAGGCGGGCTGGCGCCTCACCTGGGCCACGTCAATGCCGTCCAGCAGCATCGCCAACTGCGTGGCGTCCAACTGCACCGTCTGCGCACCCTCGTCCACAGGTGGCAGCCGGAATCGCCCTGTCTCCAGCCGCTTGTACAGCAGCACGAAGCCACCCCGGCTCCACGTCAGCACTTTGACTCTGTCGCCCCTGCGCGAAACGAAGGCAAAGAGGTGGCCTGAGTAGACGTCCTCATCCCACGCGCCGCGCACCAGCGCCATGAGGCCGTCGATGGACTTGCGCATGTCCACCGGCGTTGTGGCCAGCACCACGCGCACCGACGCGGGCAGGGTAAACACCGCCTCACCGCCCCAGTGCCGCGAAGAGGCGGGCCACGTACTCCACGTCGGTGCCGGCCGGGAAGCACACCCGAGCGCCGCGTGCCGTCACCACCTCAAGCAGCACCGTGCTCGGCTGCGGCACTCCAGCCACCTCCACCGGAAGGAGACGCACCGGCGAGTGGCTTCCACGCTGACGTCGGCGCCGGTACACCCACGACTGCAACGTGCTCAGCCGCACGCCTCGCTGCGCGGCAAGCTCCTTTTGCGTCAGCCGTAACCGTCCGGCCAGTGACGTGGCGTGAGGGGTTGCAGGCGGACGCGGACCGTGTTCGGCGGCGCCGCGATGAGCGAGCTGTTCAGGAGTGGGACTGGAGGAGTGAGTCGGGCGGGTCGGCGGT
>JAFAAN010000156.1 GCA_023426545.1 Pseudomonadota bacterium
GCGCGGCGCGGCGCGCCCGGCTCACGGAAGACGCGGAGGCGCCGGAGCCGCCGGACGACCGGGCCACCACGACGTTGGATGGCGTGGAGCCTCGGCCCAGGGACGGCGCGGCGCCGACGCGCGAGGAGCGGATGCCACTCTGGCTGCCCTGACGGCTGGAGCGGCTGCCCGGCCGGCTGCGGCTGCCGCTGCCACGCTCGTTGCCGCCGGAGACGCCGCCGCTCGGCATGGCGTCGAGCTCCTGGTCGGAGAGGTCGGCCACGGTGTCCAGCATCGCGTCGATGAACTCCTGCGCGTTCTGGTAGCGGTCCTCCTTCTCCGGGGCGAGCGCCTTCTTGAAGAAGGCATCCAGCGTCGCCGGGACGGGGGCCCCCTGTCGCTTGGTGTTGACGGAGGGCACCGCCTGGGTGAGCGACGCCGTCAGCGCCTTGCGCACGGTGTTGGCGCCAAAGGGCGAGCTGCCCGTGAGGCAGAAGTAGAGGACGCCCGCCATGGAGTACAGGTCGGAGCGCTGGTCCACGGACTCGCCACCGGCCTGCTCGGGCGGCATGTACTGCGGGGTCCCCAGCACCTGGCCGGTGGAGGTGAGCTGCTCCTCCTCCTCGGACTCCATGGCCTTCACCAGACCGAAGTCGAGCACCTTGACGAAGTCCTGGCCGCTGAGCTGCTGCACCATGATGTTGTGCGGCTTCAGGTCGCGGTGGACGCAGCCCTCCGCGTGCGCGTGCGCCAGGCCCTGGCAGGCCTGCTCCACGAGGCTGATGGCGCGGCGCAGGGACATGGGACCCTGGCGCTTCACGGTCTCCTTGAGGCTCTCGCCCTCCAGGAGCTCCATCACGTAGTAGCAGGTGCCGTCCGGCGCCCGTCCGAAGTCGAAGATGGTGATGACGTTCGGGTGGCGCAGGCGGCTGGCGAGCTCCGCTTCGCGGCGGAAGCGCTCGAAGAACTGGGGCGCGGCGGCGAGTGACGGGTTGAGCGTCTTCACCGCCACCGGGCGCTGGACGGACGTCTGGGTGGCGCGGAACACCATGCCCATGCCGCCCTGGCCCAGCACGCTTTCGATTTTGTAACGGCCATCGAGGACCTGGCCCAGGATGTGGAGGCCCTGGCCGGAACAGAGGTGGTCGACGCCGTCGGTACTTCCGCAATGTGGGCAGGGAGCAGCCATGTGGGCCCGGAGTATAGTCAGGCCAAGCCCCGGTCCGGAACGCCCCTGTATGCCCGTGAAGCAAACGGACGGCCACATCCGGCATTCCCGAGGGGCCCCCGGGCTGTTACACCCCCGCCGCCATGAGCCTCGTCATCGCCCAGGACCTCTGCCTCGCCTATGGAAAGAAGGTCCTCTTCGACCATGACAGTTTCACTCTGGGTCCAAGGGACCGGGTGGGCCTCGTCGGAGCCAACGGGACGGGCAAGAGCTCGCTGATGAAGATTCTGGCGGGCGTGGCCCAGCCGGACTCGGGGACGGTGCAGTACAGCCGCAAGGCCCGGGCGGGCTATTTGCCGCAGGAAATCGCCGGGTTGCCGGAGGGGACGGTGGTGGAGGCGGTGATGAGCACCGTGCCCGGCCGCGATGCCCTGGAGGCTCGCCTCAAGGAGACGGAGGGGGCGCTCGCCGCCGCCACGGACGAGGAGGACCAGCTCGAGCTGTCCCAGTCCCTGGCGGACCTCCACGCGGAGCTGGACGACTTCGAGAACCGGTACGGCCGCCACCACGCCGAGCGCATCCTCAAGGGCCTGGGCTTCCGCGACGCGGACCTGGCCAAGCCCACCTCCGCGCTGTCCGGAGGCTGGCGCATGCGCGCGGCCCTGGCGGGGCTGCTGCTCCAGGACCCGGACCTGCTGCTGCTGGACGAGCCCACCAACCACCTGGACGTGCCCACGCTCACGTGGTTCGACGACTTCATGCGCCGCTCCAACAAGGCGCTGGTGCTCATCTCCCACGACAAGGACTTCCTCAACCGGCAGATCAACCGGGTGGTGTCCCTGGAAGTGGAGGGCGTGCGCGAGTACGCCGGCAACTATGACGAGTACAAGCGCCTGCGCGCGGAGGAGAAGGAGCTGCTGAAGGCGCGCGCCGAGAAGGTGGAGGCCCGGCGCGCCGAGCTGCAGGGCTTCATCGACCGCTTCGGCGCGAAGGCCACCAAGGCGCGGCAGGCCCAGAGCCGCGCGAAGATGCTGGAGAAGCTGGAGAAGGTGCAGGTCCTGGAGGAGCGGACGTCGATGAAGTTCCGCTTCCCCGAGGTGGAGCGAAGCGGCCGCGACGTGGTGACGCTGGAGGGCATCATCAAGCGCTACGGCGCGCAGACGGTGTACGACGGCCTCACCGGGCGCGTGGAGCGCGGGCAGCGCATCGCCGTGGTGGGCGCGAACGGCGCGGGCAAGACGACGCTGCTGAAGATGGTGGCGGGCGAGCTGACGCCGGACGCTGGGACGGTGGCGCTCGGGCACAACGTGGTGGTGGGCTATTACGCGCAGCACCACGCGGACAAGCTGAACCGGCAGAACACCATCATCGAAGAGGTGCGTCCGCTGGCGGCGGACAAGCCGGAGAGCTACGTGCGCGGCGTGCTCGGCGCGTTCCTCTTCAGCGGCGATGATGTGGAGAAGCCCATCGGCGTGCTCAGCGGTGGCGAGCGGGCGCGCGTGGCGCTGGCCAAGCTGCTGCTGGTTCCTTCCAACTTCCTGCTGATGGACGAGCCCACCAACCACCTGGACCTGGACTCCTCCGAGATGCTGATCGAGGCGCTGAAGAGCTACGGCGGCACGCTGCTGTTCGTCAGCCACAACCGCAGCTTCATCAACGGGCTGGCGTCCCATGTGTGGGAGGTGGCGGACGGCAAGCTCACGCCGCATCCAGGCAACCTGGACGACTACCTCTACCACCAGCAGCAGCTCCAGCAGGCCGCGGCGGAAGCGGCGGCCTCGGCCGCGGGGGGCGCTCGCGGCGAGAAGGTGTCCTCCGGGCCGATGACGGAGAAGGACCGCAAGCGCCTGGAGGCGGAGGCGCGTCAGCGCCGCAGCGTGGTGGAAGGGCCCATCAAGAAGGAGATCGCGAAGCTGGAGGCGCGCATCGCCGAGCTGGAGGCCGGGCAGAAGGAGCGCGAGGCGCAGCTCGCGGACCCGGCCCTCTACAACGACTTCGCGCGTGCCAAGCCGCTGATGGACACGCACCGGGCGGGCAAGGAGGAGCTGGAAGCGCTCTATGCCCAGTGGGAGGCCGCGCAGGAGAAGCTGGCCGAGGCGTCCGCGTCGCTCGGGTGACGTGGCGCAGCGCCGGGCGGACGCCCACTGGCGCTAGATGCCGGCACGGCCGCGGCGCATCAGCTCCCGGAACAGCCACGCCACGGCGGCCGAGATGAACCCGTCGATGTTGAGAGAGGCGCCTTTCTTGGTTGGGACGACGAGAGGGATGTAGCCGTCCTCGCGGTTGAGCTCGTCCGTGAAGGGGATGGCGCCGCTGGGCGCGCAGCTCCCGCAGTAGAGCGCGTCTTCCCACACGAAGCCGTGCTGCGGCCGAAGGTTGCGCTCGCACGTGGTGCAGCTCGGCCTCCCTTCGATGTTCACGGAAGGCCGGACGTTGAGCGGCTCGTTCCGGTACTCCTCCACGGCGTCCTGCAGCAGTTCGAGCTCACCGGCATCCAGCGCCACGCCCGCGCAGCCCGCGCACACCTCCAGGGGCACGCCCAACGCCTCCACCACGGGCATGGGGGCCTCGCCACAGCGGGGACAGGTGGGCGCATGGGTGCGGCAGTCCGTGCAGCGCCGCACGCCCCGGAGCTCCGCCTGACAGCCCTTGCAGATGCCCGGCTTGCCCTCCGCGCGGCGCAGGAGCGTTTCCGAGACGGAGCCGCCCATGAGTTTCGCGAGGGCCTCGCCCTCGAACCACACGGCACCGCAGCCGGTGCAGGTTTCCATCGGGAGCTCACCGCTGGGGGTGAACTGCATCGAGGTCTGGCAGAAGGGGCAGGGGCTCATGGAAAGAGCCTATAGGCGCTCGCCCCCGGGAGCGAAAGCCGGGCATCCTCTAAAATCAGGGCTCGCGGCCTTCAGGCGCGAAGCCGCTTGCGGCGCTCCCGTTTGGCACGGGGCTCCGCGTGCGTGGACCTGGCCGTATCGCGCAGCTCGTCGGGCAGGGGCAGGGACTGCGACGGGCGCGCTCCGGGCGAGAGGGCGCTGTCCACGGACGTGGCCTCCGCGGGCTGCTGCTCGGAGGGCAGGGCGGGGAGGCGGATGATGAAGGTGGTGCCTTCGTTCGCCTTGCTCTGCAAGGAGATGCTGCCGCCGTGGTTCTTCACGATGCGCTGGCAGATGGCCAGTCCCAGGCCCGTGCCCTTCTGCTTCGTCGTGAAGAAGGGGACGAAGATGTGCGGGTGCTGGTCCGGAGGAATGCCCGGGCCGTTGTCGGACACCTGGACCTCCACGAACTCGGTGCCGGCGCTGCGCAGCTCGCCGAAGCGCTCCGGCTTCTCCGTGCGCACGCTGATGCGGCCCTCGCGCGAGCCCAGCGCCTGCACCGCGTTCTGCACCAGGTTGATGAGCACCTGCTTGAGCTGCTCCGCGTCGCCGTCCACGCGCGGAAGCATCAAGTCCAGCTCCACGGCGAGGCTGAGGTTGGGCGGCACGTCGTTCTGGATGAGCCGCATGGTGCGCGTCACCACCTCGTTGAGGTCGGTGGTGCCGAAGCTCTGCTTCATCGGGCGCGCATAGTCGAGGAACGCCGTCACCACGCCGTTGAGCCGGTTGACCTCCTCGACGATGACCTCGAGGAACTCGGCGTCCTCGCCGTGGAACTGCGCCGGGTCCAGGCACTGCGCCGCGCCCTTGATGGCTCCCAGCGGGTTGCGAATCTCGTGTGCGAGGCCCGCCGCCATCTCACCCAGCGCGGCCAGGCGGTCGCGCTCGCGAATCTTCTCGTACAGCTTGGAGTTCTCCAGCACCGTCGTCAGCCGCTCCGCCACCTCCAGGATGATGGCGATTTCGTCGGACGCGTAGGCCTCCGGCACCCGCTCGTCCCACAGGTTGAGGAACCCGATGACGCGGTCATTGCCCATCAGCGGCACGGTGATGCCGGACTTCACCTGCACCAGCGCCGAGCGCGTGTCGTTGAGGCGCTTGAGCTCGTCGCGGTAGCGCTTGCCCTCCACGGCCTGCAGCCGCATGGTCGCCATGCGGCGCTCCACGTTCTCCCGCAGCACCGCCTTCTGGCCGCTGGCCGCCGCGAAGAGCAGGCCGCGCGCCACGGCCGTGTCCAGGAAGGCCACCGGCAGCGGCCCCCGCGAGTCCAGCAGCCGGTACCCGGGCCGGTCCTCCGCGAGCAGGTACACCGACGCGTGCGTCACCCGGCCCGTTTCGTGGAGGGTATCCAGCACCATCCGGGCCAGCTCGGAGATGTCGATGACGTTCGCCATGCGCGCGCGCAGCGCGCCCATCGACTCCAGCAGGGCGAAGCGCTCGCGGAAGAAGATGCGCACCACCATCTCCTCCACCTTCACCTTCAGCGGCTCCAGGAGGATGAGGATGACGAACGCGGCCACCACGGTGTTGAAGAGGAAGAGGCCCGTGTTCTCCTCCACCCACGCCGTCAGCACCGTGAAGACGGCCGCGAGGATGCTGGCCAGCACCGTCTGCGAGGCGATCTTGCCCAGCAGCTCGTGCAGGTCCATGAGCCGCAGCCGCAGCAGCGTGTGGGCCAGGAAGAACAGGTACAGCGTGGAGAAGACCGACCCCAGCGTGGGGAAGGGGATTCCGAAGCTGACCAGGAAGTCCAGCGCGGAGAAGAGGATGGCCGCGCCGGCGCCACTGGCCAGGTACGCCAGCCGGAACTTCTCGATGCGGGACTCGGTGGTGCGGACCCGGTGGACCAGCAACGAACCGTAGGTCAGCAGCGTACCCAGCACCCACACGCCCATGCCCACCCGCGCCCAGGGCTTGTCGGCCAGGGGGGTGACGGCCACGGCCAGTCCCAGCACGGCCGAGAGGAGGGCGAGCCGGCGGCCCACCAGATGGGTCCCCTTGCTGACGCCCAGGAACTCCAGGAAGAAGGCCACCGCGGCGCCGGGAACCAGCGAGGCCACCAGGATGGTGGTGCCCAGCGAGATGCGGGAGGCCCAGGGGTAGACCGCCGCGGGGAAGATGCTGTGGAAGAACAACGACAGGTAGTAGCCGGCGACCGTCAGCGCGAAGACGGAGTACAGCGTCAGCACCCTGGGCCGGCCGGGCCGCAGCAACATGGACACGCCCAGGGCGAGCCCGATGATGGAGGCCAGCAGCGCGCTCTGTGTCCGGATGTCCATGAGGTTGCGGACAGTCTAACCTGTGTCAGCCTCCGGAAATTTTCCACGACCTGCCGGTTGTCCTGGGGCGAGCCCGCGCGCATCTCCCTGCGACCCAGCCCCCGCGTATGAAGAAGCCCTTCCTGTCCAAGCTCGCCGTCGCCGCCTCCGCGCTCTTGATGTCCGCGCAGGCACCCTCCCCACGGGCGGTTTCGTCCGCTCCGGCCGAGTCCGAGGCGTCCGAAGCGCCGGCCCAGCACTCCAGCAACGCGCCCCCGGAGGCGCAGCTGTCGCCGCCGCCGGATTCGGAGAAGGCGCCGCTGCCCGTGGGGTATGTGGAGGTGCTCAACCCCGCCTTCCCCAACGCCGCTCCGCCCACGCCGGTGGTGCACCGGGGCCGCCGCTATGGGCTGGAGGACCTGGCCCCGTACTTCGGTGAGGGGAAGAAGAAGGAGGCGCGCGATGCGTTCGACCGTGGACAGTACGCGCGCGTCCGGGAGCTGCTGAAGGACGAGGGCCACAGCGCGCCGGTCCGCTACCTGCGCGCCCTGGCCGCCGTGCGCGCCGGGGACGACGCGTCCGCCGCAGAGGAGTTCACGGCGCTGGCGCCTGACTACCCCGCGCTGAGAGACCGCTGCCTGACCCACGGCGGCGTGGCGCTGGAGAGCCTGCGCCGCTTCGACGAGGCGGCGGTGCTGCTGGAGCAGGTGCCGCCCGCGTCGAAGCTGTACGTGGACGCGCGGCTGGCGCTGTCGCGGGTGCTCCGCAAGAAGCGGGACGCGGCGGGCGCGATGGCCGCGTTGGAGCCGCTCACGTCGCGCCCGGCGCCCAGCTGGGGCCGCAACGTGGGCGCCGAGGCGCTGATGGCCATCGCCGACATCGCCGCGGAGAAGAAGGACAAGGCCGCCGAGCGCGCCGCCCTGTGGCGCCTGTGGGCCGCGCATCCGCTGTCCGCCCTGTCGAAGCAGGCGGAGAAGCGCCTCAAGGGGCTGACGCCGCCGGTGGAGGCGAAGGTGGGGCGCGGCGAGGCGCTGGTGGAGCTGCACCGCAACAAGGCCGGATTGGAGCAGCTCGAGCCGCTGCTGCCGCAGCTCCAGCTCCCGGAACCGCTCGCCTGCCGCGCGCACTTCGCCTTCGGCAAGGGCCTGCGCAAGGAGCGCCAGCACACGCGCGCCATCCAGGTGCTGACGCCCGTGGCGGAGAAGTGCCAGGACCGCGACCTGCTGGCGCGCGTGCTGTACGTGCTCGGCTCGTCTCGCTCCATCGTCGACCAGACGCGCGGCATGGAGACCTACGAGCGGCTGGCGCGCGAGTTCCCGGACCACTCGTTCGCGGATGACGGCCTGTTCTACGCGGCCGACCTGTACCTGAAGACGGGGCGCCCCAAGGAGGCCATGGCCCGGCTGGACACGCTGGCCCGCCTGTACCCCCAGGGGGACTTCCTGGGCGAGGCGCTGTTCAAGGCCTTCTGGATCGCGCGTACGACGGGCGTCGAGGACGGGGGCCTGTCGTTCCTGGACCGCATCGAGGCCCAGTTCGCCAAGGCGGACGAGAGCTACGACGTGGAGCGCGCGCGCTACTGGCGGGCGCGGACGATGCAGGAGAAGGGCAACGTCCAGGGCGCGGCGGAGCTGTTCGAGAAGCTCTCCGTGGACCACCCCGCCACGTACTACGGGCTGATGGCCCGCTCGCAGCTGGCGAACGTGGACCCGGCGCGGCTGGAGAAGGTGTCCGCGGAGATCTTCTCCGTGCCCGACGCTGTCAGCCCCTGGCCGCTCTTCGCCGGCCCCATGGGCGAGGACCCGCACTTCCGCGCCGGGGTGGAGCTGTACCGCCTGGGCTTCACGGAGGCCGTGTCCTCCGAGCTGCTCGCCGTCAACCGGACGAACCTGCCCGCCGAGTCGGTGCGCCTGCTGGTGCTGGTGCTACACGAGGCGGGTGACGAGCGCGCGGCGCACGCGGTGGCGCGGCTGGCGCTGCGCAAGGACCTGAGCGGGCGCATCACCCCCGAGACGCGCGTGGTGTGGGAGGTGGCCTATCCCAACGCCTTCCGGGAGCTCATCGAGAAGCACACCGCGGACGCGGGCGTGGAGCCGGACCTGCTCCAGGCGCTGATGCGCGAGGAGAGTGCGCTGGACCCCAAGGCCCTGTCCTGGGCGGGCGCGCTGGGGCTCACCCAGCTGATGCCCTCCACCGCGAAGGGCGTGGCGCGCGAGCTGAAGCTCAAGCGCTTCAGCGTGGACCAGCTGCTCCAGCCGGACCTGAACATCCGCCTGGGCGCTCACTACCTCGGCGGGCTGCTGAAGCGCTTCAACGGGCACACGCCCTACGCCGTGGGCAGCTACAACGCCGGGCCGGGCGCGGTGAATCGTTGGAGGTCCGACAAGCCGCACCTGGCGCTCGACGCGTGGGTGGAGGAGATCCCCATCTCCGAGACGCGCGGCTACATCAAGCGCGTGCTCCGCTCCTTCAACACGTACCAGCTGCTCTATGGCCGGGCGCCGAAGCTGCCCGTGCTCAAGAGCGCGTCGAAGTAGGGACGTGGCCGTCCGCCCGGCGAATTCCGGGTGGTGGGAGTGGAGAATTCGTGCGGAATGGGGTGCGGAGGCGGGGTGTTGTGTCCACGCCCGTAAAAAGGGTGCCTGTGAAGGGGGGACCCCCTATGCAACCGGCCGGAAACGTGACACACGGCCGGTGCCGCACCTTCACACGGCGTGGCAACCAGCTCAATTCATGAAGCTGGCAGAGAAAGAAGAAGAGAAGCGTAATGGCGACTGGTACCGTGAAGTGGTTCAACGACGCGAAGGGCTTTGGGTTCATCATGCAGGACGGCGGGGGCGAGGACCTCTTCTGCCACCACACTGCGATTCAGACCCAGGGCTTCCGCACGCTGCAGGAAGGCCAGAAGGTCGAGTTCGACGTGGCCCGTGGCCCCAAGGGCCTGCAGGCTCAGAACGTTCGCCCGGTCTGAGTTCCTACTGAGCGCTTAGCGCGCTCGGTCCGAAGGCTCAGTCTCCCGAGGGAGGCTGGGCCTTTTCCTTTTCGTGCCCCCGAGGTCGGCGGGGTCGCCTGGAAGTTGGGGGGCGGGTCCCCTAGACTCCCGGGCCATGGGAGCCCCGTCGAACAGTGGAGACGGTGGGAAGAATGCGCTCTTGCGCGCGCTCCCCTCTGTCGAGCAGCTCCTGCGGCGCCCGTCGCTGGAGCCGCTGCTGAGAGGTGTCCCGCGGGCCCGTGCGGTGGCCGCGCTGCGGCTGGCCGTGGACCGCGCTCGCGGCAGGCTGGTGTCAGGCACCGGGCCCGGCTTCGAGGAGGCGGATGTCCGGGGCGCCCTGGACTCGCTGGCCACACCCGGGCTGCGGCCCGTGCTCAACGCCACCGGGGTGGTGCTGCACACCAACCTGGGCCGCGCGCCCCTTGCGCCCTCGGCGGTGGAGCGGGTGGTGGCGGTGGCTCGGGGCTATTCCAACCTCGAATACGACCTGGAGGAAGGGGAGCGGGGGCGCCGTGACGCGCCCGTGACCGCGCTGCTGCGCACGCTCACGGGCGCGGAGGACGCGCTCGTCGTCAACAACTGCGCGGGCGCGGTGTTGCTGGTGCTGGCGGCGCTGGCGTCCGGGCGCGAGTGCGTGGTGTCCCGGGGCGAGTTGGTGGAGATTGGCGGAGGCTTCCGCGTTCCGGACGTGATGCGCCAGTCCGGCGCGGCGCTGGTGGAGGTGGGCACCACCAACCGCACGCGGCTGTCGGACTACGCGGGCGCGGTGGGCCCCGAGACGGGCCTGCTGGTGAAGGTGCACCGCTCCAACTTCGCGATGGTGGGCTTCACCGAGGAGGTCTCGGTGGCGGAGCTGTCCGCGCTGGGCCGGGCGCGCGGTGTGCCGGTGTTCCAGGACCTCGGCGCGGGCGCGCTGGCGCCGCTGAAGGGCGAGGGGCTGGGCCTGGAGCCCACCGTGGCCCAGGCGGTGGCGGCGGGCGCGGACGTGGTAGCCTTTTCAGGAGACAAGCTGTTGGGAGGACCCCAGGCGGGCGTCGTGGTGGGCCGGGCCGCGCTGCTGGCGCGCATCAAGGCCCATCCGCTCATGCGGGCCCTGCGGGTGGATAAGCTGACGGTCGCCGCGCTTGAAGCCACCCTGGAGCTGTACCGGGATGGCCGGGCGGAGGATGTCCCGGTGCATCGCCTGCTTGCCCGGCCGCTGGAGGACTTGCGCGCCAGGGCGGTGCGGCTGCAGGGCTTGCTGGCGGAGCAGGGCGTGCGCGCCCGGGTTGGCAGCGTGGTGGGGCAGGTGGGCGGGGGTGCCCTGCCGCTGGCCGGGTTGCCGTCCTTCGCGTGCATCCTCACCCTGGAGACGCCGGGAGTATTCCTCGAACGCCTGCGCGGAGGAGTGCGGCCGGTTATTGCCAGGATCGCGGATGGCGAGGTGCTCCTCGACGTCCGATGTCTCGAGGAGGAGGAGCTCCAAGTGGTCGCGGATGCCGTCGCGGCCGCCATTCCAGGGAACCAACCATGATCAACAGCGCCGTGCTTGTCCTCAACCGGTACTACCAGCCGGTGCACGTCACCTCGGTGAAGCGGGCGTTCTCGCTCTTGTACCTGGGGGTGGCGAAGGCCATCGACTCGCAGTACCGGCTCTACGAGTTCGCGGATTGGGCGGAGCTGAGCGCCACCCAGGACTCCATCACCACCATCGAGCGCACCATCCGCGTCCCTCGCGTGCTGGTGCTCAGCGCGTATGACCACCTGCCCCGCGGGCGGGTGCGCTTCTCCCGACTCAACATCTACGCGCGCGACAGCGACACCTGCCAGTACTGCGGCCAGAACCTGCCGCGCAGCGAGCTGAACCTGGACCACGTCATGCCTCGCACCCAGGGCGGGAAGACGACGTGGGAGAACGTCGTGTGCTCCTGCGTGCCCTGCAACCTGAAGAAGGGCGGGCGGACGCCGGAGCAGGCCAACATGAAGCTGCTCAAGAAGCCGGTGCGCCCGCGCTGGACGCCGCTGTTCCGGGGCGCCACCCGCAAGGTGACGTACCGGGAGTGGTTGCCGTTCCTGCACCTGGCGGATGCCTCGTACTGGAACGTCGAGCTTCTCGACGAGTAGCGCTCGCCGGGCAGGCAGGCGTGGACCCCTGCGGGGCGGCCGCGCCGTGGCGGCTTGCCCGGAGTGACGGGTTTCCGGCGCATGCGTGGGCCGAGATGCGCCACTGAACGGATGCGAAAGGTCGGGGAGTCGACGGGGCCCCCGGGTTCGGGATTTGATGGGGGGGCATGTCCGAACCCTCACGAGCGCCCCGGGCGGAACCCCATGTCCTGGGCCCCACGGAGCCGGGGCCCGTGGCCCCCGGTCCACCTGGGCTGTCACGCCGTCCGCGCCCCCGGCGCATCATCGCCGTGGGAGGCGGCAAGGGCGGCATTGGCAAGTCCATGGTGTCCGCGAACCTGGGCGTGGCCCTGGCGCAGTCGGGGGCCAATGTGCTGCTCGTGGACGTGGACCTGGGCGGCGCCAACCTCCACACGTGCCTGGGTGTCGGACAACCCAGCGCGACGCTGACCGACTTCCTGCGGCGCAACAGGGCGCAGATCGAGGAGGTCATCGTCCCCACCGGTGTGCCGCGGCTGTCGCTGATCGCCGGCGCGCAGGACGCGCTGGACGCGGCCAACCTCAAGTACGCGCAGAAGCAGAAGCTGCTGCGGACACTGATGAGTTCCTCGGCGGACTACCTCATCCTGGACCTGGGCGCCGGGACGAGCTTCAACACCATTGATTTCTTCGTCCTCGCGGACCACGGCGTGCTGGTGATGCTGCCGGAGCCCACCTCGGTGGAGAACGCCTACCGCTTCGCGAAAGCCGCCTTCTTCCGGAAGCTCCAGCAGGTGGAGTCGCAGTACGGCATCGAGGACCTGGTGGAGGACGCGCTCACCACCCGCGAGGGGGCGCTGCGCACGCTTCATGACGTGATGGCACAGGCGCGGCGGAAGGACCCGGCCATTGCGGAGCGCCTGGAGCGGGAGCTGTCGGCGTTCCGCATCCGGCTGATCGTGAACCAGGCGCGTACGGACGCGGACCTGTCGGTGGGCACCTCGGTGGCCGCCGCGTGGAAGAAGTTCTTCGGAATCGAAATGGATGTCCTGGGCGCCATCCGCTACGACGACGAGGCCTGGCGCGCGGTGCGTAAACGGAAGCCCGTGCTCATCGAACGGCCGGATTCAGCCGCGGCCACTGCCATTCAAGGCATCGCATTGCGTATCCTCGCCCTCGACGGCCCCCCTCAGCGCTCCGCACCATGAAGCCCTTCGAGCAGCAGACCTATTACGAGATTCTCGAAGTCCCCGTCACCGCGCCTCTGGAGGAGATTCGCGCGGCCTATGACCGGTTGGTGGAACTGTACTCGCCGGACTCCATCGCCGTGTACGCGCTGGTGGACGAAGGGGAGGTGGAAGGCCTCCGCGCCCGGATGGCCGAGGCGCTGGAGATCCTCAGCGACGAGGACCTGCGCGCCGAGTACGACCGGGACCTCGGGCTGCCCGCGCGGCGGCTGATGGAAGCGGTGTCCGCTGGCGGCGCGGTGGCGCACTCCGACGACGCGTCGGAGGAAACGCGTCCGGAGCCGGGGCCGGAGCGGGTTGGGGTTGCCGCATCCGGCGCGGGCGATCAGACTGGGTCTCCTGTCACGCAAATCCCCGAGACGGGGACGAACGGGAGGACCGAGGCAGTGCGAGAGGTGTCGGTACAGGGCTCTGAGGGCGCGAGCGAGGAGCGGCAGTCGGACGAGAAGGGCGCGGCCAAGGTGTCGCAGGCCACACCCGCGGCGGTGACGGTTCCTTCGGGACAGGCCGACTTCAGAGCCTCGTTCTTCCGGGGCTTCTCGTTCGCGTACGTTTCCAGCTCGCTGCAGGACACGCAGAGCCTGGGGAGCGTGGTGGATGTGCCTGCGTCCGCGATGCAGCCCGCTGCCGCGGCTCCCGTGGGCGGATCGACGGCTGCCGGGTCGGCGGTGAGCTCGGAGGCCGGGTCGACTGGGAGTGAGACGGCGGCTGCCGGGAGCGTGGAGGCCACTCCGCGCGAGGCGGCGCCGTCCCAGGGGGCCGTCGCTGGAGCTTCCGCCGTGACGTCGGCGGACGTGACGCCAGCTGCGAGCGTGCCCCAGGCCGTCTCGCCCGTGGTGATCGCCAGCAACGCTACGCCCGCGGCGACCGCTGGTGCCGTGCCCGGGGCTACATCTCCGTCTGCCGCGTCGGCCTCGGAGGTCATCGCCGCTTCGGGTGCAGTGTCTGCGCCGACCCCTCAGGCTTCCTCTGCGGCAACGGCGACGGTTGCCGCCTCCAGCGCGGGTGCCCCCAGTGCATCGCCAGCGCAGCCGGCTCCGACTATCGCCTCCGCCTCGGAGGTCGCGCAGCCCGTGACTGCTTCGGCCCCGCCGGTCGCCTCCGCCGCGGAGGTCGCGCAGCCCGTGGCTGCTCCTGCGTCGCCGATGCCGGCGGTCGTCGCTGCCCCGGATGCCGCTCATGTGGCCGCTCCGGCCGCCGCTGCCCCGGCTGCTGCCCACATGGCCGCCCCGGCTGCTGTAGCCGTTCCGGATACCACTCCCGTGGCCGCTCCGGCCGCCACTGCCCCGGCTGCTGCCCACATGGCCGCCCCGGCTGCCGCAGTCGTTCCGGATACCACTCCCGTGGCCGCCCCGGCTACCGCAGGCGTTCCGGATATCACTCCGACCGCTGTGCCGGCGCCCAAGCCTCCCGCCGGGGCCGCCCAGCCTTTGCCCGGCACTGAGGCGCCAATCGCGGCGACGCCCGCGCCCGAGTCGGCGGCCGTCGTCCCGGTGCCTTCGCCAGCTGCCACAGAGCCTCCATCCGAGGCGGCCCGCGCCTCCGCGCGCGCTGGACGTCCACTCGGTGATGCGCCGCAGATCGCCCAGGACGCGGCCATCGCCACGGCGGAGGCGGCGCTGGCGCAGGTGGCACAGGCCGCCTCCCGGACCCGTGAGCCTCGCCCCCGCATCCCCGACATCCCGCCCGACGCCGAGTTCAACGGGGAGCTGCTCCGGCAGGTCCGCGAGGCCCGGGGGATGACCCTCCAGCAGGTCGCGGACCGGACCCGCATCTCCCGCAGCCACCTGGAGAACGTCGAGGCGGACCGCTACAACGTCCTCCCTGCCGCGGTCTACCTGCGAGGTATCCTGATGAACCTCTCTAGGGAGCTGGGGCTGGATCCGCTCCGGGTGTCCAAGAGCTACCTCGCCCTGGCTTCTGAGAAATCGGGCAAGAAGTAGGGGCGCCAGCGGGCGGTGTCCGGAGGTCACCGGGGTTGCGAGGAAAGTTGACTCGCCTCCGGGCGCTGCCTAAGTAGGTAGCACGATGACGGACGAGGAAAAGGTCAAGGCGATGCGGCTCGCCCGTGCGATTGCCTCTGATATCTCGCTCTACAACGAGCAGAAGATCATCAAGGGAATCGAACAGGACAACCTCTTCGAGGTCCTCAAGGAGGAACTGGAAGAGGGCCGCGAGCTCTACAAGAGCCGCGTCAGCCAGGAGATCTTCACGAGGATGAACTTCTTCGAGCGGGCGATCAACGACATCGTCCTGCGCTCGAAGGCGCATGTGAAGTCGAAGATCTGGTAACTCCCTCCCCGTGGTAGCGCCCGACACGCGAGAGCACCGCGCTCCGCCCGACGCACGCGGCGAGCGCGTGGACCAGTACCTCGCGCGGGCGTTTCCAGACCTCACCCGCTCCCGCATCCATGGCCTCATCGAGGCCGGACACGTCCTCGCGGACGGTCAGCCCGCCAAGCCCGCTCGGCGGCTGCGGGGCGGTGAGCTGCTCGTCCTCCATGTCCCCGCGCCCGTTCCCGCCGTCCCGGTGGCGGAGGCGCTGCCCCTCGCGTTGCTCCACGAGGACCGCGACCTCGTCGTCGTCGACAAGGCCGCGGGAATGGTGGTCCACCCCGGGGCGGGGCATACCTCCGGTACGCTCGTCAACGCGCTGCTGCACCGGGTGAAGGACCTGGCCGGCGTCGGGGGCGAGCTGCGGCCGGGCATCGTCCACCGGCTCGACAAGGACACCACCGGCTGTCTCGTGGTCGCGAAGAACGAGCAGGCGCTGGTCGCGTTGCAGAAGGCCTTCAAGACGCGGGCGGTGGAGAAGACGTACCTGGCCCTGGTGCATGGCGTCCCTCCCGCGGAAGGCCGCATCGAGACGCTCTACGGCCGGCACCCCATCCACCGCCAGCGCTTCACCGGCAAGGTGAAGGAGGGCAAGCCCGCCATCACCGTGTTCCGTGTCCTCGAGTCCTTCGACGGCGCGGCGCTGGTGGAGGTGGACCTGCTCACCGGGCGCACGCACCAGATTCGCGTGCACCTGTCCGAGGCCGGTCACCCCTTGCTGGGCGACGCGCTCTACGGCGCAGGGCGCAAGCCGAAGGGCGTGGTGGCCGAGGCGCAGGAGCGGCTGGGGCGGCAGGCGCTGCACGCGTGGCGCCTGTCCTTCGCCCATCCGCGCACGGGCAAGGTGCTGAAGCTGGAGGCGCCCATTCCCGCGGACTTCGACGCGGCGCTGACGCTGCTTCGCGGCGCCGCCCCCGCGCCCGTTCCGGCCAGCCAGGAGCCCTCCGCGGCCCGCGCGGCGGCGGGCCGGAAGCGGACTACAGGCCGGACACGCTGAGCGACTGCTGGCGCTTGGACAGCACCTTCACGGGCTGGATGGCCATCACCCGCATGAAGACGGACAGCAGCTCCGGGTCGAACTTGTTCCGCATCTCCGACCACATCAGCATCAGCGCCACCTCGGGCCCGTAGGCATCCCGGTAGGGGCGCTTCGACGTGAGCGCGTCGTACGCGTCGCAGATGGCGATGATCTTCGCGTACACCCCGAGGTTCGTCTTCGGGATGATCATCTGGATGTTGCCGCGCGAGTCGCGCACCGCGGTGCCGAAGTCCGTCTTGTGCTCGAACGTCGTCACCACGCGCAGCAGCGTGGAGCGGCTGAAGCCCTTCTCCATGAGGATGTTGCGTACGGAGATGAGCGGCGCGCGCTGCACCGTCTGCTTCTCCTCGGGCGTCAGCGCGCCGCGCTTCGTCGACAGCTCCTCCGACAGCGTGGCCATGCCGGCGTCGTGGAAGAGGGCGATGTAGCCCAGGTCGCGCAGCTGCGGCTTCGTGAGCCCCAGCTCGGCGCCGAAGACGATGCTCATGAGGCACACGTTGACCTGGTGGTAAACGAGGTAGTCCGCCTCGCGTCGCATGGTCGTCATGCCCAGGAAGTGCGTCCGCTGCTCGAAGGAGATGTCGACGAAGTCCTGCACCAGCCGCAGCGCCTTGGAGGCGTTGATGGGCTTTCCGGCCCGCACCGACTCCAGGTACTTGGTGATGAAGAACACGGCGCGCGCGTAGATGGTCATCGCGTACTTCTTGCGGTCCACCTTCTGGTCGCCCGGGTTGTCGAGGTCCTTGTTGAGCTTCTCCTTCAGCTTGGAGAACTTGGCCACCCGCATGTTGAGCAGCTTGCGGTTCGCCAGGCCGTCTTCCTCGGAGGCGTTCGCCTGCTCCTTGCTGAAGATCCAGACGAAGTTCTTCAGCTCCGAAACGGTGACGGGCTTGGTGAGCGTGAAGCCGCCCACGTCCTTCGAGCGCATCTCCGACAGCAGGTAGCGCTGGTTCTCGATGGAGTTGAGGTCCACCTTCACCAGCATGCCGTTCAGGTAGAAGGACTCCTTGACGCCCGTGAGCTCCAGGCGGCCTTCCTTGCCGATGATTTGATTGATGATGTCCTGGAGCTGGTGCAGCGGCTTCTGGAAGACCGCGTTCTCCGGGTCATACATCTTCACCGAGCGCACCAGCATGTAGAGGCCGGCCACCAGCGAGCGCGCGAGGCCCTGGAGCTTCTCGTTGTGCTCGCGGCCGAACTCGCTGGTGCTCTCTTCCTGTGCCTGGGTGATCTTCAGGTTGTCGGCCATGTGCCTATGCCTCCTCCGACAGCACCGAGTCTCCGAAGAGTGCCTTCTTCGTCTGATACATCGCCTTGCGGGCCGAGGTGAGGACCTCCAGAGGCTGGCTCTTGTCCTCCACCACCGCCTGCAACAACTTGTAACCCTGGATGGAGCACGCGCCGCCCAGGCCGTGGATGGCCAGCAGCTTGTCCTCCAGCACCCGCTTCTTGTTGAGCAGCGAGGGCTTCGTGGCCAGGAGCTGCTGCATCATCGACAGGGCGCCCGGGGTGCAAGTGGAGCCGATGGCCGCGTACACCGCCGCGCGCTCGTCGGGCGTCTTCTTGTCGAACCCCGGCTCCTTGAGCACGCGCATCAGGTCCGCATAGGCCTTGTCGCGGTCGAACTCGGGCAGCAGCTTCGCCGCCAGCATGCGCACCTGGGAGATGGGGTCCGCGAGCGCGTCCGCGATGATGCGTCGCGCTTCACCCGTGCGGCCGCGGCCGATGATGTTGAGCACCTCCAGTTTCACCACCAGGTTGGGGCTCTTCAGCACCTGGCCGAACATCTTCACCCGGTCCGGATGGTTGCTCTTCTCCAGGATGTTGACCATGTCGCGCACCGTCTGCGGCCGCTCTGACATCAACCGCGCCACGAAGGGCTCGGGCAGGTCCCGCGCGAAGCCCGCGAGCACCTCGCACAGCAGGACGCGGTTGTCGGCGACCTCGATGGTCTCCAGCACGGTCAGCAGGGGGATGACGGCGTTGCGGTCCAGCACCTGGAGGTAGCGCGAGACATCCGCGGGGTTCTTGGGGCGGGTGGACTTGAGCGCCTCGCCCACGCGCATCAGTCGCTGCTCCTCGCCCATCTTGTGGAGGAAGTTCTCCAGCATCTGCGCCAGGTCGTCGTTGCCTTCGCGCTGCGACAGGGCGCGCAGCTTGAGGACAATCTGGTTGATGGTGCCGAAGTCGTCCTGGATGAGGAGCATGTCCAGGAGCTGCACGAAGATCTCCTCGAGCAACGACGCGTCGTCGACGCCGCCCTCCACCACCTGGAACACGGCGCTCACCAGCTTGGGGAACAGCCGCGCGTTCTCCTCCTCCATGACCTCGCGCTGTAGCTTCGCCTTCAGCTCGTCCGAGGCATGCCGGCCACCCACGACGAGGCCACGAATCTGCTCCACGCCGTCCAGCTTGGCGTCCAGGTCCTCCGCGGACACGCGCGCGAAGCGCAGGTAGTCGTCCGAGTTCGTCTGCAGGCGCGAGTAGAGGTAGCCCACCACCTTGTCGACCTCGACCTGCACCTCCTCCTCGGAGGCGTTCTCCATGGAGAAGCCCTCCACCACCACGTACTCGACGTGCTCCATGCTCGCGCGCCAGAGCTGCGCCAGCACGTCCTCGGCGCCGCGCTCCGGCTCGGAGAGGGCGATGAGCGTGAAGGTGGTCAGCTCCTCCACGGTGAGCCCCGGGCGGAAGATGAGCTGCCGGATGCCGTCGCGGAAGAACTTGTAGGGGAGCGGGGTGTCCTCCGAGAACAGCGACTCCCCGAGGAGCGTGAAGTTCTGTTGTTCCACCTTCATCGACAGGGGGCCGAACTTGTCGGTGTAGATGGAGACCGCCTCGAGCGCCTTCCCGAGGAACTCCGGGAAGCGCGACTCATTGTGGCGATACATGCCGATCTGCTTGATGCCCTTCAGCAGGTGAAAGGCGAAGTTCTTCGCCTGCTCGACCTTCTCGCGCGCCTCGGGCGAGAGCTGCGGCTCCGCGTTGGAATCCTGGATGGCTTTAGGGGGGGGGGCCATGCGTGTCACCCAAGCCTAACCCGATTCGGGACGACCACCCAGGAGTCGGCCCGTGGAAGTCTCGGGGCTTGGGTGACGTCCTCGTGACAGCGCGTGAGAATGACGGGGATTTCCGGTTGTGTTGCCGCGTGCGTCATCCACGGCGTGGCGGATGACATGCTCACCGCTGTCACGGACGGGGTGTCTCCGGATGCGTCCGTGCTCGGGCGCGCCGCCTCCGGACAACGTGCCCGTGTCACATCCACCCCGCTGAGTCCGGCGTGGTGGGTGCGCGCTGCCTCCTGGACGGGGATTCAGGGGGCGCGTCGGGCTGGAAATGAGTGAGGCGGCGAGGATGCTCCCTCGCCGCCTCGGTGTGTCTCGGGCGTGTTTCACCCTCGCCCGCGGGCGTGGCTCACGCCTCCTTCTGGGGCGGCGGCGTCATCGCGGCGCTCTGACCCTTGAGGGCGGAGCGCAGCAGGAACGCCGTGAGCCCGGCGAAGAAGAGCAGGCCCCAGAGGTTGGACCACAGCGGGTGCGCGTGCTCGCTCTCACCCACGGCGTTCAGGAAGGCGCCCAGGCCTCCGTGGTTGCCCAGCAGAGCGGGCAGGTTGAGCGCGCGGGTTCCGGCGCCGTCGGTGGCAATCTCCAGGAAGGCGATGAGCACGCCCGCGATGGAGCCACCGGCGATGAAGCCGGAGGAGAGGAGGGTGCCCGGCGAGAAGTCGGACTCCGCGCCGCGGACGCGGTCCACGACGTAGCGCACGATGCCGCCCACGAAGAGCGGCGCGCTGCTGCTGATGGGGAGGTAGACGCCCACCGCGAAGGGCAGCGAGGACACGCCGCACAGCTCCAGCATCAGGGCGATGAACACGCCCAGCAGCACCAGGTCCCACGGCAGCTTCTGGGTGAGGATGCCGTCGATGATGAGCGAGAAGAGTTGCGCCTTGGGCGCGGCGTAGCGGGTCAGCGGCTGGCCCTCGTACACGCTGATGCGGCCGCCGATGCCCGGGTCCACCACGTACTGGATGGTACCGGCCTCATCGACCAGGTACTTGCCCGCGGGCACCGGCGTGTCGGCGCCACGCACGTAGCCTTCTTTGTAGGTGTGCTGCGGGCCGTTCGAGACGGCGCCCAGGTCGGCAATCCTCGCCGGCGCGCCGGTGGGCAGGTTGAGCGTCACCGCGCCCAGGTCCTGCGGGGACACGGCCCGCCAGCTGCGCAGTTCCAGCGCGCCGCCCTGCGTGTTCAGCTCGTAGCCTTGCGCCCAGACGGCCTTGCGCAGCGCCGCCTCGTCCAGGCCCCGCGAGGCCAGCGTCTCGGCGGAGATGGCCCAGGGGAAGGTGTGCTGGACGCGCGTCTCGTTGGAGAGCTCGGTCACCTCCACGCCAGGGTGGGGCTCGGGGATGGTGGCGGTGGCGCCGCGGTTGAGCGTCACCAGCACCAGGCCGATGAACATGGCGCTGGTGAGCACACCGACGAAGAGCGCCACCTGCTGGCGGCGGGGCGTGCCGCCCACCAGGAAGGCCGTCTTGAGGTCCTGCGCGGTGGTGCCGCCGTTGGACGCGGCGATGCCGACGATGGCCGCCGTGGTGAGGGCCATGAAGCGGTCCTGGGACGACGTCCAGCCCGCGAGCAGGTAGACGAGGCAGGTGATGAGCAGCGTGGCCACCACCATGCCGGAGATGGGGTTGGAGGAGCTGCCAATCTCGCCGGTGATGCGCGCGCTCACCGTCACGAAGAAGAAGCCGAAGATGACGATGAGGACGGCGGAGATGAAGTTCACCTCCAGCGGCGGCGCCAGCCAGATGGCCAGCACCAGCAGCGCGCTGCCGCCCAGCACCACGGTGACGGGCAGGTCCTGCTCGGTGCGCAGCACCTGCGGCGCGACGCCCTGGCCGCGCGACGACCGGAGCGTCTCCACGCTGCGCTTGAAGGCGCCGACGATGGTGGGCAGCGAGCGGACGAGGCTGATGAGGCCGCCCGTCGCCACCGCGCCCGCGCCGATGTAGAGCACGTAGGCGTTGCGAATCTCGTCCGGCGACATGTCCCGGATGAGCTGGCCGTTGTGCACCAGCAGCGGCGTCTCCATCCCGCCGCCGAAGAAGGCGATGGCGGGGATGAGGATGAGGTAGCTGAGCACGCCGCCCGCGAAGGTGATGGACGCCACGCGGGGCCCGATGATGTAGCCCACACCGAGCAGCTCGGGGCTCACCTCGGTGGAGAGGGTGGCGCTCTTGAGGCCCTTCAGCGGGGTGCTGAGCACCTCGCGGAACAGCTTCATGCCGGAGTAGGCGAGCTTGTAGAGGCCGCCCACCGCGAAGCCGATGATGACGGTGCGCGCGTTGGTGCCGCCCTGCTCGCCGACGATGAGCACGTCCGCGCTGGCGGTGCCTTCGGGGTAGGGGAGCTTGCCGTGCTCCTGGACGATGAGCCCCTGGCGCAGCGGAATCATCATCAGGACGCCCAGCACGCCGCCCAGCGCCGCCGTGAGGAAGGCGTGCGTGAGGCTGATGTCGTAGCCCAGCAGGAGCAGCGCGGGGAGCGCGGCGGCCACGCCAAAGGCGAGTGACTCACCGGCCGAGCCCGTCGTCTGGACGATGGTGTTCTCCAGGATGCTGGAGTTGCCCAGGGCCCGGAAGATGGCGATGGAGAGCACCGCCACCGGAATGGACGCGGACACCGTGAGGCCCACCTTGATGGCCAGGTACACGGACGAGGCGGCGAACACGATGCCCAGCAGCGAGCCGAGCACCAGCGCCCGCATCGTCATCTCCGCCGGAGACTTGTCGGGGGGAACGTAAGGGGTATGGGCGACCTGCGAGAGTGTCTGCGCGACCGGGACGCGATCCTCGGAGATCGGCGGCGAACCGTGGGCCAAGCGGGGGGCTCCTTCACGAAGGGAAACCCGCCCCTTCTAGCAGGCCCCCGGCCAGCCGTGAAACACCACCCTCAAATGACAAGCGCCTCCGCCGGTAGGGAGGAGGCGCTCGATAGCAGGGCCAGCCCCGGATTGCCGGGGCTGGCGGGCGGTCCTGCGGCGGCTCACTGCTGGACGGCGGCGGCCTCCGGGTCCACCTCGGCCATCAGCGCGGCCAGCTCGGACTTCAGCTTGTCCTTGGCGCGAATCTCCAGCTGGCGGGCGCGCTCGCGCGAGAAGCCGAAGTGCTCGCCCAGCTCCTTGAGCGTCATGGGCCGCTCGTTCATCACCCGTTGCTCGATGATGAAGCGCTCGCGAGGGTCCAGCCGCATCAGCGCGGTGCGCACGCGGGCGTTGATGAGCCCCGCCTCCTCCTTGTCGGCGAACTCGTCGTCCTGCGACGCGGCGGCGCTCACCACGAAGTCCACGTGGCTGTTGCCGCCGTCCTCGCCCATGGGCGCGTCCAGCGACAGGTCGCGGCCGCCCATGCGCTGCTCCATCTCCCGGACCTCGCCTGGCTTCACGTGGAGGCGGCGGGCGATGTCATCCACGTTCACCGCCGCGTCGCCGCTGCCAAACTTCTCCAGCTCGCGGCGCGTACGGGCCAGACTGAAGAACAGCTTCCGCTGCGCCTGCGTGGTCCCCAGCTTCACCAGCGACCAGCTCTTGAGGATGTAGTTCTGGATGTACGCGCGAATCCACCACACCGCGTAGGAGATGAGACGGATGCCCTTGTCTGGGTCGAACTTCTGCACCGCCTTCATGAGGCCGATGTTCCCCTCCTGGATGAGGTCGGACATCTTGATGCCGTAGGAGCGGTACTCGTAGGCGACCTTGACGACGAAGCGCAGGTTGGCCGTCACCATGCGGTGCCCGGCCTCCAGGTCCCCTTTCAGGTAGCGGCGCGCCAGCTCCTGCTCCTCCTCCACCTTGAGGAGGGCGTAGTGATTGATCTCCGAGAGATACATCGCCAGGGAGCCGGAGTTGGACGACTGCTCGGTGGAAGCCTGCATGGATGGTTCTCCGACGGTGGGCCTCGCGGGGAGGCTGGAAAATGGATGGTTTCGTCTGACGACCTGACGAAGGGTGCTTGAGCAACGGAAGTGCCAATCTGCCCCACAGGGCCATTCCCAATGTCTGCGAGGGGTTGGCGGACAGCGGCCACGTGCACAGGGCCGAAAGCCTGTAACCGTTACGTTGAACCAGTACGAATCGCCGAATGCGCTAGCTGTAGGAGATTCAGAACTGTTGGCATTCAGGCCTCCTGCCGGTGCGTCAGCGCGAGCACGCTCGGAGAGCGTAGCGGCGAAAGGCCGCGTCCCCGGTCCGAACGGCGGCCCTTGGAGCAGCCCATGTCCCGCGACGTGGCCGCCCCGCCGGAAAAGGCGTAACGCTTCCCTGGGCGGAAGGCACACCGTGGCCGCCGGGCCGCGAGCCCAGCAGGCACCCCATCAGGCGCCAGGAGGCATGTCTGGGGTTCAGGAGGCGCGCGCCTGGGGGGGCTGCGTGCCCTCATTGGCGACGCGCCGGGACTCTCTGGCGACCGCCTGTCTCAACGCCGACAGGTGCTGTTGCGCCTCGCCCTGTCGCAGGGGGCGGCCGCCGAAGCGGGCCTCCAGGTACCGGCGGGTGAGCGGTGCCAGCGTGGGCGCCAGCGGATGGCCCGCGCGGGTGAGGCGGGCGGCCAGCTCCTCCAGCGTCTCGCCCTCCGTCCGAGCGACACGGGCGGAGGCCAGCAGCGCCTCCACGGCATCGGCGAAGCGCGTGGCCTCCAGGGGCCGCTCGCGCGACAGGAGCCGCGCCAGCGCCCGCCAGGCGCCGTAGGCCACCACGGCGGCCAGGAGCGCGGCAACCCACGCCCGGGGCGGCGGGGCGCGACCGGGCGCCTCGTCCTGCTTTGGCGCCGACCGTGGGCCCATGAGGGTGCGGGCCATCGTCAGCTGGTCGCGGAAGTTGTAGTCGAGGACGACGTCACGCCACTGCGACTCCACGATTTCGTAGAAGTTGATGAGCTGTTCCAGCAGGCGCGGCGACTGGCTCGCGCGGTGGGCCGGCGGCGTCGCGTCCACGGTGACGAAGCCGCGCCCCGGCACCAGCACGTGCGTCCAGGCGTGCGCGTCTCCGGCGCGCACCACGTAGCCGCCCGTCACGCGCTCACCGCCGAAGAAGCCGGTGGCCAGGCGCGCGCGCATGCCCTGGGTGCGCAGCATCAGCGTGAGCGCGGTGGCGAAGTGCTCGCAGTGTCCCTGCTTGCGCTGGAAGAGGAAGTCGGCGACCGGGTCCGGCACGTCGCCGCCCTGCTCCAGGGTGTAGCTGTACTCGCGTTGCAGCCACGTGGACAGCTTCTGCGCGGCGGCCATCGGGTCGCGTTCGCCGTTCAACACGCGCGCGGCCGTCTGGCCCACGCGGACATCGAGCCCCTCCGGCAGCGACAGCAGGGCGTCCTGCTCCTCCGGGGGGAGGTCGCGCAGGTCATCACCGCCAGCGCCTGGGGGGAGGCTGTACGCCTCATAGGAATAGGCGATGCCGGTGCTCTCGAAGCGCACCTCGCCGCCCCCCAGCTCGAGAATCGACGTGCGGCGCGGGCCTTGCGAGGTGTTGGCCACCGCGTTGCCCAGCCGGGAGGGCGTCTCCAGCGCCACCAGGGTGCGTGCCCCGTAGGCGGGCATCAGCTCCACCCGCTGGTGGACCAGGTTGTCCCGCCCCAGCCGCAGCGTCGACATGAGCGTCGGCTTGCTGCTGACCTTGCGGGCGTTGGACCACTCCTGGCCATCGAAGACGTCATAGGTGCGGCCGACCCAGTAGGCGTCGAGCGTCTCTCTCTCCGGATCCGGAGACAGGGTGGCGCGCAGCACGATGCGCGGGTTGTCCTTGATGGTGCCCGCGCCGCCCAGCCGCACGGTGTTGGAGAAGCCCGCGGTGGCCACGCCCAGGCCGAGGCCCGGGCCGGGGCCAATCACGTTCCAGTTGAGGCGGGGGAAGAACACGAAGAACGCCACCGCGCCCAGCACGGCGAAGCCCACGCCCTTGGCCAGGGGGCCCATCACCGCCCGCACCGGCACGGGCTCGTCCTCTGGGACGGCGGCCTCCACCACGCCCAGCGCCAGGGCGATGCTGGCCAGCACGCCGAAGCCAATCAGGAAGAGGCCGTAGACGAGCTCGCCAGAGAGGGCGGCCCCGCCCGCCACCATCAGCAGGCCGGACAGGAGGACCTGCCCGTCGGTGGCCGCGTCCGGCGTGGAGAGCATCCGCTGCGCGGAGATGAGGCCCGCGAAGGTACAGGCCGCCACCACCAGGTTGAGCGAGCCCGCGAGCACGTAGGTGCCCAGCGAGAGCGCGACGGCCAGGAGCAGCACCGCGGTCAGCTTCACCCGGTTGGCGAAGGGGCGCCGGCCCGCGAGCGCGAACACCAGCGCCAGGCCGTGGAGCGCCAGCGCCCAGAGGGGCAGCTGGCCCGACACCGCCATGGAGGCGAAGGCGCAGCCGGCCCCCAGGTCCCGCAGCACCAGCCGCAGCCGCGTGCCCTTCCTCATGCCGCCTCCTCGCCGCCGCCCGGCTGCTCATGGCCCAGCCACGCGAGCGCCCGAAGCAGGCGCCGTTCCTGCGCCGCCCCCGCCGCGGGGCGGATGCGCTCCCCGGGCGTGTCCAGCCCGACCTCGTGTCCTTCTTCGATGAGCCGGTGGGCGAGGGCGGCCACTTCCTCACAGCGGCGCTCCAGCGCCTGGGCGTCGAGGCCGTCCACCACCGTCAGGACGAAGGTCCGCCGCTCCTCGCGCTCCCGCTCCACGCGCAGCAGCTTTCCGGCCGAGGCGCTCTTGACCCAGTGGATGCGGCGCGCGTCCTCTCCCGGCGCCAGGTCGCGGAGCCCGCTCACGTCACCGTTGCCGTCGTTGCGGCGGGGGTTGCCCGCCTCGCCCACGGGGCCCTGCTCGGGCGCGCCCGGGTCCTGACACGCGTAGGTCCGGCGCGGGTAGATGAGCAGGGTGCTCTCCAGGGGGAAGGTCCGCGTCTTGGCGAACAGCCCCAGGGGCCACGTGGTGGTGACGCGCACGCCCGTGAGCCGCACCGGCCCGCGCCGGGGCGCGGTGAGGTCCGCGCGCACGATGTGGTCCACGCCGGCGGGCAGGTAGCCCACGCCTCCGGAGCCGGAGAGCGGGGAGTCCGCCTCCGACAGCGTGAGCGCGAAGGCGTGGCCTTGTCCCCGGGAGATGGCCCAGCGGAAGACGAAGGGCTCCTGGGCGAAGGCCGCGTCCGCGCCCACGCGCCGGACCGATAGGTAGCGCAGGCAGCGCTCGGACAGGACGCCCGACACCACCACCATGCTCAGCAGCAGTCCGAGCAGCAGGTAGAGGAGATTGTTGCCGGTGTTGAGGGCACCCAGGCCCACGCCGAACGTCACCACCAGGTAGGTGCGTCCGATTCGCGTCACCTTGAGGGTGCGCGGGGGGCGGAGCCGCGAGCGGAGCCGGGCCCACCGGACCGAGCGCCGGGGCGTCACCGGGGTGCCGGGACCTTTCGGGCAATCTCTTCCAGGAGGTGGGCCGCCTCGTCGCGTGCCGGCACGCCCTGCACGGCGCTGCGGAGCAGCACGCGGTGGGACCAGCACGGCACCAGCACCGCGCGGACGTCACCGGGCGTGACGAAGTCCCGCGCGTCCCAGAGCGCGCTGGCTCGGGCGGCCGCGCCCAGCGCCAGCACCGCGCGGGTAGAGGCGCCGCGGTCCAGGTCGCCGTGTACGCGCGTGGCCGTGGCCAGCCGCACCACGTAGTCCGCCACCGAGGCGTCCAGCCGCAGCGCCGCGGCGAACGTGCGCAGCGAGGCCAGCTCCTCGGGGCCAGAGACGGTCTTCACCGCGTCCAGCGGCGGCGTGCCGTCGCGACCGGCCAGCAGCCCGGCCTCCACCTCCGGCGTCGGATGCCCCAGCGACATCCGCACCATGAAGCGGTCGAGCTGCGAGTCCGGGAGCGGGTAGGTGCCGGCGAAGTCCACCGGGTTCTGCGTGGCCACCACCGTGAAGGGGGCGGGCAGGGCGTGGGTGGCGCCGTCCAGCGAGACCTGGCCCTGGGCCATGGCCTCCAGCAGCGAGGACTGGGTGCGCGGCGGCGCGCGGTTCAGCTCATCCGCGAGCACGAGCTGCCGGAAGAGGGGACCGGGACGAAACTGGAAGGTGGCTGTCTGCGCGTGGAAGACCTGGGCGCCGAGCACGTCGGCGGGCATCAGGTCCGCCGTGAACTGGATGCGGGCGAAGCTCAGCCCACACGCCTTGGCCAGGGCCTCCGCCAGCGTCGTCTTGCCCACGCCCGGGACGTCCTCGAGCAGCACGTGGCCCCCGGCCACGAGGGACGTCACGACGAGCTGGAGCTGGGGCTGCTTTCCCTGCACCGCGCGGCCCAGCTCGGTGGCGATGCGCTCCATTGCCGAGCGGGCGTCTGAGGGGGAAGGCACCGGAGAGAGGGCGCGGGCAGGCTGGTTCATCTACCGCCACTGTAGCCCACTCCCTCGGTTGCCAACATGCCTCACGTCCGGCCTGCCGTCCCGGACGCTCCCTCGCGGGGCGGCGGGGCGCTCATGATGGGAAGACGTCCTCCGGCGTGTAGTACGCGGGGCGCGTCGACGTCCCTGTCCCCACGCCGAAGTAGCGGAACATCCGCTCGTGGTGGGTGGCCAGGCCGCGGAGCCGCACGGGGCGCTCCACCAGCCCCCGCGTGAGGACACCCACGGCGCTGTCCTTGAACTCCCTCAGGTGGGTGAAGTCCAGGACGACCTCGCACTCGCTCAAGGCACTCAGGGAGTCCCGGACCTCTTCCGCCGTCTTTCCATCCAGCGTGCCTTCCAGCCGCAACGTCACCGACCCCGCGGACTCTTCACGGTGGATCTGTAGCCCCGCCATCGCAGTGTTCTCCAAGGTAGGCGAGCAGCCTGTGATGGACCGTCATCGCTCCGGTCCCCCCACGGAGGACCCGTGGGGTGCTCCCGCCGGGCGCACAGTGCACATGTCGCGCGGGTTTGGTGACCCCCCGTGGGCAACTTTCTCGCGACTGTCAGGCAACGGTCGCGAGGCGTGTCGTGCAGCGCTCAGCTCTTGTGGCCCTGGGCCTGCTGCGCCTCGCGCACCGTGAGCTGCTTCTCCAGCTCGGCCTTCAGCTTGCGGAACTCCTTCACGACCTTGGCGGGATAGCCGGCCATGAACTTCGTCCGGGACTCCTTCTTCGCCAGGATGCGCCGGGCGAGGCCGGGGCCGGCGTTGTAGGCGACCAGGGCCTTCTCCACCGAGCCGAAGCGCTGGATGAGGTCCGCCAGGTACGCGGTGCCCAGCTCCACGTTGGTCTCCGCGTCGAAGAGGTTGGTGCTGCGGCCCAGCCGGATGCCGGCCTTGTCCGCCAGCCACGTCCCCGTGTCCGGCATCACCTGCATCAGGCCCATGGCGCCCACGTGGGACACCGCGTAGTTGTTGAAGGAGCTCTCGCAGCGGATGACGGCCACCACCAGCAGCGGGTCGATGTCATTGCGCGCCGCCTCGCGGACGATGGCCACCGCGAGCCGCCGCTGCTGGCGCGTGGGGAGGCCGGAGGCCTTCACCATCTCCGTGATGCCCAGCGCCTCGGCCTCGGCATAGTGCGCCTCGTCCTCGTACAGGTGCAGCCTGGCCAGGGCGGCCTTCAGCTCCGCATCG
The DNA here is from genome assembly GCA_023426545.1 of Pseudomonadota bacterium. Classification (GTDB taxonomy): domain Bacteria; phylum Myxococcota; class Myxococcia; order Myxococcales; family Myxococcaceae; genus Myxococcus. The sequence goes on from JAFAAN010000156.1 coordinate 28,562, forward strand.
CGCTCGGCCAGCCGGGAACGCAGCTCCGTCACCTCCGGCTCCTCGCCCTGCGCGCCTTCCGGCACCTGCACCGGAAACGCGAGCGCCGCCGTCCCGGCCAACCAGCTCGCCACCGCCACCGTCCAACCCCTCATCCCGCCCTCCCGGCACCGCTGCGCTGAGCGCGCCCGTTGGAACCCGTGCGGCCGGTGCGGATGCACGGGCCTGTCGACGGAGGCGACCAAGCAGCCCGCGTGCCAGGGTTCGCATTGGGCACGTTCCTCCTTATGAGCGCCGCCGGAGCGGCCCTGTCTGGGGCGCTGGCTTCCCACGTGGCTCTGAAAAAATGCCCGCCTGGAGAAGTGGCGTTCCCAACGGAGGCTGTGAAAAGCACCGGGTTGCCCGCCCGGGGCCCTGTTCCTACGTTTGCCCGCGCCAGGCTGTGGTGCGTGGAGGTGTGGCGTGTACTGGACGATGGGAATCATCCTGTTGGTGTTGTGGGGGCTGGGCCTGACCGCCGGCTCCACCGAGGGCTACTGGGTCCACCTGCTGCTGTTGTTCGCGATGGTGGTGCTCCTGCTGGCGGTGGTGTCCCACGGCCGCCGGGTGGCCTCGACGTGAGGCGCGAGGCGCCGGAGGTGAGCCAGGTGGACCTGCCCCGGGACGCCGCCGGCTTCACGCGGCGCGAGTGCCCCGAGTGCCAGCGCGCCTTCAAGACGCGCCCCGGGCCGATGGACGCGCGCGCGCTGCTGCACAAGCTCCAGGGCTTCTATCCCTTCGAGAACGCGCACGAGTGCGTGGAGGGCGTCCCCGTCTGGGGATGTCCGTACTGCGGCTTCCGCGCGGAGGCGGATGCGTTCCTGACGCCCGCGCAGCAGACGCACCTGGAGTCCGTGGCGCGAGGCTGGGCCAATCACGTGCGGTACGAGCAACTGGCCCACGTGGCGCGCACGCTGTCCGTCAACCCGAGCCCGACGTTCGTCGCGGTGGAGCCGGAGGCGCTGCCGGGCCCCATGGCGCCGGAGCCGGATGAGCTGCTGCGCGTGCTGCCCATGCTCTGCTGCGGGGAGGAGGTGAAGGTGCTCTGGGACTGGGACCAGGCGCTCCACTGTTTCTCCTGCGGCGCCAGGCATGACCCGATGAGCGGCCGCCAGCAGGTGGAGCTGCGCTTCGTCTCGGAGTGACGCTCGCGGTGGACGCGGGCCCGCGGTGACGGCAGGCTGGAGGGGACATGACGCGTGTCTCCCTCCGCGCCGTGCTCGTGGGCCTGCTGCTGGGCGCGGGTGTGGCCTCCGCGCACGACGCCGACATCATCTACGTCGAGGCACATCGCGCCGCGTCGGAGTCACCCGAGGTGCGCGAGGTGATGACGCTGACGCCGCAGACGCTGGCCCAGCTCCTGTCCCCCGGCGTGGACGCCGAGTCCCTGGGGGCGCGGGAGGCGCTGGCCGGGCGGCTCGGTGCCATCGCCGTGGGTGTGTGGGACGCGGCGCCGCTCACCGCCGGGGGCCAGCCGTGCGCGCGCACCGCCCACGCCGCGGTGCCGAGGCAGTCCTTCGTGGAGCTGTCCGCCACCTTCTCCTGTCCGCCGGGGCCGCTGCGCCAGCGCTTCTCCCTCCTGGAGCGGCTGCCGCCCGAGTACCGGGTCATCCTGGGGAGCGTGAGTGAAGGGGAGCTGCCTGGCGCCGTGTTCGCGGAGGCCGCGCGTGCGGAGGTGGCCGTTCCGGACGCGCGCCAGCGCACGCCGCTGCTCGGCCGCTTCGCCGGTTGGGTGGGGCTGGGCATGCGCCACATCTTCGAGGGCGTGGACCACCTGGCCTTCCTGCTGGCCGTGCTGCTGGTGGGCGGCGGCTTCAAGCGGGTGCTGCTGCTGGTGACGTCCTTCACGGTGGCGCACTCGCTGACCCTGGGCGCCGCGGCGCTGGGCTGGGTGGTGCTGGACGCGGGGAGCGCCCGCTGGGTGGAGGCCGCCATCGCCGCCTCCATCATCTACGTCGCGGTGGAGAACCTGGTGCGGCGCGAGCACCGGCACCGGGTGCTCGTCACCTTCCTCTTCGGGCTGATCCACGGCTTCGGCTTCGCGGGCGTGCTGGCCGGCTACGGCCTGGGCGAGTCCGTGGCCACGGCGCTGCTGGGCTTCAACGTCGGCGTGGAGCTGGGCCAGGCGCTGGTGGTGGCGGTGTTGCTGCCCATCCTCCGCATGGTCCAGCGCCGTCCGGCTTTGCACACGAGGGTCGTGAGGGCACTGTCCATCGGAATCCTCGCGGCTGGTGGGTTCTGGATGTTCGAACGCGCACTCGGTTGAATCCCACGCGCGGCGTCCCTACGTTGGCGGATTGAAGGTAGGGAACAGGGGGACGTCGATGGGTGCGAGGCATACCCGGCTGGCCGCGGCGCTGGCTGCCGCGTGGGAGGCGGAGGTCGTCTCCGCCCGGCGGATGACAGCGCTGGCGGAGCGAATCGCGGATGCGAGGGTCCGGGCGCGGCTGATGGTGCTGGCCGCGTTCTGCCGGGCGCACGCGTCGCGATTGCTCGCACGGCTGGCCGCACTGGGCCGGGGACCCCTCCCGGTTCCACCCGAGGACATCGAGCTGGACCCGGACACGTTGCTGGAGCTGCGCCGTGAGGGCGCCTTCGCCCGCGCGTCCGCCGCCCGCTACGAGACGACGGCCGAGCTGGCCCGCCAGCAGGCGGATCTCTCGTCCGCGTGGGTCTGTGAGCTGAACCGGACCGAGGAGCAGGACCGCGCCCGGGAGCTGCTGTCCCTGGCGGAGGGTGCCCTGGGCCCCGTGGTGCACGGCGACGCGCCGGCCAGCGCCGCCCCCGGCGATTCCTGAGCAATGGCCCGGGTGGCTCGCTCAGCCGGTGACAGTGCTGGCATATTGAGCGTAGAAATCCGGTCATGGCGAAGGAGAGCTACAACGACCTCATCTTTCAGCTGGGCGACCTGGCCCGGGATCGTCTCCCCGGCAAGCCCAACTGCCCCCGTTCCATGGACCGCGTGTACCGCGCCGAAGACGCAGTGGTGGCGCGTCGAGACGAATTGGCGGCGCTCGAACAGGAGATGAACGACGAGGATGCGGCGTATTCGGACTTTCTCGCCGAGCAGGAGGAAGCGCGGGCCCAGCAGGCGGTCATCGTCAAGAAGTGGAAGAAGGCGGTGGACGCCATCGACGGCAAGGTGAAGGAGCTGCGCAAGACGCTCGCGTCCCGCAAGGCGGACCTCCGCTACGCCGAGGATGGCCTGGGCAAGCTGGAGCAGAAGATCAACGACATGGAGCTGACGGGGGAGTCTCCCGCCAAGCTGGAGCTGGCCCGCACCAACCTGAAGAAGAACCGGCTCCAGCAGATGCGGCTCGGCCGTGAGCTGGAGGACCTGGAGGACCGCCTGGCCACCGCGCTCACCCCGGAGCCCGGTCAGCCCGGCGCGGCGGGCATCCTGGCGCACAAGCGCATGCTGGAGATGGAGGACGAGGCCGAGGAGCGCAAGCTCGACCACGAGCAGCGCATGGTGGACCTCGACCAGGCGATCGCCGCGAAGGAGGAGCAGGTGAGGGCCGCGGAGGATTATCTGGATCAAGCACTGTTCCTCCTCGGCGAAGACGTGTATGCACAGCGCATCAACGACGCGCAGCTCGCACCGTTCTACCCCCGGTTGGATCGCGCGCGGTGAGAGGGCTTCCGCCCGTAGTGCTTGACGGCGAGGTCCTGTCTGCTACATTGCGCCGCTTCCTGGCGACCGCGGGGACGCGTGCAGTCCAGGTCATTGAACTTATTGGGTTTTTCCGCGCCACCAGCGCGCTGGCAGTGAGGACGACGTGAAGGGTCTGATTGGTAAGAAGATCGGCATGACCCAGGTGTTCAGCGACGAGGGCAACCTCGTCCCGGTCACGGTGATCGACGTGGGCACGTGCCAGGTCGTTGGCAAGCGCACCCCGGAAAAGGACAAGTACTCCGCGGTGACCCTGGGCTTCGGCGAGATCCGCGAGAAGCTGCTCAACCAGCCCGAGCGGGGTTTCTTCAAGAAGGCCAACGCGCCTTACCGCCGTCACCTGAAGGAGTTCCGCGTCACGGTGGAGGAGGCTGCCTCCTTCAACGTGGGCGACGCCGTCAAGGCGGACATGTTCAGCAAGGGCGAGCTGGTGGACGTCACGGGCATCACCAAGGGCCGTGGCTTCTCCGGCGTCATGCGCCGCTGGAACTTCAAGGGCTCGCAGACCAAGACGCACGGTACGCACGAGTACCAGCGTCACCCGGGCGCCATCGGTCAGCGCAAGACGCCGGGCCGCGTGTTCCCGCGGAAGAAGATGCCCGGCCACTACGGCGTGGAGCAGGTCACCACCCAGAACCTGACCGTCGTGGACGTGGATGTGGAGAAGGGCCTGGTGCTCGTGAAGGGCGCCGTCGCCGGCCACAATGATGGCGTCGTCTACATCCGCCCCAGCATCAAGGCGGCCATGCGCGCGCAGCACAAGGCCGCGCGCGGCGCGTAGTCTGCTTCTGAGCGTCTGACGCTCGAAACGCCCCGCTTCCGGGCCCGGTCTTCCGGGTATCGGGCGGGGCGTTTGCTTTTGTGGGGCAGGGCGCGCGTGGTTTCCGCGGGTGGGCAGGTGCTTGCCCCGCGTGACGACCCGGCTGCCTGCTTCACCACGTCCCGTGCCTCGGCATGCCCCGGAAGCGTTGACCGGTGGGCGTCCGGTGGGGACGACCGTGAAAAGAATTCCGACTCCAGGCCACCTCGGCTTGTCGGTCGTGGAAGGCGTGCGCACATCCAGGCCCCACGGAGGAGCCTGAGCGTCGGGTGACGCGGGCTCCGTGGCTCGGGGAGGCCTGGCACTCCCGTTCACGGCGGCCCACCCCATGGGCCGGGCAGGATTATGAACGCTCGCACGCTCTGCGTCTTTGCTTCATTGGCAGTGTCGCTGGCGGCGCCCGTCTCCGCGGCGCAGGCCGACGAGAACGTCCTCGACCACGTCGTGGTCCGCAACCGGCTGTACGAGCCGGGCGGGAAGCTGGAGCTGTCCATTGGCGCGGGGCTGCCGCTGCAGTCCCGCCTGACGGCGCACTACATCTTCAACGCCGGCGTGGCCTACAACCTCTTCGACACCTTCGCGGTGGAGGCGCGCGCCGGCTACGCGGCCAGCCGCCACACGGGCCTCGCGCGCTCCATCTCCGAGAGCTTCCTCGGCCGCGAGGACAAGCGCGTCACCGATGAGCTGCAAGACCTCTGGCAGATGAACCTCCACGGCGTGGCTGGCGTCCGCTGGGCCCCCATCTACGGCAAGCTCAGCCTGCTGTCGGACCTGCCGGCCCACTTCCAAGCCTACGCCTGGGCGGGTGGGGGCCTGGGCTCGTTCCAGCGCAGCTCCGTCATCCAGTGCACGCAAGTGGTGAACCGCGAGCTGGGCATCTGTGACAACCGCACGTCGGTGGATGACCGCGGCTCGGCCACCCAGGACTACTGGGCGAAGGAGTCGCGCGTGGCGCCCGTCGTCTCCGCGGCGGTGGGCTTCCGCTTCTTCATCCTGGACAGTCACGGCGTGCGGCTGGAACTGCGCGACTGGATCTTCCGCGACGCGTACCGCGTCAACCTGGTGCGGGACGCGTGGGAGTCGGGACAGACGACGGGGGAGCCCGCTCGCAGTCCCGGCCTCACGCACCTGGTGCAGTTCGACCTTGGCTACACCTTCTCCTTCTAGGTCCACCTGACTATGCGACCGATCCTGTCCCTCGCGCTCCTTGTCGCCACGGCCCCGCAGGCCGCGCCGCGCGTGCCGGCGCCGGCCTTCGCGCTGGCGCAGGTGCAGCAAGTGCCCGCGCCCGGCGCGGAGACGTCCCTGCCGCCGCCTCCCCCCCAGCCCTCGCCCCGGCCCGAGCCCATGGTGCCCGAGACGGCGGATGAGGCTGTCTCGCCGGGCGCCAATGCCCGCTCGGGCTCCGTGCCCGCGCGGCGCGCGCCGCCGGACGCGTCGGTCTCGCAGGAAGAGGCCGCCGTCGAGTCCGAGCCCGAGTCCGACGCCGCTGATCCCGAGGCCGGCGCCGAGCCCGCGCCCACCGTGGAGGCGGAGCCGGCGCCCCCGCCGCCGGGGCGGGACGGGCAGGAGGCACCGCCCCGGCCGGATGATGCGCCGGAGCTCGCGGCGGACCTGGGGTCGGACGCGCCTCGCACCACGGACGCGCGGCAGCAGCGGCTGGTGAATGGCGCGCCGCTCTACAACCCCAACGTGTCGGTGCACATCGTCCAGAAGAAGCGCTTCGCGGACGAGGGCCGGCACGAGCTGACGCTGTATCCGGCCGCGGTGCAGGTGAACGGGAAGTACACCAACCACGTGGGCACGGCGGCGCACTACACCTACCACCTGCAGGAGAACTTCGCGCTCCAGGTGATGGGCCAGTACAACTGGCACTCGAACGAGAGCGCCTTCAACCTGGAGCTCATCGACAAGGTCCGCGAGCAGGCGCAGGCGGCCTCGTCGCTGCTGCTCGTCTGGGGCGCGCACGCGGGCGTGGAGGTCACGCCGCTCTACGGCAAGTTCGCCTTCCTCAACAACTCGCTCGCGCAGTTCAGCGTGGTGCTCAGCGGCGGCGCGGGCATCGGCTCCACGCGACACCTCATCCGCCCGGCCGTGACGAACGACGTGGACGGCGAGAGCTTCAAGGTGCCCGCGCGCTTCGGCGACACCGGCACCAAGTTCCTCGGCTCGGTGGGCGGTGGCTTCCGCCTCCAGTTCGGTGAGTCGTACGCGCTGCGCGTGGAGGTCCGAGACCTCATCTACACCGCGCGCGTGGACAAGGTGGATGGCTGCAACCTGGCGGACTTCGAAGCGTTGGAGATGGCCCGCTCCACCAACCAGGAGTTCTCCACCCTGAATCTGAGCGGGAGCTGCCGCTACGAGCGGTTCGACGGCGTGGACCCCAAGACGAAGAAGAACTACCGCGAGGACATCATCCTGGGCCGCGACCTGGTGTCCGAGCCGTCTTCCGACGTCCTCAACAACATCAGCTTCTACGCCGGCTTCTCTGTCCTCTTCTGATTCTGACGCGCAGGAGAACCCGAACCGCCATGAACCGACTGCTCAGCCTCTTCGTCGCCCTGGCGCCGCTCGCGGTGTTCGCCCAGCCCGACACGGGGGGCTACAACCGCGCGCTGGCCGCCTTCAACGCGGGCGACCTGGACACCGCCGCGCCGCTCTTCTTCGAGCTCTCCGAGCGCGCCTCCGCTCCCGAGGTGAAGGGCAAGGCGGAGTACTTCCTGGGACAGACCTTGGCCAGGAAGGGACTGCCCGTCTCCGCCTTCATCGCCTACGCGGCCATCGTCAATGCAGGTCCATCGCACCCCGCGTACCTGAAGGCGGTGGAGGGGCTGGTGGACATGCAGCAGCAGCTCGACGAGCACAACCTCATCCCCAGCATCCTCAACCAGGCCTACACCAACGAGGTCCGCGACCAGTGGGTGACGCTGCCCAAGGAGGTGCTCGCGCGCATCAACTACCTGGTGGGCACGGTGAGCCAGCGCAAGAGCCGCTTCGAGGAGGCGCGCTCGTTGCTGGAGGCCGTGCCGCGGGACAGCCGCGTGTACGCGAAGGCACGCTACCTGCTCGGCGTCGTGTTGTCGGACCCGCGCTTCCCCGGGCGGCCGGGGGAGTCGGACGTGCTGGACAGGGATGCCCTGGCCGCCTTCAACGCGGTGCTGGCCGCGAAGGATGAGCAGCTCGACCTGCGGGCCACGCAGCACCTGGCGTTACTGGCCCTGGGGCGCGTGCACTACCGGCGCGGCGAGTATGCCGACGCCAGCGCGGCGTACGAGCGGGTGCCGCGCTACTCGCGCTACTGGGACCAGGCCCTCTTCGAGAACGGCTTCGCGCGCTTCCAGAACGAGGACTTCGGCGGTGCGCTCGGCAGCCTCCAGGCGCTGCACGCGCCGCAGTTCGCTGGCGCCTTCCAGCCCGAGTCGTGGATTCTCAAGGCCACCGTCTATTACTACTCGTGCCTCTACGACGAGGTGAAGACGACGCTGGCGGCGTTCGACGAGCTGTATGGCCCCATGGAGGCGCAGCTCGAGCCCTTCACCGGCGAGGACGTGCCGCTGGTGCAGGCCTTCAACCTGGTGGCGGCGGAGAACCGCCGGCTGCCGCGCCCCGTCTACCTGTGGCTGCGCAACAACGAGCGCATCCGCGAGGTGATGCGGATGCTGGAGCGCGTCGACGTGGAGAAGCGGACGCTGGCTGGTGGCCCCTGGCGCGGCACGCCGCTGACCGCGCAGACCACGGCGTCGCTGGAGGACGTCCGCGGCACCTTGTTGCAGGTGGGGGGCACGCTGGCGCAGAGCCGCATCCGTGAGGCAGCCGACAACCTGCGAACCTTCTCCGACCAGGCGGAGATCATCCGCGTACAGACGGCGCTGGATGAGAAGGATTTGCTACAGGCGGGGGTGGACCAGAAGGCATTGCTCACGCGTCAGTCGTTGTATCGGCCGAAGATGCCGGGCGCGGCCTGGAACTACTGGAAGTTCCAGGGGGAGTTCTGGATCGATGAGATTGGTTATTACCAATACACGCTGAAGCGTGGCTGTCCGGCGAAGACGGCGGAACAACAGCCGTGAGCAGGTGGGCGGCACTGTCGCCCGGGGCCGTACCTTCGAGGGGCCGCTTCCGCGCGATGTATTGCGGACGCGGCCCCTTCGTCTTGGCCACTTCTCAATCCAGAAGTGCGCATCTACTTTTCTTCGTCCCTCGTCAGTGGGTGCTGGATTGCCCGCATGCCGGGTCGGCTTCACGGCAGGAGCTCGCATGAAGGTGGTTCTTCGTTTCGGTGCGCTGGCGGTGGGCGCGGTGCTCGTCACTGGCGGGGTGGGGGAGGCGGCGGAAACGCAGGCCCGTGGGGCGGTGAAGAAGCCCGCGTCGAAGACCTCGGGTGCCGGGGCCGCGGGGAAGAAGAGGGCCACGAAGGCACCAGCAGCCAGCAAGGCGGAGGAGAAAGCGCCGCCGCCCGGGGTCGCGCCCGAGGACGTGCGCCAGGGCCCCGCGCGTGTGCAGCCCGCCTCGGCGAAGTTCGGGGACCTGCCCAGCATCCCGGACGCGAAGCGGGACGCGCTCGCGGACAAGAAGCGTGACGAGGCCATCGAGGCCTTCAAGCGGCTCATCCCCAAGCTGCGGGACGGCAACCCGCAGAAGGCGGAGATGCTCTACCGGCTCTCGGAGCTCTACTGGGAGAAGTCCAAGTACCTCTACCAACTGGAGATGGCGCGCTTCCTGGAAGCGGAGAAGCAGTACGACGCCGCCATCGCGCGGGGCGAGAAGGAGGAGGCCCCGAAGCAGGACCACCGCGACAGCGAGCGCTACCGCTCCGAGACGATGGCCATCTACGAGGAGATCCTCGGCGCGTACCCGGAGTATCCGCAGCGCGACGAGGTCCTCTTCTCCATGGGCTACAACTACTACGAGCTGGGGCGCCGCGAGGAGGCGGTGGCCCGCTACGAGGAGTTGATCCGCGAATTCCCCAGGTCGGAGTTCGTTCCGGACGCGTACATCCAGCTCGGCAACCACTACTTCGAGAACAACCAGCTCCTCCCCGCCAAGGAGAACTACGAGAAGGCGCGGGACTCGGGCGTGCCGAAGATCTATGCCTACGCCGTCTACAAGCTGTCGTGGTGTGACTACAACACCGGCGACTACGAGCAGGGCCTGACGAAGCTGCACGCGGTGGTGGACTACGCCGCCAAGAGCCCCGAGCTGGGGGACTTGCGCACCGAGGCGCTCAACGACCTCACGGTCTTCTACGTGCAACTCGACCAGCCGCGGGAGGCCATTGCCTATTTCAAGCAGAAGGCGCCAGCGCAGCGCGTGGGCCGGTTGCTGGCCAAGACGGCCGCGGGCCTGGTGGACGCGGGGCACTTCGACAGCGCCATCCTCGCGTACCGCACGCTCGTGGACGACGAGCCCATGGGCGCCAACGCGCCGGAGTACCAGCAGGCCATCGTCCGCGCCTTCGAGGGGCTCCGGCAGCGCCAGTTGGTCCGTAAGGAAATGAAGCGGATGGTGGGCCTCTACAGCCCGGGGGGCGCGTGGTGGCGCGCGAACGAGGGGAAGACGACCGTCCTGCGCAACGCCTTCAACGTGACGGAAGAGGCGATGCGCGTGATGGTCACCGAGTACCACCAGGAGGCGCAGAAGACGCGCCAGGTGGAGACCTACCGGCTCGCGCGTGACATCTACAAGCAATACGTGAACGCGTTCGCCTCCAACTCGAACCCGGACTTCGTGGCGGACTCGGCCTTCAACCTCCGCTTCTTCTACGCGGAGATCCTCTGGGCGCTGGAGGAGTGGGAGGCCGCGGCCGCGGAGTACGACGCGGTGGTGGCGTTCAAGATTCCGGACCGCGACACGGCGCGCGAGGTGTCCAACGAAGCCTACCGCAAGAGCGCCGCGTACAACGCCATCCTCGCCTACGACAAGCTGGTGAAGATCGAGCGCGGCCAGCTCGCCAGGAGTGACCTGCGCGAAGGCCAGAAGGTCGACGAGAAGAAGGACAAGGGGGACGTCGCCAGACAGAAGATCGTCAAGCGTGACGCGAAGGACCGCGAGGAGGAGCCGCTCACGAAGTTCGAGGGCCGGCTCGTCAGCGCATGCGACGTCTTCGTGAAGCTCTACCCGGACACGCAGGACGAAATCGACCTGCGCTACCAGGCCGCCGTCATCCTCTACGACCGCAGCCACTTCGTGGACGCGGCCCGGCGCTTCGGGGAGATCATCGAGAAGTTCCCCGAGGAGCGGCGCTCGCGCGACGCCGCCGACCTCACCATGTACGTGCTGGAGACCCGCGAGGAGTGGCTCGAGCTCAATACGCTGTCGCGCAAGTTCCTGGAGAACAAGAAGCTGTCCAAGCCTGGAACGGACTTCGCCGCGCGCGTCAGCCGCGTCGTCGAGGGCAGCCAGTACAAGTGGGTGGACGAGGTCGTCTACAAGAAGGAGAAGAACCCGAAGAAGGCCGCCGAGGAGTTCCTCCGCTTCGTCTCTGAGTTCCCCAAGTCCGAGAACGCGGACCGTGCGCTCACCTATGCGATGATCATCGCGCAGGAGGCGGGGGAGATCGACAAGGGCCTGGCGGCCGGCGAGCGGTTCCTCAAGGAGTACCCGCGCAGCCCCTTCGAGCTGAAGGCGCGCTACACGTTGGCGGGCCTCTACGAGAAGGTCGCGGAGTACCGCAAGGCCGCCGTCATGGCGGAGTCCTTCATTACCGCCCATGACGCGGCGTCGAAGGCGCGTGACGCGGAGCGGGAGCGGACTCCGACCAAGAAGGTCCCGGCCACGGTCAAGGCGGACGCCGCTCCGGGTGCGGAGGATGCGGAGTCCCGGCGTGAGCGGCTGGCCGCCGAGCGCAAGGAACTGGTGGATGAGGCCGGCGAGTGGGTCGCGGACGCGCAGTTCAACGCGGGCGCATGGTGGGAGGGCGCGGGCGAGCCGCAGAAGGCCGTGGCCGCGTACAACGCCTATGTCTCGCGCTTCAAGGACCGCAAGGACGTGCCGCAGGTGGCCTTCACCGCGGCCCTCGCCTGGGAGAAAGAGAAGCGCTGGAGTGATGCCGCCCGGGCCTTTGGCGCCTTCGCGGAGACCTATGGGCGCGACTCGCGCTCCAGCTCCGCGCAGGTGTACTTGGCGCGCTACCACGAGCTGCTCGCATACGAGCAGTTGAAGAACGCGCGCGAACAGGAGCGCGTCCAGAACGAGCTGGTGCGGGCCTGGAACCGCCTGCCGGAGAGCGCCCGCAAGGACACGGCGGTGCTCAATGCCTACGGCCACGCGCGTTTCCTGGCGCTGGAGCCGGCGTGGAAGCGCTACACGGGCATCCGCTTCTCCCGGGTGAACACCATTCGCCGCGACCTCGCGGCGAAGCAGAAGGAGATCCAGCGGCTGGAGAAGGACTACCTCGCGGTGCTCTCCACCGGCTCAGGGGACTGGGGCATCGCGGCGCTCACGCGTGTGGGCCTGGCGTATGCGGACTTCGCGCGCAACATCATGGACTCACCGGACCCGTCGGGGCTCGATGAGGAACAGCTCGCCATGTATCGCAGCGAGCTGGAGAATCTGGCGCTTCCGCTGGAGGACAAGGCGGCCGAGGCCCTGGAGAAGGCGCTCGAGAAGGCCTACGAGCTGGGCGTCTACAGCTCATGGACGCTGACCGCGCAGGACCAGGTGAACCGCCTGCGCCCGGGGGCCTACGCGCAGGTCCGGAAGGTGAGCTACCGCGGCAGTGACACGCTGGTCCGTTCGGACCTGGTGCGGGTGCTGGAAGGCGCCACCGCCACGACGCCCGTGGCGCCGTCCGAGACGCCGGATGCGCCCGGAGCGCCAGCAGGGCAGCCACGGCCGCCGGATGACGCGGCGCAGGCGCCCACCGCCGCGCACGGGGAGGTGCTGCAATGAGAGTGGGGTCGGGGAGGGCGCAGATGAACTGGTTCCGTTCGCTCGTCGTCGGCTCGCTGGCGTTCACCGCCGCGTGCGCGTCGGGTCCGCAGAAGAAGCCATCCACGGTGCCGGAGGCGCCGCCCACCGCGGCGAAGCAGGCGGCGCCCGCGCAGAAGCCCGTGGCGCCTCCCGAGGCGAAGCCCGGCGACCCGAAGGCGGCCTTCGCCTCGGCGCTTCGAGCCTATGAAGCAGGAGACCTGGAGGCCGCGCGCAAGGGCTTCGAGGCGGTGGTGCACGTGCTGCCGCAGAGCCTCAACGCGCAGTTCAATCTGGGCGTCATCGCGGAGCGGCAGGGCCGCCCGGACGATGCGCGGGTGGCCTATGAGAAGGTCCTCCTGCTGGAGCCGGCGCATGTCCCCTCGGTCGTGAACCTCGGCGTCATGTTCCGGGAGCAGGGCCGGGTGGACGAGGCCATCGCCCTGTTCGAGCGTGCGCTGAGGGCGCCGGGGCACGAGCACGACGCCTCGCTGCTCAACAGCCTGTCCATCACCTACCGCGTGGCGGGGAAGCTGGAGGCGTCCGAGGAGGCTGCGCGCCGTGTCCTGGTTCGCAACAAGGACAATCCCGGGGCCTACAAGAACCTGGCGCATGTGGCCTACGCTCGGGAGCAGTACCGCCTGGCGGAGCTGCTTGCGGGCACCGCGCGCAAGTACGCGGAGAAGGACCCGGCGATCCACAACCTGCTGGGCATGGTCTACCTGAAGCTGGAAGACCGTGCGCGCGCGCTGGTCCAGTTCCAGAAGGCGGTGTCGCTGGATGCGACGTTCACGCCGGGCTACCTCAACATGGGGGCGCTGGCGCTGAGCTACCGCGACTACGCGGGCGCCGAGCGCTCCTTCAGCAAGGCCATGGAGCTGGAGCCCGGCTCTCCGGAGGCGACGCTGTATCTGGCCTGGGCGCTGGACGGACAGAAGGGGCGCGACCCGAAGAAGGGCATTGCCGCGGGAGAGGTGTTCGAGAAGGTGCTCGCCGCGCGGGGGGATTTTCCGGAGGCAGTGTGCGGCGCGGGGTGGGCCTATGCGTCGGACCGCGCTGGCTGGGAGAAGGCCATCGGCTATCTCGAACGCTGCAAGGCATTCGAGACGACGGCGGACAACGACAAGCAGATGATAACGGCCAAGGTCCAGGGCCTGCAGAACATGCTCAAGGCGCAGGCCCCGGCTGCCGCAACGGCCGAGGGTGAAGGCGAGGCTTCGGACGAAGCCGTCGGCGGTGGCGGGTCGCAGTCCTCGCCAGGCTCCGATGGGCGCGCAATCGGTGGCGGCGGCGCGCGGCCCGCGCAGGGGTCGGGCAAGGCGCCTGAAGGTGGCACCACCGATGGGGAGGGTGCTCAGCCCGCACAGGGCTCGGGCGAGGCGCCGGAAGGAGATGCCACCGGTGGGGCCGGTGCTCCGCCCTCGCAGGGCGTGGCCCCGCCGCCCGCGGACGACGGAGCGGTGCCTGAGTAGCGCCCCGGGGCAAGGCGAGGGTCGGACGCCGCTTCAGGCAACGTGCCGCCCTCGCGTGGCATGGCATGGATGAACATTCATCAACCAACACCGCCCCGGTCGGCGAGGCGGGCATGGAGTCGGTTGAATCAACGCTTGTTTCATCACCCCGGTAGGCAGGCTGGAGTTCTGACAGAGGGAGACGGAACTTTTTTCTCCTCTCCAGGCCGTTGCTCGGGGAGGAGCAGGCAAGCGCCTTTGGAATCAGGGACTTGAGGTTGGATCGCGCTGTGCAAGGGAGGCTGGCGATGAGACGACTGGTATCGGCGGTGGTGCTGGGCCTGTGGATGGCCCCCCCCATGGCAGCGGCGCAGGAGTCGAAAGACTCGGTGAAGGTCATCCAGGAAGAGGACCGCACTGTGTTCCGCAAGAAGACAGTCATCGACTTCACGGATGTCGCGGTGGAAGGCGAGCTCACCAAGCCGGAGGGCTCCTACGTGCTTCACCGGAAGAAGACGGACTTCCAAAGCCTCATCAAGGTCCGGGACAACTTCGATCCGGAGTTGCAGAAGTCAGTCGACAACCTCTAGCGGCAGCGGGCGGTGGCAGTCGTTCTCAGGGCGGAAGGGAAGAGGGAAAATCCTCATGGCGGCGGCGAAGAACAACGGCTTGACGCTTCGGATCACCGGGCCGGATGGCTCCACGGCGGAGGCCGTGTCGGAGGCCGAGAGCGTCATTGTGGGGTCAGGCGCTCAGGCGGCGGTGAAGATTCAGGACCCGAGGGTCTCGAACCTTCATGTGATGCTCAAGGTGGACAAGGATGGCTCGGTCACGGCCATCGACCTGGGGAGTGAAGGCGGCACGGAGGTGCGAGGGCAACGGCTGGTCCTCCCCACGGCGCTCAAGCCCGGGGACGTGTTGAAGGTGGGAGGGACCCAGGTGGAGGTGCTCTTCGGTGCTCCCGCGCCCGAGCGCCCGCAGCCCGCGGGGGCCCACGTGACAGGACCCGCGTTCCAGGGCATGGCTGCGTCGTCTCCTGGAGCGGCCCCGCGCGCAGAGGTGCCGAAACGGGTTCCGGTGTTGCCAGTCATGCGCGCGCCGATGCGCCCCGTGTCCACGGCGCTGGGCAACCGTGTGGAGCGCGTCGCCGCTCCGGGCGCGATTCAAGTCGAGCCTCCGACGCCGCCGAAGCAGGCACCTCCAGGGCTCCAGGCCCGGACGACGCCCACGGCGCGCGGCCCCGTGGCGACGTCGAACACCGCCGCGACCTCCCGGCGCACGGTGGCGCCTCACCTCCAGGAGCCCCTACCTCCCGAGGCCATGCCCACACCCGAGGCGCACGTCCTCCAGGTGGCGATGCTGTGGGGCGACACGATGCTGGAGGTCCAGCACTTCAAGGACGGTGTGCCCGTCACCATCGGTGAGGCGAAGAAGACCGACTTCAACGTCTTCGCGCCGTCGGTGGGCAAGCGCCATGTTTTGGCGGTCAGCCGCAAGGAGGGGCTGGAGGTGCGTACCCCGGCGGGCTCGCGCACCTTCGTCACCAACCAGGGCCACGTGCGGACGAAGGACGCGCTGCGGGCCGCGGGCGCGCTCGCCGGTCAGGCGGGTGACGACGCGGAGCAGCGCTTCACCCTGGGCCTGCATGACCGGGTGGAGGTGTCGCTGGGCGCGGTGTCCTTCGTGGCGCGCTACGTGAAACCGTCCCCCGTCATCACCGCCGCGTCGCTGAAGGACTCCGACTTCACGTTCTTCAAGATCACCAGCATCTGCCTGCTGGCGGGGTTGGCGGTGGTGCTCGCCATGGTGCTGACGCCGCGTCAGGGGCTGCCGCAGAGCGCGGACATCTTCGAGTCCCAGCAGCGCGTGGCGAAGTTCCTCATCACCCCGGAGAAGAAGCTGGAGCAGAAGAAGCTCCAGCTGTCGGCGCCGGAGGAGGGCGCGAAGGCGAAGGATGAGGAGGGCAAGTTCGGCAAGGAGGACGCGAAGCAGCAGGAGGCGGCGCCCTCGAAGCCCGGCACGCCGGTGGTGGACAAGAGCAAGAAGGAGAAGGACCGGCAGGCGGTGGGCAAGGTCGGGCTGCTCGGGGCCTTCCAGGGGCTGAAGGGCGGGGCCTCGGACGTGTTCGGTCCGGGGGGCTTCGGCACGGGCCTCAACAACGCGCTGGGGGGACTCAAGGGCGGCGCGGCCATGGGCGACGCGCAGGGCGTGGGGGGGCTGGGCACGCGTGGCACCGGCAAGGGGGGCGGTGGCACCGCGCTGGGCATCGGTGGCCTGGGCACGCAGGGCTCGGGGCGCGGCACGGGGGGCTCGGGCGGCATCGACCTGGGCGGCCGTGGCAAGTCCATCACCAAGGTCATCCCCGGCAAGACGATGGTGGTGGGCGGCCTCGACAAGGATGTCATCGCCAAGGTCATCCGGCGGCACCAGGGGGAGATCAAGTACTGCTACGAGTCCGAGCTGAACAAGGATCCGAGCCTGGCCGGCAAGGTGGCGGTGGCCTTCGTCATCGACTCCACGGGCGCGGTGTCCGACGCCAGTGTCTCCGAGACGACGCTGAACAACGCCGCGGCGGAGCGCTGCATGGTGTCGCGGATCCGCCGCTGGAAGTTCCCGGAGCCCAAGGGGGGCGGCGTGGTGTCGGTGACGTACCCGTGGCTCTTCTCGCCCGCCGGCGCGGGCGGGTGAGGGGCCGAGCGCAGTCTTGAGGCACCCGAGTGGCGTGGACGCAACGGTCCACGCCGCCTCCGTCTTCACCCCCACTGCCGGTTCCGCGGGGGCGTCCTTAACGTCTGCGCCGCTCCCGCGTTGAGCCGGGAGGGCACGTCTGTCGGGAGGAGCCGTGAAGAAGTCTCAGTGGATTGCCGCGCTCGCGCTGCTGTCGTCCCCGGTTCTCGCGGCCACGCCCCCGGAGGGGGTGCCCTTCCAGCCGCGCCGTGGCTTCTTCACCGAGACGGACATCGGCGTGTTCTTCACGGTGGGCGGGGAGAACGTCTACTCCAACGCCCAGACGTACCTTCAGCTCGGCGTGGGCTACGACCTCACGGAGAAGCTGTCGCTGGGCGCGCACTTCGGCCTTGGCTCGTCCGCGCAGAACTGCTTCGCGGGCTATCTGCCCGGCACGGAGACGTGCGCGCTGTCGGACAACTTCACCATGGCCTTCCTGAACGTCACGGCGGCCTACCACGTGCGCGTCCTGGAGCGCCTGTACCTCACGCCCAAGGTGGTGGCGGGCTACACGCGCCTGGACCCGGCGCCCGTGAACCCCGGCGAGGGCGACCCGGCCCGCGCCATCAGCGCGCCCAATGCGGGCCTGGGCTTCGGCGTGGAGTACGCCACGGGCATGGACCACTTCTCCGTCGGCGCGGACCTGCTGGCCCGCTACATCATCGGGCCCGACATCACCTCGTTCGCCATCTTCCCGAAGGTGAAATACACGTTCTGAGCGCGGAGACACGAAGGGCCCGCTCCCGTGATTCGGGAACGGGCCCTCGGAATGTCCGGCGCCAGGGGCGCCGGAATGGCTACTGGCCTTCGCTCGCGCGCTCCTCGCGCTTGCGGTCACGCTCGGCGCGGTAGCGCTCGCCCACCGCCAGCGCCCTCTTGCGCATGCGGATGGACTTGGGCGTCACCTCGACCAGCTCGTCGTCGGCGATCCACTCCAGCGCCTTCTCCAGGCTCATCTCCCGCGGCGGCGTGAGGATGACGTTCTCATCCCGGCCGGCGGCGCGGATGTTGGTGAGCTTCTTCTCACGGCAGCAGTTCACGTTCAGCTCGGACGCGTGCGAGTGCTCGCCGATGATCATGCCCTCGTACACCGTGGTGCCGGCGCCGACGAAGAGCATCCCGCGCTCCTGGATGCTGAAGAGCGCGTAGGGCACGGTGTCGCCCAGCCGGTCGGAGACGATGGCGCCGTTCTGCCGCTTGGGGATGTAGCCGAACCACGGCTCGTAGCCGTCGAACTGGCTGCTCAAGATGCCCTCGCCACGGGTGATGGTGAGGAACTCCGAGCGGAAGCCGATGAGGCCGCGCGCGGGGATGCGGAACTGGATGCGGGTGCGGCCCGAGCCCAGGTTGGCCATGTCCACCATGCGGCCCTTGCGGGGCCCCAGGCGCTCCGTCACCACGCCCACGCTGTTCTCCGGCACGTCGCAGAAGAGCAGCTCCATGGGCTCGTGGAGCTGGCCGTCGACCTCCTTGGTGATCGGCTCCGGGTTGGAGGCCGTCAGCTCGTAGCCCTCGCGGCGCATGTTCTCGATGATGACCGCCAGGGCGAGCTCACCCCGGCCCGCCACGCGGAACGCGTCCGGCGTGTCGGTGTCCTCCACGCGGACGCCCACGTTGCGGTAGGCCTCGCGGTAGAGGCGCTCACGCAGGTTGCGGGAGGTGACGAACTTGCCCTCCTTGCCCGCCAGCGGCCCATCGTTGACCTTGAACACCATCATCATCGTGGGCTCATCCACGGCGATGCGGGGCAGGGGCACCGGCTTCTCGAAATCGGAGATGGTGTCGCCGATGGCGATCTCCTCGATGCCGGCGATGGAGACGATTTCACCCGGACCGGCGTCCTGGATCTCCACGCGCTTCAGGCCCGCGAAGCCGTACAGCTTGACGATCTTGCCCTGCTGGATCTTCCCCCCATCGCGGCAGATGGACACGGGCATGTTGGGGGCGATGCGGCCGGCCTGCACGCGGCCCACGGCCAGACGGCCGACGTAGTCGTCGTAGTCCAGGTTGGCCACCAGGAGCTGCAGCGACGTCTCGTCCGACTTCGGCGGAGGCGGGATGTGGTTGATGATGGCGTCGTACAGCGGCTCCAGCGTCTTGCCGGGCACGTCCAGGTCCGTGGACGCCTGACCCTGGCGGGCGATGGTGTAGAGGACGGGCATCTCCAACTGCTGATCGTCCGCGCCCAAGTCGATGTAGAGCGAGTAGACGAGGTCCAGCACGTCCTTGGCGCGGGCGTCCTGGCGGTCGATCTTGTTGATGACCAGCACCGTCTTCAGGCCCATGGCCAGGGCCTTGCCGAGCACGAAGCGCGTCTGGGGCAGGGGGCCTTCGGCGGCGTCCACCAGCAGGATGACGCCATCGACGAGGCGCAGACCACGCTCCACCTCACCACCGAAGTCGGCGTGACCCGGGGTGTCGATGATGTTGATCTGCATGCCCTTGTAGTTGACCGCGGTGTTCTTCGCGAGAATGGTGATGCCCTTCTCGCGCTCGAGGTCGTTCGAGTCCATCACCCGTTCGGCGACGTGCTCGTTGGAGCGGAAGGTGCCCGCCTGGCGAAGCAGGTGGTCGACGAGCGTGGTCTTGCCATGGTCGACGTGGGCGACAATGGCGACGTTACGAATGTTTTCGCGAGAGATCATACGAACCGAACTGTGATGGCTGGTGGGATGCGCCCGAGGAGGCCGGGGCTTCCGAACCCCACCGGAACCCGGGAGGTCGGCGCTTATATGCCGCGAGTGCGTCCCCTGCAATGCAGCCGGAAGCCCAACGCTCGAGCAGGCGTCGATTCACCCCGGGTTCAGGGCGCCGCCTCACCACTGTTACCCCCCAGGAACACACCCGGGGCGTCCGTTCCTTCCGGGGCGTCACCGGCGCCGCTCTGCCGGGCCGCGGACGAGCGCACCGGGGGTGTGGGCCCAGGCGACGGAGCGCGGGTGCGCACGTCCAGCCGCTCACGGAGGAAGCGCTCGATACGGACCTCCACCCGCCCGGGGGCTTCGAGTGGGGTGGTGTGGGTGCCCTCGGGGATGAACTCCAGCTCGGCGCCGGGAATCCGGTCCGCCATCTCCTCGGAGATCCATCCCGGGGTGAACTTGTCCTCCCCGCCCGCCACCACCAGCGTGGGCACGTCCACATGGGGCAGGTGGTCCCAGGCGCTGTGCTCGGCCATGGAGTCGAGGGTGCGGACGAAGACGACAGGGTCCATCCGCGCCAGGTGGTCGAAGTAGGGGGCCAGGTCGTTGCGGGCGATGCGCTCGCGGTTCATCTCCAGGGAGATGGCGAGCTGCACGGCCAGCTCCGTGCGCAGCATGGCGTGGATGAGCCGGGCGGCCTGGCTCGGATAGCGCTCCACCACGCGGCGGATGAGGGGGAAGGCCCGCTTGAGCGCGGTGGAGTCGTGGAAGGTGTCCAGCGGGTTGCCGTAGCTGCCGCACACGAGGACGAGCCCGGCGACGCGGCTGGCGTAGCGGCGGTGGAACTCCAGCGCCACCTGCACGCCCATGGAGTGGCCGAAGAGGACGGCGCGCTCCATGCCGGTGGCGTCCAGCATCCGGCGCAGGTCGTCGCAGGTGTACAGCATGCCGATGCGCGAGCGGTCCTCGGGGACGGTGGAGCGGCCGTGGCCCCGGTAGTGCCAGCGCAGCACGCGGTGGCGCCGCGTCAGGTAGGGCGCCAGGTACTTCCACGCGAAGCCGTCGCAGCCCAGGCCGTCGCAGAGGACGATGCCTGGCAGGCCATCCCCCTGGACCTGGTAGTACAGCTCCGCGCCGTCCGGCACGCGCAGGCGGTCCTGGTGGAAGTACCGCGCGCCGGGGCTCATGCGTCGCCCATCTCCGCCTCGTTGTCGGGCAGGCCCTTGTCCAGGCCGTAGCGGGAGATCTTCTGGATGAGATTGGAGCGGCTGATGCCCAGCTCTCGCGCCAGCCGGCTCTTGTTGTAGCGCGTGCGCATCAGGCCCTGCTGAATCATCTCCCGCTCCAGGGCCTCCACGGCCTCGTGCAGCTTGCCGTGGGCGCGCGGGGAGATGAAGGGCCCACCGCCGGGAACCACCGCGTCGCGGATGCGGCTGGAGATGAGCTCCGCGGGAATGGACTCCAGGTCGCCTCCGAGGACGAGCAAGCGCTCGATTTCGTTCTCCAGCTCACGGATGTTCCCGGGCCACGCATAGGCGCTCAGGATGGCCAGGGCCTCCGTATCCAGTCCCCGGGCGCGCTGGCCCTCGCGGTGGTGCTTGCGCAGGAAGTGGTCGATGAGGACGGGCATGTCGTCCCGGCGGTCGCGCAGGGGCGGCAGCTGCACGCGGATGACGTTGATGCGGTAGTAGAGGTCCTCGCGGAACTCGCCCCGCTTGACCAGCTCACCCAGGTCCTTGTGGGTGGCGGCGATGACGCGGACGTTGACCTCCTTGAGCTGGGTGCCGCCCACTGGCAGGAAGGTGCCCTCCTGCAGCACGCGCAGCAGCTTCACCTGGAGCGCGGCGGACATGTCGCCCACTTCGTCCAGGAAGAAGGTCCCCCCGTCGGCGACCTCGAAGAGCCCCTTCTTGTCCCGGAGCGCGCCAGTGAAGGCGCCGCGCGTGTGGCCGAAGAGGGCGCTCTCCAGCAGGTTGTCGTTGAAGGCGGAGCAGTTCTGCACCACGAAGGGCTGCTGCGCGCGCGGGCCGCTGTGGTGGATGGCCCGGGCCACCAGCTCCTTGCCGGTGCCCGACTCGCCGTTGATGAGGACGGTGGAGTCCGAGTTGGCCACCTTCTCCATCAGCCGGAACACCTCCATCATGGGGCCGGAGCGCCCGATGATCTTCTCGAAGCGGTAGCGGTCGCTCAGCTCATCGGTGAGGGCAGGGGTGTCCCCAACCTGCCGCGAGGCCACCGCCTCGTGGTTCGCGATCTCGTTGGCCGCGCACTCGAGCAGGTCGGACAGCTTGCTCAGCTCGGCGCCGTCGAGCACGGGGACCTGCTCGGCCAGCCCCTCCAGGTCCACCTGCGGCGGGGAGAACGGGCGCGCCTTCGACGCGAGCAGCTCCGCCTCGCGTGTGTCGAGCGGCTGGCGGGCGAAGCCCTCGACGAAGAGGATTCCCTCGTATTCGTTGGCGATGTAGAGCGGGGCGCCCACGATGCTGAAGTTGAGGTGGCACTCGTGGATGAGCGAGCGGCGCAGCTGCTTGTTCGCCTTGAACTTCTCGTTGAGCACCCGGACGGACTGACCGCAGCGCCGCAAGCCCTCTCTAGACGTCAGGGCGAGCCGGCACAGCGGATTGGGAGGAGGGGTGATGTCGCCGTGCTGCCACGCGTGCACCACGCCGTGGCGATCCGCGAACGAGAGCTCCACCTGCCACCACTTGCGGATGACATCCCTGAGCATGATGATGGTGTGCAGGTTCAGATGCTTCCCGTAGTCCATCCCCACCTCCGTCGCGTCTCCCCACGCTCCGGTGCAGGGGACGCCGGGCCTGGCGGCAGCCAGATTCCCGGCCTCTCATACCTCATGAATGGGCATTATCCGCACCCCTCTCTCCCGTGACTACCTCCTCTTACACGCGCGGCGAATCCGGGCATGGCCACGCACATGACCGGTGCGACGGACATGGCCACTCTCATCACGGCCATGGGCACGGGCACAGGCACGGTCCCCGGAAGGGCGGACTGGCGGAGGAGCGCAAGCGGGACAAGCAACGGCTCGTGTTCGCCCTGGTCCTGACGGCCACCATCGCGCTGGCGGAGGCGGTGGGCGGCTGGCTGACGAACTCGCTGGCCCTGATGTCCGACGCGGGCCACATGTTGACGGACGTGTCCGCGCTGGCGCTGAGCCTGGTGGCGCTGTGGTTCGCGGGCAAGCCGGCGGACGTGAAGAAGACGTACGGCTACTACCGGATGGAGATCCTCAGCGCGCTGCTCAACGGCGTGCTGCTGCTGGGCATCACCGTCGTCATCCTCTACGAAGCCTGGGAGCGCGTCCGCTCGCCGGCGAAGGTGGACCTGGGGCCCATGGCCATCGTGGCCTCGGTGGGACTGGTGGCCAACCTGGCGGCGCTGGCGTTCCTGCACCGCTCCCACTCCATGAACGTGCGCGGCGCGTTCCTCCACGTGCTGGGGGACACGCTGTCCTCGGTGGGCGTGCTCCTGGGCGCGGGCATCATGGCGTACACGGGCTGGTACGTGGTGGACCCCATCATCTCGGTCGTCATCTCCGTCGTCATCGTGGTGGGCGCGGTGCGCCTGGTGCGTGACGCGGTGGACGTGCTGATGGAGGCGGTGCCCGCCCACGTGGACCTGGCGCAGATCAAGGAGCTGATGCTGCGGGCGCAGGGCGTGACGGCGGTGCACGACCTGCACGTGTGGACCATCTCCAGCGGCGTCTACGCGCTGTCCGCGCACCTGGTGGTGCAGGACCCCATGGTCTGCAACAACGACGAGATTCTCTCCGCGGTGAAGCACGACCTGTTCGACCGCTTCGGAATCGACCACACCACGATTCAAATCGAGAGCGAGACCTACGCCCACCTGGGTGAGGTCCACTGACGGTCCCCCGGCAAGGGGGCCGGGGCCTGCCCGGGTGCGTGCCCCACCGGACGCTCCCGGCAGCTTCGCCTTGCCTCGGGTGGCGCGAGCGGATGATTCTCCGCGCTCCATGAACCAGCTGGACAAGGTGCTGACGTATCGGCCGGGGAACACGGTGGCCCGGGTAGGACACGGCTCGCGCGTGCCGCTGCTCAACCCCAGGGAGCTGCTGCGCGCCCTGGCGCGGGCCCCCGTGGCGCTGCCGTGTCTTCCGGTGCAGGCGAAGGGCGCCCTGCCCGGGCTGCTGCGCGCGGCCCGCTCGGAAGACGCCGTGCTGGGGCTGGCCTGCCCACATCCCCTGGCTGACCGGGGTGCGCCCGAGCGCTTCGTGCTGGCGGCGCATCAGGCGGCGGCCGACGCCGAGCACGCGCGGCCCCTGTTCCTCCAGGCGGGCCCCATCCGCGTGGCCCGCGCGGACGCGGACGCGCTGGACGCCCTGCGGGACGGCATATACCGGGTGGTGGACGCGGGCTTCTCGCTGGTGTCGCTGGACCTGTCCCGGGTGGACTCCTACGCGGCGGTAGAGGCGGTGAACGCGTTGGCGGCCCCGCTGACGGAGCGCGAGCTGGCGCTGGAGCTGACGGGGCCGGCGCCCACCAGCGGGCTGGTGGATGCGTACCGGACGCTGCTGGAGGGCCTCAAGCAGTGGCACGTGCCGGTGGACTTCATCCGGGTGCCGGAGGCGGCGCTCGGCGCGGGCGAGGCCGACGTGGGCCTGCTGCGGACCCTGGTGGACCTGGCCGCGGAGTATGGCACCCACCTGTCGGTGGGGGAGGCGGGAGCGCAGGGGTTCGACGGGCTCCCCACCTACGTGGCCTCGGGCGTCCGGAAGGTGGACTGTGTGGGCGGCTTCGAGCGGCTGGCGCTGGGCGCCTGGCCCGCAGATGTCCGCGCCGGGGTGGAGGAGCGGGCCGTGGCCGCCGGGCTCCCCCCGGGGCAGCTCCTGGGCGTGCTGGAGGAGCAGCTCCCGCCACTGGACGACGCCGCGCGCGAGAAGCTGGAGGCCCTGTCCTTCATGGAGGCCACCGAGGCACTGGCCGCGCTCGGCGCGACCCGCACGGGACAGGCGTCGCTGCGTTTCCTGGCGGAGATGCGGGGCGACTGAGGCCGGAGCCGGTGTAGAAGGGCCCCATGCGAATCGTCGCAGGCACCGCGAAGGGCCGGGCCCTGGCCGGCCCCAAGGCCTCGTCGCGGCACATCCGTCCCACGGCCGACCGCGTCCGGGAGACGCTCTTCAACGTGCTGGGCCAGTTCCTGGACGGCCAGCGCGTGCTGGACCTCTATGCGGGCACCGGCGCGCTCGGGCTGGAGGCCGTGTCACGCGGCGCGGGCCAGGCAGTGCTGGTGGACCAGGACCGCGAGGCGCTCGCCCTGTGCCGGCAGAACGCGGAGTCCGTGGGGCTCGCGGGGCAGGTGGAGATTCTCGCCGCCCCGGTGACGCGGGCGCTGGAGACGCTGAAGCGGCGTGGGGTGCGCTACGAGCTCGTCTTCGCGGACCCACCCTATGCGGCGCGCGTGGTGGAGGCGGTGCTGGATGGCCTTCTGGCGGCCGGGCTCCTGGCGCCCTCGGCCATGGTGGTGGTGGAGCACGACAAGCGCGAGGCCTCACCCGAGGCCCACGCCGGGCTTATCCGGGAAGACCAGCGCCGCTTCGGAGACACGCTGGTGAGCTTCTATCGGGCGCCGTGAGCAGTCCTTGACCGGCTGTCGGGGGCATCCGAGACTTCCTGGCGCATGCCGGTCGCCATCTATCCTGGTTCCTTTGATCCGCTCACCAACGGGCACCTGAGCCTGATTCAGCGCAGCCTGAAGATGTTCGATCGGCTCATCGTCGCCATCGCGGTGAACCCGAAGAAGACACCCTTGTTCTCCGAGGAAGAGCGCCGCACGTTGATTCGGGACGCCATCCAGGACGACCGGGTCGAGGTGGACGCCTTCCACGGCCTGCTCGTGGACTACGTCCGCCGCCGCAACGTGGGGGTCATCGTCCGCGGGCTGCGGGCCGTGTCGGACTTCGAGTTCGAGTTCCAGCTCGCGAACATGAACCGGAAGCTGGCGCCGGACGTGGAGACCGTCTTCATGATGACGGGGGAGGACTACTTCTACATCTCCTCGAACCTCGTCCGGGAGGTGGCCTCCTTTGGCGGGGACGTCACGGGGTTGGTGCCCCCCAACGTGAACGAAGGTTTGAAGGCGAAGTTTGCTGGACGGAAGTAGCAGGGCTGGCCACTTGTCCGGCGCGGTTCTCCGCGTTAGGCAGGGGACATGAAACTTGCTCGCCGGCTCCAGGCCATCAAGCCGTCTCCGACGCTCGCTCTCAACTCGCGCGCCAAGGCGCTCGCCGCCAAGGGTGTGGACGTGGTGGTCCTGGCCG
Organism: Pseudomonadota bacterium; assembly: GCA_023426545.1. Taxonomy (GTDB): domain Bacteria; phylum Myxococcota; class Myxococcia; order Myxococcales; family Myxococcaceae; genus Myxococcus. Next base: position 54,096 of record JAFAAN010000156.1, read on the forward strand.
CGGGAGAGCCCGACTTCGACACCCCGGAGTACGTGAAGCAGGCCGCGGTGGACGCACTGCGGACGGGCTTCACCAAGTACACCGCCACCAACGGCATCCTCGAACTGCGCGAGGCCATCTGCGCCAAGCTCGAGCGGGACAACGGGCTGCGCTACACGCCGGACCAGGTGCTCGTCACGTCGGGGGGGAAGCAGGGCCTCTATAACTTCTGCCAGGCGGTGCTGGACGAGGGCGACGAGGTCATCATCTTCGCGCCCTTCTGGGTGAGCTACCCGGACATGGTGCGGCTGGCGGGCGCCACGCCCGTCATCGTCCCTACCCGCGAGGAGGACGGCTTCGCGCCGGACCCGGACGCCATCCGCCGCGCGCTCTCGCCGCGCACGCGCGCCGTCATCATCAACAGCCCGGGCAATCCCACGGGCGCGGTGTACTCGCGCGCCGCGCTGGAGCGCATCGCCGAGGTGCTGCGCCCGCACGACTGCCTCATCGTCACGGACGACATCTACGAGAAGCTGCTCTACACCGACGAGCGCCTGGGCATCAGCGACGTGGCGCCGGACCTGGTGCCGCGGCTGGTGGTCGCCAACGGCATGAGCAAGGCGTACTCCATGACGGGGTGGCGCATGGGCTACATCGCGGGCCCCAAGCCGCTCGTGTCCGCCATGCAGATGGTCCAGGACCAGTCCACCTCCAACGCGTCGTCCATTAGCCAGAAGGCCGCGCTGGCGGCGCTGAAGGGGCCGCCGGACACCATCACCGCCATGGTGAAGGAGTACCGCGCGCGCCGTGACTTCTTCGTGGCGGGGCTGAACGCGCTGGACGGCGTGCGCTGCCGGATGCCCGAGGGTGCCTTCTACGCGTTCGCGGACGTGCGGGGCCTGCTGGGCCGCTCGTACAAGGGCAAGCCGGTGACGTCGTCGATGCAGCTCTCGGAGATCCTCCTGGATGACTTCCAGGTGGCCGCGGTGCCCGGCGAGCCCTTCGGCGTGGAGGGCTACGTGCGGATGAGCTTCGTCACCTCCATGGAGGTGTTGCAGAAGGGCCTGACCCGCCTGGAGGCGCTGGTCAAGGCCCTGACCTGAGTCGCTCAGTCCGTGTAGGCGAACGCGCGGAACTCGTCGCGGTATCGCCGGTACACGAGGACGGCGGCGCGGCCCGAGAGGTTGCCCACCGCCGTCCAGATCTCCTTGGGGTTGCGCAGGTCCAGCCCCAGGCGCGCGGGGGCCTTGCCGTACTTCTTCTCCATGGCGTCCAGCGGCATCACCTCGATGTCATAGAGCGTGACGAGGTCCGTGCGCTTCAACCGGAGCTGCCTCACCCAGGCGGCCACCAGCTCCTCGGGCGTGGCGTAGCGCTCGGACTCCAGGCTGAAGGGGTAGAGCACCTCGTTGGAGGCGGTGCGCACGTCGCCGGTCAGCAGGTTCTGGAAGAGGAAGCGGGCGTCTGCCTGGATGTCGCGGCGGATCTGCTCCTCGGGTGACAGGGCCGGCGTGTCCGGGACGGGCTCGCGCTTCAACTCGAGGATTCCGGGCGGAAGGCCCGCCGGAGGCGAGCCGGCAGGGGGCGGTGTGGGCGCCTCCGCCGCGCGAGGAGGCGGTGCGGCCTGCTTCCGGGGCGCGGGTGCCGCGGTCTTCCGGGCGGGCGCCTCTCCGGCCGCAGGCGGCGCAGCGGCGGACTCGGCCTCCCGAGGCGAGGCCTCGGGCTCGGTCGCGGTAGGCGCCGCTGCCGGAGCAGGAGGCGGGGCCTCGACCTTGGCGGCTCCCTCCGCGGCAGGGGCGGGCGCCTCGGGCGGGGCACCCTCGGGCGCGGGGGCGGCGTCCTGGGCGAGGGCGGGAGTAGCGAGCGAGACGAGCAGTGCCAGGGACCAGTGGCGCATGGGACCTCCGTGGGCGGCGGAGCCTATCAGAGGACCGCGCCGGGGCATGGCATGCGTGCGAGCAGGCGGCCTCAACACAGTCCTCGCATGTGGGGACGGACGTTGGTATGGGGGCGCCCCGATGCCCAAGCGTACCGATATCCGCAAGGTTCTTGTGATTGGCTCGGGTCCGATTGTCATCGGGCAGGCCGTCGAGTTCGACTACTCCGGTACACAAGCCATCAAGGCGCTCCGGGACGAAGGCGTGGAGGTGGTGCTGCTCAACAGCAACCCCGCCACCGTGATGACGGACCCTGAGTTCGCGCATCGCACCTACATCGAGCCGATCACCGTGGAGGCGGCGGAGCGCATCCTCGCCTCGGAGCGTCCAGACTCGCTCCTTCCCACCATGGGTGGGCAGACGGCGCTCAACCTCGCCAAGGCCCTGGCGGAGCGGGGCATCCTGGAGAAGTACGGCGTGCGCCTCATCGGCGCGTCCCTGGAGGCCATCAACAAGGCCGAGGACCGCCAGCTCTTCAAGGCGGCCATGCAGAAGATCGGCGTGGCGCTGCCCAAGAGCGGGTACGCGACGACGCTGGACCAGGCGATGAAGCTGGTGGAGGACATCGGCTTCCCGGCCATCATCCGGCCGTCCTTCACCCTGGGCGGCACCGGCGGCGGCATCGCGTACAACCGCGAGGAGTTCGAGGCCATCTGCCGCTCCGGCCTCAAGGCCAGCCCCACCAGCACCATCCTGGTGGAGGAGAGCGTGCTGGGCTGGAAGGAGTACGAGCTGGAGGTCGTCCGCGACACGGCGGACAACGTCATCATCGTCTGCTCCATCGAGAACCTGGACCCCATGGGCGTCCACACGGGTGACTCCATCACCGTGGCGCCCGCGCAGACGCTGACGGACCGCGAGTACCAGCGGATGCGGCAGGCCTCGCTCGCCATCATCCGGGAGATCGGCGTCGACACCGGCGGCTCCAACATCCAGTTCGGCATCCACCCGAAGGACGGCCGCATGGTCGTCATCGAGATGAACCCGCGCGTGTCGCGCTCCAGCGCGCTGGCGTCGAAGGCGACGGGCTACCCCATCGCGAAGGTCGCCGCGAAGCTGGCGCTGGGCTACACGCTGGACGAGCTGCGCAACGACATCACCCGCGACACGCCGGCCTCGTTCGAGCCGACGCTGGACTACGTGGTGGTGAAGGTGCCGCGCTTCAACTTCGAGAAGTTCCCACACGCGGACCGGACGCTGACCACGAGCATGCGCTCGGTGGGCGAGGTGATGGCCATTGGCCGCACCTTCCCCGAGGCGTACATGAAGGCGCTGCGCTCCATGGAGCTGGGCCGCGTGGGCCTGGAGTCCCCGGAGCTGCCCACGGAGAAGGAGGAGCGCGAGAAGGTGCTCCGCGAGGCGCTGCGCATCCCCCGCCCGGAGCGCCCGTGGTACGTGGCCCAGGCCTTCCGCGAGGGCCTGACGGTGGAGGACGTTCACGCGCTGTCGGCCATCGACCCCTGGTTCCTGCGCTACATCCAGATGCTGGTGAACGAGGCGCAGGCGCTCCAGGAGTACGGCCGCCTGGACCAGCTCCCGGACGAAGTGCTCCGGCAGGCGAAGGCCCACGGCTTCTCCGACAAGTACCTGGGCCGGCTGCTCGGCTACCCGGCGGAGGAGGTGCGGGCGCACCGGCACGCGCGCAACATCCGGCCCGTCTTCAAGCGGGTGGACACCTGCGCCGCGGAGTTCGAGGCGTACACGCCCTACCTGTACTCCACCTACGAGGAGGAGGACGAGGCGCCTCCCTCGGACCGGCAGAAGGTGCTCATCCTGGGCAGCGGCCCCATCCGCATCGGCCAGGGCATCGAGTTCGACTACGCGTGCGTCCACGCCGCCTTCGCGCTGCGCGAGGCCGGGTACGAGACGGTGATGGTCAACTGCAACCCGGAGACGGTGTCCACCGACTACGACACGTCGGACCGCCTCTACTTCGAGCCGCTGACCATCGAGGACGTGCTCGAAGTGTCCCAGCGCGAGAAGCCGGTGGGCGCCATCGTCCAGTTCGGCGGCCAGACGCCGCTGCGCATCTCCGTGCCGCTGGAGAAGGCGGGCCTCCCCATCCTGGGCACGTCGCCGGACGCCATCGACCGCGCGGAGGACCGGGAGCGCTTCGCCGCGCTCATCGAGAAGCTGGGCCTGAAGCAGCCGGAGAACGGCGTCGCGCGCAGCCACGCGGAGGCCTTCAAGGTGGCCGAGCGCATCGGCTACCCAGTCATGGTGCGCCCGTCCTACGTGCTAGGCGGCCGGGCCATGGAGACCGTCTACGACGTGGCCAGCCTGGAGCGCTACATGCGCGAGGCGGTGAGCGCGTCGCCCGAGCACCCGGTGCTCATCGACCGCTTCCTGAAGGAAGCCATCGAGGTGGACCTGGACCTGGTGGCGGACCGCACCGGTGCGGTGATGATTGGCGGCGTGCTGGAGCACATCCAGGAGGCGGGCGTGCACTCCGGTGACGCCGCGGCCACGCTGCCGCCGCACTCGCTGTCGCCGGACCTGGTGGAGCGGATGAAGGACCAGGCCATCGCCCTGGCGCGGGAGCTGGGCGTGGTGGGCCTGATGAACGTGCAGTTCGCCATCCAGGGGAAGACCATCTACATCCTGGAAGTGAATCCACGCGCGAGCCGCACGGTGCCCTTCATCTCCAAGGCCACCGGCGTGGCGATGGCGAAGATCGCCGCGCTCTGCATGGTGGGCAAGACGCTCCAGGAGCTGGGCGTCACGCAGGAGCCGGAGTTCAAGCACGTGGCGGTGAAAGAGAGCGTGTTCCCGTTCGCGCGCTTCGCGGGCGTGGACGTCATCCTCGGGCCGGAGATGAAATCCACGGGCGAGGTGATGGGGCTGGCCAGCGACTACGCGTCCGCCTTCGCCAAGAGCCAGCTCGCCGCGGGGGTGAAGCTGCCTCAGAGCGGCAAGGTGTTCATCTCCGTCAAGGACGACGACAAGCCGGCGGTGGTGGACCTGGCCCGGCGTCTGCGGAGCATGGGTTACTCGCTGGTCGCCACCGGCGGTACCCATGCCTATCTGGCGACGAAGGGGATTGAGACGCAGGTGGTCCAGAAGGTGACCGAGGGCCGCCCGAACATCGTCGACAAGATTGTCGACGGTGAAATCGTGCTGGTCATCAACACCACCTTCGGCAAGCAGGAGATTACCGACAGCTTCTCCATCCGCCGCGAGTCGCTGATGCACTCGGTCCCGTACTACACGACGGTGCAGGCGGCGCGCATGGCGGTGGGCGCGCTGGAGTCGCTCAAGCGCGCGGAGCTGGAGGTGAAGCCGCTCCAGGAGTACCTGGGCATCAGCGCGGCGCCAACGGGCGCCCGGAGCTGACGGCTCAACCCTGGTGGCCGTGAGGCGCGCGGCCCCGCTCCCCATGGGAGTGGGGCCGTTTGCGTGTCCTGGCGCCTACGCCGGGGCGCCTTCCACGAAGCCGCGCCAGTTGCGCATGTAGTTCACGAAGGCGTCCGACAGCCCCTCGGCGTGGAGCGTGGCGGGGGACAGCGGGGGCACCTGGAGGGCTTCGCCGCGCTGGACGCGCCGGGGCCAGTCGTGGTTCGCGATGGCCGCGCGCCCCACGGCGACGGCGTCCGCGCCGCGCGCGAGCTGGGCCTCCGCCTCCTCGCGCGTGCGCACCTCGCCCGCGACCACGATGCGCATGTCCGGGCCCACGGCTTGCCGGAAGAGGGGCGTCGCGTGCTGGTCCGGGCGCTTCTGGGTGTTGAGGGCCGCCTTCCACAGGGAGAGGTGGAGGACGTCCACGCCCTCGCTCGCGAGCATCCGGGCGACCTCCAGCGACTCGTCCAGGTCGATGCCCCGGGCCTGCCTCGCGTCCTCTGGGGACAGCCGCACGGAGAGCACCAGCGACGGCGCCGCGCGCCGCACCGCGCGGACCGTCTCCTGGAGCAGGCGCCAGCGATTCTGCAGGGAGCCGCCCCAGCGGTCCTGACGGCGGTTGAAGACGGTGCTCAGGAACTGCGACAGGAGATAGCCGTGCGCGCCATGGAGCTCCACGGCGTCGAAGCCCGCCTCGGCGCAGCGGCGCGCCGCGTCCGCGAAGGCCTGGATGGTGCGCTCGATGTCCGCCTCGGTGCCCTCGCGGCAGTGGAGGCCCTCCTCGTCATAGGCGCTGGCGCTCCACGCCTCGCGCTGGCTGACCTCCGGGTTGGCGCGCACGCCACCATGGAAGAGCTGGGCGGCGAGCAACGCGCCCCCTTCATGGATGCGCGAGGCGAGGCGCTTCAGGCCGGGCACCATCGCGTCGTCGTGCACGCCAAGCTCGCCCGGCCACGCCTTGCCGTCCTGGGAGACGTAGGCGGCGCAGGTCTCCACCATGCCGAAGCCCCCGTCGGCGCGCATCGCGAGAAAACGCAGCTCCGCGTCGGAGAGCGTGCCATCCGGGTGGCTCTGCGTGTTCGTCAGGGGCGCCAGCCAGATGCGGTTGGGCGCGATGACGTTCTTCCTCAGCTCGAGGGGGGCAAACAGGTCTGTCATGTCGGCAGCTCGCTTTCGGAGTGTGTGAGTCAATCGTCGACCGTTACCGGGGCCAGCTCCGAGCCGAAGGGGCGTACCCAAGCGTAGGTGTAGCCGTGGCTGGCGAACATGGGCGCGAGGCTATAATCCGGGCGTCACGGTTCCGCACGGAACGACGCGCAAGCTGGACGTCCGCGGACCCTGACGGCTACCTTTCGCGCCGAGTCGTTCCCTCCATCCCCCTTGCATCCACCTCCGTGAACGAGGAGAGCCCCTCATGCAGTCCCAGGCTGTGCCCGACTTCGATATTTCTTCCGTGGACGTGGAGGGCTTTCTTCGCGAGCTGAAGGCGCTGCGCGAGCAGGTGGATGCCTCGCTTGGTGAGGCGGATGCGGCGCATCTGCGGAAGATTGAGCGTTGGGGGCGGGCGGCGACGCTGCTGGGCGCGGCCACCTGCTGGATTGGACCGAACCCGCTCAGCGCGGCCGCGCTCGGTCTGGGGCGCTCCACGCGCTGGTTGCTGATGCACCACGTGGGGCACCGGGGGTACGACCGGGTTCCCGGCGTGCCGGTGTCGCGCACGGGCAAGGGCTTCGCGAAGGGGCTCCGGCGTTACGTCGACTGGCTGGACTGGATGTTGCCGGAGGCCTGGGTGTTCGAGCACAACGTGCTCCACCACTCGCACACCGGGGAGGACGCGGACCCGGACCTCCTGGAGCGCAACGCGGAGGGCTCCCTGCGCAACCCGGAGCGGCCGCTGGCGCTCCGGTATGCCCAACTCGCGCTGCTCGCGCTGACGTGGCGGGCCAGCTACTACGCGCCCGAGACGCTCAGCTCGCTGCGCCGCAAGGGCCGGCGCCAGGGTGGGGCGCTGACGCATGAGGAGCAGAAGGAGCTGCTGCTGCGGTGCTACCTGCCGTACTCGGCCGTACAGTTCGGTCTCTTCCCGGCGCTCTACCTCGTGTTGGGGCCGTGGGCGTCGTTCAGCGCGTTCTGCAACTCGGTGATGGCGGACATCTTCACCAGCCTGCACACGTTCCTGGTGGTGGGCCCCAACCATACGGGGGAGGACCTCTATCGCTTCGACTCGAAGCCGGAGAGCCGTGGGGAGCGCTACGTGCAGCAGGTGATTGGCAGCGCGAACTACCGGACGGGCGGAGACCTGAACGACTTCGCGCACCTGTGGCTGAACTACCAGATCGAGCACCACATCTGGCCGGACCTGCCCATGCTGAAGTACCGCGAGGTGCAGCCGCGGGTGAAGGCGCTCTGCGAGAAGTACGGCATCCCCTACGTCCAGGAGAGTGTCTGGACCCGCGCGAAGAAGATGGTGGACGTCGTGGTGGGCAAGCGCTCCATGCGGAGGCTCGCCCCGAAGCGACAGGCCGCGGTGCCAGTCGCGGCGCCCGCCGCCTGAGGCTCAACGCTCCGGCGGCGCGACGTAGGGCGGCCTATGCGCGCCGCTGGCGTGAGGATGCCGTGGCTCGCTCCAGCCTCTTCTGGGCAGGGGGAGCCGGGGCGTCGTGCCGGACGGCCTCGACGTCGACCACGCGGGCACCGTCCGGGGACACGGGGGGGCCGAGCGTCACCACGAGCGTGCGATGGGCTTCCTCCAGCCGCTTGTGCAGCGTGGAGAAGACCTGCTGCGCGGTGCCGGGCATGTCCTCCGTGTAGGTGAAGTACCAGCGCAGCTCGTCCAGGCGGCCATAGAAGTGGTCCACCACCGCCTGCTCCTGCTCGGGCAGATGGATGAGCTGGTCGAACGCGCCGTTGGCATAGCGCGAGGCGATGGTGCCCAGCAGGGGCTCCCGGCTGCGTAGCCGCGAGAAGAGGGCGAACATCTCATCCCGGCGCGCGTCGAGCCGGCGCATGATGCCCGCGGCGTCCATCGCGAGCAGGTTTCGGACGCGGGACGCCATCTCCTCGGCCTTCTTGCGACGAGCCATGGGGCGCCAGCCTAGCACCCTCAATAGACGCGCAGCAGGCGGGCCTGACAGACGAACCGCGGATTGCGGAAGTCGATGACGTCGACCTCCCCTGTGGTCTCCTCGAAGCGGCCCGCGAGGATGCCCGCGGCGCTCGCCGCCGCGATGTACCAGGCGTCCTGCCCCTTCAGCTCCTTGAGCTTGCGCAGGTACACGACGCGGCCCTCCACGGCCCAGCGCGTGTGGATTCCATCCTCCCGAACGCCCCGAGCACCCTCGGGAGGTGACGCGAGCTTCGCGAGTGAGGCGGGGACGGCGTTCAGGACATAGGCGTCGTAGGCGGGATTCCCACTTCGCGTGAGGAGCTTCACGTCACGCAAGGAGCCGTCCACGTTCTGCACCAGCTCCAGGGTGACGACGAGCTTCGAGCCGCCGCCCGTGGCGAGGTGCTGGAGCTCCTGGCCTGCCTGGACGAAGAGCCGCGGCCGCTCCATGGCGTCATCGCCCTCGCGCTTCTGCAGGTCGTAGAGCCGTTCCGCCTGGGTGGGGGCCTTGGGGGGAGGCCCGCCGCCCGGGTTGCCGGTCGCGCCAAAGCGGCCTGCCTGACCGGCCCAGGCGGACTGCGCCTGGTTCAGCAGGCTGGTGCCCGGAAACACCGGCGCGTCTTCGAGGCCCTTTTCGAGCGCCTCGCGGAGCCGGCTGAAGTACGAGTCGATGAGGCCATTCGCGACGCGATTCTGGGCCTGCTCATCGTCGATGAACGCCTCGATGCGGTCCGTGACCCGGGCTCGCTCCTGCGCGGCGAGCTGTTCGGCGGAGGGGCCCGCGTCGCCGGGGCGCGAGGTTCGTCCACTCGGCGTCCTGGGGCCGCTCGGAGGCGCTCCTCCTGGCACCAGGAAGGAGGGCAGTGAGTCCAACGTGTCGCCCGGCGGGGGAGTGCGGCGCGGGGCGTCCGGCGCAGCGGCCACGCTTCCCGGCGCGGGGGGCTTGGTGGCAGGGGCGGCGTCAGCGGTTGCGGATCCTGGAGCTGGAGCGCCAGGGGCAGGCGCCGAGGCGGTCGTGTCTGGGACGGAGCGTCGTTTGGAGGTGCCGGGAGGAATGCCCGCGCGGGGCGGCTTCGAGCGCGGAGGAGGCGCGACCTGGGCGGCGGCGGGAGGGGCTTCGTTGGAAGGCTGGGGCAAGGTGACGATGTCCACCTCGAGCGGCACGGAAGGGGCGGGCGCTACCCGTGAACGAGGCTCCGGCTCCACGCGCCAGAGGAGCGCGAGCAGGCCCGCATGGAGGGCGAGGGAGAGCAGCGCGGCCCATCCGAGTCGTCGAGTCCGCCGCATCCCGGCTCCTGCGCTCCCAGAGGAGGGCGCCTCCTCGTTCCACCCGGCTCACCCGGGGAGGGCCGTGCCTCTCTGGACTCCGCCCCTCTTCGCTGAGCCTCAAGCACCGCGCTCTCCACGGCGCCCGACACAATGACTCACCGCGACACGATATTCCTTTCGCCCGGACAGCTTGCCACGTCGGGTAGGGTTGCGTTCGCGAGGCCACGATGAGCGCAGCCCCCAATTTCGGATGTTCAATGGTGCGGGACCTGCTTGGGAGGCCGAGCGGATGAGGACAGCACATCGGGTGCCGATACCCGACACCCTCCGGCGGCTGGTCGCGGAGACGTGGGCTTTCCGCCGGCAGGAGGAGCTGGTCGCGGGGCTGCGTTTTGCCCGGCTGGCGGATGCACTCGAACGACTGGAGACACCCGCGGAGCTGGTGGACCTCGCGCGGCGCGCGGCGATGGACGAGCAGCGCCATGCGGGCATGTGTGAGTTGATGGCGCGCGCCTATGGTCAGGACGGACTGGCGTCCGCCCAGGTCGAAGCACGGGAGACCGCGCCACCGGAGCTGGGGTTCCGGGAGCAGGTGCTCTACGACGTCGTCGCGGCCTGCTGCATCTCGGAGACGGAGAGCACGGCGGGGCTCACGGCGCTCCTGTCCGTGGAGGGACCTCCGCGCGTGCGTGCGGTCCTGCGGGACATCCTCCGCGACGAGGTCGCGCACAGCCGCCTGGGGTGGGCCTACCTGGCGCATGCCTCCAGGGAGGGCGGGGCCGCGTTCCTGGCGCCGCTGTTGCCCGCGATGCTGGATGAGAGCGTGTCACCGAGGCTCTTCGCCCAGGGCACGCCGGAGACCGAGAGCCCCATCCTCCTGGCGCACGGCGTCCTGCCGCATGCGCGCAAGCTGGAGGTCTTCATCCAGGCCCTGCATGACGTCGTCTTTCCAGGATTGGAGCGTTGCGGCGTCGACACGTCCCACGGCCGGCGGTGGATCGAGCGACAGCGGGCGCCCGGCGTGTAGCGAGCCCTGCTACCGTGCCCGGCATGGTGCTCAAGATTGTCCAGGCAGGCGATCCCGTGCTGCGGCGGAAGGCGCGTGACCTCACGCCGGAAGAGATTGCCAGTCCGGAGATCCAGCGGCTCATCGAGCTGATGCGCGACACGATGCGGGACGCGCCCGGCGTCGGCTTGGCGGCGCCGCAGGTGGGCGTCGGCCTGCGGCTGGTGGTGCTGGAGGACCGGGCCGAGTACCACGCGGCGCTCTCCGGCGAGGAGCTGGCGTCGCGCGAGCGGGCACCCGTTCCATTCCAGGTCCTCATCAACCCGAGGCTGGTGGTGGAGGACGCGACGCCCGCGGAGTTCCACGAGGGCTGCCTCAGCGTGAGCGGCTTCGCGGCCCTGGTGCCGCGGGCCCGCGCCGTGCGCGTGGAGGCCTTGAACGAGCACGGGCATCCCGTGACGGTGCGAGCACGCGGCTGGTATGCGCGAATCCTCCAGCACGAGCTGGACCACCTGGACGGCACGCTCTACCTGGACCGGATGGAGTCGCGCAGCTTCACCACCGCGGAGAACCATCGCCGGCACCACGCGGGCCGCGGCACCGCGGAGCTTCGCGCCGAGCTGGGACTGCCCGAGACGAAGGCGTAGGGCGCGGCGGAGCCTCCGTTCACCCTTCGCGGCCGTGCGCCGCCGCCTTCAGTTGTGCGGTGTCGACGCGGACGAAGATGGAGTCGCCCAGCGCGGTCAGCGTCTCGCCAGCGTAGACCTCGCACACGACCCGGCTCTTGCGGCCCACCTCGCCCTCGACGCGGGCGCGGAGGGTGAGCGGCACGCCCATGGGCGTGGGCTTGATGAACTTCACGCCGAGGCTCCCCGTGACGCATTCGATGGGGGGCTGGCTCCCAGGCGCGCGGCCCTCGGCGCGGTAGTGGTAGGCCATGGCCGTCCAGTTGGAGTGGCAGTCCACCAGCATGGCAATCAGGCCGCCGTAGACCAGCTCGGGCCAGCCGCTGTACTGGGGCTCGGGCGTGTGGCGGGCCATGACGTGGATGCCGTCCTCATGCCAGTAGCTCTTGATGTGCAGGCCGTGCGGGTTCTTCCCGCCGCAGCCATAGCAGATGCCTTCTGGTGCGACGATTTCCTGGAGAGAGTCGGTTTCCATGAGGGGCCCTGCCTGAAGTGAAGGCGTGACGTGCGCATCCTGGCGCAGCGGAGGGGATTCGTCTCGCCCGACGTGCTGCTGGCGTGAATCCTCCACAGGGGATACTGGCTCTCACGGTGCAATGAACTCCGACATCCTCGCTCCGCTCCTCGGCGGGGCGCTCATCGGGTTGAGCGCTTCGCTGCTCCTCTTGTCCCACGGCCGCGTCGCCGGCATCAGCGGTGTCGTGGGCTCGCTGCTGATGCCCGTGCGCGGTGACGTCTCGTGGCGCTTGCAGTTCTTCGGTGGCCTGCTGGCGGGCGGCTTGCTGCTCGTGTGGCTGCGCCCCCAGTCCTTCGCGGCACCGTCCTCCCTGAGCCTGGGCGGCGTGGCGATGCTGGCCGGGGCCGGCCTGCTCGTCGGCGTGGGCTCGCGGCTGGGCAATGGCTGCACCAGCGGACACGGCGTGTGCGGCATCAGCCGAGGCTCGCTCCGCTCCATCGTGGCCACGCTCACGTTCATGGCCACGGGCGTCCTCACCGTCTACGTGGTCCGCCACGTCCTCTAGGGCCCTCCACCATGCGTCCTTCTTTCAGCGCGTTCTTCAGTGGCCTCCTCTTCGCCGTCGGCCTGGGGCTCAGCGGCATGACGGACCCGGCCAACGTCCTGGGCTTCCTCGATATCGCGGGGGACTGGGACTACCGGCTGGCCTTCGTGATGGGAGGCGCCATCGCCGTGCACGCCACGCTGCGGCCGCTCATCCGCCGACGGGCGAAGCCCCTGTTCGCCGCCGCGTTCCCCTCCAGCCCTGCCAGCCGCGTGGACGCGAAGCTCGTCGTGGGCGCGGCCGTGTTCGGGGTGGGGTGGGGACTGGGCGGCTATTGCCCCGGGCCGGCGCTGACCTCGTTCGCCACCGGGGCGGTCCCGCTGCTCGTCTTCGTCCCGGCGATGTTCGCTGGCATGTACCTGGTCCAGTGGGGGCAGGCGCGCACGCGGATGAAGGCCGAGCGCCCGGGCCTGGGCATGAGCCCTTCGGCGTGACTGCCGGTATCCCACATCTGAGTGACGCCACCGGAACCACCCGGGCCCGCGTCGATGAATCCGTGGGGCGCCCTGGTGGCTCTCACGGGGAGGACCTCATGCCCTGCGGCAAGGTGCCGCCGGGAGACCCAGGAGCCGTACGATGAAGGCGTTGTTCGTGGTCGCAGCCCTGTTCCTCGCCGCCTGTGCACAGCAGCGCCCGGTCCGTGACGAAGCCCACCGGGTGGTGGCTGCCGGCGCGTTGCTCGTGGATGTCCGAACGCCGCAGGAGTTCGCCGCCGGTCACCTGCCGGGAGCGGTGAACATTCCGGTAGAGGAGCTGTCCGAACGGCTCGGCGAGCTGGGGGCGCCGGAGCAGCCCGTGGTCGTCTACTGCCGCAGTGGTGCTCGGAGCAGCCGGGCCGAGCGCCTGTTGCAGGAGCGTGGCTTCCAGCAGGTGGTCAACCTCGGGCCGATGTCGACGTGGGAGTGAGCGGGGGCGGCCCAGGGCCGGATGCCCGCCTGCGTCAGTTCGAGGGCCCTGGCACCTCGCCGGGGCGGTGGAACCTGCGCTCTCCGGAAGGCATCCTGGCGCTCAAGCGTTCTCCTCGGGAGGGCGGAACGTGAGAGAGGAGGCCTTCGGGGTGAGCGCGTCGCGAACGGAAAAGCAACTGGTCGAAGCAGCGCGTGCGGGCGATGCGCGGGCGCTGGAGGAGGTCCTCGCTCGCCATGAGAAGCAGGTGTACCGCTACGGCCTGCGCATGTGTGGCTCGGAGGAGGACGCCAAGGAGGTGCTCCAGGAGACGCTGATTGCGGCGTTCCGAGGCATTCATGCCTTCCGAGGCGACGCCGGGCTGTCCACCTGGCTCTTCCAGATTGCGCGGACGCACTGCTTCCGCCAGCGCCGTCGCCGGGTCGGGGCGCCGGAGACGTTCCAGCCCCTTGACGCCTCGACGGTGGCGCAGGTCGCCGCCGAGGACGCGGCGCCGGACATGGTTTCCCAGGCGCGGCAGATGGGGGAGGTCCTGCAAGCGGCCATCCTCGCGTTGCCGGAGGCCCAGCGTGAGGTGATCATCCTCCGGGACGTGGAGGGACTCACGGCCGAGGAGGCCGCGCAGGTGGTGGGCATCGAGGTCCGGGCCTTGAAGAGCCGGCTCCATCGCGCGCGGCTCCAGCTTCGAGAGCACCTCTCCACGCTGATGGGGGATCATTCCGAGGACTCGGCGGTCGGCTGCAACGCGCTGGCGCAGGAACTGTCGGCGTTCGCGGCGCGGGACGTGGACCAGGCCACGTGCGTGCGCCTGGAGGACCACCTGTCGCGCTGCCCGCGCTGTGCCGAGGCCTGCGATGCGCTCAAGCGCACGGTCTCCCTGTGCCGGCGGATTCCCGGCGATGAGGTCCCCGCTCCCGTGCGGTCGGCGGTGCGTCAGGCCCTGGCTCGCGCGCTGGCGGCGTGACGCGTGAGGCACCTGGCGCACGGCCGCCACGCGCTGGGGTAGTGTCCGCGGGGATGAAGGCCGCGGACACCCGAAGGATGGAACCCTGACGATGCTCACCGAAGTGCAGGCGGGCCCCTACACCGTTCGCGGAATCTCCGTGGGTGGCGTCTACACGTCGCTCCAGGTTCCCGAGCTGGATGTGGTGCTCGACGTGGGGCTCCCCATCCGCTCCTTCTGCGGCTCCGACCGCATCTTCCTCAGTCATGCGCATCCGGACCATGCCAGCGGCCTGGGCTCGCTGCTGGGCGTCCGCAGGCTCATTGGCAAGGCGGCACCCCGGGTCTTCCTGCCCGCGGAGATCGAGGCGAACGTCCAGGAGGCGCTCGCGGTGCTGACGCGCCTACACCACACCTCGATGGAGGTGCACACCGTGCCGATGCGGCCGGGAGACGTCGAGCCGCTGGGGCAGGGCCTCTTCGTGCGTGCGTTCCGAACGCACCATCCGGTGCCGTCGCTGGGCTACCAGTTCTTTCGCCGCGTCTCCAAGCTCCGTCCCGAGTTCCAGTCGCTCCCACAGCAGGACATCGCGCGGCGGAGACAGGCGGGGGAGGACCTCTTCGATGCCATCGAGCGGCTGGAGCTGGCCTATGCGACCGACACCGTGTCCCGCGTCCTGGAGACCGAGCCGAGCCTCTTCGACTCGCGCGTGCTGATTCTCGAGTGCACCTTCGTCGACGCCCGGCACACAGTGGAGGATGCGCAGGCGCGGGCCCATCTCCACCTGGACGAGCTCATCGCGCGGGCGGACCAGTTTCGAAACGAGGCGCTCGTCCTCATGCACTTCAGCCAGGCCGTCGCGCCGGAGACGGTCCATGCCACGCTTCGGGCGCGGCTCCCTCCCGCGCTGTCCGAGCGCGTCCGTGTCTTCGCGCCCGACACGGGCCGCTGGTTCGGCTGAGCCCGGCAACGTGGAGAAGGCTTCGGCGGGCCCGCGATTGGATTGCACGTGACTCACGACTCGCCACGCCGGTTTTGTTAAAGCGCGGTTCATGAGCATGGCAAGGCCCAGACACGTCCTCGTCGCTGGAGCTGGAATTGGTGGGCTCACGCTGGCTTGCGCGCTGCGGCGCGCGGGCCACACCGTCACGGTGTTCGAGCGCTCCGAGACCTTGCGGTGGGTCGGCGCGGGCCTCACGGTCCAGATGAACGCGACGGCGGCCCTGCGCCGCATCGGCCTGTGTGACGAGGTCGCGCAGGCGGGGGCATGTCCCACGGACAGCGCTATCTTGAAGCCCTCGGGCTCGGCGCTCACGCGGCTTCCCGTGGCGCGGATTCAGGAGGAGCTGGGTCTGCCCCTGGTGTGTGTCCACCGGGCGCGGCTCCAGGCCGTGCTGCTGGCCCATGCCGGGGAGGAGAACGTTCGTCTTGGGCACACCGTGACGGCCTTCCATGACGACGGACAGGGCGTGACGGTGCGGCTGTCTGACGGCACCACCGTGGCGGGAGACGTGTTGGTGGGGGCAGACGGGCTGCGCTCGGTGGTGCGCGGGGCCCTGCTGGGCGACGCGCCGCTGCGCTACTCGGGCTACACGAGCTGGCGGGGTGTCTGCCCGGACGTCCCGAGCGCGACGCCGGGCCTCATGTCGGAGACGTGGGGGGCAGGGGCTCGCTTCGGGGTGGTGCCCATCGGCTTCGGGCAGACGTACTGGTTCGCCACGCAGAATGCTCCGGCCGGGGGGCAGGACGCTCCCGGCGAGGCGCGCGCCCGGTTGCAGTCCCTCTTCGCCGGTTGGCATGCGCCCATCGCGGACCTCATCGCAGTGACGGACGAGGCAAACATCATCCGCACGGACATCCATGACCGGCCTCCCGTGGATCGCTGGAGCCGGGGCCGGGTGGCGTTGCTGGGGGATGCCGCGCACCCGATGACACCGAACCTGGGGCAGGGTGGGTGTCAGGCCATCGAGGACGCCGTCGCGCTGGCGGAGTGCCTCACCGCGGAGGGCTCCGTGGAGTCTGCGCTGGCGGCCTATGAGGCGCGACGCAGGGAGCGGGCGAATGCGTTCGTCACCCGTTCCTGGAGCCTGGGCCGCGTGGCCCAGTGGGAGAACGCGGCGGCGCGATTCGCGCGGGATATGCTTTTCCAGCTCATGCCAGGCGGGCTCGCCGCCCGGCAGCTCCGGGACCTGGTTCGCGACGCCACTTGAGCGGCGGGGGGCTTTGGAATCGGTGCCCCCGCATCCGCTCAGAGCCCGGCCACCTTGGCCGCGCTCGTCACGACGTAGTCCATTGCCAGCTCCTGCTGTGAGCGCTGCGCCGCGGTCAGCTCGAAGCGGACGATGCCATCCTCGCTCACACGCGCCGGCGCGGGCCTCGTGCTCTCCCGAAGCAGCTGCACCTCCACCGACTCCACCTCGGAGACGGGAATCCGCTCCTCGATGGCCACGGGCATGGGCCGCGCGCCCATATTGGAGAGGAACAGCCGCACCTTGTGCGTCGTCACCTTGCGCCCGGTGAGTCGGCTGGTCTCCCGGGTCTGGTCCTCCGTGCGCGCCACGCGCAGCGCGTCCTCGCTGCCGAAGCCCAGCTTCACGCGCTCGCCCTTGCCGGTGAAGCGCAGCTGCGCGCGCCCCACGTAGCCGCTGGTGCGCACCAGATTCACGGGCCCCGCGAGCAGCACCGTGGGGCCCACGTTGTCGAAGTGGGCGACCCGGTGCACCAGGGGCGACTGCTCGGGGCAGGCCACCAGCTCCGAGGTCGCTGGCGCGGTGAACTGGAAGAGCGGCACGCGATAGGGCTCTCCGTCCGGAGGCACCGTGGCCCGGTGTGGCGCAGCCACCGTCAAGGGCTCGCCTCCGTCGTCCATGCCGGGCAGGGCGTCGTCACGCCGGGCCGCACCGGGCTCTCCCGTGGTCTGGATGACCTCCTCGCGGATGGCCACCTCCACCACCTGCTTCTCGCGCTCCGTCTTGTCGCGGAGCCACAGCCGGTCCTCCTGGAGCCGGGGTGGCGTGGCGCCCAGGGTGGGGCGAGCGGTAGAGAAGGCCAGCTCCACGTCCTTCCATTCCTCCTCGGTGCGCTGCCACACGACGGCCTCGCACTCCAGGGCCACGGCTTCGCCAGAGCCCACGCGGGACAGCGTGGCCCGGTACGACGGACGCCACGCCGCGCAGGGAACCAGGTAGGTGATGGACAGGGTCGCGGGGCCTCCCGTGGGATGCCCCACCTCCAACTCGGCCTGGACATCGAGCTTTGGCGGGGGCTCCGGCTCGGCGAAGGGCTGTGAGGCTCGGACTTCTTCGAGCTGCTTCCTCAGGGAAGCCGTCTGTCGGGCGTTGTCGTGGAGTGCCGCGTCGACGGACGCTTCCTCGCGTCGAAGCGCCTCCAACTGCTCACGCCATGACTCCGGATGTGCCTGCCCCGCGCCGGACTGCTCGGAGACGGCGCGATAGACGTCCGCGCGCGCGGCCTCGAGCAGCCGTGCGCGCGTCGCCAGTCGCGCCGCGTCCGCCTCGAAGCGCCGGAGGTCCTGCTCCAGCTCGGCGGCGCGCCGGCTCACCTCCGTGCGGTGCTCGCGCTGGGCTTCGGCCGGGACGGGCCGGGCCGTTCGCCGGATGCGAGCCTGGGAGATGGTGCCGCCCGCCACCTTCGCCTGGAGCGAGCGGTCCACGGCGAGCGGGGACAGCCCTTGAATGAGCAGCCGCTGGGTGCCCACGGACAGAGGGACTTCACCGCGCCGCTCGACGAGCGCCCGGTCCTCCAGGACCGTGACCTTGACCACGGGCAGCGTGAATGGGGTGCCCATCATGTCCTCCGGTTGCCGCCCCCGAGCATCTTGTTGCCGGGAATCTTGACGGTCCATGTCGCCTTCAGCGTCTGCGCCTCACCGGGCTGGAGCACCACGCGCCACGCGCGCTCGCCCTCGACCTTCAGCTCACCAGGCAATGGCGAGCGCTTCTGCCACAGCGGGGCCACCTCGACCTCCTCCACCTTGATGTCCTTCTCCGCGCTGGGTGGCACCGTGGGGACGCGCTCACACACCTCGACGAGGACGCGGTTGGACAAGCGGTTCGCCAGCTCCACCGAGACGTGGTGCGTGAGCATCGTCGAGCCGCCGAACATGCCGCCCGTGGCCTCGTCGAAGCGCGTGTTGCGCGCGACCTTGATGGACTCCTCCACGCCCAGCCCCAGCCGTTGGGTCGAGCCAGGGGCCATGGTGGGCAGCGGCGACGTCATCAGGAATTCGTTCTCCAGCGTGACGTCCACGGGGCCGGCCAGCAATGGATACGGGGTCCGGTTCTCCACGCGCACGGTGCGGAATGCGCGCGGCTCCACGGAGGGGACACAGACGTACTCGGCGGACAGCCCCACCGGCACGGACAGCACCGGCACGGTGTGCCATGCCGAGTCGGCGGGCACGTCCACGCGCGCCTCGATGTCGAAGCGCGCATCGAAGTGCTGGGCAGAAGCGCGGGGCGGTTGCGACCACGCAGGGATGGGGATTGCCCAGATGGAGGAGGTCTCCGTTTCGCTCACGGCGATGAGCGCGGTGAGGTCGACCTGCACGTGGATCGCCGCCAGGGCCCGCAGCTCCCGGGTGACTTGAGCGGGGCGGGGGCGGAGCCGCCCGCGGGTTCCGGGCTCGTCGGCGGGGGAGAGCGCCAGCCGGTCGTAGTCCAGCAACGCGTCGGAAGGCTCGGGCTTCGCTCGGGCACGCTCCTCGGCGCCACCACCTCCACCTCCGAGCACGCCCCCCTCCACCTCGAGGTGCTCCTCGTCATCGAGGAAGGACGCCTCGGGCTCGTCCGCAAGCTCCATGGGCTTGGATGGCTTGCTGGCGCGAGGCATCATGGGCGGCCCTCCACGGGACCGGGTCTTCTCCATGAGCGGAGCCGCGGAGGAGGGCCGAGGCCGGGCCGCTCCACCCGGAGGCGGAGGCGGCGCGTACGCCGCGAAGGCCATGTCAGCCTCCGGCGCAGGGGCCTCCGCGAGCTCCTCGATAGCGGAGCCGTCCCTCGCGAGCGGGGGCCCGCCGGTCGTCGCTGCGGTGGCGTCAAGGCCGGGAGCCGGCGCTGGCGTGCGCGTCGAGTCATAGCCCGCGAACAGCTCATCCAACCCAGGAGGGGGCTCGCGCCAACCCGAGCGCGCCGGGGGCGGCTGGTGCCGGCCGATGCGCAGGGCCTTCAACTCCGGCACCTCGGCGTTCCGGGCGAGGTCCGCGGTGGACACGGACAGCCTCACGCCCGTCCAGTCCTCACCCGTGCGCTGGAGCACGGAGGCCCGCATGCGCAGCGCCCCCTCTTCGAGCGTCCGGGGCAGGCGCAAGTCATACGTAGGGACCCAGCGTGCGCCCTGGACGGCGTATTCGAGCGCGAGCTGTGCGCCCTGGTCCGCGGGGAGGGGACCGGAGAGCGTCAGGACGACCGCGCGATAGACGCGGGCCCGCTGGCCGCGCACGGCGGAGGAGGCTTCCGCCACACGGCTGCGGCGCAGCGCGACCTCGGCCTCGGCGTCACGTTGCTGGCGCTCCAGGTCGAGCCGCCGCGCGTGGAGCGTGGCCAGCTCTGCGTCCATGAAGGACATGAGCGAGAGCATCGCCGCCACGGGGGCTTCCCGGGGCTCGTTCGCGTCCTTCTTCCGGGGCGGAAACCCGGGCGCCAGTCGCGACAGGTCCGCAAGCTCCCGCTCCAGCCGCGAAAGGCGCGCGCGGAGGTCGGCGAGGCGGCCCTGCGCCTCCTCCAGCGCGCGGTGCTCCGCGGGCACGTCGACCTCGGGCGGGAGCTGGACGTCATAGGTGGGGCGGAGGTCGCGCACGGTGAGCCCGGCGGGGCCGCGGAGCACGGACGCCCGGAGCGAGCCCGGCTGCAATGACAACGGCAGGCCGTTGAGCCGTATCTGCGCGGGGAGGCTTCCTCCAGCCGGTGGAATCACGGCGAGGCGCGTGCAGAGCGCCCCCGCCGCGTGGACGGTGACTGCATCGAGGTTGGATGAGACGACGAGCATGCGCCCCTTCTCTCCCTGTGCGTGGGCGCTCACCGTAATCGATATGTTCGATTGAAATCAGTACCCCCCATCGCGAGGCCCCAACCCAGGGGGTCGGGATGCCCTGAAGTCTGATTGACGCGCCGCGCTGGGCGCGCCCGCTCCCTGGCGACTGGCTCAGCTCTTCTCCGTACTGGCAACGGGGGGCGACTCCGGCCGGGGGCGTTTCAGCGGGCGGCCCATGCAGTCGCGGCCGGGCGCGGGCTCGCGGACGGAGCGCGGCTGGTACTCCCAATGCCACGGCTCCGAGCGCACCGTCCGCTTGAAGCCGAAGCGGCACGCGTTCGACACCAGCCACTCATACGTGGGCGTCTTGGCGCCGCCGATGACCAGGTCCACCGCGAGCCCGCGCTGGTGATTGGAGCGGCCCGGCTTCGCGGCCTGGGGACCCTGGCCATTGCGGTAGCGCTCGTAGAGCCGCCGTTGCTTCGCGTGCGAGCGATAGCCGCTGCGGACCCAGAGGTAGATGTTCTTGGTGCGCGCCTCGGCCTTCATCTGCTGGTACGCGGCCGCGGCGTCATGTTGAAGCAGTTGCCCGTTCTTGAGACGGACGAGCCTCGCTCCCTTCGCCTCGGTCCGCCGGGGCCTCCCTTCATCGGCGAGGGCGTGGGGCGCGAAGAGCCACAGGAAGAGGAAGACACCCCAACGGAGCAGCGCGAGCGACATGTCTGGACGCCGGCCGAATGGCCGGAACCGGAACTTTCGCGCGTCCGCTCCGGGAGGCAAGCAGACGGGGGGGCAGGCGCCTGTTCAGAAAAGACGCAGTTGTGCGTCCGCGGGCTTCGCCGCGCGAGGGGGCAGGGGCTGGAAGCCGTGCGCGCGTGCCCACTCCTCCGCGGGGCCCGTCCAGTGGTGGCTGTCCATGTGGACGTGGCCATGGTCATCGAACGTGACGCCTTCGGCCTCCAGCGCCTCGCGCTGTCCGAAGCCCGAGGTGCTGATGCCACCGGTCCGGTTGATGACGCGCTGCCACGGGACGCGGTCCGCGCGAGCACCCAGCGCCCCCAGCGCATGGCCCACGACGCGGGCATCACAACCCTCACCGACGATGGTGGCGATGTCCCCATAGGTGGCCACCTGGCCGTGCGGCACCTGACAGGTGACGGTGTAGATGCGCTCGTAATAGTCGCGCTCGTCGCGGGTGGGCGTGGACATGGTGTGCTCCAAAGGTGAGGACATGTTGCTGGGCCAGCAAGCCGGCCGGGCCCATCCGCCGTGACGCCTCACCCGCTGCGCGAGCCCAGCCCGGTGGCTTCACCGACGCGCAGGCGCTCGTGCAGGGTGCTGGTGAGCAGGTACCAGAACTGCACGTTGCCCACGCTCAGGATGTCCCCGTCGCGCAGCACCGCTTCACGGCCACCCAGGGAGTGGGCGTTGAGGAAGGTGCCGTTCGTGGAGCCCAGGTCCTGGACCGTGCAGCGCTGCTCGGCCTCGTTCCAGCGCAGCTCCGCGTGCATCTTGGACACCGACGCGTCATCGACCACGAGGTCGCAGTCCATGCGGCGGCCGATACGCAGCCGGTCGGTGGCGTTCAGGGGCGGGAGCGTTGCCACGCGCAGGTGCTCGAACTCGAACAGCAGGGTGAGCATGCCCTGCTCGATCTCCGCGGGCGTCGCCATGCGGGTGGGCGCGAGCACCGCGGCCGAGGCCTCGGAGGGGGGGCGCTGGATGAGCGCGAAGGGCCCCAGCTGACGCTGGAAGGCACTGGAGGGCAGGGCGGCGCCGAGCGCGCGCAGTTCCTGGACGGACAGCACGGGGGCAGACTAGCGGGTCACCCGGCGCGCGCCCAGTGCATCTCCCGTTCCGTGTACGGGTTTCATTGACCAATTTGTCAGGGCGTCCCTACACTGGGCTTTTGGTCGGTCATGGGGGGGCGGGCTCCGCGAGGAGCACGTGCCCCCAACGTCTTTTGAACCTGGGAGTGGTGGAAGGAGCTGTGTCGATGAGCAGCGGGAGCGGCAACATCCCGATGACCCCGTCGGGACTGCGCAAGCTGAAGGAGGAGTTGAAGCAGCTTCAGTCCGTCGAGCGGGGGAAGATCTCGCGCGAGATCGAGGTCGCGCGCGCCCACGGCGACCTGCGCGAGAACGCCGAGTACCATGCGGCGAAGGAGAAGCAGTCGCACATCGAGGGGCGCATCCTGACCCTCAACGACTGGATTGCCCGCGCGGAGGTCATCGACCCGGCCAAGCTGGGCGGTGACAAGGTCGTCTTCGGCGCGACGGTGGACTTGATCGATACGGAGACGGACAAGCCGGTGACCTACCGCCTCGTCGGCGAAATCGAGGCCGACCTGAAGAAGCGGTGGATCGCCGTCACCTCGCCGGTGGCGCGTGCGCTCATCGGCAAGAAGGTGGGTGACATCGCCACGGTGCAGAGCCCGGGCGGGGTGCGCGAGCTGGAGGTCCAGGAGATTCGCTTCGAGGACCCGCAGGACGAGGCCCCCGCGAGCGAGGCCTGAGCCTGGGCAGAGCCAGCAGGTCGCCGGGGGAGCGGGCCAGGGCTCGCTTCCCCGGTCTCGTTTTGTGGGAGACGTCATCCCCGTTCCGTAGGATGTACGGCGGAACCCCCGCGTGAACCATCCGCTCGCCAGCCTCGTTGGACCTCTTCGGTATGCGTGTCAGCGCGACTTCGCGATGCTCGCCACCGTGAAGTCGTTGCGCCCGGTGCTGGAGCGCGCGCTCGCCGGGGCCAGCGGCGTGGACGCGAAGGCCCTGGCGCACCTTCAGGCCGCGCTGCCCTACGTGGACCATCCCGTGCCGGAGCGCCGCAAGGCCGCGCTCCGGCGCGTCGTGGCGGGCTTGAAGCTCAGCGGGGTGGAGCTGCCGGCCGAGCTGCTCGGCATGTCGGTGGAGGGCGAGCCGGTGGCTCGGCCCCGTCCCACACCGGCGCAGGACGTTTCGGCCGCGACGGAGGCGACGCCTCCGGGCTATGTGCCGCCCTGGAAGTCCACGGCTCCGGTGCCTCCACCGCGCGGGCCCCTCGGGACGGACCAGGCGCGCGGCCCAGCGGGCTCACCGCAGGCGCGGCCTCCTGTCGTCGCCCCCGGTGTATCGCGAGGCAACCTCACGGTACGGAGTGGGGCCGCAGGGGAGGGCGAGCCCCGGGTTGTAGCGGCTGGTGGGAACGGTGCGCGTCGCGCCGCGGGGAACGTGTTGGGCTCCGAAGGAACCCTGGGCGCGCGAACGGCGCCGGCCCTCGGCGCTCCCGTTGGGGCGCGTGGCCGCCCAGGCTCCGGCGCGCCCAGTGTGGGGCCTGCCCGTGGGGCTCCGGGAAGCCGGCAGGGCACGCTCGATACCGGGCTCGACGCCGTCCCCGGGGCGAAGACGCGCAAGGAGAAGGCGCAGCGCAAGAAGAAGCGGGCGGTGGCCGCGGAGGCCTCGCGCTCCGAGGCCAAGCTCCTCTCCATCGCGCCGCGCTCCGGGCCGCTGTCCTCACCGCTGAAGACGCTGGGCAAGCGGCTGGGGCCGCGGCTCGTCTCCACGCTCGACAAGAAGGGGCTGCGCCGCATGGGCGACATCCTCTTCATGCTGCCGCGCTGCTACGAGGACCGCCGCCGTTTGCGCACCATCGCGGAGCTGGAGCCCGGCGAGCGCGGCGTCACCGTGGGGGTCGTGAAGGTCGCTGACTTCGTGGCGGGGCGCCAGGGCCGCAGGATGTTCCGGGCCGTCGTGGGCGACCGCTCGGGGAGCATCGCCGCCACGTACTTCAACGCGGGGCCGTGGCTGAAGAGCCGGTTCACCGTGGGCAAGCGCATCGTCCTCTCCGGCGAGGTCCGCGCCACCATGTCGGGGCGGGAGATGGCCCACCCGGAGATAGAGCCCGCGGAGGACATCGAGTCCACGACGTCGGTCCACTTCAACCGTATCGTCCCCGTGTACCCGGGCTTCGAGCGCGGCGAGCAGCGCTCCTTCCGTGAGCTGACGGCCCGGGTGGGGGAGCAGTACGCGCACGAACTGGATGACCCGCTGCCCGAGGAGCTGCGGCGCCGCATGGACCTGATGGGGCTGCCGGACGCGCTGCGCTACATCCACTTCCCGCCAGGAGACGCGGACCTGGAGGCGCTCGACGCGCACCAGAGCCCCGCGCACCGGCGGCTCGCGTTCGACGAGCTGTTCTTCCTCCAGCTCGGCATGGCGCTCAAGCGGCAGGGCGTGAAGGCGGAGGTCGGCATCGCCTTCGACGTGTCGGAGCCCCGGCTGGAGAAGGCCCGCGCGGCGCTGCCGTTCCAGCTCACCGGCGCGCAGGCGCGGGTGGTGGAGGAACTCTGCCGGGACATGGCGCGTCCGGAGCCCATGAACCGGCTGGTGCAGGGCGACGTGGGCAGCGGCAAGACGGCGGTGGCCATGGTCTCCGCCCTCATCGCATTGCAGGCCGGCTACCAGGTGGCCGTCATGGCTCCCACGGAGATCCTCGCGGAGCAGCACGAGCGCAACTTCCGCAAGGTGATGGAGCCGCTGGGATACCGGGTGGGGCTGGTGAGCGCGGCGGGCACTGCGAAGTCCAAGCGTCAGGTGCGGGAGGCCGTGGCGAGGGGCGATATCCATCTGGCCGTCGGCACGCATGCGCTGCTCCAGGACGACGTGTCCTTCGACCGCCTGGGCTTCGTGGTGATCGACGAGCAGCACCGCTTCGGTGTGCTCCAGCGTCATACGCTGATGAGCAAGGGGCCCAAGCCGGACGTGCTGGTGATGACGGCTACGCCCATTCCCCGCACGCTGGCCATGACGCTGTACGGCGACCTGGACCTGTCCGTCATCGACCAGCTTCCGCCGGGGCGCACGCCCATCCGCACGCGGGTCTTCAACGACAAGCAGCGCGCGCTGGTCTACGAGTCGGTGGGCGCCGAGCTGACCAAGGGCCACCAGGCCTACGTCGTCTATCCGCTGGTGGAGGAGTCGGAGAAGCTGGACCTGGAGGACGCCACGCGCGGCGTGGAGAAGCTGCGCAAGGTGTTCCCCGACGCGAAGGTGGGGCTGCTGCACGGCCGGATGAAGGCGGACGAGAAGGATGCCGTCATGGAGGACTTCCGGGAGAAGCGCCTCCACCTGCTCGTGTGCACCACCGTGGTCGAGGTGGGCGTGGACGTGCCCAACGCCTCGGTGATGGTGGTGGAGTCCGCCGAGCGCTTCGGGCTGTCCCAGCTGCACCAGTTGAGGGGCCGCGTGGGTCGCGGCGCGGCGGCGAGCTTCTGCCATCTGGTGGCGGGGAATGCGCGCTCCTGGGAGTCCGCGGAGCGCCTGACGGTGATGGAGCAGAGCAGCGACGGCTTCGTCATCGCGGAGAAGGACCTGGAGATTCGAGGTCCGGGCGAATTCCTGGGCACGCGGCAGAGTGGCCTGCCCGAGCTGGCGGTGGCCAACCTGGCGCGGGACGGGGACCTGCTCTCCATGGCGCAGTCGGAGGCCCGGCGCATCCTGGAGAAGGACCCGGAGATGAAGGCGAAGGAGAACCAGGGCCTCGTGAAGGCGCTCGAGGAGCGGTGGGAAGGTCGGCTCGCGCTCGCGCGGGTGGGGTAGCTCGCTCGTGGCCGTGTCCCAGGGGCCCTTCGTGGCTAGGGTTGGGGCATGGGCGACTGGGGACGCGCTGACTATCTGGCACGGCATGGCATCCGGGATCAGCGGGTCCTGGACGCGATGGCGAAGTTGAACCGGGCCGACTTCGTCCCGGAGGCGCAGCGGGACGAGGCCGCCGCGGACGTGCCGTTGCCCATTGGCCATGGGCAGACCATCAGCCAGCCGTATGTCGTCGCGTTGATGACCGAGGCGCTCCAGCTCGACGGGACGGAGCGCGTGCTGGAGATTGGCACGGGCTCCGGCTATCAGACGGCGGTCCTGGCCCAGCTGTGCCGCGAGGTCTTCACGGTGGAGATTGTCCCGGAGCTGGCGTGCTCGGCGGAGGAGGCGCTGCGCCGGCGGGGCCTTCTGAATGTGCACTTCCGGGAGGGGGATGGCGCATTGGGGTGGCCGGAGGAGGCGCCCTTCGATGCCATCCTCGCCGCGGCGGCGCCCCAGGACGTGCCCCTGCAACTGCTTGCTCAGCTCAAGCCGGGCGGGCGCATGCTGATTCCGGTGGGACCCCAGGGGGGCACCCAGCAGCTGTTGCGCATCCAGCGCTCGCTCCGCCCCGGTGAGGTGCCGCGCGTGGAGTCCTTGCTGTCCGTCCGCTTCGTACCCATGACGGGACAGGCCCTCTCACAGGGCTGACCGGGGCTCGGGGTGGGGCTGACCCGGTGAGGCAGCGGACACGCTAACTGACCGCTTGCTCGCCATGGGCGCTGGGGCCCGCTAACGTTCGCACATCATGATTATCTGTCCGCTCTGCGACCACGTTCAGCCCGAAGGGACGGAGTGCGACGTCTGTGGCAAGCGCTTCCCTCCGCCCGTGGTCGCCGCGCCGCCCATTGCGACGCTGCCGGAGCTGGAGGTGACGCCGCACGCAGGGGGCAGGGCGCCGGTGAATGTCGCGGTGCTGCCGGACCTGGACCTGACGCGGCTGCGCTCCGGCCCGGACCTCCCGGTGCAGCGGGTGCCCGACCTTCAACTGACGCGCGCCAGGGACCTGGGCCCGGTGCCCGTGGCGCCCATGCCCGAGCTGGACACCGGCCGAGCGCCGGACGACGGCGTGCGCACTGCGGCGCCCCTGGGCGCGGTCGTCTGCCGTTACTGCCGCAACACCCAGGCGACCGGGATGCTCTGCGACAACTGCGGAATGCGGCTGCCCCGGCCGCGCCCCGCCGCGGCGGCCGCGCTCGCCAATCCCTCCGGTGACGATGGAGGGTGGCGCGCCTGCGCGTCGTGCCATACACCCGTGCGGCCCGGGAAGGCCTGCTCGGAGTGCGGCACGAGGGCACCGGAGGACGAATGAGTCAGGCGCAGTCATCGGAGTTCCGCGCGGAGTACGCCTGTAGTGAGGGCTGTGACTTCCGCGCCTCGCTCTTGGAGGTGGTGTACCGGTGCCCGCGCTGCGGCGGCCTGCTGGAGGTCGCGCACGACGTGGCGGCCCTGCGCACCGTACCCGCCGCGGAGTGGAAGCGCCGGTTCGAGACGCGCTTCGGCTCCGCGCGGCTGCCGGATGCGTCGGGCGTCTGGGGCAAGCGCGAGTGGGCCTATCCCCAGCTCCCCACGGAGGACATCGTGTCCCTCGGCGAGGGCCGCGTGCCGCTCAAGCCTCTGCCGCGCATGGCGGCGGAGCTGGGGCTGGCCGCGCTCGACCTGAAGGAGTGCGGCGTCTCGCCCACCGGCAGCTTCAAGGACTGGGGCATGACGGTCCTCGTGTCCGCGGTGAAGCACATGCGCGCCCGGGGCGTGCCGCTGCGCGCGGTGGCGTGCGCCTCCACGGGTGACACGTCGGCGGCGCTCTCCGCCTACTGCGCGGCGGCGGGGATTCCGGCGGTGGTGTTCCTGCCGCGCGACAAGGTGTCGCTCGCGCAGCTCGTGCAGCCCATCGCCAACGGCGCGCGGGTGCTGTCGCTGGACACGGACTTCGACGGCTGCATGAAGCTGGTGCAGGCGGTGACGGTGGACACGGGGCTGTACCTGGCCAACTCGATGAACTCGCTGCGCATCGAGGGCCAGAAGATGGTCGCCGTGGAGCTCTGCCAGGACCTGGGCTGGGAGCCGCCCGACTGGGTGGTGATTCCTGGCGGCAACCTGGGGAACGCCAGCGCCCTGGGCAAGGGCTTCGAGCTGATGTTCACGCTGGGCCTCATCTCCCGCAGGCCGCGCATCGCGGTGGCGCAGGCGCAGCGCGCCAACCCGCTGGCGCGCTCGTTCCGCGGCGGCTTCCAGGAGCTGGTGCCGCAGCGGGCGGAGCCCACGCTGGCGTCCGCCATCCAGATTGGAAACCCGGTGTCCTTCAAGCGGGCCGTGAAGGTGCTCAAGGCCTTCGACGGCGTGGTGGAGGACGCCACGGAGTCCGAGCTGGCCAACGCGGCGGCGCGCGCGGACCGGGAGGGCACCTTCACCTGCCCGCACACCGGCGTGGCGCTGGCGGCGCTGGAGAAGCTGGTGGCGCAGGGGGTGATTGCCCGGGGCTCGCGCGTGGCGGTCATCTCCACCGCGCATGGCCTGAAGTTCGCCGACTTCAAGGTGGGCTACCACCGGGGCACGCTGGCGGATGTGCGCAGCCAGCTCGCCAACCCGCCCGTGGAGCTGCCGGCGACGCTGGACGCGGTGAAGGGCGCGCTGGCGGACCTGGGCTGACGCTGCCCGGCCCGCCCGCGGTGGGGCGCGTCAGTCCGGCTGGAGGGGGACGCGCTTCTCGATGGTGAGGCCGAAGCCGGAGAGCCCGCGGTAGGTGATGTCCGAGTTGGTCATCACCTGCAGCGTGCGCACGCCCAGGTCGTTGAGGATCTGGCAGCCCATGCCCAGGTCTCGCGACTCCTGGGGGCCTCGCGCCGGGCCGCTGCTGCCGTCGGTGTTGCGCTTGTGCTGGATGCCGAAGTCGTCGCCGTGCATGCCCGGCAGGTAGACGAGCACGCCGCAGCCCTCGCGGGCGATGCGCGCCAGCGCCTGGTCCAGCAGCACGTTGCAGTTGCACGTCGGCGAGCCGAACACGTCGCCCATGGCACACGCCGCGTGCAGGCGGACCAGGGTGCTGGGGCGCGAGGTCGGGTCACCCTTCATCAGCACCAGGGACTTCACCCCGTCAGGGAGCCACGAGTACGTGAGCGCCGTGAAGTCGCCGTAGCGGGTGCTGACGGTGTGCTGGCCGGGCTCGCGGCGCACCAGCCGGTCCTTGCGGCGGCGGTACTCGATGAGGTCCGCGATGGTGATGAGCGACAGCTTGTGCTCGCGGGCGAAGAGCTTGAGGTCCGGCATCCGCATCATGGTGCCGTCGTCCTTCACCAGCTCACAGAGGATGCCGGAGGGCGCCAGGCCCGCGAGGCGGGACAGGTCGACGGTGGCCTCGGTGTGGCCGGCCCGCCGGAGGACGCCGCCCTCGCGGTAGCGGAGGGGGAAGATGTGGCCCGGGCGCAGGAAGTCGTCCGCCGTGCTGGTGGGGTCCACGAGGGCGCGGATGGTCTTCGCGCGGTCCGCCGCGGAGACGCCCGTGTGGGTGCCGTGGCGGTAGTCCACGGAGACGGTGAAGGCGGTGCGGTGGGATTCGGTGTTGTCCGACACCATCTGCGGCAGACGGAGCTCGTCCAGCCGCTCCGCCAGCATGGGCATGCAGACGATGCCGCTGGTGTGGCGCACCATGAAGGCGAGGTGCTCGGCCGTCACCTTCTCCGCGGCCATGATGAGGTCGCCCTCGTTCTCACGGTCCTCGTCGTCGGCGACGATGACGAACTTGCCTTCTTGGATGTCGCGGATGGCATCGTCGATGGAGGAGAGCTCGCTGTCGTGACTCATGGAGGGGCTGGTCCGGGCGGAGGGCTGCATGAGCCGCGCATGTAGCGTGGGCGCCCGTGGCTCGCAAGCCAACCGGTCTGGGGGCGTGTGTGGGAATGATGGCGTGGATGAGGCAGGCAGGGGGCCAGGAGGGGCTGCGGGCCCGCCGGGGACGGGGCGTTGACTCGACGCAACGGGAACCCTGATGTAGGGTCTTCGGCGCCGTGATGACTTCCAATCCCCAGGAACTCCGGGCTCGGCTCGACCAGCTCCAGGCCCGTCTTTCTACCCGTGAGAGCACCACGCGCTTCGCCCGCGCGGGCGTGTCCACGGTCGTCGCCCTCCTGGTCGGGGGGGCTGCGGGCAAGCTCTTCTACGACTCCATCCGGACGCCCGTGCTGGCCTGGGCGGCGGCCCTGCTGTCGCTGGGGCTGCTGGTGTATGCCGTCATCAGCTACCGGGCGGGCCGGAAGTTCCTGGTGGACGAGCTGAAGCAGTACGAGTCGATGCTGGCCCTGCGCAGCGAGCTGCGGCTGGACGACCCCGCGGCGTTGCTTCCCCGGTGAGCGCCGCACGGAAGAAGGCGCAGGGCGCCGCGCGTAGCCCGGGGCGGTTCATCGTCCTGGAGGGCCTGGATGGCGCTGGCACCACGACGCAGGTGGAGCGGCTGGCCGCGGCCCTGCGCGCGGAGGGGCACCCGGTCCTGACGACGCGGGAGCCCTCGGACGGCCCCGTCGGGACGATGATTCGTCAAGCGCTGGCGGGCAGGCTGGGGCTCCCCGGAGGTGCCGGGCCCCTGGCGCCGGAGACGCTGGCGCTGCTCTTCGCCGCGGACCGGACGGACCACCTCACGGCGCGGGTGCTCCCGGCGCTGGCGGCGGGCCAGATTGTCCTCTGCGACCGCTACGTCCTGTCGTCCCTGGCCTACCAGGGGGCGACGCTGCCCATGGACTGGGTGGAGGCGGTGAATGCGTGCGCGGTGTCGCCGGACCTGACGCTCTTCGTGGGCGTGGCGCCCGAGGTGGCCGCCCGGCGGCGCAAGGCGCGGGGCGGGGCCGCGGAGCTCTTCGAGGCGGACGAGGCCCAGCGGCGGATCGCGAAGCAGTACGTGGCCGCCATCCGCCGCCGTGAGAAGCACGAGCGCATCGTCCATATCGACGGTGAGCAGGGCATCGACGCGGTGACGGCCGCTTCGCTGGCGGAGGTTCGCAAGCTGCTGGGCCGCAAGCGCTGACGCGTGTGGCACGCCGGGAGCGATGGCGCGCCGGGTCGCCGCCGGTGCGCTCGTGCAGCCGCTGGCGGGCTCCCCGACTGCCTCCATCCCACACGGTTTCGGTTAGACTCTCGTCTCTTATGGAGCGGACCGGCGCAGCGGCAGTCATCATCGGGAACGAGGTCCTGACGGCGAAGGTCCAGGACCTGAATGGGCCGCACCTCATCAAGCGCTTGCGCGAGGTGGGCATCCCGCTGCTGTCCGTCGAGACGGTCCTCGACGAAGTGGATGCCATCGTGGACGCGGTGGCCCGTGCCCGGCGCAAGGCCCGCTACGTCTTCACCAGCGGTGGCATCGGGCCGACCCATGACGACGTCACCGTGCGCGCGGTGGCCATGGCGATGGGCCGCAGGGTGGTGCGGCTCCCGGAGATGCTGGACCTCATCCTGTCCCGCGCCTCGGAGCGGCCGGTGACGCCCGAGGGGCTGCGGCTCGCGGATGCCCCCGAGGGCGCCGTGCTGCTGGCCCAGGCCGACACCTGGTTCCCCGTGCTCAGCGTGGACGAGGTCTTCCTGCTCCCAGGAGTGCCGCAGCTCTTCCGTGCGCAGCTGGAGACGGTGCTCTCGCGCTTGAGCGGCTCGCCGGTCGCGGTGAGCTGCCTCTACCTTGGCCTGGGGGAGAGTGAGATCGCCGCGGTGCTGGACCGGGTGGCGCTCGACATGCCGCACGTGGCCATCGGCTCGTACCCGGAGTTCGACCCGGCCAAGGACTACCGGGTGAAGGTGACGGTGGAGTCCGCCCTGCGCGGGCCCGTGGACGACGCCCTGGAGCGCATCGTCACGGGCCTCCCGTCGGGCGCGGTGGTGCGGCGGGCGTTGGGCCCGCCGCGCCCCCGCGCCGCGACAGCCCCC
>JAFAAN010000035.1 GCA_023426545.1 Pseudomonadota bacterium
CCCGCGCCGAAGACGGCCGCCACCAGCGCGTCCAGGCCCGTGCGCAGCAGCTGCGCGGGGTGCAGCCAGCGCACCATGTCCGCCCGCCTGGCCGGCAGCGCCTCCAGCTCCCGGCCGGAGGGGGGCGGGCCCTCGCGTGGTGACACGTCATGGAGGCGCGGCGCTTCCGCGGGGTCTTCCTCGCGCTCCGGCGCCGGCTGCTCGCGCTCAGCGGCCATGGGGGCGCTGCTCCAGGTGAGAGCGGGAGAGGACGGCGAGCCCGGTGGCCGCGGGCGAGCTGGTGCGGAATCGTGAACGCATGGCAGTCCTGGATTACCACGGCTGTCCCCCTCGCCTGGAGGTCAGGCGGGTGCGGTTCGCGGTTCCCTGGGGCCTCCGGCTGGGGCACCCTGGCGCCATGCCGGATTCGCCGCTCAAGGATTTCCCGGTGGTCGTCTCCTTCCCGCTCCATTGGGGGGAGATGGACGCCTTCGGCCACGCCAACAACACGCGCACCTTCACGTGGTTCGAGACCGCCCGCATCCACTACTTCGCGCGCATCGGCTTGACGGGGCCGTCGGGCGCGGGGGACGAGCGGATGACCGGGGACGGCGTGGGCCCCATCCTGGCCGCGACGAACGCGGAGTACCTGCGCCCCGTCCTCTTCCCCACGCGCCTGGTTGCGGGCTGCCGCGCCACGCGCATCGGCACCTCGTCCATCACCCTGGAGCACGCGGTGGCCGGAGAGGACGACGGCGTCCTCTACACCCGGGGAAGCTGCGTCATCGTCACCCTGCGCTATGCCACCCACGAGAAGGTCCCCGTGCCCGCGCCCATCCGCGCGGCCATCGAGGCGCTCGAAGGGCGCTCCTTCAGCACGTGAGGGATGAGAGGTCCTTGTCCCAGGCGCCGCGCATGACCGACCTCGCGCTGGGGCTCTACGAAGGCATGGCGGAGGAGTACCACCTGCTCTTCGCCAACTGGCCGCAGGCGGTGGAGCGCCAGGGGGCCATGCTGGACGCGCTGCTGCGCCGCTGTGGCGCGCCGCCGCCGCGGCGGGTGCTGGACTGCGCGTGTGGCATCGGCACGCAGGCGCTGGGGCTGGCCGGCCGGGGCTACTCCGTGCACGCCACGGACCTGAGCCCCGCCGCCGTGGCGCGCGCCGAGCGCGAGGCCCGCGCGATGAATGTGCAGCTCACCACGGGCGTGGCGGACATGCGGGCGCTGGGCGCGCAGGTGGAGGGCACCTTCCCGGTGGTGCTGGCGCTGGACAACGCGGTGACGCACCTGCTGACGGACGCGGACCTGGACGCGGCGTCACGCGCCATGGCGTCGAAGCTCGCGCCCGGGGGACTGGTGGTGCTGAGCGTGCGCGACGCCGACGCGCTGGTGGAGCGCCAGCCGCGCTTCACCTCGGAGCGGCTGCTGGAGGCGCCGGAGGGCCGCCGCATCCTCTTCCAAATCTGGGACTGGGCCGCGGACGGGCGCACGTACACCGTGCACCAGTTCATCCTCCGCCCGGAGGGCCGGGGCTGGCAGGCCACCGAGCACACCGGCGTGTACCGCGCGCTCCAGCGCGTGGAGCTGGAGCAGGCGCTGACGCGCGCGGGGCTCGTGGACACGCGCTGGTACACGCCGGAGGAGACGGGCTTCCACCAGCCCATCCTCACGGCGCGGCGGGCCTGAGGCCGGCGCGGGCGCGCGGCGCTACTCGATGCGGCACGCCTCGCTGAAGTCCAGGCGCGGGTTGCGCGGGTAGAGCTTCTCCGGGTCGCCGTAGCCCAGGTTGACGAGGAAGTTGGACTTCCACTTCCCGTCCGGGAAGAACGCCGCGTCCACCTTCGCGTTGTCGAAACCTCCCATGGGGCCGCAGTCCAGCCCCAGCGCGCGCGCGGCGAGGATGAGGTAGCCGCCCTGGAGCGAGCTGTTCATGAAGGCCATCTCCTCCCGGGCCTCGGCGGGCTTGGCGAGGATGCCGGACTTCATGTCCCGCGAGGGGAAGAGCTGGGGCATCTTCTCGTAGAACTCGGTGTCGTACGCGATGATGGCCGTCACCGGCGCGTTCATCGTCTTGTCCACGTTGCCCGGGGACAGGGTGGGCTTGAGCCGCTCCTTGGCCTCGCGGCTCTTCACGAAGACGATGCGCAGCGGCTGCGAGTTGCCCGCGGTGGGCGCCATCCGGGTGAGCTCGTAGAGCTGGCGGAGGATGTCGTCCGTC
Organism: Pseudomonadota bacterium; assembly: GCA_023426545.1. Lineage (GTDB taxonomy): Bacteria > Myxococcota > Myxococcia > Myxococcales > Myxococcaceae > Myxococcus. The sequence continues at coordinate 2,198 of JAFAAN010000035.1, forward strand.
ACCGGCTTGTCGAGCCACGCGTTGTGGGTGCGGGCCGCGAGAAAGAGCTGGTCGAGCGCGGTGCCGTCGAGGCGGGTCTGCTGCGGAGCCATGTGGGTGTCCCTTGCTGAGAAGTCCCGGCGCGCAGCCGCTGGGGGCCGCCGCCACGCCCTTCTGGTAACGAGTGTGCTTTTATTGTGCAAGTAACTTACGAAAAGTAAGTTACTTGGCGTTCCGATGCCGGAGGGTGGGCCCTCCGCTATATTCAGGCGGGAGGCACCATGGAGCACCCGCTGACACGCTGTGCGCGGTACGAGAAGGCCAGCGAGCTGATGGGGAAGCGCTGGACGGGCATCATCCTCCGCATCCTGCTGGCCGGGCCTCAGCGCTTCGGCGAGCTGGGCGAGGCGATTGGCGGCATCAGCGAGCGCGTCCTGTCGGAGCGGCTCAAGGAGCTGGAGGCCGAGGGTGTGGTGACGCGCCACGTGGACCCGGGGCCTCCCATCCGCGTGGAGTACCAGCTCACGGAGAAGGGGCAGGCGCTCTGGAAGGTCGTCGACGAGCTGGGCAAGTGGGCGGAGCGCTGGGTGGACGTGAAGCCCGCCGCCCCGCGCAAGCGCAGGTCCGCGTGAGGCTCAGGCGCCGCCGCGCTTCGCGTCCGCCGGGGCGTTGGGGTGCCGGGTGAGCAGCAGGCGCAGCTGCGGCTGGCGCCGCACAGCCTCCTGCTTCAGCAGGTGCGCGATGAGGGCGGGCGGGGCCGCGCTCCAGCGGGCGATGTTCTGGATGAGCATGGGCGAGCGGTAGGTGCGGCCGCACAGCAGGGACGCCGTCTTCCCGTCCACCGGCAGGCCGATGAGCGCCGCCAGCGCGCGGCCCTCGGTGTTGAGGATGAGCTCCACCTTCTCCTCGGCGGGGCCGCTGGCGAAGCGCTGCCGCAGCACCTCGCGCGCCGCGCGCCGCGTGGACTCCGGCACGTCGCGGTCGTTGCCCACCTTGTGCAGCTCCAGGAGCCGGCGCGCGCTCCACAGCCGTCGGAAGAGGCTGGCGGGGAGCTGTGGGTTGCGCACCAGCCAGCGCCGGACCCCCGTGTCCACCGCGAAGGCCGCGCGGGCGCAGAGGGCCTCCAGGCCCACGGGGTTGCGGTGGTAGCGCGCCACCAGCCGCGCGTGGGACAGGCCCGTGCGCGCGTTCTCCAGCACGGCTTTGATGACGGCGGGCACCGGGTCGAAGCACAGGGCGGAGAGGACGGGGTCCTCCGCCGCGCGGGCGTGGGCGACGCGCTGGTCCTCCGCGAGCGGGTGCAGCCGCAGCTCGAAGAGCTGGCGGTAGTTGCCCAGCGCGGCCTCCGGCACGTCCTCGGGCACGTCCTCGGCCTCGCCTTCGTCCTGCTGCGTCAGGTCGAGGACGGGCAGCTCCTCCTCGGGGGCGGCAGGAGGGGAGGGGGCGGGCCTCGGCGTGGGCAGCAGCGCGCCCTGGGTGACGAGCCGGGAGAGGATGGCTTGCAGCCGCTCCGGAGGCAGCCCCGTCAGCGCGGGCAGGCTCCTGGCGGGGGTGGCGCCATCCAGGCGGGAGAGCACGAAGCCCTCCTCCGGACTGAGGGCCAGCGTCCGTGGATCCACCGCCGGGTTGGGCTTGGGCGTCCATTCCGTCATCGCCGCGGAGTCTTTCATGACCTGTGGGACGCGCGCAGGCCCCGGGCACGACAGAACGGCACCGCGCTGGAAAACGTGAGGCGTGCTGGACGGCCCGCCCGTCCGCTGGACAGGCGGGGCGCACCCTCGCCTGTCCGTGCCTACACGCTGGGGGCATCGCGTGGGTTGACGGGAGGGCGCCCTGGAGCCCTAACTTCCCACCATGTCCGACCGCATCGAGACCTATGCCGAGTTCTGGCCGTTCTACCTGCGGGAGCACGCGCTGCCCTCCACGCGCTGGCTTCACTTCACGGGCACCACCCTGGGACTGGGGCTGGGCGTGACGGCCGCCGCCACGGGCCGCGCCGCGCTGGTGCCGGCCGCGCTGGTGGCCGCCTATGGCTTCGCGTGGTTCAGCCACTTCGTCATCGAGCGGAACAAGCCCGCATCGTTCAAGTACCCGCTCTGGTCGTTCATCTCCGACTTCCGCATGGCGGGGCTGATGGCCATCGGACGGCTGGCGCCGCACCTGGAGCGCGCCCGGGCCGGTGGCATGGGCTCCGGTGAAGTGAACCGCGCGGTGCCCGCGGCGCAGCAGCTTCCGTAGCACCGCGCGTCCCCGGCCCTCGTGGGCCGTGCCGTGGGGGCGGGGCGCGCTGCCGCCGAGCGGCTCCCAGGCGGGGCGCCGGGGGAGGCTGGGGCAGGGCAGTCACCGGGTGTCCAGGCCCGGTCGACGTCTCGCGAATGGAGGGGCGACAGGGAGTAGCCACGCGGAATGTGGCCGACCTATACATCCCCTCCATGGGACGCATTTTCGAGACGCGCAAGGCCACGATGATGGCCCGCTGGAACAAGATGGCGAAGACGTTCACCCGCATCAGCAAGGACATCACCATTGCTGTGAAGGCGGGTGGGCCGAACCCGGACACGAACTCCACGCTGCGCCGGGTCCTCCAGAACGCCCGTGCCGCGAACATGCCGAAGGACAAGGTCGACGCGGCCATCAAGCGCGCGAGCGGCCAGTCGGCGACCGACTACGAAATCGTGCTCTACGAGGGCTACGCGCCCCACGGCATCGCGCTGCTGGTGGAGACGGCGACGGACAACGTGGTGCGCACGGTGGCGAACGTGCGCATGCACTTCAACAAGCACAGCGGGAACCTGGGGACCACCGGCAGCGTGGCCTTCATGTTCCAGCGCATGGGCGTCTTCCGGCTGAACCCGGAGGGGCTGGACCTGGACGCCTTGGAGCTGGAGCTCATCGACCACGGCCTCCAGGAGATGGGCGAGGGCGTGGGCGAGAAGGGGGAGAAGCAGATCATCATCCGCTCCGCCTTCGCGGACTTCGGTCAGCTCCAGGCCGCCATCGAGGCGAAGGGGCTGGCGCCGGTGTCCGCGGACTCGGAGTACGTGGCGCAGAGCCCCATCGAGCTGCCCGAGGACAAGGCCAACGAAGTGCTGGCCCTGGTGGACGCGCTGGAGCAGGACGACGACGTCCAGCGCGTGTTCCACAACCTGGCGTGAGCCGGTGTCTGGCCTCTCGCATGGAGAGGCCCTCGCCCCACGGTGCGCCTGTGCCGTCTTCGCGGCGCTCGCGCCTCAGGCGCTGACGCCCACGCCCACCGGGCAGCTCACGCCGGTGCCGCCCAGGCCGCAGTAACCTCCCGGGTTCTTTTCCAGGTACTGCTGGTGGTAGTCCTCGGCGTAATAGAAGGCGGGCGCCGGGAGCACCTCGGTGGTGATGGCGTCGAAGCCCCGGGCGGAGAGGGCCTTCTGGTACGCGTCGCGGCTCGCCTCGGCGGCGCGCTTCTGGGCCTCGCTCGTGACGTAGATGCCGGAGCGGTACTGCGTGCCCACGTCGTTGCCCTGGCGCATGCCCTGCGTCGGGTCGTGGCTCTCCCAGAAGACGCGCAGGAGCTGCTCGAAGGACACCTTCCTGGGGTCGAAGACGACGCGCACCACCTCGTTGTGCCCGGTGAGCCCGCTGCACACCTCGCGGTAGGTGGGATTGGGCGTCAGTCCACCGGCGTACCCCACCGCCGTGCTGTACACGCCGGGCGTCTGGTAGAACTTCCGCTCCGCGCCCCAGAAACACCCCAGGCCGAAGAAGACCTCCTCCATGCCCTCGGGGACGGGGCCCTGGATGGGGGTCCCCAGCACCTCGTGCTTCGGGGGGACGGGCATCTGCTCCGAGCGGCCCGGCAAGGCCTCCTCCGGGGTCGGCAGCCTCAGCTTCTTGGTTGAGTTGAAGAACATGCCCCTAGGCATAGCGGCCTGCCGCGCGCGATTCACCTCCGGAAGGGGCGGACGTCCCGCCAGCGGGTCGAGGGCCGTCCGGGGCGCCGCGCTGCCTCACGCGCACACCGGGGGCCTGGGCTGGCGGGGCCAGTGGACGGTGAAGGTGGTGCCCTCCTCGCGGTTGGAGCGGACCTCCACGCCGCCGCCATGCGCGCGGACAATCTGGCTGACGATGTAGAGGCCCAGCCCCAGGCTGCGCCTCCGCCCCGTCGCGCCTCGCGTGCTGTCGGCGGGAGGACTCTTGAAGGGGTCGAAGATGCGCGGGAGCAGCTCGGGCGCAATCGGCTCGCCGATGTTGTGGACCGCCAGCACCACCTCGTCCGCGGCTCCGTGGACCGTGATGCGCACGGGCGTGTTCTCCTGGCCGTGCTGGAGGGCGTTGGCCACCAGGTTGCCCAGCACCTGGGAGACGCGGTCCGGGTCCCAGTTTCCCCGCGTGTCGCCCTTCGCCTCGAACACCAGCGTGCGCTCCGGGGCGCTCGCCTGGAGCTCCTCCAGCGTCGCCTGACACACCTCCGCGAAGTCCATGGGCTGGCGGGCCACGGGAATCCCCCCGCCCAGCCGGGTGCGCGCGAAGTCGAGGATGTCGGTAATCATGCGCCCCATGCGCGCGGTGGCCTTGCGGATGCGCTCCACCGCGCGGCGCTCGGCGGGCTCCAGGTCCTCGGCGCGCGCGAGCTGGAAGGCCGAGGCGTTGATGGCGTTGAGCGGGTTGCGCAGGTCGTGCCCCACCACCGCCATGAGCTGCTCCCGGAAGTCCACCGCCCGCTGGAGCACGGCCTCGGCCCGCTTGTAGTGGGTGACGTCCACCACGGTGCAGCTCAAGCCCAGCACCTCGTCGTCGGGCGCGCGCACGGGCTGGACGCTGGCCTGCCACGTCCGGGGAGCGCCCGGGATGGAGAAGTCGGCCGCGTCCTCCGCGATTCCCTTCTCGATGACGCGGCGGAACAAGGGCTCGAACACCTCCACGGCCTTCGCGGACGCCATCTCCTGGAAGCGGCGGCCCAGGTGGGCCTCCCGGGAGTGGCCGTTGATGTCCGCCATGGCCTGGTTGATGCGGACGTAGCGCAGCTCCCGGTCCAGCAAGGCGATGCCCATGGGGATGGCGGTCAACAGCGCGTCCAGCTGCGCCAGCGAGCGCTGCGCGTCCGCGTGGGCCTGCCGCTCCCGGGCCTGGAGGCGGGCGTGGACCAGGTGCGTGGTGGCCCGCTGCACCATGGTGCGGAACAGCAGGGTGTCCGACTCGGAGAACACGAAGGCGGTGCGCGAGCTCATGTACGCCACGCCCAGGAGCTGGGCGCCGTCGAGCAGCGGTACGCCATAGACGGCTCGCAGGCCCTCGTCCCTCAGCGTCGGCAGCGCCACGTGCGGGGCCGAGGACGCCGAGCGCAGCGCCAGGGCCTGACGCCGGGTCGCCACCTCGCCCACGAAGCCCTCGTCCATCGCCAGCGAGCTACCGAGCGCCGTGTCCGCGCCCAGGCCCACCGCGGCGCTCACCACCAGCCGGTCTCCCTCCACCAGCAGCAGCGCCGCGGAGTCCACCGAGAGCGCGGACTCCACGAGCACGGAGAGCAGCCGGGACGGGAGGCTGGTCATGGAGGCGTTGTCCAGCGCGGCCTGCGTCATCCGGTCCAGGGCCTGGAGGATTCGCTGCCGCCCCTGGGAGAAGGACGTCATCGTCCGGGTGACCAGGCGGTCCAGCGCGTCTTCCAGCCGCTCCAGCTCGCCGGGCGCGGGAATCGCAGACGCGCGCTCCAGCCTGCGGAGGATGCACTTGCGCAGCAGGGCGTACTCGGATGCCACCTGGCCCAGGTCGAAGCCCTCGTCCAGGCGGGACATCGCGTGCTCGTCCGGCAGCGTGGTGAGGACCTGCTCCGGGCCAAGCTCGATGTGGTCCGCGAGGACGCCGAGCAGCTGGGGCATGTGGTCCAGCAGCCACGAGGGCGGTGGCGTCGACTTGCCGGCGTGGAGCGCGCGCATGGCGCGCAGCCAGTCCTCCAGCACCGCATTCTGGTGGGCGCGCAGGAAGCCGGCGACCTTGAGCGTCCGGGCTCCGGTCCTCGCCTCCCTGTCTTCCTCGTGCGACTTCGTCTCCTGCATCACCGGCCTCCCGAGGCCCTGCATCCGCCCACGCCGTCTCCCTCCCGCATTCTGGGGACGATGGCGCCTGCGTGCTTCGCCCTCCAGGTGCACGGCCGGCGGGCATCACGTGGGACGGGGAGGGCGCTGCACCGTCCGCCCGGACGTCCGACTTCGGGCGCTTGCTCACAAGGCCGCACCGCGGGGGCTGTGGGCCCGCACGGGCTCGGTTAGGGTGTCCACAAGATGCGCACGCTCCTGCTGACCCGCTCCGACGTCTCCCGCAACCTGCAGGCACTCCTCCTGTTGGAAGACATGCGCGAGGCCTTCCGTACCGACGCCCTGGCGCGCACCGTGGCCCCGCAGCGCGCCCGGGCGCCCCTGCACGCCGAGGGCACCGCGATGGTGCTCTTCCCGGGCAGCCTGCCCTCGGTCCCCGCCTACTCGGTGAAGGTCCACGCGAAGTTCCCGGGCCAGTCGCCCGCCATCCGGGGCGTGGTGCACCTGCACGACGTGGCCACCGGCGCGGTGCTGGCGGTGATGGACTCGGGCCACCTGACGGCCGTTCGCACGGGCGTGGTGGGCGCGCTGTCGGCGGACGTGCTGGCGCGACCGGACGCGAGCCGGGTGGCGCTCATCGGCGCGGGCCGGCAGGCGGTGATGCAGCTCAAGTCGCTGCGGCTGGTGCGCTCGCTGTCGCACGTGCGGGTGTTCGACACGGCGCCGGAGCGCTCGGCCGCCTTCGCCGCGCGCATGTACCAGGAGCTGAACCTGCCAGTGCGGATGGCCGACTCCGTCCAGGAGGCCGTGGCCGACGCGGACATCGTCGTGACGGCGACGTGGAGCCGTCAGCCCTTCCTGGACGCCGGCATGCTGCGGCCCGGCACCCACGTCATCGCCCTGGGCGCGGACGAGCCGGGCAAGGCGGAGCTGTCCGCGGAGCTGCTGCGCCAGTCGCGGTTCCTCGTCGACCACCGGGGGCTGTCGCTCTCCACCGGCGCGGCGGGCGCGGTGGGGCTGGGCGAGGACGCCATCCACGCGGAGCTGGGCGAGGTGATTGCCGGCATGCGCCCCGGGCGCACGTCGCCGGAGGAAATCACCGTGTTCGCGGCGGTGGGGCTGCCGTTCCAGGACCTGGCGGCGGCCTGGCATGTCTATCAGGCCGCGCAGGGGGACGACGCCGTGGGCGGGGTGGACTTCGACGCCTGAGGCGCCTGGCGCCCGGACGGCGCCTCGCTTCGGGCTGTCCGCGCGGGGCCGCCGCCTGCCCGGTCGCCCGGCATGCGCCCCATTCGGGGCTCCGGCCCGGGTGGCCGCTCGCCGGGACGTGGCCATCTTCGCCCGAGGGGAGGTGGACATGGTCGTCGGTTTCTTGGCGTCGCGGCCGGGGCGGTGGCTCCGCATCGTGATGGGCGCTGGGATGGTGGTGGGCGGACTGGCCTCGGGCACGTCCCGGGGCTCGGTGGTGGCGCTCATGGGCCTGGGGCCCCTGGTGGCCGCGGCCCTGGACCGGGTGCCCGTGGCCGCGCTCTTCGGCCTGCCGACGCAGGGTCCGGCGCTGCGGCGCGAGCTGGGCGTGGCGGACGAGGCCTCGCTGCTGGAGGGCTTCCCGCGCGCCTCCACGCGCGAGGTCTCCCCCACGCTGCATTGAGGCTGCATCGAGGCGCCGCGTGGACCTGCGCCTCAGTGGCTCGCGGGGGGAGACACCGGCTCCGCCGCGGCATGTGGCCATGCGGGGGACGTCAGGGCGCTCCAGTCCTGTCCGCGCGCCCAGTCCTCGAAGGTGCGCCAGCGGACCTCGGGGAACTTGTGCCGCAGGGTGAGGATGTCCGCCTGGTAGCCCTTGCGGTCCAGCCACTCGTACATGGCGGCCAGGTCCTCGCTGCGCTCGCGGAGGTAGTCCAGGGGGAGCTGCTCGTAGTGGATGCGGTGGCCGCTCACCATGGACAGCAGCCCCGCGGCCTGCTGGCCTGTCACCTCGTCAGAGGCGACCTCGATGCGCTGCGCCTCGAAGCGCTCCGGCTCCTCCATGATGCGGACGGCGAAGGCGGCGAGGTCCTCCAGGGCCACCATCTGCAGGCCTCGCGTGGGCGACAGGCCCATGGCGAGCACGCCGGCCTTCAGGCCCTCTTCGAACATGCCGCTGGTGAGGTTCTCCATGAAGAAGGTGGGCCCGAGGATGGTGTAGGGCAGGTTGCTGCCCTTCACGTGCGTCTCGATGCGGTGCTTGCTGTCGAAGTGGGGGATGCCCGTCAGGCGGTCCGCCCCCGCGACCGACGAGTAGACATAGTGCCGCACGTGCGCCAGCCGGGCCCCGTCCGCGAGGTTCTTCCCGTGGCGCACCTCCGCCTGCACGCCGCCGGGGCCGAAGGGAGTGCAGGCGGCGAACATGGCGTCCATGTCCCGGGCGGCATGGGCGATGGAGTCCAGGTCGTCGTAGTCACCGATGGCCAACTCGGCGCCGAGCGATTCGAGCTCCCGGGCCTCGGGGGAGCTGGGGTGGTGGATGAAGGCGATGACGCGATGGCCGCGCTGCAACAGCTTCCGTGCGACAGCGCCGCCTTGCTGGCCTGTGGCACCGGTAACGAGCACGGAGCGAGAGAAACCCATGGGCATGTGTGCACCTCGTGACGTCTGCTGTCCGGAAGTTGGGGATGGCGGCCGTCGCTGACGAGCAGACGGTGGGCGTACCGAGCCGCGCGGGCAGGGGGTTGCCGGGCAGGAGGGGAGGCGGGCGGGCGGGAGGTGCTGGCGCCCTCGCCGCGTCCAACTGGAGACGCTCGCGTCGGCGGGGGCGGCTTGGAAGCGGCGCGCTCGTGCGGGAAGTGCCATGGTCCGTCGCACGATGAGCAAGCGTGATAAACCGCAGGACTCCGAGCTGGTGACGGCCGCCCGGGCACTCGACGCGGAGCTCGCGCGCTTCGAGGCGCTGGCCGAGCAGCTCCAGGCGGCACCGCTGCAATCCGAGAAGCACCTGGAGCGGGCGTCGGCGATGCTCCAGGGGCTGGCGGACCTGGACGAGCAGCTCCGCGCGCATGTGGCGGCCCTGGTGGGCGCCATCTCGAAGATGCGGGACCGGCAGCAGGCGCGGGCCGAGGCCGTACACGAGCGGGCGCAGGCGCTTCAGCAGCGCACGGAGGTCTTCAAGGCGCTGCTGGTGCGCTATGGCGCCCTGGGCCAGAGCGCGGGCGAGCTGAACGTGCGGATGCAGCAGTTCGCGCAGCAGCGCCAGGCGGCGCAGACCTCCGAGGCGCGCGCCGCGCTGGCCGGGGACTTCGAGGCGCTCCAGGCGCGGATGACGCAGGTGGCGGACGAGGCGCAGGGGCTGGCGCGGGCCGCGGAGGAGCAGGCGTTCGGCGACGTGGGCCGGCAGGCGGAGTCGCTGCGGCAGCAGTTGCTGTCGGCGCGCAACAAGCTGTCGCTGTTGCAGCAGCGCGTCGGTGAAGGGGCGGGCTAGCTGAGGTAGGTGGGGGCGAAGTCGTCGGGGCTCTCGATGGGTTGCCGGCCCGCGAAGCCGTCGAGCAGGGCGTGCCAGTGGGAGACGGCGGGGTCTCCGAACTGCCAGCAGAGATAGACCTGCTCGCCGCCGCGGCGGGCGCGGAAGTCCACGAGGCCGTCCGCGTCCTTGATTTCGAGGCCCATCTCCTGGAGCTGGAGCAGCTCGCAGCGGATGCGCTCGAGGAGTGTGTCGCGCTCTTCGCGCAGAGAGGCGAGGCTCGGGTCGTTGGGGCTGGGCGCGGCGCTCAGTGTATCGGCGAGGTGGTGGGCGCGCTCCACCCAGGGGCGCACCCGCTCGAAGGTGCGCGTCAACAGTGGCACCAGCCGGTTGGCTTCTTCCACGCTGAAGTAGCGCATGGCCCGAGCATGCATCGCCAAGGCCCATGCCCGCTACTGTCCTGGCGCGCGTGTGAACTCAGCCGCGCAGCAGGGACGCGTCACGCAACGGGAGCAGGACTTCGCGCTCGCGCGACCTCACCTGCCAAGGAAAATGCAGGGGACCCCAGGTCAGCATTCGATGGTTGAATCCCTCCAGCCAGGAGGCGCCAGTGTCTGCAAGGATGGCCGTGGTCTTCGCGCTATGTTCGATGGGGTGCTCAGGTTCATCACACCAGCAGAGTTGGCCGACGACTATGGATTTGAACCAGGGAGCAAGACGGTATGGGTGCGAGGCCCTTGGACCGATATCGAGCCCTCTCGGGACGTCGATGTGGTCATCGACCAGTTGTGCCCCGCTGTCATGAGGCTGCCCCGCGCAAGGGAGCGGGAGTATGGCCAGGAATACTGTGGGCTGGTCTATTCCTTGGGAGACGGCGTCTTCTACGCCAGCAAGGGCTCTCCTCTGGGAGAAACACAGTTGGTGGGCGCCTCCAAGCGTAAGTCATGCTTCTCACCACGGCGCGTGGTGGACGGGCGTGGGCGGACTGTGCCCATTGCGGACTTTCATAGCCATCCCTGGGCACCCTCGCCCATGTCTCCCCAGGACCGGGCGGGGGGCAATCAGCGATGGCTGATCAGAATCCAGTTCGATACATCATGCCATCTCCAGAAGTTGGTGCCCCATGTGGGAGAGACTCGGCCAGGTGAGGTCTATGAGCGTGTGGGAAAACAATGGAGACTCGTGGGCCTCATCAAGCCGGAGGACAAGGAGGTGGGCCGCATCACGGCGGTTGAGGAGGGGTGAACCGAGGTTGAGGCGCGCTTCCTTGGTTCTGTTCTGTCTGAGCCTGCTTCCGGGGTGTGCGTTGTTCCGCCCAGCCCCCAGGCCGGCGAAGGTGTCTCCTGAAGAGGCTGCCCGCTACAGCTTCCCCGTGGTCCTCCCGACTGAAGGGCAACACGTCCTGCCAGGGAGGATTGCCGCAGCGGTTGCGTTCGCCATGGAAGACTTTCTTCCATTGGGAACGAAGCCCCGGCGAGATGCTGTGCCCACGGAGGTTTGTGCCTCACAGCGCCAGTCGTATGACGTGACGGCTGTTCCTGGCGCGGGTGCCGTGGTCTTCGTCAGCTTCTCGCCCCGGCCAGATGCGTGCCAGGGTCTGGAGGGGCCACCCCTCGCGGACATCCCCATTGTCTACGCGGTCGACACGGACAGGTGGCTCATTCTCTCTGTCCAGATGTAGCGGAGCCTGAGGCGGCCGCTACGCCCTGTCATCCGCGCAGCAGGGACGCGTGGTTGTCATGCAGCCAGCGCTGGGCCGCGTCACGCAGCGGGAACAGGACTTCGCGCTCGCGGAACGTGGGCGTGTGCTCGGGCGCGCAGCGGCCTTCGCTGCTCTCGTCGTCCGTGCCCGCGAGGTCCGCGTGCAGCATGGCGTGGAAGACGAGGTAGTCCACCACGAAGGCGGGCACGTGCGGCCGGTCCAGCGCCGGGTGGATTCGAATCTCTCTCAGCCTCGCGTCGTAGCCGCCCACGTGGATGCTGCGGCGCCGCGTACCGCCGGGCTTGCGCGCCCACCCCACGTCCACCTGCACCCGCCCGTCGAACCAGCTCGCGTTGAGCCGCGCGTAGATGGCCTGCAGGTCGAAGCAGCGCCCCCGCGTCCGCAGCGGCTTTCCCGGCCGCCGCTCACGGCGGACCCGCTCACTGTGCGCGTGCGCGTAGGCCTCCAGCACCTCGCCCGCCCGGGCATCCGCCCGGCCCGCGTAGGCCGCCAGGGCCTCGACCACCGGGTCCGGCGCGCCCAGGAAGAGGTGATGCACGCGCAGCCGCAGGCCCTCCGGCCCCCGGCGGAAGCTGACCAGCGTGGCCCGGTTGTCCGTGAGCCGCAGGTGGACCGGCCCTCCGAGCAACGAGGACAACCGCCGCGCCAGCTCCGCCGCCAGCGGGAGCGCCTCCTCACGCGCGGGGAGCCGGCTTCGCGGCGTGGAGTCCTCGCGCGGGTCCGCGCGTTCGGTCGCGACCGTGTCGAACAAGCCCAGCTGTGAGGCCACGTGCGAGGACATCCACCGCCAAAGGTAAGCCTCCCAGCGGAAGGATTCCAGGAGGATGGGCACCTCCCAGGCGGAAGGGCGGCACGGGCTGTCCGGAAGTGCGCCGTCCCGCGCTCAGGAGGTGCGGCAGAGCTGGTCCACCCGCCTCAGCATCGTCGGCGTGCGCGAGCCCCCATGCATCCGCCGGATGCGCTCCGCCGCCGTGGCCGCGTCGATGCCCGCCCCACCCACGAACAGGGGCCGCAGGCTCTTCCCCCGCAGCACGGGCACCGAGGGCCCCGTGGTGACATAGGCGGTCTTCGCCACGCCGATGACGGGCACCTCCCGGTGGAGCGCTTCGTACAGGTGGGCACCCAGGCCCGGCCGGCCCTCGCCGAGCCACACGTAGCCATCCACGATGACGGCCTCCAGCGGCACCTCCACTCGGGCCAGCACCCGGAGCAGGTGCGGCAGCTCGCGCCGATAGAACTGCCCGGGCTCATAGGGCTCGGCCGGGGGCCCATGCTCCACCAGGTGCGAGTCCTCGGTGGCGTCCGCCCAGCCGCGGAACAGCACGCACGCGGCCACGGTGAGGTCGGGGCGGTAGTCCACATCCAGGCAGGCGAGCATCGTCCCCTCCACGGGCCTCAGGGCAGCGAGACATCCTCGAAGGTGACCTGCGCGGCGCGCAGCTGCGCCAGCACCTCCGGCGAGGGCTTCCCCGTGGTGCGGTGGCGCGGCGGCCACAGCTCCGGCACGGGCGTGAGACACCCTCCGGCAATGCGCAGGACCTCCGTCCAGGGCACGGTGAAGAAGTCGTCCGCGTTCGCTGCATGGCTCACGGCCACCATGTCCGTCTCGGGCAGCAGCGCGTCCACGTCCCGGGCCCAGACGCACCAGGAGATGGGCAGCTCGTCCCGCTTGCGCGCCGTCGCGCTGTAGCTCGCGACGAACACGTCCACGTCCTGCTCCTTGTGGAGCGCGTCGAGCGCCTCTTTCTGGGCGTGGTACTCCGCCAGGGCCAGCCGCACGTGGGCCAGCCGCACGCGATGCGCCAGCGCGTCATGTCCGGGGTGCCTGTACGGCACCACCTGCCCCGCGTCGTCCACCGTGTACATGGCGGGCGTCAGGCACCGGGACGCGGCCGCGTACTCCCGCTCGGCGCTCTCCGCCAGGCGCGCCACCAACTCCGGGCGCGCGTCGCCGCCAATGAGCAGCGTAGAGCGCTCCGGAAGGATGGCGATGGGACGGCCCTCCACGCGCCCCGCGAAGGAGGCGAGGAACCCCGGCCGGAGCAGCCGGGACGTCTCATAGGTGTCACGCGTCTCCACGGTCCACAGCGGCCCGTGCTCCTGGTCGTAGAGCTCCACGCCGTCGTCCGGCAGGCGGGAGAGGTTCGCGTGGGCCGCCGCGAAGGCCTCGGCCTCGTCGACGCCCCATTTCTCCAGGTGCCGGCGCTGGACGAACATGGCGGACTCCGACAGGTCCATCACCAGCAGCTCGCGCAGGAAGGGCAACGTCCGCCGCCCCACCAGCTCCCGCTCGGGCGCCGGCTGCGGTTGCAGCGACATGCCGAAGGTGGACGCGCGCAGCACGGGCAGCAGCAGCTCGCGCGCCTGCTCCCACGGGAGCGAATCCGGTGACTCCTGCCACAGCGCGCGCAGGTAGCGCTGGATGAGCTGCACGCGCTGCTCGGGGGGCAGCTCGCGGGTGTCCGCGAAGAGGTTGTCCAGGAAGAAGGTGCAGCTGCTCCCCGCGCGGGTGATGTCGAGGCCGTAGTCCTCCGTGCGCCGCACCACCTTCTCCACGGTGGGGTCGGCGCGCAGCAGGGCCTCCACCTGGCGCATGAGCGCCTCGCGCGGCTCCACCGTCCATGCCGTGGAGGGGCCGGGAGGAACCGCTGCGGCCGTTGATGACTTCCTCCCGAAGAGCCTGCCCCAGAACCCCATTTGTGCTCCCACGTGTGTGTCCGCGGCGAGGTATACGTCCAGTGGAGCGTGGGCTCCACCGGAACGCGCCGGCTCCCCTCGCAGGGCGCCCGAGCGTCGCTGCGCGATTCGCGCGCCGGGCGCGCATTCGGGTTGAGGGCCCCGGCCGTCCCCGTTACCTGGATGCCCGCGATGACCATGGAATACCGACAGCTCGGCGGTTCTGGCTTCAAGGTCCCGGTGTTGACGCTCGGGACGGGGACGTTCGGAGGCCAGGGAGACTTCTTCAAGGTGTGGGGCAACAGCGGGGTCGAGGAGGCCACGCGACTGGTGGACATCAGCCTGGAGGCCGGGCTGAACATGTTCGACAGCGCGGACGGCTATTCGCGAGGCCTGGCGGAGGAGATTCTCGGCAAGGCCATCGCCGGCCGCCGTGACAAGGTCCTCATCTCCACGAAGGGCACCTTCCGCTCGGGGGAAGGGCCGAACGACGTGGGCTCCTCGCGCTTCCACATCACCCGCGCGGTGGAGGCCAGCCTGAAGCGGCTGGGCACCGACTACATCGACCTCTACCAGCTCCACGCCTTCGATGCGCTCACGCCCGTGGAGGAGGCGTTGCGGGCGCTGGACGACCTCGTGCGCGCCGGGAAGATTCGCTACATCGGCGCGTCGAACTTCTCGGGCTGGCACCTGATGAAGTCGCTGGCCACCTCGGAGAAGTACGGCCTCGCCCGCCACGTGGCGCACCAGGCCTACTACTCGCTCGTGAGCCGCGAGTTCGAGTGGGAGCTGATGCCGCTGGCCCTGGACCAGAAGGTGGGCACCGTGGTGTGGAGCCCCCTGGGCTGGGCGCGCCTGACGGGGAAGATTCGCCGTGGACAGCCGCGGCCCGAGGGCTCCCGCATGCACGGCGCGCTCAACGCCGAGGGCGCGCCGCCGCTCCCCGAGGAGTACCTCTTCCGCGTCGTGGACGCGCTCGACGCCGTCGCCGGGGAGACGGGGAAGACGGTGCCCCAGGTCGCCATCAACTGGCTGCTCCAGCGCCCCTCCGTGTCCACCATCATCATCGGCGCGCGCAACGAGGAGCAGCTTCGGCAGAACCTGGGCGCGGTGGGGTGGAACCTCACGCCCGAGCAGGTGGCGAGGCTCGACGCGGCCAGCGCGGTGACGCCCATCTATCCGTACTGGCATCAGCGCGGCTTCGCCGAGCGCAACCCGTTCCCGACGAAGGTGGACTGAGCCCTCGGACAGGAGGGCACCTGCCTCGCGAGGGGGCTCGCCTCGCTCCGTGGGGTCTGCTACGCACCCCGCGGTCCCAGCGCATGGCGAGCCCAGGGGCTTGGGGAGTTCACGGCATGTCGGATTCCACGGTGGAGCCCGGGCAGGGGGAGGGGGGCGTGGCGCGGGAGGAATTGCCCACGGGGGCCGGCACGAGGCCCGTCTGGGAGGCGGTGGCCCAGGGGACGGTGGACGTCGCCGTCCGGGCCTACGAGGTCCTGGCGGCCTCGCAGCGTGACGCGGTGCTGGAGGAGTCGTCCCGGGCGACCGCGGCCGCTCGCGCCACGCTGGTGGAGGTGCTGCGGCGGGCGCGCGACTTCTCCGGCGCCGCGCGGGTGCTGGAGGTGGACGGCGCCGCCACCGAGGCCGCGCAGCTCTACGAGCAGGCCGGCGCGCTGCTCCTGGCCGCCGAGGCGTGGCTGCGCGCCGGGGAGCGGGCC
>JAFAAN010000132.1 GCA_023426545.1 Pseudomonadota bacterium
GGCCCGCCGCGTTCCAGGGCGCCTGCCATTCTTTCGATTCATATTTCGTATGGCTGGTTCCTGAGCACCGCCTGCGGCGCAGGTCGTCGCGGCGCGGAATGACGTGCGTGGCTTCCAGGAAGCGCAGCCTCGCGGCGAAGGCCGATTCCGGGAGGTTCTTCCGGGTCGGCGCAGCGAGAAGGCATACTTCACGCGTCGAGGCCAACAGTCATGGCGCCGAGCGGGCAACCGCACTATTTCTAGGGGCAGGAGGTCGACCGATGGATGCGGCGAACACGCAGCGGGCGGGCGCGGTGGTGCTCTTCGATGGCGTCTGCAATCTCTGCAATGGCGCGGTGAACTTCATCATCGACAGGGACCCCGGCTCCCACTTCCGTTTCGCCGCACTCCAATCCGAGCAGGCGGCCGCGCTCCTGGCCCCGCTGGGGCGCGTCCCGGAGGTGGAGCCCCAGAGCTTCATCCTCGTGGAGGACGGCAAGGTGTACGAGCGCTCCACGGCGGCCCTGCGCATCGCACGGCGGATGCGCGGGGGCTGGAAGCTGCTCTACGCCTTCATGGTGGTGCCCCGGCCGCTGCGCGACGCCGTCTATCGACTCGTGGCTCGAAACCGCTACCGCATGTTCGGCAAGGCCGAGTCCTGCCGCATGCCCACGCCCGAGCTCCGCGCTCGTTTCCTGTAGGCGCTTCGTCCAGGTGCCGGCCTACGCGGGCAGGTGCCAGCGCCAGTAGACGCCGACCGCCAGGACGGCCATCCCCAGCACCAGGCCCACCACGGCGGATGCCCGCTGGAAGAGGCTCGGTGGAAGCCACGGGGAGGGCGTCGCGCGCTTTAACACCACCGCGGCCCCGAGCCCGAGCGGCGCGAGCAACACCCCGCACATCACGAGGGGCATCTCCGCGAGGGTGCCCACCATCTGCCAGAGCGCGACCATGCCAAGGGACTCCGAGAATGCCTCGAGCCGGGAGCGTGGCCTCTTGCGGAGCAGGCTGATGGCGAGGCCCACTGCGATGAGTCCCTGGCTCATCCGGCCAAACGGGGTAGGGGCGAGCGCCGCGTGGAGCCCGAGGCGCACGGGGCTCAGCAGGGAGGTGTGATGCATGGCCCGCTCGGGGGCGGCTGGCTCGGAGGAGTCCAGCACGAGCTTCCGCAGCTCGCCGGCCAGGGCTGCCTCGTCCACGGCGGACAGGTCGAGGTTGCTCAGCACGATGAAGCCCCGGCGTGCCTCGGGGGCGACCTCGAAGAAGCTGGTGAAGCCTGGCACGGCGCCGGCGTGCCGCACGCGCGATCGGCCGTCCTCCACGTGCACGACGGCGCCCCCCGCGTAGTGTTCCAAGGCGGGCCGCAGCCACTGGCGCCGCGTCTCCTCCTTCTGGAAGAGCGGCCCCCAGAAGGCGGCGCGCAGCAGGGCCGCGAGGTCGCCGCACGAGGCGAAGAGGTTCCCGGAGGCCGCGGCGTCCCGGAAGGCATCGGGCACAGCGCCCAGCGCTGCCTCCCGCGTGACGAGGCGCCCCAGCAGGGAGAAGTGTCCCTGGCTCAGCCTCACGCGCTGCTCCCCCAGCGGGGCGACGCCGATGTCCCGCAGGCCCAGGGGCGCGAGGAGCTTCTCCCGCAGCGAGGACTCGAGCGTTGTTCCCGTGCTCAGGCGCAGCGCCTCGCCCAGCAGGGCGTAGTTGAGGTTCGCGTATCCGAAGCGCTCGCCCGGAGCCGCGGCACGGGCCCTCCACAACCCCAGGGGCAGCAGCTCTCGCGCCGTGCTCACGCGGCGGTCCTCGCCCATCAGGTAGGGCAGCCACGGCAAGGGAGGGTCCCTCAGTCCGGAGGTGTGGTGGAGGAGCTCGTCGTGGGTGGGCAGTCGCTCGGTGTCCGCGGGCGCTTCGCCCAGCACCCGTGCCAGCGCTGGCGCTGCGCTCGCGCCCAGGTCGAAGTCTCCCTGCTCCGCCATGCGGAACAGCGCGAGCGCCACCACCGTCTTCGACAGCGAACCGATGCGGAAGAGGGAGTCATCGCTCAGCGGCGCCTGGGTCCTCGCGTCGGATACGCCGCGCTTCGCGACGGCCAGCGTGGCCGTGTCGTCGAAGGCGCAGACGACCCCGGACAGGGACGTCTGGTCGATGAAGCCCTGGAGCCGCTGGGAGAGGGGCGCGGACGCGCCGTCCGCGGCGAGGGCCCGTCCCGGCTGCGCGACGAGGCCCACGAGCCCCAGGTGCAACAGCAGCACCACGCGCGACACCGCGGCGCGCGCCGACGGGCCCGTATCTCGCGAGGTCAGAAGACGACTTCCTCGGCGCGCTCGGAGACTGTGACGGGAGTGCACCGCGGCGCGGTGGGGGACACGAGGAGGCATATGTTGTAGGCGCCGGGCGAGAGACTGGAGAACGTCGCCACTCCATCGGCGGATAGCAGACGCGAGTCCATCATAGGGCCGCTGAGGGTGACGCGCATGCGAGCCTCGTCGGGGCGGGCATCGCGATAGAGCACGCGGACGGAGCCCTCCCCCTGGGGGATGGACAGGTCCAGCCGGGCCGTCTGTCCTGCCTCGATTCGAACCTTCTTGAGGGCGCGCGTGCTGGGCGTGCCATTGCGGATGAGGCTCACCCCCACCGAGTGCTCGCCCACCGGCAGGCCCTCGACCTGGAACGCCCCGCTCGTGTCGGTGGTGGCCGTCAACTGCACCGTCGTCAGGTGGTTGAGGAGCACCACGATGAGCAGACCCGCCGCGGGCTGCCCTCCCATCTGGATGGTCCCCGCCACGCGGCCGGTGGCCAGCAGCGTCAGCACCGGCTCCGTGCCCTTGAGCGGCGTGGGCGAGCTGCGGCCGAGCGAGGGATGCTCGGCGACCAGCACCTGGGCCTCGGCGGGCAGGTGCTCCAGCCGGAAGCGGCCATTGGGGCCGGTGCGCGTCGAGGTCGTCTGACCCAGGATGGCTGCGTCCTCGGAGACCAGCGAGTATGCGGTGCCGATGAGCCGGCTGCCGGCGTGTACGGTGGCGTCGGGGACCGGCTGGCCGTTCGCGTCCACCACCGTGCCCTCCAGCGTCCCGCCCGGAGAGAGGACGAACTCGCCCGCGTCGGATTCGCTGCCCTCCGCCACCGAGGCGGTGCGCAGCGGCGACGCGGCATAGCCCGGCGCCCGCACCTCGAGCGCCACGTTGCCCGGGGGCACGCCCACCACGTGGAACTCGCCGCCCTCGCGCACCTGCGCGATGCGCTCCCCATGGGACACGAAGCTCACCGTCACCGAGGGGAGAGGGCGGTTGTCGGTGGTTCTGACGCGCCCGCGCAGCGAACCCTCGTCGGGGAGGACCAGGACGACCTCGTCACCAGCGGAGACGCTCTTCGTCACGCGGCCGCCGCCCGGGGCGCGGGCGGCGGACAGCTCGAAGCGCCCCTCACCGAGCCCCTCCAGGCGGAACCGTCCCTGCTCATCCGCCTGCTTCTCCATCACCGTGCTGCCCCCGGCCGTGCGCAGCGCGAGCACGGCGCGCGAGACGTCGTGGCCGGTCCGGGTCACGACGTGGCCCGTGATGCGGCCCGCTGTCTGGAGCGTCAGCTCGATGTCCTCGTCGCCGCCCTGGATGGCGAGCGGCGCCGAGGCCTGCTCGTCCTTGCGCGCGTATGCCAGGTAGCCGCCGGCGACCACGCCCGCCACGCGGAACTGGCCGTGCCCGTCCGTCCGCACCGTGAGCTCGGGGCTGACGCCGAACTCCACGCGCCGCTTGAGCACGACGGTGGCGTCTGGCACGGGCTCCCGCGTCACGTCCAGCACCCGCCCGGCGATGGCGGGGCCCCTGCCCAGCAGCACCTGAACCCTCTCGGCCCGGGCGCCGGTCCAGCTGAGCACCGGCGCCCGCCCCAGGCCCAGCTCGGGATGGCTCGCCTCGACCTCGAAGGTGCTCTGGGGCAGGTCGTCCCAGACGACCGTCCCGTCGTCTCCTGTCGAACCTGAGACCGGCACGCCGCGGATGCCGAGCATCGGTGTCAGCCGCACCGTCGCGCCGCGCGCGGGTTCGCCGCGCTCGTCCAGCACCTCCACGGTGAGCGCGGCGGAGGTCGCCAACTGCACGACGAGCGGCGCCGTGTCCGCCTGGGCCACCCCCCAGCCTCGGGGAGGGACCTCCTGGGTGACGTGCCCGGAGGCGGAGATGCGCAGCCTATCGGCGAAGGCCGCGCTGCGCAGCGTGGCCAGGCCGTTGGCGTCCGCGATCGCCTGACCCACCGGGGCACCCGCCCGCAGCAACTGGACGCTCGCGCCCGGCAGGGGCGCGCCGGAGCGCTGGGAGTACACGGAGACGCGCAGGCCCCGCGTGGGCGCCAGCCGCAGCGTCACCTGCCGGTCGGCCTCCAGGCGCATGCTCACCGGCGGGCTGGCCTGTGACTCACAATCGGAGGAGAGGGTCAGGTCCTTGTGCGTGGCGACGACGAAGCGGAAGCGGCCCTGCGCATCGCTCACCTCGCTCATCGAGTCGCCCGCCTGCTCCACGCGAACCTGGCACCCCTGCACGTGCGCGCCCTCCGCGCTGACGACGGTCCCCTCGAGGAATGCGTCCTCCAACTCCGGCGCGGCCTCGTCGCCTGACGTGCCCGGCGACGAGGGGAGGGACTCTCTGCCGCCGGGGACGCCCTGCATCCTCCGGACGGGCGAAGGGTCGGCGGGCGTCGCGGACCGTTCGGCGCTCGTCGCGGTCGGTGCCTCGGACAAAGAGGGGTCGTCGAAGAGGCTCCAGACGACGAGCCCCGCGGCGATGAGCAGCGCGACGCCAACAACCGCGACGCGCCCAGGGGGGAGGTTCATGGTCCTGTCTCGAAACGAAGGGGGTGGGGCTCCAGGCGCCTGGAGCGCCCTCAAGGGATTGGCGCTCAGCACACGAGGGTGCCGCCGCCACGATGCCGCGGACTCAGCTCGCAACGGGGGGCTACACGTCCGGGGCGGCGAGTGTCCGCGGGGTGGAGGGAGCCGTGGAGGAGTCGAGGGTGTTGCTCATCATCGGGGCTCGCCATCCGAGGAGGTCGGAGTGGCGGCCTGTGGCTGGCCCGCGCTGGTGCTCCCCGCGGTCGGTACCAGACGGCGCAGACGGGCCAGCCAGCGCTGGGCGGTCTGCTTCATCCAGGCGTATTCGCCGTCGTTCAGCAGCAACATGTCGACCGCGAGCATCTGGGCCGCGAAGGTGATGAGGTTCATGCACCCTGCGATGGCCAGATGGAACATCAGGCCGCAGGCGACCGCGAAGCGGCGCGTCCACTTGTTGGCCAACACCAGGGCGGGGAAGAGCACCTGGAAGAAGACGGTCATGTACGTGCCGAGCAGCACGATGGCGGTGTTGCGGCGGATGAACCCGGAGATGCCGTCCATCCGGTATTCGTGCGCGGTGAGCGAGTAGTAGAGCGCGGTGCCGTCACGCCAGCTCGGGCCAAGCACCTTGGTGAGCCCGGCCGACATGTAGACGACGGCAATCTGCGCGGCCATCGCGAGGATGGCGGCGTTGTGGAGCAGCCCCGCGACGGATGGCTCCTGGGACTTCTCCGTGCCGTCCTTGTTGCGCGGGCCCTCGAGCATCGCGAAGCAGGCGAACCAGATGACGATCCGGAAGACGTTGTCACCGCCGTCCGCCAGGGCGGGATTGCGGTTGAACAGCGATGTCATGAGGATGGCGTGGACGGGCGTCAACCACCGGGTCGCCACGCCCAGCGTCCACGCCAGGGCCACGGCGCAGGCCAGGAAGTAGAGCGCGTCGACGGCGCCCCGCGTGGTGGTGTAGCTGAAGAGAGACACCAGCGCGGGCGCCGGGGTGGCGAACTTCAGCGGGTGGATGGCGTCCTGCCCGAAGAAGTAGTGCCGGTACGGCATGCATGTCATCAGGAAGTACAGGGACGCGCTGCCGGAGATGACGCGGAAGACGGAGGCGCCCACGAGCATTCGCGGGACGGCGATCTGCTGGAGGAAGGCCTCGAAGCGAGCACGGAAGGGCATGGCGAGGGCTCGGGGTTAGAGGGGCGCGACCTGCACGTACGGCTGCCAGCCCATGTCGAAGGAGCGGCGCTCGACGGGGGGCGAGTCCATGAAGCGCTGCGAGTACTTGGGCACCGACTCCAGCAACGCCATGGGGCGCACCTCGACAACCTCCTGGTCCGGATAGAGGCGGCGGCACTCCGCGGAGGCCACGCGCGTCATCAACTCCAGGCCCTTGGCATGCGACTGGTCCCGGTACTCCTGGTAGTTCTTGCGCATGTCCTCCAACTCGGGAAGCTCCTTCTCTTCGACCCGCCGCTCCAACTCCGACCTGCGGACGAACATCACGGGCAGCGGCCCGAGCTGGGTGCGCATCAAGTAGGTCGCGGGCGTCAACCGGCGCTCGCGGTTCATCTCCTGGAGCCGCTGGCTGACGTTCACCGTGGGCTTCTCCTCAATCGTTCCCTCCGCGCTCCGCACCCGGCAGCCCACCAGCACCATCTTCGATTCATAGGGCGGGTTGGGCGCGAAGAGGCCCCAGTTCTGGGCGAACAAGGGCTGGATGTAGGCGTCGATGGCGGGACGCAGTCGCACGTTGAGCGGATTGGCCGGCAGCACGTACAGGAGGGTGAAGCCGAAGTGCACACCCAGCGCGACACAGGCCGCGGCAAAGGCGAGCGCCAACTGCCAGGGGCGGGTTTGTTTCATCATGGCGGTGTTCCCCATTTCTTTGCAAGTCGGCCTGGCTCGTCTTCTTGTTCTCACGCGTTTCTCGCCGGGCACGGCGCGCCTCCGCAAAGACACGCGTCCGCCGGAGGCACGGCGGGTCGGCATGCCGTGTGTTTGAACGATGCGAGCTCCTTGTGTGCGACGATGGTGCGCCAGGCGCCTGGCGCACCATCGTTGCGGGGGGGGGCGGTCAGCACACGGTGGAGCTGGCGCCACCTTGAGGCGCTACCGCGACATCAGCGGTCGAACAGGACGTCGGCGGAGCCAGTCACGCCGTAGACGGGGGTCTGCTCGACGAAGTGGTGGTGGGCGACCTCGGCGGCCAGCATGCCCAGGGCGAAGGCGGCGAGCAGGGGAACCGCGGCGACCTCGTTCTCCGAGGTCAGCGAGGACGTGGTCACCGTCTCGTCCACGCGCGCGGCGGAGGCGGAGGCCAGCGAGCCAGTCTGCGCGAAGCTGGACGCCGCAATCAGGGAGGTCGTCACGACGGCCGCGATCTTCATCTTCATGGTGTTGCTCCTCATTTGGGCTCACCCTCCGAGGAATTCGGAGCGGTGGCCCGTGTCCGGCCTGCAGAAAAACTGACTGCAGTCGGTGCCGTGCGACACGACACAGCCCGCTCGGAGGCGGCCTGTATCAGCCGGGATTGCTCGACAGGTATCGACAGGCGCGGGGCGCCGTCGAGCAACCGGGTCGCGATATTGAGTGGGGGCGTCGCACGAGGGCCTGTGTCATGCGACCCACCGAGGAGATGGGAGCCTGTTGCCAGGGCATGACGGGGCGATGCACGGCGATGTCCCCTCCTTGGTGAATGGCCAGACTCTCTCCCGTCCGCGTCAGGCGACGCGGCGCGAGCTGGACGAGCAGTGGATGAACGGGAATCGAGCGTTGGGGCTCCGGGGCGGATGTCCATTCTCCGGAGGGAGGACACTGCCGGCGGGAGGCCTGGGACTCGCGCGAGAGCGGCGCGAGGTGCCACGGACGGGTGTGCCGCGAGATGCTGAGGTGAGCAGAGCGCGTGATGGGCTGATACATGCGAGATGTCAGTCGCGAGGTGCGGGAGGCGCTGGGCTGGCGCGAATGCGCCAGGGCGTCTGGATGCGTGCCGACGTGCTGAATGTCTCAGTAAATTTTGCCTCCAAGTAGAGTGCATAATTCCAGGAGGTTTTGCAAGTCGGGTTCTACTGGAATTTTTCCGAAGGCGGTTTTCGGTGTGCCCATTCGCCTGAGCGGTGTCTCAGGGTGGTGCGACATGACTCGGAAGTTCTCGGGTTCTCGGAGACCGAGCAACATTGTGACACGGGGCAGCGCGACGAGCCGGGGCACGTATCCCATGCAGGTGCCCGTGGCCAAGCGCAGGCGAGCCCTCTCCTCCGCATCGGCCCCGCTGGAGCCGTCACCTGGCCCGGAAGCTGGAGGACCCGTGCGGCCTGTTCTGCCAGTTGCCGGCGGCGGCGGTGTCCAATCACCACACAAAATGAGGAGAGCTGGCTTGCTCGCAGCGGAATGCTGACTGTTCCGAGCGCCGCTGTGAGTCCGGCCGCCCGGCGTATCTCGGGCGCGGTGGGGCACACAAATTTGTGGAGTTTCTTGGGGAGTAATAGGGTGCCCCCGCTTCTCTGCACCGAGACTGAACCCCAACTCATTGTCTTGAATCACGTTCCTGTTTCTATCGTCAATGCTGGGCTGTACGTCTCCGAACGCCATGGAATCCCTCGCGCGACGCTCCTAGGAAGGCCGTCCGTCGAAGAGCGTGAGCTGACCGCTCCGCTTCGCAGAATCAGTTGGGATGCCTTCTGCGAATTCAACGACCGGATCGAACAAGCATGGCGTCCGCTGGGGGGCGTCGAGCAGTTCGCCCTGGCGGTGAACGAGCAAACCCCCGAGATGTTGGCGGTGGCCAGACGGGTGCTTTCGCCGCTTCAGCTCCTCCGGTTGGTGATCTCCGTCGGGAGCTGGGCGCATCCCCGGATAGTGGTCCGGAGCAAGCTGCTCGGGCCGGACCGGCTCCAACTCGAACTTTCGCTGCCGGACGATATGCGGGATTCGCCGGCATTCTTCCGCATCAGTGGGGCCTCGCTCGCGAACTCGCCACGGCTCATTGGCCTGCCCCGGGCTCAGGTGGAGATGGAGCTCGTGCCGCGTCGAGCCATGTATCGGTTCCTGCTCCCGCCCTCTCGAACGGCTTTCTCTCTGGGGAGTGAGGTGGCCAGCCAGGCCCACCTGCTGATGCTGGAGCGAATCTCCCATCTCCAAGCGGAGGTCATCGCACTCCTGAGAATGCCACGAGGCGGGAACTCCACGGGGGCTCGCGGGCGGTTCCTTTCCTGGCACGGGGCGCTCACGGCCCGCCAGGTCGAGGTCCTGGAGCTTGTCGCTCAGGGAATCTCGAACCGGGACATCGCGAACCGCCTGCGGTGCGCCGAGCGCACGGTGGAGGTACACATCACGGACATCCTCAAGAAGTCTGGCAATCAAAGCCGAGCCCAGTTGATCGCCGCGTTCTGGGGGGCGCAGGGCTGAGAGACTTGTGCCTCGTGGAAAACCACTAGCCGCCTTTCTGCGCTGCGCCTGGAAGGCCAGATAGGGCTTGAGTCTCCATGTAGCCCGCACCGATACAGATGCGCGCAATACTCACACTTTGGAGGAAGTGCCATGCGCGCTTCTCGTATGCGCTGTTTGCTCTTGTCCCTCTTCATTGCTGGCTGTGGCGCCGACTCTGGCAAGGAGGATGATCCGTCCAATCCCAATCCCAATCCCAGGCCCACGCCTACGGACTCCTCCATCACCGTCGCGGGGAGCAAGAACACTCTCGCTGTCAATGAAGTGCTCGCGTTGACCGCCTCGGGGCGGGACAGCCGCGGCCAGCCAGTGGCGCTCGACGACGTTACCTGGAGTTCGAGCGAACCCTCCGTCGTGCGTGTGGAGCGGGACGGGACGGTGACGGGAATGGGGGCTGGGACTGCAACGGTCACCGCCGCGTCGGGGAACAAGAGCGGGAACCTGACGCTAACGGTTCGGGGGGCCATTCACTCACACGGAAGCATCTTGACCAACGAGACGTGGCGCGAGGTGGACAACCCGCATATCGTCCTTGATGACATTGTCGTTGCGGGTCCCGGCACCCCGGTGCTCACCATCGAGGCGGGGTGCATCGTCCGCTTCGAGCATGGCGCATCCATCGATATCGGCTACGGCAGCGAGGGCGGGACGCTCCGGGTCCAGGGGACAGCGGAGAAGCCGGTGACTTTCACCACGAATGCCGACTCGCCGGCCCCGGGCCAGTGGCAGGGCGTGTACTTCTTGGAAGGGGCCACCTCCAGCAGCATCTCCCACGCCGTCCTTGAGTACTGTGGTTCGAATTCGGGCTACGGCGCCGAGAACGATGCCTGCATCATCGTGAGTGGAAGCACCGTGCGTCCCAACATCCAGGACGTGACGATTCAGCACAGCGCGTCCCAGGGCATCACGTTCATGCACCAAGGTGCCTTCGGCTCGAACTCGAGGGGGCTGACGGTGACGGACGTGGCGACTGCCCCCATCTACATGGGCGTCAACGAGCTCGGGAGCCTCCCGGGTGACAGTGCTTTCATGTCCAACGGGCGCAACGTCATCCGATCGCCGGGCGGGCAGGTGGACCGCTCGCAGACCTGGGTCAACGTGGGCGTCCCCTACGCCATGGAGGACTCCGTCTATGTCGATGGCGCAACCACTCCGACGCTGACGTTGAGCCCGGGAGTCACGCTGCGCTTCGGTCGCCTGAGCTACTTCGAGATCGGCACGGGGGAGGGCGGAAATCTGCGCGCCGAGGGAACGGCCGAGGCCCCCATCACGCTGACGGCCGACGCGGAGTTCCCCACGTCCGGCCATTGGCAGGGCCTTGCATTTGGCGAGATGGCGACGGCCGCTAGCAAGCTGGCGCAGGCCGTGGTCGAGTACGGTGGCGCGCCCGCGAGCGATGGGAACCCAAGCGCGAACGTCAGGGTCATCGTTGACAAGGGGCCCATCATTACCCAGACCACGCTTCGTCACTCCATGGGGTGTGGAATCACTCGCGCGAAGACTCCCAACTATGACACCTTCACCACGGATTTCACCGCGCCGAGCCTGGGGAACGTGTTCACTGATAACTCAGGCCCCGCGCAGTGCGGTCCTTGAGCCCTGATGCGTGAGGTGGGGCGTGGGACCGGATGACGGTCTCCGTCCCTCGCTCGTTGCCGCCACCGCCTTGTTGTGGCGGCAACGAGCCTGAAATCTGCTTCGCTCAACGCCTGCTGGGCCTGCTGCTGGCGGACCGATGCTGCCCACGTCATTGCGCTTGTTAGGAGGGGGATTCTCGTGTGCGTGCAGCGCGAGCCCGGCGTTCATCGACTCCAGCTGCGGCATGACGTGCTGGCGGAACGCTTCACTGCCCTCGTAATCCTGTGGCGGCGTGCGTCGGGAGATGGTGCAAGGTCACCGCGCTGCGAGAGCACCTGGCGGTACGTGCAGCGAGGAGCCGGCACAGGCGCTGACAGCTCGGGTTGACAGCCGCGGAGGTGCTTCCCACACTGCGCCTCCTGCCGCCGTCTGTGCCGGCAAGGTCCCATGCCAACTGCCAGCCGAGTTCAGTCCGTTGCCAGCCAGCCGGAGCCCCCCATGCCCCACCAGGACTGGCGGCATGTGCCGCTCGCCACGCTGAGCGAACGCCTGACGATGCCTGGTGCCCCCGTTCAACTGTGCGTCATGTTCACGGTCGTGCACGCCGAAGGCCCTGGCGCGGTGCGGGTCGACGCCAGCGCACCTGCTGCCGAGCCGGTCGAGAGGCACGACGGCGGGCGCGACAAGAGCCAGCCGTGATGAGCGTTCACGTGCGCCCGTCCCAGCGGGGGCTGCTGGCAATGGCCATCGCGTTGTTGGCGGCTCTGTTCTTCACGATGACCTACGTGTTGAACCGAATCGCCGCCACCGATGGTGGATATTGGGCCTGGACTGCCACGCTTCGCTACCTCCTGACGCTGCCCCTGCTATTGCCGCTGATGCCCTGGCAGGGCGGCATCGCGCCGGTCCTGCGGGCCATCCGCACGCATCCGTGGGCGTGGTTTCGGTACTCCGTTATCAGCTTCGTGTTGTTCTACCTGCCGCTGACGTATGCGGCGGCCAGTGGGCCATCGTGGCTGATTGCCGGCAGCTTTCAGTTTACGGTGATCGCAGGGATGCTGTGCGCGCCGTTCCTGTATTCCGATGATCGAAAGCGCCTCCCGCTCGCGGGCGTGGTGGTGGCCATTGTCATCATCACCGGCGTGATGTTGATGCAACTCGGATATTCCAGCGGACGCCTTGGTGCTGCTGGGTGGTTCGCACTCGCCTGCGTGTTGGTTGCGGCGGTGGCGTATCCGCTGGGAAATCGATTGTTGCTCCTGCATCTGGAGAAGACCGGCGAGTCACTCAACGCTTCCCAGCGCGTCTTCGGCCTGACGTTGAGCAGCCAGCCGGTCTGGTGGCTGGTTGCGGCGTTCGCGTGGAACGTCGCGGGCTCGCCGCCGTGGTCACAAGTAGGACTGGCGGCGGGTGTGGCGCTGCTGGCTGGGGTGGTGGCAACAATCCTGTTTTTTCAGGCCACCGGCATGGTCCGGGATAATCCGACCGCGCTAGGCGCGACAGAGGCGATGCAGGCGGCGGAGCTGCTGTTCGCGACGCTGATCGGCGTGTGGTGGTTGAAGGAGGCTTGGCCGCGAGGGATGGCGCTTGTGGGGGCGGGACTGGTGATGCTCGGGATTGTGGCGTTCGCGTGGATCGTCGCGCGGCAGCCGGCAGGCGACACCCAGAAGCGACGTGAATTGCGCAGTGACCGCAGCGCCTGAAGGCCCGCGGTACGGGAGGCGCGACGCCATGACCAGAAACGACATCCTCGAAGCCGTGAAGTGCTTTCTCGGAGTGCTGGATGAGCGGGAACACTTCGAGGATCGCGAGAGAGCACTGCGTGCGGCCCTGGATCGGCTGGCGCTGGCCTACCATTATTCCGACGCTCCGTTCGATGACACGAAGCATCCGGATGCGCCCACCGTCGATGACATGGCCCTGAGAGAGTGCATCGCACCACTCTTTCCCGAGCTTGGCCTCTACAACGAGGCATTGAATATCGCGGACAAGGTGGGGGAGCCCGCGTTGGGTGTGGGCGACGCCATCGACGACCTCACCGACATCGCGAGTTCCGTCTTCAGGAACGGCACGTCCATGGGATGCGTATCTGGGCCTCTTCGGGCCCGGCTTCGCCGCTCCAGGGGCCCGCATTGCGCAACCGGGAGTTGATGGTGTCTGGTGTGACAACCGGCATAATCGGGTTCGCGCTGGGAACCTGCCCCGGCCTGGCCGGGGCCTGGCGCCTACGCCCCTGATTCAGGACACGTGAAGTTCCTGCAGTAGTCCGAGTGCTCGCAGGACGGAGCGTGGATTTCGCTGGAACTCGCGAAGCCGACGATGAAGAGCGGCGGACAGCTCCGGCATGGCGTCGTACAGC
>JAFAAN010000138.1 GCA_023426545.1 Pseudomonadota bacterium
TCCGCTTCGCCGAAAACCGACCGCGCTCCGCCGTCCTGTCCTGCTTCTGCTGCCTCTTCACATCCACCTCACGAGGGGGAGGTTATCCCCCAGAGAGATGCCTCAAGAAATCCTGGGGCGGAGGACCTGTGCCTGAAGTCTCCCACTGGAGATTGGTGAGCCACTCACATCGTGACGATGGCGCTACCTTCAGGAACAGCCATTGAGTCAGCCGCGGCCAAGCACGCGGAGAAGACATAGCCGTCCGGTCAACAACGTAAGAAGCGTTCTCCCGCGAGGTCTTCGACTTGGAGGTCGTCAAGCACGAGCTGCGCATCATTTGTGACAACCTTCACTCTGGACCAGACCAGCTACGGCATTGTCAAAGTCTTCGAGAACCGCCACGGAGACACCTATCCCGTCCTGCCCTGGGAACCCAAGGCCGCGTTCTCCGCGCTGGCCAAGCTCTACCGCACGCACTGTCAGCGAGGCCGGTTGAGCAGCTCCTTCAGGGATGAGTGGACACAGCTCAGCCGACGCGGGTGGATTGGCGCCCGTGGCCCCTCCCCTGCGTGGCGCTTCCTCGCGTTGAACCGCGCGCCCCCATGCTGCCTGGCCCGCGGGGACCGCAGCACCACGTCAGGGCCGGTGCTGCCCTGACCCCTCCTTTCTGTTGTCCCTCATCCACCGCCATGCCTCGGACCCGCGCGGCTCAGCAGCACCGCTGCGGTGGGATTGCTTGCCTTGCCCGGGCGATATGCCGGCGAGGCCGCTGACGTTCTGAGGGCGGGGCGCGTCGAGGCGGTTCATCCGTCTCGGCCCGGCCGGCGCCCCCGGAGACGTCGCCATGCGTTGGACAGGATTCCTCGCCCGCGGGGCCTCGGCCCTGGCGGTCGCGATGCTATTGCATGCCTGTGGAGAGAGCGTTCCCTCGGAGCCCAGCCGCGCCGAAGAACTGGGAGCGCCCCGGGACTCCGCCCTTGAGTCGGAGGACCTCGGGGAGCAGTTGCGCTCCGTCTCGGGGCTCACCGTGCTGCTGGACGTGTGGCTGTCGAACACGACGAAGGACACCCGCTTCTTCATCCTCGACTACGAGCAACCGACAGACCACCAGCACCCCGAGGGCGAGCGCTTTCGCCAGCGCATGACGCTCCTCTACCGCTACAGGCCGGGACCAACGCCGGTGGTGCTGCACACGCTCGGGTACGAGCTCACGCCCACCACCGCCCAGAGCGAGCCCACGCGGCTGCTGGCGGCCCACGAGCTGCGCGTCGAGCACCGCTTCTTCGGCACCTCGCGCCCGGCCTCCCACGACTGGAAGCGGCTCACCATCGAGCAGGCCGCGGCCGACCACCACCGCATCGTCCAGGCGCTGCGACCGCTGCTGGGGGACGGCCGATGGCTGAGCACCGGCATCAGCAAGGGCGGCCAGGCAGCCACCTACCACCGCTACTTCTATCCGGACGACGTGGAGGCCACCATCGCCTATGTGACGCCCAACGTGCGCGGGGAGACGGACGTGCGGGCCGTGCGCTTCCTCAAGACGGTGGGCACCGACGCGGACTGCCGCGAGCGGCTCCAGGCCATCCAACGGGCCGCGCTCACCCGACGCGAGGAGCTGCTGCCCTTCGCGGCCGGGGTGGCGGCGAGCACCGGCGCCACCTTCGACGTGCTCGGCCTGGACCGGGCCCTGGAGTTCTCCGTCCTGGAGCTGCCCTATTACTTCTGGCAGCTCGGGAGCCAGAGCCTTTGTCCAACGATTCCGGCCCCGGACGCGCCTGCCTCAGCGCTCTTCGATTTCATCCAGCACCACACGTTCTTCACCGACAGCTTCGGGGACGCCGGGCTCCAGTTCCTGGCGCCCTACTTCTACCAGGCGGCCACGCAGCTCGGCGCGCTGCGCTACGCGGAGCACCACCTGCACGGGCTGCTGCGCTACCCACGGCAGGACCTCCCCGCTCACCTTCCGCCGCTCGGCGTGCAGAAACGGTTCGACGTCACCGCCATGCTGCGCGTAGGGCACTGGGTGCGCAACGCGGGCCAGCGGATGCTGTTCCTCTACGGCGAGGACGACCCGTGGTCCTCCGCCCCCTTCGAGGTGCGTGAGTCGAATGACGCGCTGTGCTTCGTCGTGCCCCGCGGCAACCACGGCGCGCGCCTCGCGCAGCTCCCCGAGCCCGAGCGCACCGTCGCCATGGAACGCCTCTTCCAGTGGGCCGGCCTGGCTCCGTCCTCGGCCCGCCCGGGCCTGCCCATTCCCGAGGCTGACACCCGGCCGCGGGAGGAGTCCCTTGAGCCGGCGCACCGGCCGCTGTAGTCCGGACAGGGCGAGTCCGCCATGGGACAAACCAGCCACACCGTACTCTCTGCACCCGCTGCATCGCTTCGCGGTACGGAACTCCTCGGATACACCTGCGACGACGTCCGCCTGCCCATCCGCGCGATGCACCTGGTAGTCCTCTGATTGGAACAACGCAGCGCTGGAGACGCTGACATGCCGCGGGCGCGAATCCGTGCGGGTGTTGAAACGCGCACCGGTGCTTCAACGCCTTTCCTGAGGTTGGACGGTGGTGGGAGCGGCCGAGGCCGTGAGCGTCACGCAGACCACGGTGAGCACGGTGTGTCGCCGCTATCGAGACGAAGGATTGAATGCGGCACTTCGTGAGAGACCGCGCCCCGATGCGGCACGACTTCTGACGGAGAGGCAGGCCAGCGAGGTAATGGCCATGGTGTGCGCCACCGCCGGAGGGCCGCGCCCGCTGGACGGTGCGCCTCATTGCCCAGGAGTCGGTGCGCAGGGGATTGGTTGCGAAGGTGAGGCGGGAGACGGTGCGCGAGCTGCTCCCGCGCCATGATTTGAAACCTTGGCGAGTAAAAACATGGTGCGGCGTATCCCCACCCTCGACAAGCCCGGCCCCCCGCTCCCGGCGTGGGCTATGATTTGGCCCATGGGCCCGTTCGACCCGCACCAGCCTGCTCTCGCCACATGGAAGGCACGCCCCCACTGGCTGCTCGGCGCGGCCACTACCCTCATTGCGTCACCCGCCTGGGCTCAAGGCGCCGAGAATGCCCTTGGAGCGTTGTTCACCGGCGTCATCGCACTCGGGGTCCTGTTCGTAGTGGTCATCTTGGGGATAGTGACGCTCAGCCTCAACCTCATCAGGGCTCAGCGTCACATCTCCATCGCCCTGGGTATCCTCGCAGGACTGACACAGGCGTGCGTCGGAGGCGGGTTTCTGCTCGTCTTCGTCATCTCGTCCATCCGAAGTGCGGTCGCCAACGGGTCCGTTGCCTTCGGGGGTGCAAGCCTCTTGCTCCCCTTGGCTCTCGGACTGCTGGCCCTCGGCCTCCACGAGGTCCGCGTCGCCTGGAGGGCGAGGGCCCCAGCGCTCCTTCTTCCCCCCGTCCGCTAGGCATGACACCGCCCGCCGGGCAGTCCTGGACAAAGGGCTCAGCCTGGCAACCGGCGCAGCCGCGCGCAGTTCGGCGCCTCTCCCATTCCAGCAACTGACGCATCGCCTCGGCCCGCGCGGCGTCACCGGTGCGGAGATGGGCGACGCGCAGTACAGAGGCGCTCAACGCTCGCGCCATGGGCAACGTGGCGCCCTGATGGAGCCGCTCGAGCTGCCCGACCGTGGCGGCGGTGACCTCGCCCACCTGAGCCGCGCCCAAGGCGGACGGCTTGGGCAGCTCACCAGGCCGGGAGGCAGACCCTCTGGCGGTTGGAGGAGTACGTCAGCACCCCCTGCGTGCCGGTCTACCTCTTCTCCATCGACCGGCTCATTCCTCGCCAATGACGCCAAGGCGGTCGCCCGTGGCGGCGTCCAAGATGTGCAGTCGACCCCGCTGTGGCACGTATACCCGGCCGTCCCGGACCCAGAGGGCGGTCAGCGAGGAAAAGGATTGGGAGTGGGGTACGGCCACGTCCCACGCAATGGCGCCCGTTCGCAGGTCGCGCCGGATGAGTTGCAGGCCCCCCTTCTCCAGCGCGTAGACGACATACACGGCGTCCTTCGTGATTTCCCCTACCTCCGGAGCCGTGTCCCGCAAGAGGAGCGGATCCTTGTCCGACACGGTATCGTGCCACAGCGGCTTCCGGTTTCCGGGCGCGTACAGCCCCACCAGCGGCACCTGCGTCCCCGGCCACCGCGTGCCCAGCGACAGCGTGTAGCCGCCCGAGCGGAAGAGGTACTTCGTGGAGAAGCCGCGGATGTCGGAGGGCGGGTAGCTGGAGCGCTCGCAGGAGGTGGGGTGCTCCGGCGGCCGGAACATGTTGCACGTCTGGGGGCTCAGGGGCGGCGTAGCGCAGCCCTTCGGTGCCCGGGACGCAGGCTTCGCGGTAGCCGTGCGCGTGTCGAAGAGCAGGTGCTGGTGGTCCACCACCTCCACCCAGACGGAGGTCGTGTCCCCGGGAGGGATGCAGAGCCGGCGCGGCGAGTCTGACAGCGGCACGCGCCCCAGCCGCTTGCCGGTCTCCAGCTCCAGCAGGTTCACCGTACGTTGCTCGCTCATCACCAGCCGGCCGTTCTGGGCGATGACCTTCGTGTGGCTGGATGCGTCCGGGCCTTCCGAAGGCAACGACTCCCACAGCTTCTGGAACGTTCGCCCATCAAACGCGGCGACGTACTCCCTGGCATCGGAGCCTTCGTAGCGGCGCACATGGCCGACGATGTCCTCCGTCCCGTCCCCATTGACGTCCACGAACACGGGCACGTCCCGCTCCGTCCAATAGATGCGCTCGGGGACGGGCTTGGGCTCAGGCTCGGGTTCGGGGATGGCCGGGGGCGGAGCAGGAGGGACGACGGCGATGGGTGGCGGCGCGGGGCTGGGAGCGGGCGCATCCGCGGGGCCGGCGGCCAGCGCGAACACCGCGCCCATGACGCCCAGCATGAGCATGGCTGCCGTGCCCCCAACCACCATGAGGACCGTCTGGTTCCGCGGGGCCGGCATGGGCGCGCGCCGGACGGGAGCCACCGGGGACGGGCCCTCCAGGTCGAACGCGTGGCCGCAGTAGCCACAGACGTAGTGCGTCCTCGATGCCTGGGGAGAGAAGGGCGCGTTGCAGTGGGGACAGCGAGAAGCTCTGGGAGCGGGCCGGGCCATAACACTGGGTGTAGCACTTCACGCACGTGGGGTCTCTGAAACACGAAAGCCTCCTTCCTCCGCGAAGGGAGAAAGAGGGCTTCCGGGCGCGGCGGAAGCCAAGCGACGGCTTCGGCTCCTCGGCCTTCACGGCGACGCCCGAGCGCGAGGAGCAGCCGCCCACGGAGACGTTCCAGGGCAACCGTTCGTCGGTTCAGGCGGCGCGCGCGAGCGATTGCCGAGGAGAGGACGCCAATCCCGGCCGTGCAGTTCACAAACGTGCTGCATGCCAGAAATCGCCCCCAAAAGAGACAGAATGGTCTCAGGCCAATTCTTGCTCGAATTGGGAGATGACGTCATCAAGGACGCTCAGGAAGTAGCTATCCGCTGGGCCCTTGGCGTCGCGAATGGCACGGAGAAGCGGATAGAAGCTCGGGTCGCCCAGAGACGCAGCGGCTTCAAGCGCGTACACCGTCACCGGATTACCACAAAGCGCAGCGCGCACGGGCTCGACAGCGCGAGGGGCCTTGCGTGCCGCGAGCCCCACCAGTGCCTCCCCGAAAATCTCCTGGTCCTCATCGTCGAGGCGCGCTGCGAGCGCATCACGCAGCCTCGGTGTGTCGACCTCCTCCATGAGCGTCCCCAGGCCAAAGGTTGCCCAGTCCCGGACATCGCGGTCCTCGTCGGCCGAAAGCTGGATAAGCGCATCAACAGCTTCCGGCCCATCCAAGACTGCCAGTCCGTGCACCGCGCCATACCGCGCCTCGGCAGCGGGATGATTCGCCAGACCGATGAGATCGGCAAGAGCACGGGGCTCCACCATGTGCCCCAGTGCAACACCTACTGAGCGGAGGACAACTGGCTCCGTTTCCCGCCGAAGCAGGCCCAACAGCGCTTCGCCACGCTCCGCTAAGAAAACGGGGTCCCCTGCTCCAAGCTGGCCAAGAATATCTGCGCCTCGCCCCCGCGTCTTCGCAGAGGGGGAGCCAAGAAGTTGTAAGGAGGCATCCAGCACGTCGCGCGTCCCCCGACGCTGCAGTGCTTGGATAGCATCCCAGGCGCGCTCATCCTCCTCGCCACCCTCAAGTGAAACCTGGATGAGCGCCTCGGTGCTTCGCTCTTCGCCATAGTCTGAATGACCCATAATGCGCTCCTGTACTCCGAGGGCGCCGGACACGCGCGCCAGTACCTCCCCTTTTCACGCCTCGGTTGACGTGGTCGGGCACCAGAGAGCGCCGAGAAGCTTGAGCACTGCCTGGAATCGCGCACAGTAGCAGGTGTGCCCCGAACCGAACGAGTCCTGAAGCTCAGTCATCTCCTCGAGGAGCAGGTTCTCTGCGCGGCTCGAAAGCCTCTCCCACGCATTGAAGCGTAGCTATGAAAGTGATTCAGGCGCGTCGCCTTCCGGCCGTCCTACACCCACAGAAGCCCATAGCCGAAAACCTATGAGAGAGCGTGACAGCAACCATTGCCAAGCCAACCCAAGGCTCGCTTGGCTCACCCACGGAGGTTCGAGCCTTATCGGGGATGAGCGAAGGGAATCCCCCAGAGAAGCTGCAGCGGGTCATCGTGTCGGCGTTCACTGAGGTGGAGCTGTCCTGAAGTGTCCGTCACGAAGGCTTGTTCCTCGCGCCGTTGACGAACTTGTCCGGACGGGGCGGTGACTCCGCTCACCGATTGGTGCCGTCACGGCCTCGCCTTCCTTCAGCCCGCGCTGCCGCCATCCGGGGCGGTCAAACCACCCAGAGCCTCATCACTTATGCAGTCAGCGATTGGCCTTTCTGCCTCGTTTTCGCATAGATGTCCTTGTGACAAGAAATGCATTGAACTTTCGCTGCTGTGCCTACCCCGAACCCGGTCGCTGCGTCATGGGCGCGTCAATGCCACGCTGGACAGCGCGTCAATAAGAGTGAGCGAGGCGCGCGAGGTTTTCGACTCCCCTCGCGACTCGGAGGGAGTTGCTCGGACACCGCCCCATGCTCCACCCTCGCGAGTTCCTCGGGACGCAGGCAAGTGGCGGAGGTAAGCGCCAGGTCGACCTGAGCGCCTGCCCCTCAGGTCGACAGATTCCGTCCCATGTTGTGTCAAGGGGACCTGCTCGCGTTGCGAGTCATGGCAGGGCCTGACCAGGGAGAGGCTCCTGAAACGCGGAGGGGCCGGGTTGAAGCGACCGCCTCCAGGGGCGGGGCGACCGGGGACCTGCGTCCGTTCTCGCACCGGCCCGCGACCGTGCGCCAGCACCATGTTGGTTCCGGTGTCCAGGGCATCGAAGCGCGATACGGCCAGAGCTTGGGACAGGACTCGTTCAGATCATGTAAAACCACGTTTCATGAACTTCACACGTCCGCGCGCCGTCATTCCGCTGCTCGTCTCCCCTCTGTTTGTGCTGATCGGCTGTGCCTCCATCCAGTCTGTGGCGTACACGCCCCAACCGGACCGCATCAGCGATCCCCAGGCGGAGATTGCCCGCTTCATCATGCTGAACACGACCCCTCACTGCCTCGCTGAGCCGCAGTTCGAGGACCGGGTCCTGGACGTGAAGTTCGTCTGCTCGAATGGCATCGGACATTTCATGGCGCGGCTTGATCAGGTCGAGTCCATCCAGATCGAGCAATTCAAGGAGTGGTACCGCGTCATCTTGCGCCACTCGGGTGGCATCGACGACTTCAGCTGGTCGTCGAAGAGGCTGGAAGACGTTCAGCGCGCCGCCGATGCGTTCGACGCCCTGGTCCACCAGGAAGCAGAACGCCCGAATAGCAGCAAACAAAGCATCTGAACGACAGCATCCGTAGGAGAACCCACAGGGCTCCTCCTACCCGGAAGTCAGCTGCTGCGTCACGGGTGCGCCCGAACGCGCATCATGACGGGGGCAATAGGCCCAACGGACCGTCGGGCCTTCTCTCGTTCATGAAGGGAGTGGAACTGCGCCCGCCCCTGCTCTCTCGGTACCTCCTCCATGCGTACGGAGCACGCACCTGTAATTACCGATGGGGTAAGGAATGCATCCAGCGCTGGACGTGAGCGTGGGGCGAGAACCAAGATCGCGGAATGCCGATTGACCGTCTCATGCGCATCCACAGCCCCGAGTCCCTCGCGAGCGGGGAGAGGGTTTTCAGCCCCGAGTTCATGGCGATGAGCGAGAGGGTGCTGCGGGTCACCGAGCTTACGTCGCGCCTCAACGTCCTGCCTTTCGAGGACGAGCTGGGCAAGGCAAAGCTGTTCGAGCAAATCCTGGGCCGACCGCTCCCGAAGAGGGTCACGATCTATCCCCCCTTCTACACGGACCACGGCCTTCATCTGGACCTTTCCGAGCGCGTGTTCATCAATCAAGGCTGCACGTTCCTCGACTACGCCGGCATCCGGCTGGGCGCAGGTGTGATGGTCGGCCCGAAGGCCACGTTCATCACCGTCAGCCATCCGGTCGACCCGGGCGAGCGGCGGCAGTACCTCACGGGCGCCCCCATCGACATTGCGGAGAACGTGTGGATCGGCGCGGGCGCGACGATCATGCCCGGGGTCAGGATTGGGCGAGACGCCGTGGTCGCGGCAGGGGCGGTCGTCGTCGACGACGTTCCCGCGGCGAGCTTGGTGACCGGCCCCAAAGCGACCGTGCGCCGACGGTGGTGATGCACGAACTCGCACCACGCGCTCGGGCCAGCTCCGCGCGCTCGACGAAGGCTTCCGCAGCGATGTGCGAGTCAGACGAAGCGGAATCTGAGCGCCTGCTGGAGCTCGGTGTAGTGTTCAGGAGCAAACTTACTGTCGAGGCCGCCTTCACCAGCGCCGTCTTCGAGGGCACTTGCGGCAATCTCATTCAGCAGATGCCGCAGGAATAGACGGCTCCAGCTGTCGCCCAGCGCTCGTACTTTACCCCGCGTCATCCATTACCTACGCTCTACCCCAGACGTTCAGGCTTCACTGCGGGGGGACTGTCATGACGATGCGGCTTCAATCCAAGATACCGCCACAGGTGACTCGAAAAGGGCTCGCGGCGGGTGAGCAACCGGCGAGACCGGCTCAAGGCAACACGACGCTGGGAACGCCACACCGTGCGCCAGAGGTGGCGGCTCGCCGTGCGGGCTTCTTCGAGCAGAGCGCATTCGTCTCCCGGCAGCCGGACGTGACATCCACGTTCAAACGCGAGTTCGGCGCGCTGGCGTCGGACAAGCAGAAGTTCCATGAGACGATGCGGATGGTCTACGGCGAGGGCCACGACGCCGCCAAGGCCGAACAGTTCCGGCAGCAAGCCCTGAAGGGCGACTTCGGCTGGCTGCCTCCGGTTCGCACGGTCTCCGCGGAGACGCTGAACGGCGCCAATGGCGCCTATGACGCGGAATCCGGCACGGTGCTCATCAACGCGTCGCTGGATCCCTCGCTGGCTGCGTCCACCTACGTGGAGGAGGCCGGCCACCACCTGGACACCCAGCTCAACACCGAGGACACCCAGGGTGATGAGGGTGAGCTGTTCCGCCGCATCTTGTCCGGGGAGAAGCTGTCCCCGAAGCAAGTGGCGGAGATCCGCGCGGAGAACGACAAGGGCATCATCCGCGTGGATGGCCAGGAGAAGGAGGTCGAGTTCTGGAACCCCTTGAAGGCCCTTCGAAACACGGTCAAGGCCGTGGGCGGAGCCGTCACCTCGGCCGCGAGCTGGGTCGGTAACGCGGCGAAGAGCGTTTGGAATGGCGTGAAGACGATGGCCACCCGCGTGGGCGACGGCGTGCGGAGCCTGTTCACCGGGGCCCTCAGCACCCTCGTGGGCGTGGTCCGCAACATAGGAGAAGGGCTTGGCACCTTCTTCGGCGGCATCGGCAAGCTGTTCCAGGGCAAGTTCGGCGAAGGACTCAAGCAGATGGGGCTCGGCCTGCTGAAGACCGTCGTTCAGACGCCTGTCGATAGCATTTTGATGATGGGCGGCCGAGCCCTGAGCGCCATCCAGACGCTGATTGGCGTGGAGCCGCCCGCGCGCAAGCTGACAGACAGTGAAATTGCCACGCTGCGGAGCGTCTACGGGGACTCCATCGACTACTCGCAGATTCGCATCAAGGAGGGCAACTCAGGCCTCTTCAGCACCACCCAGCGTGCGTTCACCCACGGCAACACCATCTACATCCCTCCAAACAACCTCCCCTTGACGCCAGACCTGCTTGTGCACGAATCGGCCCATGTCTGGCAGCACCAGAACGGCGGCACGGACTACATGAGCGAGGCACTCGTGGCGCAGCATCTCGGAGACGGCTACGACTTCGAGAAAGGCCTGGACGCGGGCAAGCCCTGGAGCGAACTCAACCCTGAGCAGCAGGCGGAGTTTCTCCAGCAGGCGTACCTCGCCGGCTACTTCTCCAACCCCGTTGCTGGCTTCCACTACAACGGCAAGGACTACACGGCGCAAATCAACGCAGCCATCGCCCAGGTGCGCGCCGGCAAGGGGGCCCCGTAGGCCATGCGGTCACTGCGCTTCGCCAGCCTGGGGGGAGCATGGGTCCTGCTCCTGCTGCTCACCGCGTGCCGTCCGGGCCTCCAGGTATCCCTGGTGGAGGGCGCGCGGCAGCTCCCCGCCCCCCGCTTCGCCGTGGAGGATCCGGAACACGAAGACCGCCCCCGCTACAACACGGTCCAGGTGCTGAACCGAGCGGGGGAAGTCTATTGGCAGCTGCGGGCCGAGCCCTTCGGCGACCTTGCCAGCGTGGCCTCGCTCACCTACGGCGAGGCGCCCCCTGGCTTCGCCGTCCTGGACGGGCCCCGGGCGCTTCAGCCCGGGGGCCGCTATGCCCTGTTCGTGGTGGGCAAGAACCGGGGCACGCTCCACTTCGACGTGGACGCGGAAGGGCATGTCACGGAGGCCTCGCCCTAAAGCACGGGCGGTGACAATCGGCCCCCGCGCCTGCCGCGTGGGCCGAAGAGGTAGCCGAGCACCACCTCCGTGGCCTCCTCCTCCAGCCGCGTGGTGTCGATGAAGTCCGGCTGCTCGATGACCAGACGGTGCGTGAGGGACTCGATGATGGTCTCGACAATGAAGGCCGCGACCTTCAGGTCGGGAACGACGAGCTGGTCCTGGTAGGGGCCGAGGAAGTGTTCGAGCTTCGTGATAATCGCGTGGCTGGCCTCCATCACCTTCGCCAGCCGACCGATGCGCGGCACCTGCTCGAGCAGGACCTTGTGCAGCGCAGGCGCGATGCGGTGGGAATCGACACCGGCGCGCACGAGCGCCCGGATGGCGGATTCGGGATTGGACGGGTCAGCGCTTGAGAGCGCAGCCTCGACACAGGTGACGAGCTCGGCAGCATGGCGCTCTGCGAGCAGCGCGACCAGCGACTCCTTGTTCGGGAAGTACTGGTAGAGCGAGCCGACGCTCACACCCGCGCGCTCCGCGACCGCGATGGTCGTCAGCCCGTCGTACCCCCGTGCGAGCAGAACGCGAACCGTCGCTTCCAGAATCGTTTCCACCATGGCGCGTGAGCGCTCCTGCCGCGGCATCTTCCGAGGGTGGGTCTTGAGTCGAGCCATGCGAGGTCCTCCCGGAGCCAATGCGAATACAGAACGCGAATGAAGATTCGTATTCTGTCTCGCACCGAAAGGAAACACTCACATGGATTCCACCGCTTCTCCTCCTGTCGTCCTCGTCACAGGGGCGTCCTCGGGCCTTGGCCGCGCCACGGCTACGCTGCTCGCCGTCCAGGGGTACCGCGTGTTCGGCACCAGCCGGAGCCCCTCACGCGCACCAGCGACCCCCTTCGAACTGCTCACCCTGGACGTCCGCGAGGACGCCTCCGTCGATGCCTGCATCGCAGAGGTGCTGCGCGCCGCCGGGCGCATCGACGTGCTCGTCAGCAACGCGGGGGGAGCCTTCGTCGGCGCCGTCGAGGAGACCTCCATCGCCGAGGCACAGGCTCAGATGGAGACCAACTGCTTCGGCGCCCTGCGGGTGATGCGGGCCGTGTTGCCCGCGATGCGCCTCCGCCGCGAGGGACGAATCGTCGTCATCAGCTCGCTGGCGGGTCTGGTCCCCCCTCCCTTCCTGGGGGCCTATGCCGCGAGCAAGCACGCGCTCGAAGCGCTCTCGGAGTCGCTGGCCTACGAAGTCCGGCCGCACGGCGTTCACATCTCGCTGGTGGAACTGGATGGAATGCGCACGGGCATCCCGTTCGCGAGGCCCGCCAGACGCGAGCCCATCTACGCTGAACCGAGTGCTCGAATGCTCGCGAAGCTTGAGCACATCACAGGCGACGCGGGAGGGGATCCAACCGAGCTCGCGCGCTGCGTGCTGGACATCCTCGCGAATCCGGCGCCCGCGCTGCGCTACATCCTCGGGAAGGAGGCGACCCAGGTGGTGGCGGCGCGCCGGCAGCTCTCGGAGACGGACTACATCCGGACGATGATCGACCGTCTGGGCCTCTGGGGTGCGCCGACGGATGTCGTCACGCGACAGGAGGGCGCATGAGGAACATCGAACGCGAGCGGGCCGCGACGCCCCCCCAGATGCTGCGAACTCGACAAAATGATTGTCGGTCGCCCCCATCGCTGGGGCGCGCAGGCGGGCGAGGCCCGGAAGGCAGACGGCGCATGAAGGTCTTCGACCTGGAGCGAGAGCTCGCGGCACTCACCGGGCCCCGTACTCCACGCGTCTTCGGCTCACACCACGTCAGCGCCGACTGCCGGGTGGGTGTCATCCGGATTCCCGCGGGCGAGGTGAGGCGCTCGTGGGAACGTCACGACGGCGGTGACGAGCTGCTCGTCGTGGTCCGGGGGAGGATGACCTTCACGGCGGAGCTGCCGGATGGCACACGGGGAACGTTTGACATCCGCCCCGGAAAGGCGGTGCTCATTCCCCGAGGTACCGCGCACGCGGCCCGGGTGATGGAGGACGTCGAGTTGCTCTTCGTGACGCCCCGCGAGGGGACGACCGTCTGGCGTGATGACGAGCCACCTCGGGACTACGCGTGGGACTCCGAAGAGTCCCCGCCCACCTGACGCCAGGCGAGAGACCGAACACGCGAGGTCTACCGCCCGGCGCTCGTTCAAGAGACATCACGCCGCTGGCGTGGACTCATAGCCGGCGTCGCGAAGCACCTCCACCATGGCCGTGAGCGAGGCGGAGGATGGGTCGTGCAGTACGTGCACCCTGCCCTCCTTCAACTGGACCTCCACGTCATCGACGCCCTTCAGGTTGTGGAGGGCTTCGGTGACGTGGCGCACGCAGGAGTTGCACGTCATTCCGGAGACCGCGAGGGTGATTCGCTGAGAGCTGCTCATGGCTTCGTCCTTTCTTCGGGTGAACGGGGTGGAGCACCTCGTCCACCCTCAACCAGGAAGAACGCGGCATCGCCTCATGCATTACAGGCGCTCCAGCCCCATGATTGTCTCAGGCCACGTCGATGCCGTCCGCGCGCATCCGTGCCGCGTCGGCCGGTCCTGCCACGGTGCCCGCTGGGTGCTGGTACCAACCGTCGCGGTCCTCTGGCCGTGGGGCGTCGCGCACCTTGAGCACGGTGAACATGCCGCCCATGTCGATGTATCCGAACGGCCCGTCGCCGCCCCGCATGGGCAGGCTGTTGGGCGGGATGGCCATCTCCATCTCGCCCATGCCTCCCATGCCCGTCGTCCCCATCGTCATGTACTCGGGGTCCACCCGGCTCATGCGCCGGTCCAACTTGCGCGTGTCCACGCCCACCATGTTCGGAAGACCGTGGCCCATCTGCGTCATCACGTGATGAGTCATGTGGCAGTGCATGGCCCAATCGCCCGGTTCGGTGGGGACGAACTCGATGACGCGCGTGGCGCCGGTGGGCACCAGGACGGTGGTCTCTGGCACCTGGGCGGAAGGAGGCACATAGCCGCCGTCCGTGGCCGTCACCTTGAAGTTGAGGCCGTGCAGATGGATGGGGTGATGGTCCATGGGCGAGAGGTTGCCCAGGCGGATACGCACCCGGCTGCCGGTACGCACCAGGAGCGGCTCGGTGGAGGGAAAGGACTTGCTGTTGAAGGTGAGGACGTTGAAGTCGCTCATCTCGTTGGGATCCGGCCGCTTCGCCCCCACGTCCAGCTTCCACTCGTGTGTCATGAGGGCGAAGTCGTAGTCCACACGGGGACCGCGCGGGGTGCGCGGGTGCACGATGAACATCCCCATCATGCCGAGCGCAATCTGCGTCATCTCGTCATAGTGCGGGTGGTACATGTACGTGCCCGACTCGCGCACGACGAACTCGTAGACGTACGTCTCCCCGGGAGGAATGGGCTTCTGGTTGAGCCCCGCCACGCCATCCATGCCGTTGGGGAGGATGATGCCGTGCCAGTGCGCCGTGGTGGGTTCGGGCAGGCGGTTGGTGACGTAGAGGCGCAGCCGGTCTCCCTCCACCGCCTCGATGGTGGGCCCGGGTGAGCGGCCATTGTACCCCCACACCTTGGCTGACAGGCCCGGGGCGAAGGTGTGGTCCAGTTCCTCGGCGATGAGGTGGCCCACCTTCACACCGCCCACCACCTTCCACGGCAGGGTGGCTCCATTGGGGGTCACGACCCCCACTTGCCCGCCCGGAGCGACGACGCGGTTTGGCTGGAAGGGCGGGAGCGCCGCGGGCGCGTGGGGGCCAGGTGTCACCTGGGCGTGTGCCACACCAGCACGGCCCAGGAGGGCAGTCCCCGTGGCCAGACTGCTCCACTGCAAGAACGAACGACGGTCCATGACTCAGTGTCCTCCTGCCTCACCGGCGGACGCGCCGGGAGTGGAAAGGGGTTGAGAAGGCAGTCCCACGCGCTGCCCGTCGAGGAGCGCGTCCACCGCCGCCCTCGCGGTCCAGTAGTCCTGGCGTGCCGAGGCGTGGGCCAACTCGGCATCCAGTTGCTCGCGACGCGCCTGCAGGAGCTGGAAGATGCCCACCTGCATCGCGTTGAATTGCAGCTGGACCTGCCGCATCACGCGCAGTCGAGCAGGAACAATGACGTTGCCGTACTGGTGGGCACGGGCATGGGCCATGCGGAGGCGGTTGCGCGCCTCGCGCGCGGCCGAGCGGATATCCGTCGCCGCGGCCTCGTAGCGCTCCGAGAGGGAGTCGAACTGCGCCTCGACCGCGGCCACCGTACCCTGGCGCCGGTCGAAGAGCGGAACGGACAGACTGGCGCCTCCTCCCACCCACCAGGAGGCTCCGTCCTGCTCCGCGTGCACATCCACACGAACCTCCGGCACCCAGCCGGTCGTGCGCTCCAGAGTCACACGGCGGGAAAGTCCGTCCAGCCGGGCGCGCATCTCCCCGAGCTCGAGGCTCGCCTCGACAACCTGCCGTTCGAGCTGCTCCGGCAGCGCGATTGTCTCGGGGGCCTCCGGCAGGCCACTCGCGGCGGACCACTGCGT
Source organism: Pseudomonadota bacterium (assembly GCA_023426545.1). Lineage (GTDB taxonomy): Bacteria > Myxococcota > Myxococcia > Myxococcales > Myxococcaceae > Myxococcus. The sequence goes on from JAFAAN010000138.1 coordinate 15,404, forward strand.
CTGCTCGCCGTGCAGGCCGAGGAGGCGGTTGAGGCGCTCGCGCTGCTCGAGGACGGCCAGCTCCAACTCCGCCGTCGTGGCACGAGCCGACTCGTAGGCAGCGTCCTGGGTGGCCACGGTGAGTTCGGGCACGTTGCCGGCCTCCCAGAGCGCCTGCGCCGCGTCGCGCCCCGCGGCGAAGGCATCCAGGGCTCGCGTGGAGGCCTCTAGCCGCAGTTGTGCCCCCTGGAGGGCGTAGAAGGCGGCACGCACGTCGTAGGCCAGCTGCACCGTCGCGGCGGCTGCCCGGTAGCGCGCGGACTCCACGTTGGCGCTCGCCACCGAGGTGCGCAGAGGCGTCAGCAAGGCGTGCGTGAGGTTGAACCCGACAAAGTACTCCTGCTGTAGGGGCACGCCAGACTCCCTCGTGGCGCGCAGGTCGAACTCCACCTCCGGGTTGGGCAGCAGCCCCGCCTGGATGAGCTCTCCGCGAGCCACCCCCATGTCGCGTAGCGCCCCGCGCAGGGCCCGGTTGTTGAGGAAGGCAATCTGCACGGCGCGCTCCGCCGTCAGGGGCTGGGCGAGTAGCGGCGCCACCTCTTCCTCCATCTGCGTGGCAGGAGAGAACGGACGGCTGACCCCGGCGGGGAGAGGCACACCGGTTAGCGTGCGCACCCGGGAGAAGTCCGCGGCATGGTAAGGCGTCGCACAGCCGACGAGGCCCGAGAGGGCCCCGAAGAGAAGCAGGTGCCTAGCAGGCTGTTGAAGAAGTCTGCGTTGGAACCTGAAGGACCGCCTCGCCAGCGCTTGTGACTGCCCCGGGGGCCGCCCGCGGTGGCGCGGGCGGTCCGCGCGCCCTACGCGGCCACCAGCCGC
>JAFAAN010000168.1 GCA_023426545.1 Pseudomonadota bacterium
CAACCGGAGCACCGCCTCCTTCTTCCGCTTCGCCGAAAACCGACCGCGCTCCGCCGTCCTGTCCTGCTTCTGCTGCCTCTTCACATCCACCTCACGAGGGGGAGGTTATCCCCCAGAGAGGGGTCTCAAGAAATCCTGGGGCGGAGGAAACCGAGCAAGTCAGGCTGCCTATTCAGTTGAGGTGCCACGCATGTGGAGTTGCCCCCGTCAAATCGGACAGCTCAAGGTTGAGAGTTGGCAGTACGGAACTCGCGGGGTGACATCATCTTGAGCCCGCGGTGGGGGTGGCAGCGGTTGTAGTCGTCGAACCAGACGGGCAGCTGCGCAGGACGTGGGCGGCCGAGGGCAGCTCGTTGACGTACACGTAGTTGCGCTTGAAGGTCTTCACGAAGGCCTCGGCCAAAGCCTCCGGTGTCTCAGCGCTCGTGCATGGCTCGGTGGTAACTCGGAGTCGGCCCCACCACCAGACAGGGCCTCGGCGAGACGGGTCTTGCGGACGCCCCTGAGTTGGGCTTGACTGGACATTGGGGGCAGCCGTGAGCACCGTCAGAGTGTCTGTCCGCAAATCCGGGCGGGTGATTGATACCGTTGAACGACCGCTTCGCTACGCCGAGGGCGGACCTGCCGTTGTCTACCGCAGGAAGTTCTGGCGTTACACTAATGGTCTCATCGACCTGGACTCTCAGCCACTCGATCCGGATAAGAGCAATGGTAACCCGCACGGTCCCATGCAGCTCGATCTGGCCGACCGGTGCGGCGCGCCTGCGGATGACGATGCGCAGGATCGCGAGGCCATCCGGTCCGCCAGCGCGGGCGTGCGTATGCTCGTGGAGGCGGGGCCCGGCACGGGCAAGACGGAGATGGCAGCACTGCGGCTCGCCGGACTGATCCGGTCTGAGCTATCCCCTGGGCAAATTCTCGTCCTGAGCTTCTCCAGAAGCGCAGTGCGAACCCTGACGCGACGGCTCTCGCGCGTTGTAGAACCCGAGGACCGGCTGCTTGAAGAGCTTCGGCACGTCTCCATCCGGACCTTCGACTCGTGGGCATTCAGGATGCTCAGGTTGCTCGGTGGCGCGCCATCCACCCTCCTCGCGCGCGAGCACGACGACAACATCGCGGAACTCACAGCCCTGATCTCCGGTAGTCGCCGGGATGAGGTGCGCACGCTTATTGGGGACCGGCGGCACCTCATCGTGGACGAGTTCCAAGACTTGCCGGGTGTCCGAGGCAAGCTGGTGCTAGCGCTGTTGGATCTCCTAGCGTCGCCAGGATGCCCGGGATGCGGCTTCACCATCCTAGGAGATCCCGCGCAGGCGATCTACGGCTTTGCCGCACGCAGCGCCTCAAGCGAAGCGTTCCCTGGGCCAGCCGAGTACTGGAGGCGCGTTGTGGCCGCCTACGGCGCGGAACTCGATAAGCGGACGCTCCGGCGTAACTACCGCGCCGAGGCTCCGTTGGCGGAACTCTCCGCGAAACTCCGCAGCGAGCTGCTCAGCCGGCGACCCGACGAGGAGAAGCTGCGGTTCGTCCGCGAAACCATCGCGGCCTTGCCTGCGCCGGCGCAGCCCATCGGCTCGGAATGGATACAGAACGGCGACTCCGGCAGCCGGGCGGTGCTCACGCGGACGAATGGCGAAGCACTCCGCGTATTGCAGAAGCTGTTCGGGACCGAGATCGAAGGCCCGACCACGCCGGTCCGCCTGCGGGCCGGAAATTACTCGCCGCTCCCGCCGGCCTGGATCGCCGCGCTGCTGCGGCGCCTCCGGTCTCCATCTCTCACGCGCTCGCAATTCGGGAAGATCTACGCCTACCTGACTGAGCAGTGGGACGAGGCCATCCGCCTGAAGCTTGGCCTCCCGCCAGAGGAGGCCGCATGGGCTAGGCTCGCCCGTGCGAGCGGCGCTGCCGACGACACCAGCGCCATTCAGGTGCCGGACCTACGCGCACGTCTGAGCTGGCCCGATGCCTTCCCTGACGACCAGCCGGTGAGCGACGAGGGGGTAATCGTCACGACCATCCATCAGTCGAAGGGCATGGAATTCGACGTCGTGACGGTACTTGACGCGAGTGGCGACGACGACGCGCCTGAGGACGGCGCGGAAGATCCGGAGAAGCCCTCCGCTGCTGAGGAGGCCAACGTCGGCTATGTCGCGGTCACGCGGGCCAGCCGAGTTCTCGCCCGAATGGATGGGAACGAGATCTATCAACCGCCACGGAGCTGGAAGTTCCAGAATGAGCGGCAGCGGCTCTGCTACTGGCGAAGAGGATGGGTCAATCTTGAGATGGGACTGAGGGGTGATCTCGACCCGTTCGGCTTCGTCGACCCGGAACTCCACGGCGGGGCTGCCGGCGTGGAGGCGCTGCAGGAATTCCTACTCGGGAATGCACGCCGCCTCGAAGGGCACAAGGTGATGCTGTGCAAGCAGTCTGAGTGCGGCAAGGTCGTTTGGAACGTGTATCTGCAGAGCGGGGGGGCACCGGACCGGCTAATTGGCCGCACTGCGCCCCAACTGACCTACGACTTGCTGCACCTTCTGTACGACAGGGGCTATTCTCTGCCGCGCATCATCATGAATCTGCGGATCGCCGACGTAGGCACGGTCACCTCCGACGCCGAGTTCCGGCTCGAAGAGCCCGATCGGTCAAGCCGGCTTTGGCTCGGCGTCAGCCTATTCGGCACGGGCGATTTCAAGACCCCCAGGAAGAAGTCCTGATTACATGCCATACCACCTCCCCGTCCGCTCCGACGTAGTCCGCTTGGCGGAGGCCCTACTGCTCGGCCCGCTGGAGCCCGACGAAATCATCTCCTCGCCACCTGTGGACACGTATCTGACCGGCATTCTCTGGCCGGAAGGCGAGACCCTCGATCCTCTCGAGGACGCTCAAGACGAAGGGGCCCCATCCAAGGAGGATGGCGAGACAGATGCGGGCGTGCCCGGCTACCGCACCGTGCGGCCGTGTTCCCTGGGGCTGACCTTCGCCGCGGAGGCGGACGCCACCGTTACGGTTTCGCTGGCGGATACAGCGCGCTACACGCCCGTCGAGCAGGAGGCGGCAGAGGATGGCCGCGTCGCACGGCGCTGGCGTCGGACCCCCCTCAATTATCGCTATCAGATCACGCCCCGCGCGGCCAGGGTGTGGCGCACGCACGACTTCATTGGACCCGACGGGGCTTCGGTTCATGATCCCGATGTCCAGCTTCATGTGCGGAGGCGGGTGGACGGCGCACGGCAGGTCATAACGGTCACGCTGATCAACAAGGCCCCGGAGCGGGAAGAGCGACTGAGGGACGAGCTGTGTCTGTTCCAGACTGGCTTGGAGATCCGAGCCGAAAGCTCAGCGGGGGGCGGTGCCATCCGCCCACGCCCGGCTCTGCCGCCCGCCGGAGCGGACGAGGACGCCAAATCCGCGGCGCTGCTGTACCGGGACGCGGTGGAATACGCTGTGGGCCACGGCGTGGCCGCGGTGTGGGATCCTTCGTCCACGCTGCGCGTAGACCGCGTTGCGACCGCCTGGATGCCCGCCTCCGCCGTGAAGGGAATGAGTACGAAGGGGCATGACTTCCTCGAGGGATTCCACAGCGAGTATCCCGACGCGCTGAAGGCGACCTGGCTGGCGCGGGCCCGGTCGCGCTCCGAGATTACGGCGGCACTCCGGGCGTTCGTCGCCGTCTACCGTCGCTGGATTGCAGAGACCCTGGAACAGCGGTGGTCCGGCTTCGAAGGCGCTCTGCGGGAAGCGGCCGAATGCAACCTGAGACGCTGTGAGGATGCCTGCCGGCGGATTGAGGACGGCGTCGCGGTGCTGGAGTCGCACGAGCAGGCCTGGAAGGCCTTTGTCCTGACGAACGCCGCGATGGACCGGCAGGCGCGCTATGACGCCAAGGGCCCACGAAAGGGGCCGCTCATCTGGAGACCGTTCCAACTGGCCTACATGCTGCTGGTGCTGCCCGGGCTTGTCGGACCGGAGTACCGGGACCGCAACATCGTCGACCTGCTCTGGTTCCCGACCGGCGGCGGCAAGACCGAGGCGTACCTTGGTCTCACCGCCTTCCAAATCTTCTTCCGGCGGCTCACCGATGCCCATCGTCGTAGTGATGGCGGCGTTGACGTGCTCATGCGCTACACACTGCGTCTCCTCACCGTGCAGCAGTTCCAGCGCGCAGCGTCGCTCATCTGCGCCTGCGACGCCATCCGTCGCGAGACGCGCAGTCTCGGCGACGCGCCGATCTCCCTCGGGCTGTACGTCGGTGGCGACGCCACGCCGAACCGGGCGGCGGAGGCACAAGAGGCGCTGCGACAGGAACATGACGGCCTGCAGCCCCGCTCCACGCCTCGTCAGCTCCTGGACTGTCCGGTCTGCGGCCGCGGCATTCCGCCGTCGTCGTATACGGAAGCGGCAGACCGCTCCGGAATCAAGATCCGCTGCGCCAATGCCCGATGCGAGACCCGCGGCGAACCGCTGCCGGTGCTCACAGTGGACGACTACATCTATGCCGCGCCCCCGAGCCTTCTGATCGGTACTGTCGACAAGTTCGCGCAGCTGCCGCGGCGGAACGACCTGCGGACGCTGTTCGGTCTTGATGGCGGCCTGCGGCCGGGGCTCATCATCCAGGACGAACTTCACCTGATTTCCGGGCCGCTTGGTTCCATGACGGGCTTGTACGAGACCGTCATCGATCTCCTCTGCACGAAAGACGGGCTCCGGCCCAAGGTGATCGGCTCCACTGCGACGATTGGCCAAGCGGCGCGGCAGGTCCGCGCTCTTTTCGATCGGCCGGTCCTTCAGTTCCCGCCTCCCGGCTTCGATGCCACGGACTCCTTCTTTGCCGTCCAGGATGACGAGGGGCCCGATCGGCTTTACCTTGGCGTCTGTTCAGCCGGTCGAAGTCCGAAGTTCGCCCTGCAGGCGGTAGCGGCGGCGCTGTTGCAGGCCGCCGGCCACCTGAGAGACCGCAGTATACCGCCCGGGCTGCTCGACCCGTTCTGGACTGCCGTGCTCTACTTCAACAGCCTGCGGGAGCTGGGCGGCGCCCATGTTCTCCTCCAGGACGACATCCCGCGTCAGATGACGTTCCTCGCGAGCCGCCTCCTCGGCACCCGGCGGGAACTGGAGTCCGACGCCATCGAACTGAGCAGCCGGGTGCCCTCGCGTGAACTGCCGGAGTACCTGACCCAGCTCAGCGTCGGCCTCGCGGGTCCCGGGACTGATCCGTTCGCTCCGGAGCCGCGCGACGTGGTCCTCGCCTCGAACATGATCTCTGTCGGGGTGGACGTGTCCCGGCTCGGCCTGATGCTGGTGAACGGGCAGCCCAAGTCGACCGCCGAGTACATCCAGGCGAGCAGCCGGGTCGGCCGGGGTCTGCACGGTCTCGTAATCACGCTGTACAATTTCGGTCGTCCCCGGGACGTCTCCCATTTCGAGCACTTCCTGGCCTATCACGGCGCGCTCTACCGTAGCGTTGAGGCGACCAGCGTTACGCCCTGGGCACCGCGCGCCCGGGACAAGGCGCTGCACGCTGTCCTCGCCGCCGCAGTCCGGCACCTCGTGGCCAACATGGACGATGACGAGGCGGCGCGAGACTTCGATCCGTCAGCTCCCGACGTACAGGCGGTGCTCTCCGCGATCCGGGAACGCGCGCGCTCGGCCTCCGAGGGGATTGAAGGCGGCGATACGAGCGAAGATCTGGAGGGTATCGTTCGGGAGTGGGCGCAGCGGAGCCTGAGCGCGCGGGCTACGGGCGCGGACCTGCTTTATTGGGAACGCAAGGCGCCTTACGGCCGGACCAGACCCCACCTCATGACCTCGGCCGAGGAAGGGGCCCGTCCTGGACGGGCGGCTTGGCCGACGCCCAACTCCATGCGCGAGGTGGAACCGTCCACCGCCTTTGCGCTCCGCCTGAACCGGAGGCAATGAGATGGCCCGGACACCACGTAGGCCTGCGGCTGCGGCTGCGCCCACGGATGCGATCGAACCGCTCGGAACCGTTCGGCGCTCCCAGCTCGTCTCGACGTTCGGGATCGGCGCGATCGTCGATCTTGAGAAGGGCTCCTTCATGCCAATGGGCCTGGAGGATTGGGAGCGGGTCACCGGCCTACCATCGCTTAGCATCGGCGAACCGCGTCTCCAGGCGATGCTAGGCGTCAGTCATTTCCGTCTTGGTCCCGTGAAGGAGGACTTGCCTGGTACTAACCAAGTGCGCGCCCGCAGCGCCGCGCCGGCGGTGCGCTTCCCCGAATGGCACGAATGCCCGAAGTGCCACCGTCTCGGCCGGGAACACGCGCCGTTCGAGCTTGCCGCCGACGGTGGTCGGCTCGCATGCCTAGCGCACGGCATGCCCGTCCACACGACCCCGGTCCGCTTCGTTGTCGCCTGCCGCCGAGGCCATCTGAGCGACTTTCCCTGGAAATGGTGGGCGCACCGCAACCGGCTAGGTGGGGTGTGCGACGCTCCGAGCCTCTACCTGGGCTCGCACGGTCAGTCAGCCTCGCTCGCGGATCTCTACGTGAGCTGCGCCGCCTGCAGCACCCTCGACCGGCCGGTGAGCAAGTCGCTCGGGGACGCGTTTCGTGAAGATGCGCTTTCCGGTTGGGATTGCACGGGTTTCCGACCCTGGCTCTACGACCGGGAAGCTGGGTGCAGCGCCAAGCCTGTCCGAGCCCTGCAGCGCGGCGCCTCCAACGTCCATTTCGGGGTGGTCTGCTCGGCTCTCTCGATCCCACCGGCTTCGGAGGCGCTCAGCCTCATCGTGCAGGAGATCCGCGTCTTCCTGGACGGCGTACCCGAGGAGACCCTTCCGGCGGTGCTCACCGGGGTGGCGCAGCAGCACGGTGTCTCGGTGGAGCAGTTGCTCACGGCCTACCGTCAGCTCCGGACGCTGGAAACCGGGGGCGCATCGCTGACGGAGCGCTTGGCCCGGGCCGAGGAGTACGCGGCACTATCTGAGGACCGCGAGGATCCAGTTGTGGCCGGGGTGGTGCCTCAGTTCCGTAACATGGCGCTTGCGCCTCCCCCTTCGCTGGAGTGCTGGTTCGAATTGGTCGGAGCAGCGTCCAGGCTGCGCGAGGTCCGCGCGCTGGCCGGCTTCTCCCGGATCGAGCCGTATCCGGTCAGCGCCGAGCGGGTGCGCCAGGCCATCCGGGACGGGCATGTCTCACCACTGTCCAAGACTCCGCGCAGCTGGTTGCCCGCAGCAGAAATCCGGGGCGAGGGCATCTTTCTCCGCTTCCGCACTGAGGCGGTCAACGCCTGGATCAAAGCCAATCCCGAGCTCCGTCGCCGGACAGCGATCTTGGAAGCGCGGAGCCGCCATATCGCCGACCAGCGCGGCTATGTGCGTGACTACACCGTCACGCCCCGCCTGCTGCTCGTCCATGCATTCTCACATGCGCTCATCCGGCAGATCAGCGTTGAATGCGGTTACTCCGCCTCGGCCCTTCGTGAACGGCTGTACGTCGCCGAGGCAGACGCCGCTGGGCCGGTAATGAATGGCGTCCTGATCTACACAGGGTCGCCTGATTCCGAGGGCAGCCTTGGCGGACTCGTCCGGCTCGCCGAGCCAGAGCTGCTGGAACCGATCGTGCTTCGGACTCTCCGCAGCGCCGGCTGGTGCGGTAGCGACCCGGTATGCCTGGAGACTGACCCACAGCAGTCGGGAGACCGCGTTAGCGGCGCGGCTTGCCACTGCTGCCTGCTGCTGCCAGAAACCGCTTGCGAGAAGTTCAACCGGGAACTCGACCGGACTGTGCTGGTCGGTGACGCAGACCAGACCTTCGCCGGCTACTTCGGTGAGGCAACGGAGGACCTGCAGTGGCCATCCTGATCCCCGACGTCCCCAAAGAGTGTTCAAACAGTGAACGGCACGTCTACGAGCGCCTGGGGCGGGACCTCCCTGACGACTGGATCGTGCTGCATTCGCTGGGGCTCGGGAAGCACGAGAAGAAGATCTGGGGCGAGGCGGACATCGTCATTCTGTCCGCCCTCGGTGTGTTCGCTCTGGAGGTAAAGGGCGGCACGGTCGACTGTACGGACGGCGTCTGGAGCTTCGGCGGGGATTTCAGGGGCTACAGCAAGCGCGAAAGTCCCTGGGCGCAGGCGATGGGTGCGCTGGGCGCGGTCCGCGACCGTCTTTGGGAGGCGGAGCCCGCGTTCAGAGAAGTCCTGTTCGGGTTCGGCGTTGCCATGCCCTATACGACCTTCACGGCGACCGGCGCCGAAATCGTTCCTGAGGTACTCATCGACCGTAGGAGTTTCCGCCAGTCGCTGACGCTCTATATCCACGCTCTTGAGAGGTATTGGAAGGCGGAGTGCCTCCGGCGGCACGGGCGCGACTACCGAGGACTCACGGCGGCGGAACTGCGCCGGGCGCGGCAAATTCTCCGCCCGGATGTGGAAACCGCCCTGAGTCTCGGAGGGTATCTGACAGGGCTTGATGACAGGCTCGTCCAGCTTACGAGCGAGCAGATTCGCACATCTCGTCGCATGGCCGCCAATCCCCGGACGGTGGTTCGCGGGGCAGCTGGGACTGGTAAGTCGGTCATCGCCGTTGAACGTGCTTGTCAGCTGTCAGCAGAGGGCCGGCGCGTACTGTACCTGTGCTTCAATCAGCTGCTGGCCGCCCACGTCCGGGCCGGCCTTGAGCGCGATCCGCGAGCGGCGAGGGTGGACGTACGCCACGTCCATGCGCTTTATCGCGAGCTGATCGTCCGGGCGGGGCTGCTCCCCCGCCTGGAGGCGGAGAACGCGCACGACCGTGAGTTCTTCCCGAAGCGATTCCCCGAACTTGCGGTCGAAGCCCTCTGCGAAGTCGTGCCCGAATCCTGGGACATCCTGGTGGTCGATGAGGCTCAGGATCTGCTGACACCCGAGCATCTCGATGTGTTCGACCTGCTGCTAAAAAGCGGCCTGCGACGGGGACGTTGGCACCTTTTCTTCGATCCGAAGCAGAACATCTATGGCGTCGAAGTGCAGGCGAGGGTTGAGGAGCGCCTCGCTGAGGGTGCGCCCGCTTTTGACGACCTCTACGAGAACTGCCGTAACACCAGACAGGTCGCGGTGCAGGCATCCATTATCTCGGGCATTGACTTGGCAGTGACCGGTGCGCCTGATGGGCCGGAGGCCGGAATTCACTACTACGCTCGCCGTGAGGATGGCCTAGCAGCCCTAGAGGCGCTCGTCCGCAGGCTGGTGGACAGCGACGTCCGGCCACAGGACATCGCGATCCTCTCAACCCGTCGGCCGGAGAACTCTCTTCTGGCCGGCGTCCGTGAACTCGCCGGCCGCCGGCTCGTGGATCCCTCTGACGAGTCAGGGCTACGGCTTGGCGGGCTGCTGTTCAGCACGATGCACTCCTTCAAGGGGCTTGAGCGCCAAACAGTCATCGCGATCGACATGGATGAAATCGGAGAAGATTTTTGGTCGATGCTCCACTACGCTGGACTCTCGCGGGCTCGTTGTCTGCTTCATGTCTTCCTGACTGCAACGTCTCGGAAGGCATACGAGCGGCAGGCGCAGGCCTTCGGCCGCCGTTTGTCAGGCCGCGCGGCCTGAGACAGCAAAATGGCACGGTGCACTCAAGCAGTCAGCGCAACGCCTGTTGCTGCTTGCCGCTGGAGTCCCGAGTTCTGCTTAATCCACGCTAACAAGGCCGCCCTGTTGGTGGCCTTCATGTGCCGCCAATTGAGGCATCCGTCCGGCGAACGACGTGCTGAGGGGCGTTGAGTGAGGAGTCGGCGCCATGGACCCTGCGTGCATGTCGAAGCCGGTGGAGACGCAGGAGTGGTTCCGAGTGGCCGAAGCCTTCGAGGCGAGCGGGCTGACGCAGAAGAAGTTCTCGCAGCACAGAGGGCTGGTAAGTTCTCGCCGTCCCCCGTCGTGACCAGTTGCCCCGGCCGTGAGACCTCCAGCCGCCTCACATGAAGAGGTGGACATGGACGCGGAGTTGGAGCGGTTCCGGCAGGAAGTGGCGAGGCTGCAGGCGGGGAAGGTGCGCAGCTCGGTGCGCTACCCCGAAGCCCTGCGGGCATTCGCGGTGCGTTACGTGACGGAAGCGATGGAGCGCGGAGAGTCGCGGGTGAAAGCCGCGGCCCGGTTGGGCATCTCCGAGCCGACGCTGGGCGCGTGGCTGCGTGGGGCACCGTGGAGGAGGAAGGGGAGCACCACAGGGGCCCCGAAGGGGGGGAGCGGCTGGTGCCGGTGGCCGTGCGTGAGGAGCCGGCACGAGGCTCGGTGGGCACGGACGTACGCGCTGGTGGGGTGGCAGTGGTGGCGCCGGCGGGCTGGCGAGTGGAGGGGCTGACGCCCAGCGAGGCCGCCGCGCTGCTGAGGGCGCTGGGGTGCTGACGCTGACGAGGGCGGTGCGAGTTTTCGCGTGCGCCCAGCCGGTGGACATGCGGCGCGGCTTCGACGGGCTGGCGGCCCTCGTAGAGCAGCAGTTGGGGAGGGAGTTTCTCAAGGGCGACGTCTTCGTCTTCACCGGGCGCTGCCGCAAGAGGGCCAAGGTGCTGTACTTCGACGGCACCGGCCTGGTGCTGCTGTCCAAGCGCCTCTTCCGGGGACGCTTCGCGCGGCCCTGGGCCGAGGAGGGGGACAGTAGCGTCGAGCTCACCACGTCCGAGCTGTCCCTCTTCCTGGAGGGCTGCGAGGTGGCGGGACGTTGGCGGCTGTCGCCGCCGGCCTTCGAGGAGAAAGGGCTTGCGCTGGTGCGTTGAAGTGAGGCACCCACTCGCGTACCCGCCATGACGCGCCTCGAGCACCTCACCGACGTCGACGCTGTCCGCCAGGTGGCGACGTTGCTGGAGGCGGAGAATGCCCGGCTGCACCGGCGTATTGAGCAACTGGTGCAGGAGAATGCGCAGCTGAAGGGCGTGGACGGGGGTGGCCCAGCTTCAGCTGGAGATGGAGCGACTGAAGGAGCAGCTGGCGGCCCTGCAGCAGCTTCACTTCGGCACCTCCAGCGAGAAGCTGCCCCGCGCCCCCGGGGTGAAGCCGCCGCGGACGAAGCCCCGGCGTGGCCATGGCCCTCGCACCCAGCCCGAGTTGCCGGTGCAGCAGGTGCTGCTGCCCCTCGACGACGCCGACAAGGTATGCGGCCTGTGCGGCGAGGCCCTGCACGCGTGGGAGGGGCAGACGGAGGACGCGGAGGAAGTCACCGTGGTGGAGCGCAGCTTCGTGCTGCGCCGCCTAAAACGGCAGAAGTACCGCTGTGGCCACGGCTGCGCCCCGGTGACGGCGCCGGCCCCGCCACGCCTCATTCCAGGTGGCCGCTACTCGGTGGACTTCGCCGTCCACGTGGCCCTCATGAAGTACGGCTTCCACCTGCCCCTGGCGCGCCAGGAGAAGCTGTATGCGCGCGAGGGCCTGGTGGTGGAAAGCCAGACGCTGTGGGACCAACTGGAGGCCCTCGCCCGCCACCTGGAGAAATCCTACGAGGCGCTGCTGGCCGAGGTATTCGCCTCGCCCCTCATTCATGCCGACGAGACGCACTGGCACCTGCTGATGCCGGGCACCGGCACCCGCTGGTACGTGTGGACGGTGGCCAGCCCCCACGCGGTGTACCACCGCATGTTTCCCAGCCGCTCCGGTGCTACCGCGAAGTCGGTGCTGGGAGACTTCGAGGGCGTCGTCCTCGTCGACGGTTACGCGGCTTACCAGACGGCGACGAAGTCCGGTGCCGACGGCCCGGCTTCCGCCCAACTGGCCTTCTGCTGGGCCCACGTGCGCCGCAAATTCTTCGAGGCCGCGAAGACGAAGCCCGTCTGCCAAGAGGTACTCTCCCTCATAGGGCAGCTGTATGCCATTGAAGCGGACTTGCCCTCGCCCCATGTCCTCACGGAAGAGGCGCGCACTGTGGCCCTCGCGCACCGGCTCGCCGTGCGCCAGGAGAAGTCCGCCCCGGTGGTGGAGCGCATCCGCGAGTGGGCCCTGGCCCAGCGCAGTCTCCCAGGCAGCGCCTTCCGCAAGGCCCTGGAGTACATGCACAACCTCTGGCCTGGGCTGAAACTCTTCCTCTCCAACCCCCTGGTGCCCCTCGGTAGAGTCGAGCACTGGCGCGGTGACCATCAGGAGTGGGGAGTCGCTGTTGCCGGCCGCTTGTCGCGTACTGTCCGCCGGTGCCTCATTCCGCTCCACGATTCCGTTTCCAGTGCCCGCTCATCGAACCGGACGTGCGGCTCTCCTGGAGTTGCGTCGGGTTCGTTTAGTCCGTTCAACTATGGGAGAAGGACCCAACGATGCCGAAACCGAAGCCTCCATACCCGCCGGAGTTCCGAGCGCGAATCGTCGAGTTGGCGAAGGCGGGACGGACGACGAGCAGCCTGGCCGAGGAGTTCCACGTCACCGACACGACGGTGCGCAACTGGGTACGCCAGAGCGAACTGGACGAGGGCACGCGCCAGGATGGACTGACGACGGACGAGAAGCAGGAACTGGCCCGCTTGCGGCGCGAGGTGAAGGTGCTGCGCGAGGAGCGCGACATCCTCTCAAAAGCCGCGGCCTGGTTCGCTCAGGAAGGCGTCGGGACGCCCAAGAAGCGTTCCGATTCGTGAGCGAGAACCAGGCCGAGCATGCGGTGTCGACGATGTGCCGGGCGCTGGGCGTCACCGAGGCCGGCTACTACGCATGGAAGACAAGGCCCGCCTCAAAGCGGGCCAGGGAGGATGTCCAGCTCTCCGAGCACATCCACGCCATCCACCAGATGTCGGACGGCACCTATGGAGCACCTCGCGTCCGAGCGGAGTTGGTCGACACACACGGTGTCCAGGTGGGACAGCGGCGCGTCGCCAGACTGATGAGAGAGGCCCGGTTGGCGGGAGTCAGTCGGAGGGGGTACTGCGTGACGACGAAGCGCGATGACGCGGCTCAACCGGCCGCGGACCTGGTGGAGCGTCGATTCGAGGCGCGAGGGCCAAACGAGCTGTGGGTGGCCGACATCACCTACATTCCGACATGGGCGGGCTTTCTCTACCTGGCTGTCGTCATCGACGTGTGGAGTCGCAAGGTGGTGGGCTGGGCCATGGCTACCCACCTGAAGGCGGAGTTGGTCATCGCCGCGCTGGACATGGCCGTCGCCCAGCGCCAGCCCCGGGACGTCATCCATCATTCGGACCAGGGATGCCAATACTCCTCGCTGAGCTTCGGGCAACGTTGCAAGCAGGCCGGAGTCCGCCCCTCCATGGGCAGCGTCGGCGACGCGTACGACAACGCGCTGTGCGAATCCTTCTTCGCAAGCCTCGAGTGCGAGCTGCTCGACCGACGGACCTTCCGCACTCACGCAGAGGCCAGGATGGCTGTCTTCCAGTACATCGAGGGCTGGTACAACCTGCGCCGGAGGCACTCCGCCCTCGGCTACCAGTCTCCCGCCAACTATGAGAAGAAGTACCGAACTGCGGCTTGACCCACCAAGTCGCTGGGACTCAACGAAACCGGTGTAACTCCAGTGAGGGCCTGGTGGTCCGTGGCCAGGTGAGAGTGGTTGCCGCCGTGGCCACACGTCTGGCCCCTGCTTCCGGCGTGGAACTGGCTCCCAAGGACGTGGCCACTTGGCAGCACCTGCGCGCCGCGC
>JAFAAN010000041.1 GCA_023426545.1 Pseudomonadota bacterium
CATGAGGTCGCGCGGACGGTTATGATGTTGTAGTTGGCCCCGGGGCGCGAGGGGGCGTAGCCGACGACGACCGGCGCCCGCCGGTCGTCGCCCCGGATGAACCGGAAGTCGCTGCACGTGCCGGAGAGGCGCCGCCACGAATCGAAAGACGCCTCGATGGCGGTCACCTCCGAATCGCCCGGCGTGCGCGCGCTGCCCGCCGCGTCCAGCTGGTACACGTACTCGCGCACGGGCCACAGGAGGCACAGCGGGTGTCCGGGAACCATCGTACGGCGGTAGACGGGCTCCTCCCCCATCTGCGCCTGCGCGGTGAGCGCGAGCAGCCCCGCCACCAGCCCCAGTTGCATTCTCACCGGCCTTCCTCCTCGCGACGGGCGCGGCGCATCAGCCACGCCGCCCAGATGCCGAGCAACGACAGCGTCCCGCCCGGTCCCGCGGCGGAGCAACCTCCCGCCTTGGGGCCCATCTCCAGGGACATCACCGGGTGGCGGCAGGCCTGGCTGGCCTGGCCCCTGGGATAGGCCGCACAGACGAAGTCGCGCGAGCCCGGGTCCACCACGCGCTTGGACAGCTCCCCTGGCGGCGCGCTGGGGTTCATGGTGGAGCCCGGCGCGAGGGTGTGGTCCAGGCCGATGAGATGGCCCACTTCATGGGTGGCGGTGTTCTGCACGTCCGTGGCCACGCAGTCGGTCATCACCGGCGGGAAGCACATCTGTCCGTCCGCGGTCGTGAAGGCGAAGCGCGCCGCGTTGAAGGAGATGTCCGAGTCGTAGATGATGCCCGAGCGCTCGTCGTACGTGGTGAGGGTGATGGCGATGGTGTTGTCGTCATCATCCCAGCAGTCATACGCGTTGGCGCAGGTATCAGCGTCCCAGCACGCGTCCGAGGCGGGCACCACCGCGTTGCAGTCCCGGGTACGGAAGAGCACTAGGTTGGTGTTGTTCCCCTTGCGCCGATAACCCACCGTGCGCTCATTGACGCGAGGCCCCTCCTCCAGCGTGAGGTTGCCGCACCCGGCGAAGATGTCCTGCCAGCTCTGGAACGACGCGCGAATCGCGTCGAACTCGGTGTCTCCTTTGGTATCCGGGTTGCCGAAGGTGCTCTGGTTCCAGACGACGCGCGTGGACGTCCAGTAGAGGCACTGCGTGCTCGGATTCCCCACGGCGACCCGGCTTCGGACGTAGGGGGCCGACTGCCCCAGCGCCAGCGTGAGGAGGAGTGGCGCCAGCGGCATCACTGCGGCTGCTCCCCGAGCGCCTCACGGATGGCGGCCTTCAGCGCCTCCAGCGTCAGGGGCTGGAGCGCGGAGGCCGTCGGCTTGCGCGTGACGGGGTCCAGCAGCAGCGACTCGGTGGGCTCCGGAACGGCGAGCGCCGTCTTCCCCTCCCGCTTCACCTGGAACTTGCCCTGCGCCATGTCCGACACCCGGAAGGCGCGCGGGCCGCGCTTCCGCAGGAACACCACCACCTCCTCCCCCGGCTCGAAGGAGGCCAGGCCATGCACCACCTGGCCGACGTCCCCCATGCGGCCCCCCGGCTGGGTGACGAGCACCGTGCCTCCCGGCTGGCCCTTGAGCGACTCGGTCACCTGGATTTCGACGTCGGTGAGGATGCGCATCCCATCACCGCTCCACCGGCTCTCCACGCGCCGGACCACGCCGTGGACGACGGTGTCCGCGCCCACCGCGAGCCCGGAGAGGTCCACACGCAGCTGGGTGGTGGCGCCCGCGGGCACGCTCACCAGGAAGACAGCCAGGAGCAGCGTGCGAACTACCTGACGAATCGACATACGAGTTCTCCCTGGCCATCCAACTTACTCCAGGAATGCCCCTCCGCGTTGACCCTCCATCCACGCCCTGCTAATCCGCGCGCCCGTATGCCTCCTGCCCTTCGCGTCCGCTTCGCTCCCTCACCGACCGGCTACCTTCACATCGGCGGTGCCCGTACCGCGCTGATGAACTTCCTCCAGGCGAAGCGCCAGGGTGGAACCTTCGTGCTGCGCATGGAGGACACGGACCAGGGCCGCTCCACGCCCGAGTCGGTGCAGGCCATCCTGGACGGGCTGACGTGGCTGGGCATCGACTGGGACGAGGGCCCCGGCAAGGAGGGCCCCTATGCCCCCTACTTCCAGATGCAGCGGTTGGACACCTACCGCAAGCACGCCGACCAGCTCATCGCCGAGGGCAAGGCGTACCGGTGCTATTGCACGAAGGAGGAGCTCGACGCGCAGCGGCAGGCGGCGGAGAAGGCGGGCGGCGCCTTCAAGTACCCGGGCACGTGCCGCGAGCGGACCGAGCCGCCCGCCGGCCGCGGCCCTGGCGACGCCGTCATCCGCTTCAAGATGCCCGCGGGGGAAGGCTCCGTGTCCTTCACCGACAAGGCGCTGGGCACCATCACCAAGATGTACAGCGACCTGGACGACTGGGTCATGCTCCGCGCCGACGGCATCCCCGTCTACAACTTCGGGTGCGTCATCGATGACCACCTGATGGACATCACCCTGGTCGCGCGCGGCCAGGAGCACGTCAACTCCACCTTCCCCCAGCTCATGCTGTACCAGGCGCTGGAGTGGACGCCGCCCGAGTTCGCCCACCTGCCGCTCATCCTGGGACCGGACCGCGAGAAGCTGTCCAAGCGCAAGCACCCGGAAGCAGACGTCATGGTGCACAAGCGCAACGGCATCATGCCGGAGGCCCTGCTCAACTTCGTCATCCGCCTGGGCTGGAGCCACGGCAACGACGAGGTCATCAGCCGCGAGCAGATGCAGGAGTGGTTCGACTTCGGCGACGTGGGCACCACCTCCGGCGTGTGGAACCCGGAGAAGCTGCTGTGGCTCAACCAGCAGTGGATGAAGCAGCTGCCGGTGGAGACCGTCGTCGAGCGGCTGCTCCCCTTCCTGGAGGCGAAGGGCGTCCAGGCGAAGGGCGACCCGCGCCTGGAGACGCTGGTGCGCACCCTGCGCGAGCGCTCCAACACGCTGGAGGAGATCGCCACCACCGCCGCCAACGTCTACTTCCGCTCGGGCATCACCCTGGACGAGAAGGCCGCCGCGAAGCACCTCTCCGGCGAGTCCCTCAACCTGCTGCGCAAGGTGCGCGAGACGCTCGCCGCCCTGCCCGACTGGGCGGTGGAGACCCTGGACGGCGTGGTGAAGCAGGTGAGCGAGGCCGCTGGCGTCGGCATGGGCAAGGTGGCCCAGCCCATCCGCGTGGCGCTCACCGGCAACACCACCAGCCCCGGCATCGGCGAGACGCTCGTGCTGGTGGGCCGTGACGAGTCCCTGCGGAGAATCGACGCGGCGCTGACGCGCGCCTGAGCCTTCAGGCGCAGGTTGCGGTGGACGTCAGCGCCCCTGCCCCCTATCTTTCGGCCCCATGATGCGTGCCCTTGACAGCCTGAAACGCGGTTTCTATAAGGCGCGCCCACTCGGAGCGGCGCTGGTGGCGCTCTGGGTGGCTCCAGCGAGCGCCGAGGTCGTCAACGGCGCGCAGCTTCCGGATGGGTCCAAGCGCGTCGGCGAGAATCGCTACCGGTCGCCCAGGGACTTCGATGGCACGATGGAGTACTACCGCGCGGTCTACTCGACGAGCGGTTACCCTCGCCGGCAGATCGTGAACCAGCCGGGCGTCAAGGCGGTCCACATCAACAACCCCACGGGGAAGAACTTCGCGGGGCTGAATATTTATGAGGCGAACGACGAGGTTCGCATCTATATCGTCCCCCTTCAGCAGGCGGCCAAGCCTGCGAAGAAGCCAGAGACGACGAAGAGCAGGAAGAAGTAGATGCCGCACCGAAGTTGTTGCAGTCTCGAAGTGGTGTTGGTAGAGAAGCGCCGCAGTCAAGCAGGTCCTTGGGGAATCGTCTAACGGCAGGACAGCAGACTCTGACTCTGCTTATCTAGGTTCGAATCCTAGTTCCCCAGCTCGTCGTACCGTTGTTCCGCAGTTCTCGTTGGTCCGAAGCAACCGAGCAGTCGAAAAAGAAACGGTTGACGAGGGCAGACGAAAAAAGGTAGAAATCGCGGGCAGTTAGCAGCGACCGAAACAAGCACTGGCCCTGTCGTCTAGCGGTTAGGACGGAGCCCTCTCACGGCTCAAACTCGGGTTCGAATCCCGGCAGGGTCACACAGAGACGCCCACCTTCTGAAAAAAAGGTGGGCGTTTCGCTTTTCCGGGCGTCCGTGCAGGGCGCCGGGCCTGCGCCAGCGCCGCGCCCCCTTCGAGGCGCGGCCGGCCGGGGCACCCAGCCCCTTCAGCGCGACGTCGCGGCGATGCTCTTCCGGAAGGCGACGAGCGCCGAGGCAAGCCGGTCCTGCGCGCGCTGGACGCCCCGCCTGAGCAGCAACATCCGCACCTTCTCGGGCAAGGCGTTGGCGCCCCGGCTGCTGCCGAACCCCACCAGGTCCATGCGAAGTGTAATCGCCTCCAGCAGGTCGCCCAGGTCGGCCTGGGGGCTGGCGAGCAGCAGCACGTCCGGAGGCCGGTGTTGCAGCCGCTCCGCGAGGGTGCGCCACTGAGGGTCGCCCGTCTCGACGATGACGACGTCCGCGTTCTCCAACTCGGCGGCATAGGGCGGGAGCTCCGCCGCGTCGAAGCCCGCGTCCCGGAGGATGGTGACGGTCTCCTCACTGCCCACCACGGCCACCCGGCCCTGCAGCCCCAGGCGAACGGCTTCTTCGTAGGCGCGGAGCTCGGCCTCCAGCGTCTCGTAGGCGGGCTCCGGCGCATCCAACCCGGACGCCAGGAGGGCCGCCGCCTCGCGCGCCACCTCGCGGGCCTGCTCTCGGACGCGAATGCCGGTGGTCTGCCGCTCCAGGGCGGCGCGAACCTTGGCCCTGAGCACGCGCAGGTCATCGAAGGGCTTGAGGATGTAGTCGCTGGCGCCCGCGGCGAAGGCGGCGACGACGGACTCGGAGCTGGCGTAGCCGGTAATCATCACCGCCTCGAGGGACGGCTGGAGGCGGCGCGCCTCGGCGATGAGCTCCACGCCCCCCATTCCGGGCAGGTTCTTGTCCGTCACCAAGACGTCGAAGCGCTGCTCCTCCAGCAGCGGCAGCGCCTCTTCGGCGCTCGCGGCCAGCGTCACGATCAGGTCGGCGTCACGCTCCAGGAGGCGGGCGCAGATGTCCAACACGACGGGCTCGTCATCCACCACCAGCACCGTCGAGGCGAGCGTCCTCTCCCCCCCACTCTCACCTTCACCGGTCTCGAACGGGAGATCCATGGTTACGCAGATTCGCACAGCTCACTTCCAGTTACGAAGCGCGCATTTGAGGCCCGCTATGCTGGCGCCGTGGCGAGCTTCGAGAACGCGTTGCAGGACAACCGGGTGCCCGGGCGGCTGGGCGACGTCCGGCTGCGCTATGACGGCGGCCGGCTGGTGGGAGAGTCCCAGCCACCGCCCTGGGGCAGGCGCGCCCTTCCGGGGCTGTGTATCGGGGTGGGGCTGGGCTGCGCGGTGGGCGCGGCCCTGCTGGTGGGGATGAAGGAAGGCACGGGGCCCGCCTCCGCCCTGGGCCTGCTGGCCGCGGCCCTGGTGGGACTGGCCCTCGGGCTGGAGGCCCGCCTCGGACGGCGGCGCTTCGTCCTGCACTTCCGCGGCGAGTCCCTCCGGCTGGAGCGGCTGGCCTGGACACCGGGCGCCACACGCGCGGAGCTGGTGCCCTTCGACGCGGTGAGAGCCGTGCACATGGTGGAGCGCCCGGGCCCGCGCTACGCGCTGGTAGTGGAGTACACGCCGGACGCCGCGGTGGAGGCCCCCCTGCGGCGCGCGGTGCTGGTGGAGCACATCCACCCCACGGAGGGCGAGACGCTGCACCGCGTCTGGCGCTTGCTCAGCAACGCCTTCGGCCTCAGGGGAGCAGGGCTCGCCGGAGGGTGATTTCGATTTCAGTGCCCTCCCCGGGCGTCGAGGACAAGCGCAGGCTGCCACCGAACTGCGCCACGAGCTCACGGCAGATGGACAGCCCCAGCCCGGTCCCCACGCCCACGGGCTTGGTGGTGAACATGGGCTGGAAGACGCGCTCCTGCAGCTCCATGGGGATGCCGCAGCCGTTGTCCGCCACGGTGAGCACCACGTCATCCGCGCGCGCCGTCCAGCGGAGCTCGATGCGCCCGGCCCGGCCCGTGCTGCCCATGGCCTGCGCCGCGTTGACGATGAGGTTGAGCAGCACCTGGCACAGCTTCACCGGACCAAAGGCGACGCGCACGGGCTCGCCGTTGCTGGTCAGCCGCGCCCGCTCGCGCACCTCGGCGCGCGCCAGCTTCACCGCGAAGGACACCACCTCGGCCACGTCGGCCGTCGCTTCCAGGTCCTCGCCCCGCGCCTGGGCCCGCAGCCCCAGGGCCACCTGCCGCAGGTGCTCGGCGCCTTCCGCCAGGTCCCTGATGAGCGCGGGCAGGTCCTCCACCGTCTCCGCCACGCCCGGGTCCGGGTCGTCCTGGAGGTGCCTCGACACGTACTGGATGACGCTGCCCAGGTCGCGCTGTAGCGACGCCACGTTCTGCGACAGGTAGCCCACCGGCCCCATCAGCTCGTGCGCGATGCCCGCCGTCACCTGTCCCAGGGTGGCCAGGCGCTCGGACTTCATCATGCGCCCTTCCACCTCGCGGATGCGCAGCTCCAGGCGCGCAATCTTCAGCGCGTCGTCGAGCGCGGCCTGGAGCTCCGTCCGGTCCCAGGGCTTGACGAAGTAGCGCGTCACCTGACCTCGGTTGACGGCGTCGATGACGGCCTGCATGTCCGCGTAGGCCGTGACGAGCATGCGCTTGGCGTCCGGCGCAATCGTGCGCGCCCGCTCCAGCAGCTCCACACCCGTCATGCCAGGCATGCGCTGGTCGGAGAGGATGACGCCAATCTCCCCCTTGCGCTGCTCCAGCAGCGCCAGCGCCTCGCTGGGCGAGGAGCTGCGGAAGATTCGGAAGCGCTGCCCGAAGTTCGCGTCGAAGACCCGGAGGTTCAGCGCGTCATCGTCGACGTAGAGGACCGCGGGGAGTTCAGACGGGTTCATGACGCTCCTCCTGGCCAGCGTCCCATGTCAGGGGGCCAGGCTGGTAGGGCCTAGGATAGCGCCTCCTCCCCCTGGCGATCTGCTGGGTACGTCACGCACCACCATAGAGCGGGCGCCTGACGCCGCGCACCTCCCCGCCGGTGCGCGGAACGCCGTCGGCTCAGCGCGGAGGAGCGGCGTGTGCCGGCTCCACCGTGTCCACGTCGCCCTCGAGGGCACGGGCCACGGCGTCCACGGAACCAAAGCTCGCCTGGGGCAGCGTCCCCAGCAGCGACTGAACCGCGGCCGGGGCCTCATTCTCCCGGGCCACCCAGGCCAGCTGCCGCGCGGACAGCGGGTACACCGCGCCTTCCAGCGCCTTGTGCAGCGATTCAGCGAATGGCTGCGGGCCTCCGCGCGACTCCAACTCCGACACACCCAGGGCAAGCCGCTCGCGTGTCATGTCGTCGTTCATTGCCCACAAGTTAAGCAGCGGACCCGGACGGCCGC
The DNA here is from genome assembly GCA_023426545.1 of Pseudomonadota bacterium. Lineage (GTDB taxonomy): Bacteria > Myxococcota > Myxococcia > Myxococcales > Myxococcaceae > Myxococcus. Next base: position 7,498 of record JAFAAN010000041.1, read on the forward strand.
CCGTCATTTTTCGCGCTCGCCGGGCAAGCGGCGAGACGGGCCATGCGGGCTGCTCGAGGGTGGTCAGCGCGCGGCACACGTCCCACCGTTACCGCCACGGAGTACGCCGGACGGTATCAACGCGGGAGGACGCGACATGGCGAACAGCAAGGACACATCCGAGGACACGAAGCGCACTGCGGCCGGAGAGAACGGCTATGCGGAGCGCATCGAGCATGTGGAGAGCACGCATCCGGAGCCGTGGCCGGGGATCCGCGGCCGCTCGGACGACGCGGAGCGCGACCTGCCGACCGGCACGCCGCGCGAGCGCCAGGCGAGCGTGACGGAGACCCAGCGCAAGCTGGAGCAAGAGGCGCATGGCCCCAAGGAGCCGACGCGGGAGTAGCGCCCCCCGGGCCCCTGCCCCGCCGCCGCGCCGCCCCCGGGGGGTCGCGCGGCGCGGGGCCCCCGCCCCGGTGGGCG
>JAFAAN010000055.1 GCA_023426545.1 Pseudomonadota bacterium
GGCCCGAGGCGCGGTGGAGCACCGCGCGGCGGGCCAGCAGCTCCGCGCGCGCCTCGCCCGACGCGGCGGACACCAGCGTGCTCAGCAGCTCCAGCCGCTCCGACTCCTCCTCCGGCGTGCCCGTGCCGGGCGGCGGCAGCAGGTCCAGCAGCGACTGCGCGGCCCAGGTGTCGTGCGGCTCCTCCAGGCGCAGGCTGCGCAGGGCGTCCACCGCGGCGGTCGCGCGGCCCAGCCCCAGCGACAGCTCCGCCAGCTCGCGGCGGGCGGCGCGGCGTGGCTCGCCCGTCAGGCGCGGCCACAGCTCCACCAGCAGGTCCGCCAGGGCCTCGCGCGCGCCGGCCTTGCGGTGCAGCGAGGCCAGCTCCACCCGGGCGTCCAGGTCCTCGGGCGCGCGGGCGGAGTACTCGGCCAGCAGTCGGCGGGCGGCGTCCGTGCGGCCGGCGCGCACCGCGGCGGTGGCCGCCTTGCGCGTCAGGGCCACGCGCTCGCTCTCGCGCGGGGCGTCGCCGTCCGCGGGCGGCAGGGCCAGCACCGCCTCGAAGTCCTCCAGGGCGGCGCGGGCGTCCATGGGCAGGCGCAGCTCACCCCGGCGCTGCCGCGCGGGCGCGAAGGTCGCGTCGCGCTCCAGCGCGTCGGCGAGGAAGGCCTCCTCGCGGGAGGTGCCCGCCGCGAGCAGCGACGCGCGGAACAGCAGCTTCGCCCCGGCGCGCGCCTCCGGCACCAGCGCGGCCCGGCGCGCGTACAGGCGCGCGGCCTCCAGCTTCTCGCCGCGCTCCAGCTCCAGCTCGGCCAGCGACTCCAGCACCTCGGCCGCCAGCGGGCCCTCGGGGCTCGCCTCCAGGGCGGCCGTCAGGCGCATGAGCGCGGCGGCCTTCTCGTCCCGCTCCAGCAGCGCGCGGGCGCTCTGGAGGAACAGCGGCGCGGCCTCCTCGGCGCGGTCGGCGCCCATCAGCGCCTGAGCGCGGCTGGCCCACAGCTCGGCCAGCGCCTGCGACTCCCCGTTCTCCGTGTAGAGCGCCTCCAGCCGCGCGGCCAGGGCGTCATCCAGCCGGCGCAGCGGGAAGGCCTGCGCGTAGGCGGCGATGGCGCCCTCGCGGTCGCCCAGCATCTCGCACGCGCGGCCCAGCCGGGAGCGCACGTCCGCCAGCTTCTCCGGCGCCGCCGTGCGCGGCAGCGTGGACAGCAGCGCCTCCAGCGCGCGCCGGGCGTGCTCGGGGCGCTCGCAGCGCAGCGACAGGTCCGCCAGGTCCAGCAGCACGGCGGCGTCCGGCGCCAGCCGCGCGGCCTTCTCCAGCGCCACCAGCGCGTCGCCCACGCGGCCCAGCCGCGCCTCCAGCACCCCCGCCAGCTCCCGCAGCGCCGCCGCCGCGAGCCGCTTGTCCCCCTGCGCCTCCGCCACCCGCGCGCGCGCCTCCAGCGCTTCGGCCAGGCCCGCCATGTCGGCGCGCTTGCGCTGCAGGGCGCACAGCTCGCCCAGCGCGGGCAGGTCGTCCGGCTCCGCGCGCAGCACCTCCTGGAGGGCGTGGACCGCCAGGTCCAGGTCGAAGGCCAGGTCGCGCGCGGCCACCGCGAGGCGGCGGTACTTCTGCGCGCGCTCCTTCACGTCCGTGGCCAGCCGCGCCAGCGAGGACAGGCACCGCGTCAGCAGCGCTCCGTCGCGGCGGGCCTCGGCCAGCGCCAGCAGCGACTCCAGCGCGGGCCGGTGGTCGCCGTCCGCCTCCAGCGCCAGTTGGAGCAGCCGCTCCGCCTTCTCCGGCTGCTGGAGCTTGCCCCGGTACAGCTCGCCCGCCTCGGCCCAGGCCGCCGCGCGCTTGCCCGGCGCGTCCTGGAGCGCGGCGGACTTCTCCAGCGCCTCGGCCAGCTCCTGCGCGCGGCCCGTGGCGCGGAAGTACGGAATCAGCTCCTCCAGCGCCACCGCGTCGCGCGGGTCCAGCGCCAGCGCGGACTCCAGGTGCTCGCGCGCACGCGCGGGGTCCCCCAGCCGCGTGCGGTAGAGGCGCGCCAGCGCGTGGTGGCTGGCGTGCGCGGCGTGCCGCACCCCTTCCGAGCGCGGCGCCGGCCCCGCCAGCTCCAGCGCCTGCTGGTAGCCCGCGAGCGCCTCCTGCAACCGGCCCAGGCCCTCCGCCACCCGCGCCGCGGCGAACAACGGCTCCGGCTCTCCAGGCAGCAGCGACACCGCCTCGCGGAAGCGCAGCAGCGCGTTCTCGGGCTGCTTCAGGCCCTCTTCCCAGACGCGGCCGGCCATCAGGTCGGCGTGGCCCACCCGGTCCAGCTCGTGGCGGCCCATGGCCACCTCGCGCAGGCGGTCCAGGGCCTTCAGCGCGCGCAGGTGCTCGCCGCCGCGGTGGCACAGCTCGCCCAGCAGCAGCAGCGCGTCCGGGTGGTCCGGCGCCAGCCGCAGCGCGGCCTCGCAGTGCAGCCGCGCGCCGGCGATGTCGTCCTCGGTCTGCGCGCACAGCCGCGCCAGGTGCACGTGCGCATCGGCGGCCTCCGCCGGGTCGCGGGCGAGCGCCGCCAGCCGGCGGTACGCGCGCACCGCGCCGGCCCGGTCACGCGCCTGGTCCGACGCGCGCGCCAGCGCCTTGAGGGAGGGCAGGTGGTCGGGCTTGAGCCCCAGCAGCTCGTGCAGGGCCTTCACCGCCACCTGCGGCGCGGTATCCCGCGAGCAGCGAGCGGCGGCCTCCGCGGCGAAGAAGGCCGCGGCCTCCTCCGACGTGCGCCGCGCGAGCGCGCACAGCGCCAGGTAGCGCTCGGCGGCGCGGGCGCCCTCCCCCCGGCGCTCGCGCACCACGGCCTCGCCCCAGAGCGCCGCGGGGCTGCGGTCCCTGCGGCGCTGGAGCGTCGCCGCCACGTCCAGCGCCAGGTCATGCGCCTGCGGGTCGGCCACCATCAGCGACAGGAGCCGCTCCGCGGCGAAGGGGTGCGCGTCCTGCGCGTCCCCGGCCTGGAGGTACGCCTGACGCGCCTCCGCCAGCCGGCCCTGCGCGATGAGCCCCTCGGCGTCCGCGAAGGCGTGCGCGCCCTCCAGCGCCAGCAGCAGCTCCTCGTCCGGCGGCGACGGCGGCGGCAGGCCGCCCGCGGAGAAGCGCAGGCGCAGGCCCGTGCTGGAGACCTCCGCGGCCGACAGGCGCGCGGTGTCCAGCGTCGGCATCTTGTAGCCGCGGCTCACCGCCGCCAGCTGGCACAGCGCGGGCAGCACGCGCGTGGAGAACCCCGTGGCCCCGCGCACCTCCACGTCCGGCACCAGCGCCAGCGCGCCCACGGCCGCGGACAGGAGCCCCGGCACCTGCACCGACGGCGTGGAGGAGAAGCCGTAGAGGCGCACGTCGTAGAGGTAGACGGCGAGCCGCTCCCCGTCCGCGTCGAACGCCACCTTGAAGGTGAAGGGCGTGCGCTCCGGCGCCGGCAGCCGGCCCTGGCCTTCGAGGTAGCCGGGGCGGAAGTGCAGCCGCAGCTCCTCGATGCCGGCCAGACGCCCGGCCAGCTCCGCCACCCGGCGCGTCACCAGGTCCGCGTCGACCGACAGCTCCAGGAAGCCGAAGTGCAGCTTCTTGCGCTGGTAGCGCGTGGCGCCCGCGCTGACGTTGAAGGGGAAGCTGACGTCGGGAATCTGGAGCGCGAAGTCGGAGATGCGCAGGCCCGGCAGGACCTCCAGCGCCGGGAAGCCCACGAACGCCCTGCGGTCCAGCAGGCGCAGCTCGGGGGCGGCGGCGCGCGCATCCAGCGCCGTGGCGGGCTTGGGAGAATCGCTTTCGGTAGCCATCGCGGGACGCGGGACGTTAGCACGGGCTCCAAGCCCTCGAAATTTCTGGCAAACCCCTGCTTGTGGGGCAGGCAACGAGCCGTGGTGGCCACTCGCATTCCGCGTGAAGGAACGGGCTGCGTCCCGGGCCGAAGTCGGCCAAGATGCGCCCCGCGTGCTGGCCCCCGACTCCCTCGTCCTCGACGGTCGCTTCCGGGTCCTCCGCCCGCTGGGCTCGGGCGGCATGGGAGAGGTCTACCTTGGGGAGCAGGTCTCCCTGGGCCGCAAGGTGGCCATCAAGGTCCTGCACCACGACCTCCACGCCCAGGCCGGCATGGCGGAGCGCTTCAAGCGCGAGGCGCGCCTGCTCTCCGCCGTGGAGCACCCGGCCGTGGTGCGCATCGTCGACTTCGGAGAGTCCGGCGACCACGCGTGCCTCGTCATGGAGTTCGTCGAGGGTGAGAGCCTGTATGACGTCCTCACCCCGGGGCCCATGCCCCCCGGCCGCGCGCTGCCGCTGCTCCAGCAGTTGGCGGAGGGCCTGGCCGCCATCCACGACAAGGGCATCATCCACCGCGACCTGAAGCCGGAGAACGTCTTCATCTCCAGGAGCGCCCGGGGCGAGCAGGCCCGGCTGCTGGACTTCGGCATCGCCCGGCTGGTGGAGCCGGACGCCGCCAGCAGCGTCAGCCAGGTGGGCGTGGTGCTGGGGACGCCGGAGTACCTGTCCCCCGAGCAGGCCATGGGCGCCAAGGTGGACACCCGCAGCGACCTGTACTCCTTCGGCGTGCTGACCTACCGCGTGCTGTCCGGGCGGCTCCCCTTCGACGGCCCCCTGCCGCGCAACTTCCTCTCGCAGCACGCGTCCGCCGCGCCGCTGCCGCTGGACCGGGCGGCCCCCTCGCTGTCGCGCTTCGTGGGCCTGCTGTCGCTGGTGATGCGCCTGCTGGAGAAGGACCCGGGCAAGCGCCCCCAGAGCGCGCACGAGCTGGCGGACGCGCTGGCCGCGGCGCACTCGGCCCTCTCCGCCTTCACGCCCGGGCTGGGCACCCCGGCCTATGCCCCGCCGCCGGGAAGCGGCGCCACGCCCACCTCCGGAACCGCCGTGTTCGGCGCGGGGAGCGCTGCCGGTGGCGGCGCGGGCCCGACAGGCACCGCGGCCTTCGCGGGCGCGGGCCCCGCCCCCCAGGTGGGCAGCGGCACCGCCGCGTTCGGCGTGGCGACGGGAGGCGCGGCTTCGGGCGCCCTGCCCGTGACGGGCGCCGTGCGGACGGGCACGGCGGCCTTCGGGATGAAGCCCTCCGGCAGCATGGCCGCGGTGACGGGGGGCAACGCGTCGGTGGTGAAGCCGCAGAACCTCACGGTGATGCTCACCGACATCCAGGGCTTCACCGCGCGCACCAGCCTCCAGACGCATGAAGAGAACGCGCGGATGCTGGAGACGCACGACCGGCTGCTGATGCCCCTGGTGAAGGAGCACGACGGCCGGCTGGTCCAGAAGCGCGGCGACGCACTGCTGGTGGTGTTCCGCTCCCCCACCTCGGCCGTGCTGTGTGGCATGGCCATGCAGGACCGGCTGTGGCGCCACAACCAGACGGTGCCGGAGGCGGACCGCCTCAACGTGCGCATCTGCCTGCACGCGGGCGAGGTGCTCGCCACGGCGGACACCGTGCTGGGCGAGCCCATGGAGGTCGTCGAGGCCGTGGAGCACGTGGCCAGCGCGGGCGAGGTCACCTTCACCGAGGCGGTGAACCTGGCGCGCAACCGCGCCGAGGTCTCCGCCGAGCCCTGCGGCACCATCGCCCTGCCCGGCCGGGACGAGCAGCTCCAACTCTACCGCTGCGAGCGCGCCGCGGAGGGCCCTCCCTTCGGCGACCGCTTCGCCTCGCAGGAAGGCAAGAGGAGCGCGCTCGTGCCCCTGCTGGCGCGGCTCCAGGTCCCGAAGCTCCCCGCTGGGTGGGCCGGCCTGCTGCGCCACCGGAAGCGCGAGGCGCTGATGGTCGCCGGCGCGGTGGTGCTGCTGGCCGGGGGCGCCGCGTGGCTGGGGATGCGCAACGACCCGGGCGCGCGGGCCTTCGCGCTGCTGAAGGATGGCAAGCTCGACGAAGCGCTGACGCTGCTGGACAGCGTCACCGACGAGGAGAAGGAGCGGCCCTCCGTGCGCCGCGCGCGCGTGGCGGCGCACCACGCGAAGGGCCACCACATCAGCGAGCGGAACGCCCTCAACCACCTCAAGGAGGAGGAGCTGGCGGACGTGGAGGCGCAGATTCTCGACGGGCTCGCGGAGGACTACGGCAAGGAGCAGCTCACCGCCCTGGAGCGCGCCATGGCCCGGCTCCCCAAGGAGCGCGTTCGCGCCCGCTATGAGAACCTGGCCGAGGCGCCGCACTCGCTGCGCCAGTGGGGCGCGCTGCGCTACCTGGAGTTCACCAAGGCCGCGGGCGGGGTGAACCTGGTCCGCGCCTACAGCGAGGCCTTGAGCACGCAGGACTGCGGCATCCGCACCCAGGCCGCCAACCGGCTCGCGGCGCTGGGGGACGCGGACGCCATCCCCGCGCTGGAGGGCGTCATCGCGCTGCCCAGGGAGAAGGGCCTCCTGGGGAGCAAGGACTGCGGCCACGACGCCGCGGCCGCCGCCATCAAGTCGCTCAAGAAGAAGCGCGACTGACGCCCGCGGCGCCCGTCAGTCGTTCCACCTCGCGTGCCCCTTCTTCTTGCCGCGCCCGTGGTGATGGTCGTTCCGGTGCCCCCGCACCTTGTCGTCCACCCGGAGGAGGCGGTGCGAGTACGCGTCGAAGTCCAGGTGCAGGTGCCCCTTCGCCCCGCGCGTGAAGGCATCGAACTTCACCCGCCACACGTCGCGGCCCTTCCGGTCCGCGTCCTTCAGACGGCACTCATAGCCACGCGCGCGGCACTGCTGGAATCCCAGGTTCACCGCTTCCTTGCGGCTCATGGCCGTCGGGCGATGGGACGGATGGGACGGAGGTGGCGGCGAGGGTGAACGCGAGTGAACGACACAACCCGGGGCGAGCAGCAGACAGCCAAGAATGAGGGCGAGTCTCATGCCGCCCATGACGCATCAGCGCGCCACATCTTCAAAGCCACGCAGGGTATGGGCATGCCGCTGGAAAGTTACAATCCCTCAGGCGAAGCAAATGCGGCGAACAGCTCCCCCGCGAGGTAGGCACGCGAGCCCTTCGCCGCGGGACGGATGTAGTCGTTGACCACGGGCCCGCCCTGCACCAGCTGGTGCCTCGACGGAAAGGACAGGTTCAGCCGACCGCGCGCCACGCCCCTGCCACCTCGGTGGATGAAGGTGACGGTGCCATTGGCATCCACGCCCTCCACCACGCCGATGTGTGTCATCCCGTCGTTGCGGCGTCCATCGCGGTTGCGGTCGTAGGTCTCGCGGAAGAAGACGAGGTCCCCCGGACGCGGCGGCTGGTGGTGGACGGCGCCCACTTCGAGCGCGCGGCGGAAGATGGCGGAGACGGCGTTCTCTCCCGCCAGGAAGCCGTGCGCCACCAGGTCGATGCCCGCCGAGCGGTACGCCAGCCGCACGAAGCCGGAGCAATCATCGGGGACGCCCCGGCTGACGCGGCGCAGGGAGCGCAGGCCCACGAGCTGGTTGGAGCGCTGGACGATGGAGCGCGCCATCTGCGACGGCGTGAGCAGCACGTCCCAGAACCGGCCCGACGTGCTCGCGGGGCCCGTCACCTGCTCGGCGGCGCGCAGCGTGGCCTCCAGCACGCCCGCCGTCACCCATTGGGGCTCCACCGGCGAGTCGGGTGCCTCGCCGGGCGCGGCCTGCTCCACCGCCATCACCGGCACCGACTCCACACGGGCCGCGGGTGCGGCCACCGTCACGGCCTCCGAGCCCCCGGTGGGCTCCGGTGCGCGCGTCTTCACGGTGGCGCACCCCACGAGCGCGAAGAAGGGCACGGCGGAAAGCAGTCGAAGGCGGAGCGGCATGAGGGGGCGCATTCAAGACCACCTCCAGGGCCGGCCGCCAAGAACTCGCGGTATCAGCCCTCCCATGTCGAGAGCAGCGCACGCACCCGCGCATACCTCTGGAGCAACGTGGCCCGGTGAGCACTGAGCAGCACCATGGAGCCAATCACCAGGAGTCCCAGGATGAACAAAGAGGCCGCGGCGATGCGGTGGTCGCGCATGCCGAAGCGCACGAGGTTCGCGGTGATGCACGTCACCAGGAAGCCGGTGCCCAGGTACACATAGGAGCGGATGCGCAGCGCGATGCCGCACGCCACTCCCACCACGCAGAGCACGACGCACAGGAGCATGGAGCCCCCGTCGCTGAACATGAGCGCCTTCCAGGCGCCCGCCACGTAGATGGCCGTGGCGGCCAGCGCCCGCAGGCGCGCATACGTCTCCTGCGCGATGGCGTCGCGGAACACGCGCAGCAGCACGAGCAGCGAGAGCCCTGCGGGGATGACGTAGAACTGCGCCTCGCCCGCGCCCGTCGCCCGCCACACCAGCAGCAGGGCCGCGTTGAACGCCGCCACCGACGCCAGGGACGCCCACCCTCGCCGATGCGGGTGCGCGGCCAGCGCGGCGAAGTGCGCGGCATGCCCCACCAGCAGCGCCGCGGCGTGGAGCGGCGTCCCCCAGGGCGCGGAGAGCAGGCCCGCCAACGGGAAGAGATAGGCGCCCAGCAAGGCGGGGCGGCGGAAACACGCCAGCGCGCCTCCCTCGCGCTGGATGAAGAAATACAGGCCGGTGAACAGCGCGCCGCCCACCAGGGCCGCGAGGCTGTCTCCCACTCCCGGACGCGCCCCCATGCCCAACATGCGGACGGAGAGGTAGCCCACCGCGAGCACCACCTGGGCCAGGTACGCGGACGCCTCCTCTTTCTCCATGGCCGCGCGGCGCACCAGGGCACCCAGCAGCACGCCCAGCGCCACGCTCGCGACGAGCCCTTCCCGGAGCGCGCCAGCCGCGGTGTCCACGAGCGCCAGCCCCGCCATCACCTCCAGGAGCGCCACCCCGGTGAAGCCGTGTCCCACGGCCCGGCGCCGCGCCTTGCCCGCGACGCAGAGCGCGAGCGCGGCCAGCAGCGCGCTGGCCGCCCCGAAGTACGGCAGGATGAACGCCGCGCCCCGGCCGCTGGAGAACACCACCCCCAGGTGCACCAGCCCGCCGTGCACCGCGACCAGGGAGGCCAGCCACCCCACCACCTCACGCTCGCGGCGCCGATACACCACGGCCCACGCCGCGCCTGCTCCGAAAAGGAGGCACAGCGGCATTCCCGCGTGCCCCGGCGCCCGCAGCCCCGCGAGCGACAGCAACGCCAGCCCCCAGCCCCCATGGTGCAGCGCGGCCCCGACGCGGACACCCCGCGCGTCCAACCACGTCCCCAGGAGGCACAGCGCCAGGCCCGTCCCGCTGACGACGGCGGGTACCCACAGCGGGTCGACCGCCACGACGAGCGATGCCCCCAGCAGCGCGGTGGCCACGTTCGCCATCCATCGCTCCCGGGCCACCATCAACACGCACGCCGTCACCGCCGCGCCCGCCGCGACCGGCAGGGTCAGCGAGCCAGGGCCCGCCTGGAGCAACCGCTCCACCAGCAGCGCCCCCAGCGCACCGGCGCTGCCCACCCACAGCGGCTCGCTCCAGGTGCCCTCCAGGGGCGGCAGCACCTTCGCGAAGGCCCGGCTGAGCGCGCGCTGGACCGCCCCGGATTGACACAGGGCGGAGGCGAGAGCGGCGCCCAGCACCACGACGACGACACACTGCTCCACACCGGACTGCGCCAGTGCCAGCGCCAACGCCCACACCGCGGGAGTCAGCAACCACCGCTGCGACAGCAGGAACGCGGACAGCGCCAGCACGCCGGCCAACGTCACCAGGTTCGACGGCGAGGGCGCGTCCACGATGGGCAGCGCCGCGAGGACGAGCGCGGTGACAACGGACAGGGGCCGCAGGGCCCCGTCCGGAGCGCTCCGGAAGAAGGTCCACACGCGGGAGGGCCAGCGACTCTCCGCGATGGCCAGCGCGAGCAGCGCCCCGATGGCGAGAGGGCGGGCCGCTGGGAAGGAAAGCAGCAGCAGCGCGGAGCCACACACGCGGAGGCAGGGCAGCGGCCCGGGCATCAGCGCCAGGGACACAGCCAGAGCGTAGAGCGGCGTGGGGGGAAGGTCCGCGCCCCGCGCGGCGAGGAGCATCGGTAGGGCCACGGCGGCGAGCCAGCCCTGCATCCACGCCGACACCGCATGGCGTGGGGCTTCCTCGCGCGAGTTCAGCAGCAGCGACGCCACGGCCGGGACATGCGCCACGGCCCGCACCAGTGCCAGGCTCAGCAGCGGCAGCCACTGGACCCACGCGGGCAACGCGCCCCCCACGACGACGATGCCCGCGAAGGAGAAGGGAACGGCGAGCGAGGCGAAGAGGGGCCGCCGGTTGGCGCGCGTCCAGAGCAGCGGCAGCACGCAGGTGCCCGCGAGCAGCCATGGCAGCCCCGCGTCGCCCCACTTCACGACCGCCAGCCCCAGGGTCACGGCGGCGGACAGCGTGGCCGGCAGGGCGAAGCGCTCACCGCCCGCGCCCGCGCGCGATACGACGGGCACCTCCTCGAGTACGGCCAGCAGGCTCAGCGCCAACGCGAGCCCCAGCAGCGGCGCCGCGCCGAGGCTGACCACCGCGACGAGAGCATACAGCGCGGCCATGACGACGCTCACCGCGGCGGGCAGCGCGCGCGCCGTCAGCAGCGCCGCGAGCGCGGCCCCCAGCAGGAGCGGCGGATGCTCCGGCGAGCGCGCGCCCAGCAAGGCGGTCAACGGAAAGACGAACGCGATGAGCCCCGCGACGGTGGTGCTGATGCTCCGGCCCCAGCGCGCCGCGACGACGGACGCCCCCAGGGCCCAGCAACAGAACAGCGCCACCGACAGCCCCGGCGACATCCATCCGCCCCACGGCGAATAGAGGCCTGGGATGTCGCGGACCAGGACCAGGGCCGCCAGACCCACGGCCATGGGGCGGGCCCAGGGGAACACCCGTGACGCCACCGCCACCGCTCCCGCCGAAGCGAGGATGACGCCCGCCAGCCCCGGCGTCCGGGACAACATGCCCCAGGGCACCGCGAGCAGCGCGTAGAAGACGGCGGGCATCCCCAGCCACCGCACCACCCCACCCCGCAGCCCCAGCACCGCGAGCCCGAGCGCCACCGCGGAGAGCGCGGGAGCAACCGCCGCCGCGGAGAACGCGCCCGCCAGTCTCGGCGCAACGGCCGCCGCCAGCACGGACGCCAGCGCCATCCATGGAGCGCTCCGGAGCCCCCACGCGGCCAGCACCGCGGCGGCGGCACACAAGGCCATGCCCGTCACGGCCGTGAAGCCGTCACCAAGCACCAACCCCATGAGGAACCCCACCAGGGCCATCACCTCGACGACGACGCCCAGCAACCCGCGCGTGCGAGCGGTACACAGCACGCACACCGAGGCGAGCACCAGGGCCAGCGCCCCCGAGGCGACGGACCCGGCGGAGGCTCCCAGGACCACACACGCCTGGAAGGGCAGCAACAGCGACAGCCCCGCGCCCACGACCGTCAGGAAGAAGCGCTCAACGAGCAACCCCACGCCGAGGCACAGGACGGCCAGCGCCAGCGCGCTCCAGAAGGACGGCCGGGCGTCCGGCCCCGCCATGCCGAGGAAGACGAAGAGCGGGCTGGCCACCGCGGTGGCGCGAAGCAACACCTCCGCCAGCGCGAGGTCCCGCGCGTTGCCGGTGCGCTCTCCTCGCCACAGCCGGGAGACGGCGAACACCGCGCCCGTGAAGATGAACGGAAGCGCGGACAGCGCGCCGAACTGGAGCGGGAGCGGCTCGGTGGCGCCATAGCCGAGTCGGCCCTTCACCGCGTCGATGAAGCGCAGCACCGGCCCGGAGACGAGCTGGGAGCTGGAGGCATAGGTGAAGTAGGTGCTCGCATAGGCGGCGTAGACCCAGCGGATGCGGGCCAGCCCGCCGCGCGACAGCGACAGCAGGGTCCAGGACGTCACCGCCGCGGTGACGAAGAACGCAGGCGCCGGCGCCACGGCCGCCGCGAGGAGGCAGGTGGCCTGGAGCGACACCGCGCCAATCGACAGCGCGTCAGCGCCACGCTCGGCGTCCAGGGTGCGGAAGCGCAGCGCGGTGGCCAGCAGGAAGGCCCCGAATGGCGCGTAGGCGCCCGCGGAGACGTCCACCTCCGCCCCCACCAGCGCGACATGCAGGCGCATGAGGTAGAGGCCCAGCAGGTAGAGCGGCGCGGCGAGGACGAAGGCGAGCGCCGGACTCTCCCGAGGCGCCTGCGTGGGACGCGAGGACAGCAGGAAGAAGAGCGCACACGGCAGGGCGTTCAGCCACAGCGCGAAGCCCCCCAGCCGCGCGGCGAGCGGCGCCAGTCCCATCATCAAGGTGCTGGCCACGAGCGCCAGCTGGATGAAGGGGCGTGCCGCGGCGTCGAAGGCCTCCAGCGGCTTGCGCGCCAGGAAGGCCGCCACACCGGCCCACACCAGCAAGGCGGGGATGAGCCACACCGTGCCCACGCCCCCGAGCTGGAACAGCTCCCCCAACCCGATGGGCCCCAGGGCGACCCCCGCGAGCGGAGCAACCGCCGCACCGATGAGCCCCAGGATGTTGCCGGGCTTGCGCAGCGTCTCGCGCCTCGCGAGGTACGCGCCCCAGATGGAGAACCCCGCGGCGTAGCCCGCGGTCAGCCCGAACACGGTGAGCGAACGGACGCTGGACGACATGCCCGCCCAGCTCTCGAACACGAAGTACAGGGTGCCCGACAGGATGAGGAAGGCACCGACGAACCACATGATGCTCTCGTAGAGGAACGGCCTCCACACGCGATTCCAGGTGGACGTCTCCTCGACGAGCCGCGCGGTGAGGCTGCGCGGCGCGGGAGGCTCCGCGTAGGGCTCCGCCGGGTTCTCGGGCAGCGGCATCCAGGCGGGTGGGGCCTCGGTGCGCGAGTCATCCTCGTGGCCCGGCACGGGCTCGGCCGCATCCGTTCCGGCGCTGGACGAAGCCGCCGCGTGGCCGTCATCGTCAGCGGCCTCCGAAGCTCGCGGCGGCGTGTCCCGCGCCTCGTCCACCTCGACGACAGCGGCGTCCGGCCTCGTCGGCGGCGATTCAGATTCAGGTGAGAGGGAATCCTCGGCGGACAGCTCCGGAGCCGTGGCCAGCGACGGACTTCCATCCAGTGACGGCTCGGGCGCTCCTGTTCGAGCGTCCTCCACCGAACCGCCCTGGGGCAGCTCGGTCAGCACCGCCAGGAGGATGCGCGCCTGCCGCTCATAGCGCTCGGAGATGAAGCGCCGGACGCTGGCGGGGACCTCGGAGGGCTCCCAGCGCGTCAGCTCGTCGAGCAGGAAGTGGATATGCGCGAGCTCGGCTTCGACCACCGCGCGTGGGCGCTCCGTCATCCGCGCGCCACAGAGCGCACACCAGCAGTCCTTGCCACGCCGCTCCTCGCGGCAGTCAGCGCAATACATACATCCCCCTCGCTACAACGAACATGCCACTCTCGGAGCCACGGCGTACAGAGACAGCGCGGCCTCACGGGAGACGCCCCTTCGCGCGTGGGTGCCTCGCCACCGTGACACTTGTGCATCCGATTGCACAGCCCGTGCGTGAGCGAGGACGCACCCGCCACCGGCCGCTGGCCCTCCACTCCGGGCTGTGAAACGTTGCATCCATGAGCACGGAAGAGCTGACGCTGCGACGCATCGAGCCGCGGGATGACGCCGCGGTGGCGGACATCATCCGGACGGTGATGCCGGAGTTCGGCGCGGACGGCCCAGGCTTCGCCATCCACGACCCCGAGGTCTCGACCATGTCCACCGCCTACGCTCGGCCCGGGCACGCCTACTTCGTCGTGGAGCGAGCAGGCCGCGTCGTGGGCGGCGGCGGAATCGCCCCGCTGGAAGGCGCCGCCGCGGATGTCTGTGAGCTGCGGAAGATGTACTTCCTCCCGGAAGTCAGGGGGCTCGGCCAGGGCGAGCGCCTGCTGCGCCAGTGCCTGGAGTTCGCGCGCGAGGCGGGCTTCCGGACCTGCTACCTGGAGACGCTGGCGGGGATGGCGCAGGCGCAGAAGCTCTATCGTCGCATGGGCTTCGAGCCGCTGTGCGCCCCCATGGGCCGCACCGGCCACTTCGGCTGCGACCACTGGTATGCCCGGGACCTGTCCCGGCCACTCGCCTGACACGGACGCTCCCCTGCCCCATCAGCGGCCCTGGAAGTGAGCCGGGGCCCCGTCGCGCCTGCGTCACCACCTTGGAGACAGGAGGCGAATCATGGCGACACGGCAGGGTGAGCACGAACGGAAGCTGGAGAACCCGGACGAGGCGAAGCGCCAGCACCGCAAGGCGGCCTCCGGAGACGTATCAGGCCAGGGCCGCGAGCGGCGGGACGACTCCGACGTCTACCCCGCGGGCCGGAGCGCCGGCGACTTCGGTACGCATGGAGGCCAGAACAAGCATGGCGCGAAGAGTCGCGCCTAGCCGGCAAGCCCCCGCCAGCGAGACGGAGACCGCGTCCCCCCGCCCGGGCAAGGCGCCCTTCGACATCGATGAGGTGCTTGGCCGTATCCGTGAGGCGGTGCGCCACTTCGCGGATGCGGCGATGTTCGCGCTCGCCGCCCGGGGACATGACTCCCTCTTCGAGCAGCTCGTCGCCTGCATCCTCTCCATCCGCACGCGCGACGAGGTGAGCCTGCCCGTTTCGCTCGCGCTGCTCCAGCGCGCCTCGACGCCGGAGTCCCTGGCGCGCCTGTCGCCCGCGGCCATCGACGCCATCATCCAGCCCGTCACCTTTCACGAGGCCAAGGCCCAGCAACTCCATGCCCTCGCCGTGCGGACGCGCGACGCGTTTGGCGGCATCCTTCCGTGCGACGCCCAGGTGCTCCAGTCCTTCAAGGGCGTGGGCCCCAAGTGCGCGCACCTGGCGCTCGGCATCGCGTGCGGCCACGAGGCCATCAGCGTGGACATCCACGTCCACCGGGTGACGAACCGCTGGGGCTATGTCCGGACGCGCACGCCCGAGGCGACGATGGAGGCCCTCGAAGCCCGGCTCCCGCGCGCCTACTGGGTGGAGCTCAACCGGCTGCTGGTGCCCTTCGGCAAGCACATCTGCACCGGCACGCGGCCGAAGTGCTCCACCTGTCCCGTGCTCGACTCCTGCCAGCAGGTGGGCGTGACGGACGCGCGCTGAGCCCTGCCCTGCCGTAGCCCGCCCGCCTGCTCGCGCGAGCCACACACTCCCCGTTGCCGCGCGGCGCCATGCTGGCCACACTGCGCCTGTCCTCTTGCCTCCAGGAGCGCCGACCATGGTGGATGACACCCGCCCGACAGCCCACGAGCTGCTGTCTCTTCCTCGCCTCGCGCCGCTCGTCCCCATGCTGTACGTGGCCTGGACGGACGGAGAGCTCACGTCGGAGGAGCTGCGCGCCATGGGCGCCGCCGCCCGCGCGCAGCCCTGGCTCGACCTGCGCGCCAACACCGTGCTGGCGCGCTGGCTGGACCCGCTGGTGCCGCCCAGCCCCGGCGAGCTGGCCCAGGTGCGCGAGCACATCCGCCGCACCGCGGAGCGCCTGTCCCAGAGCGGACACAAGAACCTCGCCGAGCTGGGCGCGCAGCTCGCCCAGGTGGGCAACGGCGACGAGGGGCTCCCCGCGCCCATGCCCGAGCTGACGCGCGCGCTGGCGCAGCTGGAGGAGGCCCTGGGCGTCTCCGGCAGCGAGGCCGTGCGCTCGCTCGTGCCCGCCGCCGCGCCCCGCCGCGCCGAGCCCCGCGCCCCCACCACCTTCGACCCGGAGGCGCTGCGCGCGGTGCTGGACCGGACGTATCCGGAGACGCGCGCCCAGGTGCGCCAGTGGCTGAAGGCCCCGGCGTTCCGCTACACGGACACCCGTGACACCGCGAAGTACCGGGACCAGGTCTTCGCCTGGCTCAAGACCCTGGCCGACCAGGGCCTGGGCCGCATCGCCTTCCCCGAGGGCAACGAGACGCGCGCGGACCTGGGGGCCTTCATCACCGCCTTCGAGACGCTGGCCTGTTTCGACCTGAGCCTCGTCGTCAAGGCCGGCGTCCACTTCGGCCTCTTCGGCGCGAGCATCCTCTTCCTGGGCACGGAGAAGCACCACCGGAAGTACCTGCCGCAAGTGGCCTCGCTGACGCTGCCCGGCTGCTTCGCCATGAGCGAGCTGGGCCACGGCTCCAACGTGCGCGACGTGGAGACGGTGGCGCGCTACGACGCGGAGGCGGGCGAGTTCGTGGTGCACACCCCGGCGGAGACGGCGCGCAAGGAGTGGATTGGCAACGCCGCGCGCCACGGACGCATCGCCACGGTGTTCGCCCAGCTCGAGGTGGGCGGCCGGGCGCTGGGCGTCCACGCGCTGCTGGTGCCGCTGCGCGACGAGGCCGGGCGCGTGCTGCCCGGCGTGCGCATCGAGGACTGCGGCGAGAAGATGGGCCTCAACGGCGTGGACAACGGCCGCCTCTGGTTCGAGCACGTCCGCGTGCCGCGCGAGAACCTGCTGGACCGCTTCGGGCAGGTGGACGCGCGGGGCGAGTACACGAGCACCATCACCAGCGACGCCAAGCGCTTCTTCACCATGCTGGGCACGCTGGTGGCGGGCCGGGTGAGCGTGGCCACCGCGGCGCTGAGCGCGGCGAAGAGCGGGCTCACCGTCGCCGTGCGCTACGGTGACTTGCGCCGCCAGTTCGGCCCCGCGGGAGGCGAGGAGTTCCGCCTGCTGGACCATCAGGCGCACCAGCGCCGCCTGCTCGTGCCGCTGGCGAAGACCTACGCGCTGGACTTCGCGCTCGAATACCTGGTGGAGCGCTACGTGAATCGCACCGAGGAGGACGCGCGCGAGGTGGAGTCGCTGGCGGCCGGCCTCAAGGCGTACAGCACCTGGCACACCACCGCCGTCCTCCAGGAAGCTCGCGAGGCGTGCGGCGGCCAGGGCTACCTGTGGGCCAACCGGCTGGCGGCGCTGAGGGCGGACACGGACGTGTTCACCACCTTCGAGGGCGACAACACCGTGCTGATGCAGCTGGTCGCCAAGGGCCTCCTCACCGGCTACCGGCAGCGCTTCGAGGACGACCGCGTCTTCGCCGTGCTGAAGCTGCTGGCGGACCGGGCCACCCGCGTGGTGGACCGCAACCCCTTCGCCGCGCGGCGCACCGGCAGCGACCACCTGCGCGACAACGACTACCACCTGCGCGCGCTGCACTTCCGCGAGGAGGAGCTGCTGGCCTCCGCGGCGAAGCGCCTGCGCAAGCGGCTGAGCGAGGGCGTCGAGGCCTTCGAGGCCTTCAACCAGGTGCAGGTCCACCTGCTGGCGCTGGCGCACGCCCACGTCGAGCGGCTGGTGCTGGAGCAGTTCCTCCAGGGCGTGGCCGCGGTGAAGGACACGGGCCTGAAGACGGTGCTGGGGCGCCTGTGCGACCTCTACGGCCTGTCCTGCCTGGAGTCCGCCAGCGGCTGGTTCCAGGAGCACGGGTGGCTGGAGGGCACCAAGGCGAAGGCCATCCGCAAGGAGGTCACGCGGCTGTGCGCCGAGCTCCGCCCGGACGCGGTGACGCTGGTGGACGCGTTTGGAATACCGGACACCTGCCTCGCCGCGCCCATCGGCCTGGGACACCTGTCGCCATGAGGTGAACGTTCGGCGGCGGCGGGCCCTGCACGCCTGCCTGCCCATGCGCAGCTTCCGGTGACCATGACACGACACGTGACAATGGTCCTGTGTGCCCTGGGGTGGTGGTCGGGCTGCGCCACGATGTCTCCGGTGGAGCGCACCGCCGCCCTGGAGGCGCGGAACAAGCAACGGGTGCGGCAGCTCACCGAGGCGCTGTACAACCTGCGCGAGCTGGACCGCATCCCGGAGTTCATCGCCGAGGACTTCGTGGACCGCTCGCAGGGCGCCCCCCGGAACGTGGTGGGCCCCGCCGCCCTGCGCCAGCAGGCCGAGACCAGCTTCCAGGCCTTCCCCGAGCTGAAGTTCGACATCCTCCACCTCGTGGCGGACGGCGACCTGGTGCTCGTGCACTGGACGGCCACAGGACCGGACCCGAAGCACCAGGACGAGGCCGGCGCGCCCAGGGCGCTCCAGCTCCAGGGGCACTCCCTGTACCGCCTGCGCGACGGCAAGGTGGTGGAGGCCTGGGACATCTCCGACCGCCTCTCGCCCTTGCTCCAGCGCGGCTACAAGGTCGTGCCGCCCCCGCTGTAGCCGCTCAGCCGCGCATCCGTGTTTCGAGCGAGTCCATTCGCGAACCTCCTCCCGGAGAGAAGCGAACGGAAGCGGGGCCGCGGAGCGCGCCCGACTGTCCAGCAGTGACGCCGCGCCCGCACCGGCCGTGGTCGCCGCGCCCCCGCCGCCCTACCTGAACATGCAGCTCTTCCAGGAAGGCCCCATGACTTCACGACTCCGGCTGCTGTCCGTGCTGGCCCTGCTCTCCGTGACGACCTGCGTGCGCAACCCCGCCACGGGCAAGCGCATGCTGTCGCTCGTGTCCCAGAACGACGAGATTGCCCTGGGCAAGCAGAGCGCGGAGGAGGTGCGCGGGTCCATTGGCCTCATCCAGGAGCCCAAGGTGCAGGACTACGTCGCCAGGGTGGGGCTGCCCATGGCGAAGGCGTCCGAGCGGCCGGAGCTGCCCTGGAGCGTGCAGGCCGTGGATGACCCGGTGGTGAACGCCTTCGCCCTCCCCGGGGGCCCCGTCTTCGTGACGCGGGGCCTGCTCACCACGCTCAACTCCGAGGCGGAGCTGGCCTCCGTGCTCGGGCACGAAATCGCGCACATCACCGCGCGGCACTCGGTGGAGCAGATTTCCCAGGCGCAGCTCGCCCAGGCCGGCCTGCTGCTGGGCAGCGCGCTCAGCGAGGACTTCGCGCGCTTCGGCGGACTGGCCGCCGCCGGGCTCCAGCTGCTGTTCCTCAAGTACGGCCGTGACGATGAGCGCCAGGCCGACGAGCTGGGCTTCAAGTACATGCTCAAGGCCGGCTACGACGTGCGCGCCGCCGCGAACGTCTTCGCCACGCTGGACCGCGTGGGCAAGGCCGCGGGCGGGCAGAGCCTCCCCTCGTGGCTCTCCACGCACCCGGACCCGGGCGACCGCCTGAAGGCCGCCGAGGCCCGCGCCGCCCAGGCACACGTGGACTTCCAGCAGCTCAAGGAGGGCCGCGAGGAGTACCTCGCCCTCCTCCAGGGCATGGCCTACGGCGATGACCCGCGGCAGGGCTTCTTCCGAGGCAACGTCTTCATGCACCCGGACCTGCGCGTCCAGCTCACCTTCCCCCAGGGGTGGAAGACGGCGAACCAGCCCCAGCAGGTGGCCGGCGTCAGCCCCCAGGAAGACGCCATCGTCGGCCTCGTCCCCGCCGGGAACATCGCGCCGCAAGAGGCCCTGAAGCGCTTCCTCTCACAGAAAGGCATCCAGCCCGGGAGCGCGGCGCCCACGGGCTTCCCGCCGGGCACCACGTTCTTCCAGGCCCAGACGGAGCAAGGCGTCGTCACCGGCGTCACGGCCTTCGTGTCGCGAGGCGGCACCACGCTCCAACTGCTGGGCTACACCTCCGCGCAGCGGCTCCCCGCCTACGAGGACGCCTTCCGCGCCACCTTCGCCAGCTTCGGCGAGCTGACGGATGCCTCGGCGCTGGCCGTCCAGCCGGCGCGCATCGAGCTGGCGAAGGTGGAGGCGCCCATGACGCTCCAGCAGTTCAACGAGCGCCACCCCTCCACCATTTCGGTGGAGGAGCTGTCCATCATCAACGGCGTGCAGCCCGGGGACACGCTGCCCGCGGGCCGCACGGTGAAGCGCGTGACGGGCGGGGTGAAGTCCACGCCCTGAGCCAGGCACCCGCCCCACGCGCCCGGGCACGGCGCGCGCTCAGGTGCCGTCGCCGCGCCAGATGGGACGGCCCGCGCCGAACAGGAAGCCCAGCTTGAACTGCGCGATGCCACCCGCGAAGCCCGAGAGGGCCTCCGAGCTGCTGCGGCGGGCACTCACCTCGCCGATCACGGGCATGGAGTAGGCCACCTCGGGCATCAAGCGGAAGCCCTCGGTGACGCGTATCGCGTAGCCCACCGATGCGCCCACGCTGATGATGTTGATGGCGGCGTTCTCGTCCGCCACTTCGCCGGCGAGCCGCGTCCACATGACGCGAGGCCCCAGCACCAGCTCCGAGCCGCCCCGCGACTTGAAGCCCAGGAGCACCGGCACGGAGACGTTCAGATAGCTCCACGCGACCTCGTCGCTGCTCGCACCAAAGAACGCGCCGGAGACGGACGGCGCCAGGGAGATGGCCTTGAGCGGGTCGCTCGGCTGCGTCAGCAGGAACTTGCTCTGCAGCTCCGCCAGCGACGAACCCAATCGGACGCCCAGGTCCACCTGGTCCGTCACGCCATAGCGGAGCGACATGTCGACATGGGGATAGTACGCGCTCACCACCCCACTCTCGCTCCCTCCGACGAGCGCAGCGCCGCCGACCCCAGGCTCGAAGGCGAACTGGAAGCGGCCCTCGCCCAGCGTGTCCGCCGTCTGGACATGGCTCACCGACGCGCAGCCCGTCCCCAGGGCTCCTACCAACGCAATTGCAGCAGCAACAGAACGACGCAACATGGTCCCCTCGCAATCCATTGCCCCCCGGCGGGGCGTCGCGGCAGCCCTGGACGGAGACCGGAATCGGACATTCAAACCGAATCAGCCGAAACCCATTTTTTCCGGGAGAACGCGCGGCACATCATGCGGGGTGATGCGCCCTCCAGAGCTAGAGCGACTCGCGAAGGCCTACGCGGCGACGCGCTACGTCATCCGGCCCCACCCCTGCACGGGTGGGGTGGAGCAGATTCTGCGGGCAGGCGCCCTGCATCCCGCGCTGGACGCAATGCTTGCGGCCCGCGGGTACCCCGGGTGGGCCTTCCTCACGGCGTGGAATCCAGGCTCACAGCGACGGAGCCACGAGGAGAACCGCCGCGCCCAGGAGCGGCTGGAGGCCCAGCTCCTCGCCGGAGGCTGGCGGGTGGTCCCCGCGCTGGGCGAGGCGGATGACGGGAGCTGGTGCGAGCAGAGCCTCTTCGTCCCCGGCCTGCCGCGCGAGGAAGCCGGGCGCTTCGGACGCGCCTATGGCCAGGTCGCCGTGCTCGTGGGGCGCACCGGGGGACGGGCGGAGCTGCTGTTCTGCGAGGAGGCCCCCTCGGTGACGCCCTGAGGTGCGCGGAGCGTCACGCGCTCAGGGAATGGGCCCGCGGGGCTGCCCCGCCGCGGGGACGGGAGCGGCGCCTCCCTGTGCGCCGCCGCCCGTGTTCTCCGGGATGACCTCCAGCTCGCGCGCCCGCGTCACCTGGCGCGTCAGCTCGTCGAACTCGACCTCCAGGATGCGGCCGGGCTGGTTCGCGAGGCCGAAGCGGATGCGCCAGTAGTTGGGGCGTATCTCCACCGCCTCCCCGGACTGGGCCAGCACCAGCGCGTTGTTGCGCGCGTATTCCTCGCCGGCCTGGACGACATCCCGTTCGCCCAGCTCCGTCTGGACGGCGGCCGAGCTGGGCGGGACGGGCGGCCGGCCAGTCGGGCCCGTCGCGCAGGCCAGGGTGGCCAGGATGGCGCCGGGCAAGAGGAACCGCGGGACGATGCGAAATCGGAGCGGCGTCATATGCCCATGTTGAGCACGCCGCGTGCCACACGCAGTCGAGGGGGCCGGGAATCGTCCTGGACCCGACGAACCTCCGGCGTGGCGCCAGGGCGGCACCACGCCGGGGCCCCCCATTCGCCCGGGGGGGCAGGCAGGAGGCGCTACCTCGCCGGCGTGGGCGACGGGGTGATGACGCTCTGCTTCTCCACCACCTCGTCGATGATGCCGTACTGCCGCGCGTCCTCGGCGCTCATGAAGTAGTCGCGCTCGGTGTCCTTCTCGATGCGCTCGATGTTGTGGCCGGTGTGCTTCACGATGAGGCCGTTGATGTAGCTGCGCAGGCGGAGGATCTCCTTGGCCTGGATGTCGATGTCCGTGGCCTGCCCCTGCGCGCCGCCCAGCGGCTGGTGAATCATGATGCGGCTGTTGGGCAGGGCGTAGCGCTTGCCCTTCGCCCCCGCCAGCAGCAGCAGCGCGCCCATGGAGGCCGCCTGTCCCACGCAGATGGTGGACACCGGACACTTCACGTACTGCATGGTGTCGTAGATGGCGAGGCCCGCCGTCACCGAGCCGCCCGGCGAGTTGATGTAGAGGTTGATGCCCTTGTCCGGGTCCTCCGACTCCAGGAAGAGGAGCTGGGCGACGATGATGTTGGCCACGTCGTCATTGACAGGCGTGCCCAGCATGATGATGCGGTCCTTCAGGAGCCGGCTGTAGAGGTCGTACGCCCGCTCGCCGCGGTGCGTGGTCTCGATGACGAAGGGGACGTTCATGACGCCCCTACCCTAATCGCCCTCGCGCCGCCGCGCCCGCCCCATCTTCCCGGAGCGTGCGCTGCCCCACGCTTCGGAGCCCGGGCCCCCGCCCCCCAGGGGACCTACGCCTTGCGGCCCGTCATCTCCTCCGGGCGGACCCACTGGTCGAACTGCTCGGGGGTGAGCAGCCCCAGCTCCACGGCGGCCTCCTTGAGCGTCTTGCCCTCTTTGTGGGCCTTCTTGGCGATTCGCGCCGCGTTGTCGTAGCCGATGTGGGGGTTGAGCGCCGTGACGAGCATCAGGCTGCGCTCCAGGTTCTCCTGGATGCGGGGCCGGTTGGGCTCGATGCCCACCGCGCAGTGCAGGCGGAAGCTGCGCATCCCGTCCGCCAGCAGCCGGCAGCTCTGGAGCACGTTGTGGGTGATGAGGGGCTTGAACACGTTGAGCTGGAAGTTGCCGGACGCGCCGCCCACCGTGACGGCGACGTCGTTGCCCATCACCTGGGCGCAGAGCATGGTGAGCGCCTCACTCTGGGTGGGGTTCACCTTGCCCGGCATGATGGAGCTGCCCGGCTCGTTCTCCGGAATGATGAGCTCCGCCAGGCCCGACCGGGGCCCCGAGGCCAGCCAGCGCACGTCGTTGGCCACCTTGAAGAGCACCACCGCCAGGCCCTTGAGCGCCCCATGCGCCTGCACCAGCGCGTCGTTGGCGGCCAGCGCCTCGAACTTGTCGGGCGCGGTGACGAAGGGCTGGCCGGTGAGCCGGGCCAGCTCCTCCGCCACGCGCTCGGCGTAGCCCCTGGGCGCGTTGAGACCGGTGCCCACCGCCGTGCCGCCCAGGGCCAGCTCCAGCAGGTGCGGCAGGGTCCGCTCCAGGTGGGCCTTCGCGTGGTCCAGCTGGGCCACGAAGCCGCCGAGCTCCTGCCCCAGCGTCAGGGGCGTGGCGTCCTGCAGGTGGGTGCGCCCCACCTTCACCACGTCCTGGAAGGCGCGGGACTTCTCCGCCAGCACGTCCCGCAGCGCCTTCAGCTCCGGCAGCACGTGCCCGGTGATGGCGGCGACGGCGGCCACGCTCATCGCCGTGGGGAAGACGTCGTTGGAGCTCTGCCCCTTGTTGACGTCGTCGTTGGGGTGGACCTTTCGCGCCTCGCCGCGCTCGCCGCCCAGCAGCTCCGAGGCGCGGTTGGCCAGCACCTCGTTGGTGTTCATGTTCGTCTGCGTGCCGCTGCCCGTCTGCCAGACGCTCAGGGGGAACTCGGCGTCGTGCTGGCCGGCCAGCACCTCGTCCGCGGCGCGGATGATGGCCTCCCCCTTCTCCTTCGCCAGCGTGCCGTTCTCCACGTTGACCCGCGCGGCGGCCTTCTTCACCAGCACGAGCGCGCGGATGAGCGCCAGCGGCATGCGCTCGGTGGAGATGGCGAAGTTCTGGAGGCTGCGCTGCGTCTGCGCGCCCCAGAGCCGCTCGGCCGGGACGTCGATGGGGCCGAAGGTGTCTTTCTCGGTGCGAACGTTCTTCGTGCTCACGCGTGGGGCTCCTGCGAATGGAGGCGAGCCCCTTCGATAACAGGCCCGGCCCCCCGCGCAGGGCTCCGGCGTCGTTTTCGTTGGGCGCCGAGCACTACACCCGGCGCTCGACGCGGGGCGTGCTCCCCGGATTGCCCAGACCGGACAGCCAGTTGTACGTGCGCCGCAGCGGCGCGGTGCCCGCCGCCGTCGGCGGCGTGAAGGCCCACAGCAGCAGGTACACCAGCAGCGCCGTCCCCCCGGACACGGCCAGCGCCACCACGAAGGCCACGCGCACCAACGCCGCGTCCACGCCCAGCTCGCGCCCCAGCGCCGCGCACACCCCGAACAGCAGCCGGCCCGGCCCGCCCCGGTGCATCGGCTCCGTGCGCGAGCCGCAGTGCGGACACCTCCGGACCTCCAGGCTCACTTCCTCCGCGCAGGTGGCGCAGCGTCTCTTGGCATCCATTGCGTCTCCCTCCTTGGCCCCATCCCACTTGGCGTCGGCGGCCCTCATTCCTACCTACGCGCTTTGCCACCCCCCATTGCGTACCCGTCGGGGTGGACTGTCGATTTACAGATTTAACACCACAGCTGTTGACACAGTTACAGGCAAGCAGGCAAAGATTCACTCCGCACTTCCATTTCGCACTCTGAAGACTCATTCTCCGAACCGTCCACGCAGATTTACAACGCACCAAGCCAAAGGAGCTCCGATGTCGGACCAAGCCCCCGCTGTGAAGCCCCCGGCGTTCGGACCGGGCGTGGTGGTGAAGGGGCCCTGGCACCCGGACTACGCCGAGGTGCTCACCCCCGCGGCCCTGGACTTCGTGGCGAAGCTGGTCCGCACCTTCGACGAGCGCCGGGTGGCCCTGCTGGAGCGCCGCAAGGCCATGCAGGCGGCCTGGAGCAAGGGGGGGCGGCCGCACTTCCTCCCGGAGACGAAGGCCATCCGGGAGGGGGACTGGACGGTGGCTCCCCTGCCCGCCGACCTGCAGGACCGCCGCGTGGAGATCACCGGCCCGGTGGACCGGAAGATGGTCATCAACGCGCTCAACTCCGGCGCGAACGTCTTCATGGCGGACTTCGAGGACGCCAACAGCCCCACCTGGGACAACGTGGCGCGCGGGCAGCTCAACCTGCGCGACGCCGTGCGGGGCACCATCTCCTTCACCGCGGAGAACGGTAAGCACTACGCCCTCAACCCGAAGCGCGCCGTCCTCTTCGTGCGCCCTCGCGGCTGGCACCTGCCCGAGCGGCACATCGAGGTCGACGGCAAGCCCATCTCCGGCTCGCTGCTCGACTTCGGCCTCTTCTTCTTCCACAACGCCCGTGAGCAGCTCGCGCGCGGCACCGGCCCCTACTTCTATCTGCCGAAGATGCAGAGCCACCTGGAGGCCCGGCTGTGGAACGACGTGTTCCACCTGGCCCAGGCGGAGCTGAACATCCCGAGCGGCTCCATCAAGGCGACCGTCCTCATCGAGACGCTGCCCGCCGCGTTCGAGATGGACGAAATCCTCTACGAGCTGCGCGAGCACTCCGCCGGCCTCAACTGCGGCCGCTGGGACTACATCTTCAGCTTCATCAAGACGCTCCAGTCCGACCCGAACGCCGTGCTGCCCGACCGCGGCCAGGTCACCATGGACAAGGGCTTCCTCAACGCCTACTCGCAGCTGCTCATCCAGACCTGCCACCGCCGCAACGTGCACGCCATGGGCGGCATGGCGGCCTTCATCCCCATCAAGGGGGACGCGGCGGCCAACGAGGCCGTCATGGACAAGGTCCGCGCGGACAAGCTGCGCGAGGTGAAGAACGGCCACGACGGGACGTGGGTGGCCCACCCCGGCCTCGTCCCGGTCGCGCGCGACATCTTCGACTCGCACATGAAGGGCGCCAACCAGCTCTCCAACAAGCGCCAGGACGTGAAGATTGGCGAGGCGGAGCTGCTCAAGGTGCCCTCCGGCACCCGCACCGAGGAGGGCCTGCGCCACAACATCCGCGTGGGCATCCAGTACACCGCCGCGTGGCTGGACGGCCTGGGCTGCGTGCCGCTCTACAACCTCATGGAGGACGCGGCCACCGCGGAAATCTCCCGCGCCCAGGTGTGGCAGTGGATCCACCACGGCGCCACCCTGGAGGATGGCCGCAAGGTGACGCCCGCCCTCTTCCGCGACGTGCTCGGCGAGGAGATGGCCCGCATCGAGAAGGAAGGCGCCCGGGAGCGCTACGGCGCCGCCCACCTGGAGCGCGCCCGCGCCCTCTTCGAGCAGCTCTCCACCGCCCGCACCTTCGAGGACTTCCTCACCCTCCCGGCCTACGACGCGCTGGAGGCCCAGCGCTGAACCCATCGCAGCAGCAACCCAACACTCTTACCGCAGCGAGGAGCCCACGATGTACGACGCCACGCCGACGACGACCGATGCCTCCCCTCACGCCAAGCTCCACGCTCAGCGTTTCGAGGGCATCAAGCGCAACTACACTCCGAAGGACGTGGAGAAGCTCCGCGGCTCCATCGCCATCCGCTACACGCTGGCGGAGCTGGGCGCGCGGCGCCTCTGGGAGCTGCTCCACACCGAGGACTACATCAACGCGCTCGGCTCGCTCACCGGCAACCAGGCGGTGCAGATGGTGCGCGCGGGCCTGAAGGCCATCTACCTGTCCGGCTGGCAGGTGGCGGCGGACGCCAACTCGGCCGGGCAGATGTACCCGGACCAGAGCCTCTACCCGGTGGACAGCGTCCCCACCGTGGTGCGGAAGATCAACAACGCCCTGCGCCGCGCGGACCAGATCGACCACGCGGAGGGCCGCAAGGACCGCTACTGGTTCGCGCCCATCATCGCCGACGCCGAGGCGGGCTTCGGCGGCCCGCTCAACGCTTTCGAGCTGATGAAGGGCATGATTGAGGCGGGCGCCGCCGGCGTGCACTTCGAGGACCAGCTCGCCAGCGAGAAGAAGTGCGGCCACATGGGCGGCAAGGTGCTGGTGCCCACCAGCCACTTCATCCGCACCCTCAACGCGGCCCGCCTCGCGGCGGACGTCATGGGCGTGCCCACCCTGCTGGTGGCGCGCACGGACGCGGACAGCGCCAAGCTGCTGATGAGCGACGCGGACGAGTACGACCACGCCTTCATCGACAAGAAGGCCGGCCGCACCCCGGAGGGCTTCCACCGCCTCAACGGCGGCCTGGACTGCGCCATCGCCCGCGGCCTGGCGTATGCCCCGTACGCGGACCTGGTGTGGTGCGAGACGAGCACCCCGGACCTGGCCCAGGCGAAGAAGTTCGCCGAGGGCATCCGCACCCGGTTCCCCAACAAGCTGCTGGCGTACAACTGCTCGCCGTCCTTCAACTGGAAGAAGAACCTGGACGACGCCACCATCGCGAAGTTCCAGCGTGAGCTGGGCGCCATGGGCTACAAGTTCCAGTTCGTCACCCTGGCGGGCTTCCACGCGCTCAACTTCGGGATGTACGAGCTGGCGCGGAAGTACAAGGCCCGCGGCATGGCGGCCTACAGCGAACTCCAGCAGGCCGAGTTCGCGGCGGAGAAGGACGGCTACACCGCCACACGCCACCAGCGCGAGGTGGGCACCGGCTACTTCGACCAGGTGGCCGAGGTCATCTCCTGCGGCAACGCCAGCACGCTCGCCCTGACCGAGTCCACCGAGGCCCACCAGTTCTAGGCGCGGGCGTCCGCCGAAATCCCCCGGAGGCCGCGGCTCGTGGGCAGCACGCCCGTAAGTCCGCGGCCTTCGGCCATTTTCGGCCCTCCGCGCAACTTCGCCGGGGCCCTGGGCGATAATGGGTCTTCGAGAGGTCCGACACGTGCGTGGTGCGCGTCCCGGGCCGAGAGACGGAGCCAGCCATGAACCGCATCAACTCCTTCACCGGTCCCCGGATTCAGCCCACCACCACGCAGGCGAGCACCGGCCCCGCGAACACGGGCTTCAGCGGGCTGGTGAACCCCATGGCCCCGGCCAACCGGCCCGGGGACCCGCTGATGCTGTCGGGGGGCGCGGTGGTCGCCTCGGCGCTCGCCTCGGTGGGCAGCTCGCCGCACAACGGCCTGCTCAACTCCTACCTGTCCGCCGTGGGCCGCGGGCCCCTCGCCGAGGACGGCTCCCGGACGGCCACTCCGGCTCCCGCCGGCTCCGAGCAGGCGCAGCAGGAGCAGGTCCTCATGGAGCTGGCCGAGCTGTCCGCGGCGACGCTGTCGAACTCCATCCTTCACATGGGCAACAAGATGAAGGTGGACCTCGATCGGGAGTAACCCGCCCCCGCCTCACCCCTTCTTCTTGTTGCTCTCCGCGACGTAGGCGTCGCGCTGGCCCCGCTGGAGCTCGGGGCCCTCGCGCCAGGGCACGCCCACCTCGGTGCGCTGCCCGCCGTTCTGCCCGGTCACGTCGTTGAGGAACTCGGCGCGCCCCTCGGCGGGGACGCGCTCACCGTCCGCCTCGGGGTCCTTCTGCTTCTTCGGATCCAACGGGATGCCCGCGCCGCGCTTGAGATAGTCCTTGAGGTCCATACCTCTCAAGGTGGCGATGGTGGCCGCTCATGCGCAGGGAGCGGGCAGAGCGGCGGGCCGCTGGTGGCTCAGTTGAGGTACCGGGGCCGGGGCGGCTCCGCGGGCTGCTGCTTCATCAGGTCCAACCCCTGCCGCGTGAGGACGAAGCGCACGACGCCGGCGCCACGCTCGGTCTCGATTTCGGCCTCGAAGGCGGGCCCGGCGATGCCGCCGAACGAGACGTCCTTGCGCAGGTTCACCACCCGGCCGCTCAACATGTCACCGGCCACCTCCTTGGCCCCCTCACCGCGCTGGTACAGCTCGGAGGCCGCGTGGTGCAGCGTCATCGCCAGGGAGGGCGACAGCGGCTGGTTGCTGAAGAGGACGGAGATGAGGACCCAATAGGGAGGCGCCTGGTCGGAGGACATCGCGCCCCCATCCTAAGCGCGCCGCGGAGCGGAGGCCCGAGGAAGTGAAGGCCGGAGCGCGAGCAGCCGGGTGCCCTCCGGCCGATGGGCCTACCCCGCGCGCGGACGGCGCCTGGAGGCGATGCCCTCGGCCAACGCGACCTGCTGCTTCCAGTGCCCGTACAAACGGCCCTGCGAGGCCAGCCGATCCAGCTTGCGCTGCGTCTCCTCGTCCACCCTCCCGGGCGGCGCATCACGGAAGGGGGTCCCCGGCAGCGGCATGAAGGTGTGCCCGTGCACGCGCGCGCCCAGCGCCGCCAGCTTCTCCATCAGCGCCACCGTGGCGTCCACGTCCGCGGGCTCCTCGCCCGGCAGCCCCAGGATGAAGTCCACGTTGGGGACGAAGCCCCCCTCCACCGCGATGCGCGTGGCCCGCACCACCGTCTCCACGTCGTGCCCGCGGCGCGTGCTCTGGAGGATGCGCTCGGAGCCGGACTGTCCGCCGATGATGAGGTTGTCGTTGTGGACGTAGCGCTTGAGCAGCGCCAACGCCTCCGGCGTGACGTGCTCGGGCCGGACCTCCGACGGGAAGGTGCCGTAGTAGACGCGCCCGTCGGGCGCCATGGCTTCCTGCACCGCCGCGAGCAGGGCCTCCACCGCGTCCAGGTTCACCGACTCGTCGGCGGTGCCATAGGACATGGAGGTGGGCGTGATGAAGCGGATGTCGCGCCGGCCCGAGCGCCGCAGCTCCCGCGCCCAGTGCGCCACGTTGGCCACGGAGCGGTGGCGGAAGCGCGCCTTGCTCATGAACGGCGTCTGGCAGAAGCGGCACGCATAGATGCAGCCGCGCGTAATCTCGATGGCGCCGTACTGCCCGTTGCGCGCCGCGAAGGGCGGGAAGTCGTCGAGTTGCACGCCCTCGCCCCGCCCGTGCTGCACCAGCTTCCCGTCCTTCAGGTACGCGACGCCGTGGGTGTCGCGAGGCTCCTCGCCCCGCAGCACGCGCCCCAGCAGCGCTCGCAGGGTGACTTCGCCCTCGCCCACCGCCACCAGGTCGAAGCCGGCCTGGAGCGTCTGGAGTGTCTCCGCCGTGGCATGCACGCCGCCGGCGATGCACAGCACGTCGCGGCCCTCCAGCCGCTCACGCACCCAGGCCAGCTCCTCCGCCGCGGGCGCGAAGCTGGCCGAATAGAAGGACCACGCGGCCACCACCGTGTCCCCGGCATCCACGCGCTCCCGGAGGGTGTCCAGGAGCGTCTCGCGGCTGCGGGGAAAGTGGAGCGCCACGTCCGCCAGGGCCGGGTCCGACTCCACGGCGCCCGCAAGCACGGTGAAGGCGTACTTGCCCGGGTACTGGTAGCTCAGGACGAGCGAAACGCGGCGAGGTGGCTGCATGCAGGACCGGCTTTATGCCACAGGCCCGCCCGCGCAAGTACCCGAGCGGGCAAGCGGGCGGACACACCGCCCGGCCCCGGCCGCCCGTCAGGACGGAGGCACCAGCGACAGGGCCAGTTCATTGAAGGCGGGGAACTCCATGACGTCCTCCGGCACCCGTCCGTCCGGCACGGCCATGCGCACCACGACCAGGTCCTGCTCCGGCGCCACCAGCAGGAGCTGACCGTAGGAGCCCCGCGCGGAGTAGGCCTTCGGCGCCCCCTCCACGTGCGTGCGCAGGGGCACGCGAGCGCTCTTCTCCATGAGCTCCATCACGCCCTTCATCCCTCCCAGCCGCTCGGAGAGGCGCCGCATGAAGTCACCCGAGGGAACCGGCTGCCCCACCATGTCCCGTAGGCGCGCCAGCGTCGCCTCCGGCATCCCGTTGCGGCGCGCCTCGTCCACCATGTCCTGGCCGAGCACCCGGAAGGACTTCTCATACACGAGCCACCACAGCAGCCCCGCCGCCGGATTGTGGGGCTGAGATGACGCGGCGGTGCACTCGCGAATCCACGCTTCGCTCAGGATGCGCTGGCCCTGCCAGACGCCCCGCTGGAGCATCAACTGGCCCACCTTGGCGAAGTCCACGGGGTGCAGGCGCAGGCCGGACATGCCCAGCGGGTTGCCGGACGGGTCCTTCTGCCAGAACACATCACGGATGCCGAGCGGCTCGAAGAGGCGGCGCATCAGGTACGCGTCCAGCTTCTCGCCCGAGGCGCGCTCCACCACGCCCGCCAGCAGGTTGGTGGCCTTGTTGTTGTAGAAGAACCGGCTGCCCGGCACGTCCACCACGTGGCTGTCCAGCGCGTAGCGGACGAAGTCCCGCGACTCGTAGATGTCCATCGCGTGGGCATTCGCGGCCAGCCCCGAGGTGTGGCTGAGCAGGTGCCGAAGCGTGACCTTCCCCTTGAGGCCGTCCTTCCACTCCGGGAAGAAGGTGGAGACAGGCGCGTCGACGGAGGGAATGCGGCCCTCATCGATGAGCAGGCCGATGGCCAACGCCACCACGCCCTTGGTGGCGGACATGGACTCGATGCGCTGCGTCTCGCCGCCGAAGTACCACTCCCCCACCAGCTTGCCGTGGCGGAGCACCACCAGGGCCGACGAGCCCGATTCTTCGGCCGCCTTCACGAACGCCGCGAGCGCCGGCTCCGACAGCCCCGCCTCGGCGGGCGACACCGTCTCCAGCCCCGCCCCGACGTTGCCCTCGGCGCGTGCCTTCAGCGCGTTCTCTCGCGCCCGCGCCACCAGCGCGTCGTAGCCCGGCATCCGCCGCAACGGCGCCAGGGACTTGTCGTGCAGCAGGTCGCCCGGCGAGCCCATGCCCCGCTCGACGGCGCGCTCCAGCCACTGGAAGGCCGCTGTGTCGTCGCCCGTACCCAGCGAGGCGTAGGCGGCGAACCATGCCACTTCGTCCGTCTGGCGGCCCCCCTCCCACAGCCGCTGCATCTCCGAGAGCGCGGCGTCGAAGCGCCCGGCCTCCATCGCCCTGCCAGCCCGCTGCAACGCCTCGCGAAGCTGGGACTCGGGGTCCGCTGGCGCCGGCTGCACGGCAGGGACAGGAGGCGAAGCGGGCGCGGCCACGGGTTGCGTGTGGGCACAGGTCAGCAAGGTACAGAGCGGGAGGTAGAGACTGTGTCGCATGGGCTTTCTCTGGGGGCGGACCTGCTCGAACTACGCACCCGGAGCGCCGATATTGCATGGCCCACACGACAGGGCGAAGCGGTATGAATCCCCCGCGAGGGCACTGATGCCAGTCCGGAGAGGGACGAGGCATGCGGTTCCACTCGAGCGCCCGCGCCATCAGACAGCGCGAGGCCGCCGCTGGCCGCCCGGGCTCCATCGAGGCCCGGACGGCAGCGGTGGCTTTCTGCGCGGCGTCGTGCAAGGCCAGCGTCATCAACAGCTATCGGCTTGCACGGGCAGCGCGAGCGCTGAAGGGATTGTCAGCTTGAAGAGCCGATCTGGAGCTTGGGGTCGAAGTAGAAGTACTGGACGTTCTTCCCGTCCTTCGTCAGAGAAAACACCACTCCGTACACGAGCAAACCGCTCTTGAGATCACTGGTATTGAACGTGACGTACGGAAAGTAGGTGGGCAGCCAGCCCACCCGGGGTTCCTGGTCGATGAGCGGCGCGTTGGGCCAGACCCAGGAAGGAGGCGCCTGTGTCCACTTCGAGCTATCGCCGATGAAACCGACGAAGTCCGGAATAGGGCCCTGATCCAAATCGAAGTTGGGGACGTCGATGGGCCGCTGCGTGGCGTCATTCATGATCGCGTCCGTGAGCTGAGTCTTACCGAACGTATTCACGATGATGCCACAGGGCGCGAGCCCCACGGTCGAGAGGCTATTCAACTCTTGGACGTAGATGCGGACGTTGTCCCCATTCGCAACGGACACCGTGTAGTCCGGTCCGTCTGGGGTGGGAGGATGGAGAGTGGGGTCGTCGTTCAGGCGGAGCTGCGGATGGCCGACCGCGACCGCGGTACTGATGGAGGATCCCCCCTGGGGAAGCTTGGAGGAATCAATTTGGAATTTGATCTTTACCATGTCGAACCAATCCCTTCGTATGGCTGATGTGTGTCGTTGCTGAACCCTCACATCGGGCTCACGGCAAGGAGTTCGTCCCGCCTGACGCCCACCAGAGCAACGCACATGCCATTGACTGCCCAACCCTTGCCTCCTCTGAAACTCACACCAAGCCTGGAGTTGCGCACTGCGATTGACGCGTCAACTCCAACCACAGGCGCGCCACGCCCTTCACGCAATTCATTGCCCGCGGACGCTTGAATCCGCCCCAAACCCAGACGCACACCACCTCTATTCCAGCCGCAGCACATGGAATCGTGCAAATGCCTGGACTCACCTCATCAGGTCGCCACCTCCCACGGCGAGGCCAGGGAGTGCCACGACGCGGGCCATGACGGGCGAGTCCACACCCGACAGGCCCCTTTCAGACCCCTCAGGTCATTGGCCTTGCTGCTCACGAGCAGAGGACCGGCCACGGAGCGCTGCTGACACGTCAGACGCACTCCGAGTCCGTCAGGAATGACGTTGAATTTCACGCCCGGAGGCGCGCTCCACCGGCCGCCCTGGTCTCGATTCGGCGAGGCATGAGACGCATCACGTTGGGTCCATGGCTCGAACGAGAGCGGCGCACCGCTTCGGAGCCGGACGGACCTTCCCGGGCGAGCCGACCTCGCTCGTGGGTGCGAGCGCTCCGGACACATGGAGCGCGCCGCCTCCCCTACTTTTCCCCACGATGGCGCGCGAGCCCGGGGCCCGCGCGCCCGGGGAAGCTCAGCCCTTGCGGCGGCGGTAGCCGGCCAGGCCCATCAGCCCCAGCAACGCGAAGGCCGCCGCGGAGCCACCGGTGCTGCTGCACCCCGACTGCGCCGTGACGCCATCCTCCGGCGACAGTCCTCCTGGCGGGGGCACGTTCGTCCCGGGCTCGGTGCCCGCATCCACGGGCGACGTCGGCGTCCCCGCATCGGGTTCGGGCCGCGGCTCGGGCTCCTCGGTCGTGCCCGCATCCTCCGGGTCCGGGTCCACCGTGCCGGCGTCCACCGGCGTCCCCGCGTCAAGCGGCGTCCCCGCGTCCACGGGTGGCGGCTCCGGCTGCTCCTCCAGCACGTCCGACAGCGCCGTCGCCTGGATGAAGCCGTCGTGGTACACGACGCCCACCGGCTTCACGGTGTCACTCCGGTAGAGGCCGAGCTTCAGGTAGTTGCGCTGCCCCGAGTACATCGTCATCGCGCCACGCTTGGGCAGCACCCGCTCCTTGTTGTGCCACAGCTCGACGAAGCCCACCTTCGGGTCCGGCGACCACTTCGCGTGCAGGATGAACTCGTGCCACACGCCCCGGGTGAGCTTCGTGCGCCACGGAATCTCGTTGGTGCCGGGGAGCGACAGGCGAATCTCCTCGCCCCTCACGTAGAACTCCACCGGCGGTGAGCCGCAGCACCCGTCGTGGTGCCACTGCGTGAAGAGCTGCCACGTATCCACGCTCGGGAAGTCCTTCGCGAACATCACCTTCCAGCGGTAGTAGTACTCCGAGCCCACCGCCTCGCGGCTCAGGTAGACCAGCTCGTTGCGGTTCCCGCTGGCGTTGATGGGGTCGTCCCCCTGGCGCACCGTCGCCTTCAGCGCGTACTTGCCCTCGGCCACCGGGGACGTCACCACCTCCAGCCGGTCCGCGCTCACCATCTGCGTGCTGGAGTACTGCGAGCGGTCGCCGGTCTCGAAGTCCCCCCGCCACACGACGCCCGCCATCGCGAGCCCAGGGAAACACCACACCACAAGCCATCCGGGGGCAAAGGCTCTCAAAAAGACATCCTCGTAAAGGTTGGGAATGCAACGGTCGACACACCGTATCGCAAACCCATCCCTGCTTCATTCCCCCGGCAAACCCTTCCCACTGGCCAGGCGAGTGAGCAGCCGGGCATGCAAGCCCTTGGGCGTTTCACGCCATGTTTCACGTCGGCAGAGGGGCGCCTGACATACTCCGGCCATCCTGGCAAGCGACCCCACGACACGTCGCGTCATCAACACGGTGAAGAAGCTTCACGCCTGCCGGAGGCAGGTGTGGGGTATAGTCCGCACTTTCCGGCGCTCCGTTCCGGGGGCGCCCCGAGTGTCCCCATGCTTGTCCTGCGTGACGTCCAGAAGACCGACCTGCCCGGGCTCAAAAGGCTCGCGGCCGTACTGAACACGGTGAACCTGCCGAACAACGAGGAAACGCTGTCGGCCATCGTGGATACGTCGGTGAAGAGCTTCGCGGGCAAGGTGAAGAACCCCTTCGAGCGCGAGTACCTCTTCGTGCTCGAAGACGTGCGCAACAGCCTCATCATCGGCACGTCGATGATCATCGCGCAGCACGGCACCTACGAGGCTCCGCACATCTACTACGAGGTGAGCGAGCGCGAGCACTACTCCGCGTCCCTCTCCCGTCACCTTCGCCACAAGGTCCTCTCCATCGCGTACAACTACGAAGGCCCCACGGAGGTAGGGGGCCTCGTCGTCGACCCGCCCTACCGCGCCACGCCGGACAAGCCCGGCAAGCAGCTGTCCTACGGGCGCTTCCTCTTCATCGCCATGCACCGGCGGCTGTTCCGACCCCGCGTGCTGGCGGAGCTGCTGCCTCCGCTGCTGCCCGACGGCCGCAGCCTGCTGTGGGAGGCCTGCGGCAAGAAGTTCACCGGCCTCACCTACCAGGAGGCGGACCGCCTCAGCCGGCAGAACAAGGAGTTCATCAAGGAGCTCTTCCCCGCGTCCGACATCTACGCGTCGCTCTTCCCCCTGCGCGTGCAGAAGGTGCTGGGCGAGGTGGGCCCGCAGACGCGGGGCGTGCAGCGCATGCTGGAGCGCATCGGCTTCAAGTACATGGAGCGCATCGACCCGTTCGACGGCGGTCCGCACTTCGAGGCCGACACCGCGGACATCTCCCTGGTGCGCAAGTACCGCTCGCTCAAGGTGGCGGAGGAGGACTTCGAGCTGGAGGGCGACGACGTGCTCGTCGCGGTGGAGCACGACTCCGGCCGCAACCGCTTCCGCGCCGTGCGCTGCCAGGCCCGCCTGGAGAACACCCAGGCCTTCCTGCCCGCGCGCGCGAAGGAGGTGCTGGACGTCCAGGCCGGCGCGAAGGTGTCCATCATCCCCTTCGAGTAGCGCCCCGCCTCAGGGCCGGCGCACCACGCGGTGCGCCCCGCGCAGCAGCGACAGCCACCGCGCCCCCGCCTCCAGCGCCGGCCCCTGGGCCTCCGCCAGGGCGATGGGCAGGTGGGTGTGCGGCGTCACCGCGTCCAGGGACGTCGGGTCCAGGTCCAGCGTGCCCCCCGTCCCCAGCGCCACGCGCACCCAGGCGTGGGGCCTCGCCGGGCCGCCGTCCACCACCAGCAACCCATGCACCAGCGCCACCCGGACGCCCCGGGCGCGGGCCCTCGCGGCGAAGCGCAGCGCGTGCGCCAGACACCCGCCTGCCTCGCCCTCCCCGTCCTCGCTCCAGTCGGCCGCACCGGGCCCCTTCTCCGGGAAGGCCGCGTGCACCTCGGCCGCCAGCGCCCGAGCCGCGCCCGCCGTCCACGGCGTCATCTCCTCCAGGCGCGCTGGCACCGCGAGCGGAGGCTCCAGCGCCAGCGCCCCCCGCGCGCCCTCCACCGGGAGCCCCTCCGCGAAGAGCTCGGGCGGCGCGCGCAGCCGCTCCCCGGGCGCGG
Source organism: Pseudomonadota bacterium (assembly GCA_023426545.1). Taxonomy (GTDB): domain Bacteria; phylum Myxococcota; class Myxococcia; order Myxococcales; family Myxococcaceae; genus Myxococcus. The sequence goes on from JAFAAN010000055.1 coordinate 36,191, forward strand.
CCACGGAGAAGCGCGAGTCTCCCACCTCCAGCGACGCAAGCCGTCCGTCGTCGCCGTAGTGCGCCTGGAAGGCCGCCCCCAGCAACGTGCCCTCCACCCGGCGCCCTTGCACGGTGGTGACGCAGTGCGCACCCTCCCGCCCCGTCAGCTCCTCGCGCCCCACGACACAGCCTACGGGGGGCATGCCCCGCCAGAGCCACAGCGCCTGCGGCACGGCCTGGGTGCCGCGCACGCGGCCCTGGGCGTCCACCTCCAGCGTCTGCTCCCGGCGGCGCGCCCCGGCCCTGCCGGCCCGCGTGTGCAGGTGCTGGCTGGCGTAGGAGAAGCGGCCGGGCTCCAGCTTCAGCGTCACCGTGCCCACCGGCACGCCCCTCCAGGCGAAGACGTAGCGCGTGGACGCCACCGGGGCCGCCACGGGCTCACGCCGCTCCCCGCCGGGGTTTTCAGACTTCACCGGAAGGCTCAGGAGCAGCAGGGCGAGCAGGGCGGACACGGCCCCAGTGTGCGGCGTTTTGAGGACCGGCGCGAGAAGGCGGAGTAGCGTTCCAGTCCTTCATGGGCGCCAAACGGTACCTGTTCACGTTCGGCCTGGCGGCAGGGCTGGTCTCCGCGCTCCTCCTCGGAGGGCTGCTGCGAGCCGTGTCCGGCGCGCCGCTGCCGAACGCCACCTGGGCGGCGCTGCTGCTGGCCACGCCCACGCTCTACCTCACGGGTGGCTACGTCGCGTGGTTCCGCTGGGCCGCCCAGCGGCGCCGGGTGCGCCGGAACGTCCTGGCGCGGCTGGCGGAGGGCGACCTCATCACCACGGTGGGCCCGCGCTACGAGGGCCACGAGGACGTGCGTCGGCTCATCCTGTCCCTGCGCCGCGCGCTGGCCCAGGTGCAGCGGGTGACGGCCAACCTGCACCGCACCAGCACCGACGTGAGCGACCAGGCCCGGATGCTGCTGGAGGCCGCGCGGCGGCAGGGCGGCGCCGTGGAGCGCACGCTGGAGGCCGTCAGCGGCATGGGCGGCAGCCTCCAGGTGGCCGGCAAGCGCGTGCACCAGCTGGAGGTCTTCGCCGTCGACACCACCGGCGCCCTGCTGGAGATGACCGAGCGGCTGGAACAGGTCGTGGACTCGCTCGCCCAGGTCAACACCTTCGCCCACAACACCACGGCGCTGATGCAGGCCATGGCCGAGCGCATGGCCAACATCGCCGCGTCCGGCGACGAGCTGGGGCGCTTCGCCAGCGAGGCCGAGGACTTCGTGGCCGCGGTGGAGGGTGGCATCGACTCGGTGCGCCGCCGCGCCAACGAGACGAACCAGCTCGCCATCGCCGTGACGACCACCGCCGAGCGCGGCGAGGTGCTGGTAGGTGACAGCGTCAAGGGCATGTACCGGGTCGAGGAGACGGTCCGGAAGGCCGCCGAGCTGATGGAGATGCTGGGCACGCGCTCGATGGAGATTGGCCGCATCGTGGACGTCATCCAGGAGATCGCGGACCAGACCAACCTGCTGGCCCTCAACGCCGCCATCATCGCCGCCCAGGCCGGCGTGCACGGGCGCCCCTTCGGCGTCGTGGCCAACGAGATTCGCAACCTGGCCGAGCGCACCACCCGCTCCACGCGCGAAATCGGCGCCATGGTCGCGGGCGTGCGCGACGCGGTGCAGACGGCGGTGACGCTGGTGCAGGAGGGCCGCGAGCAGGCCACCGCCGGCGTCGCGCTGGGAGACCGCGCCGCCGAGGCCCTGGTGGAGATTCGCACCATCACCCAGCGCACCTTCACCGCCGTCGAGGCCACGGTGGCGGAGACGCAGCGGCTGGAGGCCCAGGGCGCCACGGTGGTGGAGGCCAGCCGCCGCGTGGCCCTCCGCGTGGAGGACGTCACGCGCATGGCCATCGAGCAGTCCGGCCACGCGCGCGAGCTGCTGCGGCAGACGCAGGAGATGGCCCGCGTGGGCCAGGGCGCTTCGCAGAAAGCGGAGGCCCAGGCGCGCACGGGACGGGACCTGTCCGAATCCGTGGTGCGGCTGAGCGCGGCCATCGAGGAGCTGCGCTCCGCCAACGTGGTGCTCACCAAGGCCGACGCCGCCATCCGCGAGGAGGTCGCGCAGGTGCGCGAGGACGCGCGCCGGGTCATCCGCATCGGCGACGGGCTGACGCGCACCGTGGACCAGCTCGGCCACGAGGCCGAGGGCCTGGAAGCGGAGGTGTACCACTTCAAGCTCCCCACGCCCCGCGCGGGCGGCACGCTGCGCGTGGGCCTGCATCAGGCGGCCTCGCTGCGCAACCGGCAGGCGGTGGACCCGCTCTTCAGCGTGGAGAACCAGGTCTCCGAGCTCACCGCGTGCGTGTTCTCCACGCTGGTGCGCCGCGAGGACGGCGGGCTGGAGCCCTGCCTCGCCGAGCGCTGGGACGCGGACCCGTCGGCGCGCCGCTACCGCTTCTACCTGCGCCGCGGCGTCACCTTCCACGACGGCACGCTGCTCACGGCCAGCGACGTGAAGCGCCACCTGGAGCGGCTGCTGGACCCGGCGCTCCGCTCGCCCGACCGCAGCCTGCTGGAGGACGTGGAGGGGGCTCCGGAGTACGCCGCTGGCATGGCGCGCGACGTGTCCGGCCTGGAGGTGCTGGACGACCACACGCTGGAAATCCGCCTGCGTGAGCCCAAGGCCTTCTTCCTCCAGCTCATGGCGCTCACCGCCACGGCCGTGGCCCGGACGGACGCCAGCGGGCGGCTGGTGGGCACCGGCCCCTTCCGGCTCATCTCGCTGGAGCCGGAGCGCGTGGTGCTGGAGCGCAACCCGTCCTACTGGCGCACGGACGCGACCATGGTGGACCGGCTGGAGTTCCTGCTCACCGGCTCACGCAAGGAAGCGGTGTCGATGCTGCGGCAGGGCGCGGTGGACCTGGTGTCGTTCCTCGACACCGAGCACGTAGAGCTGCCAGGGCTGGAGGTCTTCCAGGTCGCCGCCAGCACCACGCCCTCCACCGCCTTCCTGGTGCTCAACAACCGCCACGCGCCCTTCGACGACGTGCGCGTGCGGCGCGCGCTGCGCGCGGGCATGGACATCCAGGCCATGGTGGCCCAGTTCCACCCCGGCGCCCGCGTGGCGCGCTCGCTGACGCCCCCCGAGCTGCTGGACGATGCGGACGTGGGGCCCGCGCCCGTGCCGAACCTGGCGCTCGCGGAGCAGCTGCTGCGCGAGGTGGGCATGCGCAGGCTGCGGCTGACGCTGCACCGGCCCGCCGGCCATGACTCCTCGGCGGAGGACGCGGTGCTCTTCCGTCCGCTGCTCCAGGCGGGGCTGCTGGAGCTGCGCTACGTGGAGCTGCCGCACGAGGAGTACACGGCGCAGATGACGGAGGGAAAGCTGCCGGCCTTCCGCAACCGCTGGCTGGCCGACTACCCGGACCCGGACACGTTCCTCAACTTCCTGCTCAACTCCAGCGCCCAGACGGTGTTCCCCATGGGGTACCGGAACGCCGAGCTGGACCGGCTCACCGCCGAGGCGCGCGTCTCCATCGACCCGGAGCTGCGGCGCCAGCTCTACCTGCGCGCGGAGCAGCTGTTCCAGGAGGACTGCCCGCTCATCCCGCTGTACCACGACCGCGCCCACGCGGCCGCGACGCCAGCCGTGCAGGGCCTGCGCCTTCACCAGACTCCGCCGCAGGTGCGCTTCGATGACCTCTGGGTGGACCCGAGCGCCACCACGTGAGGGCGCTCGGAAATGGTGTCACGGCGCTTCGCGGCGCGCCCCGCTCGGGCCGCCGTGGCGCTGAGGCCAGCCGTGTTCTTCTGACGCCACCTCCGGCCCCAGGCCGTACGACTCCAACATCCACGCGCCGTCACGCTCCAGCACGACGTACAGCCGCGGCCCCGCGAAGGTAGCGCCCGCCACGCGCGGATGTCCTGGCAAGGGGCACATGCCCACCCGGGTGCCCCGGGAGAAGAACTGAAGCCAGGCCCGGCGTCCCCCGGGCGCCTCCACATCCGCGAGCACGCCCACCGCGTTCCCCTGGAGCAGCGCGGCCTCGTACACCGTGCCCGGCAACGCTTCGTCCGGCAGGGCATTCACCTCCCAGCTCGTGCGCCCCGTGCCCGGCGCCACGGCGCGGAGCACCACGCGCTCCTCGTCCGTCGTACAGGGCAGGCCGTCCGTGCGCTCGCACGCGCGCGCGAAGAGATACGCGACCGTTCCCCCCGGGGACAGCAACGCGGGCTCCGCCAGGGGCACTCGCGTACCGGTACCACTGTCCCAATCCACGGGCGTCCATGTGCTCGCATCGGCGCGCACGAAGGCGCTTCCTGCCGCAAGGAGCGTCCCTCCCGCGATGGCCAGCGATGCGCCGCCGTCCGGGACTCCGGCGTCGAGCAGCGGCGTCAATGACAGCTCCGTGGGGGCGCCTCCCCCATCCGGGTTCGCACGTCCCTCTGGTGTGCCCAGCACCACGCGAGCCTCATCCCGCGCAGCGCCAACCACCCCACGCGTCGCCGCCCAACCTCCACCCGCTCGAAGCACGGTGTGCCCAAGGCCGTGCGCGGCCCCACGGACCACGGGCTCCACGCGCCTCAACCGGCCATCCACCGTGTAGAGATAGGCGGTGCCCTCCGCGTCGATGCCGAGCCGCGCCTCACCGCTCCAGGCCTCGACCGGGGACGCGCCCAGCATGGCGCCCGCGTCCTCCCGCCCCGCCAGCCACACCAATCGCGCAGCCTCCGGCGATGCCTCGCCCGCATCCGGCGCGCCTCCCCAGGACACATAGGCGAGCACGTCTCCAGCCTCCGTGAGCGCCACGTGGCCCGTCCCCGGCCCTCCCTGCCACGTTCCCGCATCCGCGCCGAGCGAGGTCCACGAGGACCGCCATCGCCGCTCCCCCGAGCCCCGGGGCGCATAGCCCTCCAGTCCGTCCTCCGCGCGCACCACCACGCCCGCATCCGAAGCGGCCAGCAGCGTCCGCGCGCCGCCTTCCGGGTACGCCGACGCGTACCGCAGCAACCCCGCCCCCGTGTATGCGACCAGCTGGCACCCGCCATCCCCTCCACACACGGAGGTGAAGACAGCGTCTCCGTCCACGAGCAGCACCGGGCCTCCCGCTTCCCGTACCGGTGCGCCGTGCAACGCCTGACGGAACCCCGGTTCGAGGTCGACCGGGTCCGGCCGCTCGCACACGCCGCCACGGCAGGTCCCCTCCCCCTGGCATGCCGTGGCCGGCGCACAGACGAAGCCCTCCGGCGGAGTCACCTGCCGGCAGGTCCCGCTCATGCACAGGTGCGCCGTCCGGCAGCCCACCGGGCCGCAGGGGACGTAGTCGTCGGCATCCACCGCCGTGCAGCCCTCGTCGCGGTCGCATACCCCCACCTTGCAGGGGTTCTCCGGCGCGGGACACGACACCCGCGTCGTCACGCACCCGAGCGTGGGCGAGCACGCATCCACCGTGCATGGGTTGTCGTCATCACACGTCCGAGGCGAACCGACGCATGTCCCCGACTGGCACCGCCCCTCCACCTCACAGCGGCTCTCCGGCATGCACGCGGCGCCCTCCTCCAGCGGCGCCTCCACGCACGCACCGGACGCCACGTCGAACCGCGACGCGAAGCAGGGCCGCTCCGGACACGGCGTGGGCCGCACGCCCGTGCCCGTCAGGCGGACGGACTCCGTCACACCCGCGCCTTTCAGCACCAGCGTGCCCTCCGCCGCGCCATGGCCCGCGGTGAAGACCACCTCCACCCCCGCCACGCCGCCGCCGGGCACGCCCACCTCCGGCGTCACCACGGCGAAGGGACCGTCCACGGAGGACGCCACCGTCACGCCCGCGCGGCCCGTGGCCAACACCGACACCGCGCGGCGCGCCTGCGCGCCCTCCAGCACGCGGCCGAAGTCCACCACCGAATCCCGGGGGCGGAAGCCCTGACGCGAGCCTCCCGTGCTTGAGCCTCCCGGCCCGCACCCGGCCACGGCGAGCACGAGCGCCAGGAGCCATGGCCTCCAGGAACGCACCAGCGAATGCATGGCGGCGACTCAATCGTGCGCCCGCTGGCCACGGCAATGCGACGCGGAGGCGCCGTCCTGGGACGAACTCAAGGCCCCGGCGCGGGGGCACGGCGCCGCGCCAGCATCCGGATGCCCACGCCAATGACGGCGATGACGACCAGCCCCACCACCGCGTACTGGTATCGCGCCACGAGCGTCGACAGGCGCTCCAGGTTGCCGCCCACCGCGGCGCCCAGCCCCAGCACCAGCCCGGTATGTGCCATGGCGGACACCGCGCCCAGCGCCAGCGCGTTGAAGCGCGGCATGTGTGAAGCGCCCGCGGCGACGAAGATGAGCCCGCGGATGCCCGGCAGGAAGCGATTCACCAGGAGCAGCCACGGCCCATTCACCCGCATGCGCGACTGCACCTGCTCCAACCGCGCGTGGGTGATGCCGAAGAAGCCTCGCTCGGGGTGGGCCTCGAAGCGCCTCGCCAGCCAGCGCCCCACCGCGTAGTTGATGGCCGCCCCCAGCACGCTGCCCAGCGTGACGACGAGGAAGACGAGCTGCCACGGCTGGGTGCCGCGCACCGCGTACACGCCCCCCAGCAGGGTGATGGTGTCCCCCGGGAAGGGCGGCACGACGTACTCCAGCATCGCCGCCAACCCCAGCACCAGCAGGCCCAGGGGCCCCAGGGCCGAGATGAGCTGGTCGATGTATTCCACCATGCCCCGTCCGGTTTAGGGCGGATGCCGCCCCGAGGAAAGCGGCTTCCGCGCCACCCCGCCAGCGGTGAACATCCCCGGGGCCTCGCTCACGACGTCGTCGCGGCCTCGGGCGCCTCGGAGGGCCCCGGCATCACCGTGCCGCCGTACTGCGTGGCCGCCAGCGTGCCGCACGCCGCCCCAATCTCCTTGCCGCCCGAGTACCGGCGCGCCACCGGCGACTTGAGGATCTGGAGGTGGTCGCGGAAGGCGCTCAGCTCCTCCGGCGTGGGCGGCAGGTACTTCCCGGTGGGGTCCGTCACGTCGATGAGGTCCACCTTGATGCGGATGCCCTCGAAGGCGGCCTTCAGCGCCTCCGCGTCCTCGCGGCCCATGTTGAAGCCGCTGATGGCGACGTAGGCAATCATCGCCCGCTCGCGCCGCACCTCGCTGTACTCGCGGATGGCGGCGATGAGCTCCGGCAGCGGGTGCGTCTTCTCGATGGGCAGCACCTTCGCGCGCTTCTCCGCGATGGCGCTCGTCACCGAGAAGGCCAGCCGGTACGGATGGCCCTCGCGCACGTAGCGGCGGATGGCCGGCACATGCCCCGCGGTGGAGAAGGTGATGGCCTCTCCCGCGATGGAGAACCCCGCGGGGTGGCGCAGGATGTCCGCGGCCCGCAGCGTCTCCTTGTAGTTGAGGAGGGGCTCGCCCATCCCCATGAAGACGACGCCGCGCACCGGCCGGTCCGCCTCCGCCCGGACCTGCAGCACCTGGTCCAGAATCTCCCACGTCTGGAGGTTCCTCTTGAACCCCAGCTTCCCCGTCATGCAGAAGTCGCACGCCAGCGCACAGCCCACCTGACTGGACACACAGACGACGTACTTCTCATCGAAGATGGGGATGCGGACCGCCTCGATGCGCCCGCCCAGCGGGGAGTCGAAGAGGTACTTCACGAAGCCGTCGTCCGCGCGGCGGCGCTCGACGATTTCCAGCGCCGGCATCTGCGCGTGGGCGCGGAGGTGGTCTCCCACCCGGCGCGGCACCTGGCGGGCCGAGGCCACGTCCTCGACGGTCCGCGCGCCATGCGCGAAGACGGCCGCGAACACCTTGCGAACGGCGGTGGGCGACGGGGAGAGCGGCGCGAGCGCGGCCTCCAGCTCCGGGAGCGACAGGGACTTCAGGTTCACGAGGCGGACTTGATCTTGGAGCGAAGGAACTCGGTGAGCTTGTCGGAGACTTCCTTCGGCATCTTCGCCGCCAGCGCCCTCTTGCACAGCCCGGGTGTGGCCCGGTAGGTGCGCAGGAACTCCACGCAGGGGCTGCACCCTCTCAGGTGCTCCCGGAGATGCTGTGCGTCCTCGGGAGACATCTCTCCGTCGAGGTAATCCAGCAGGAGGTTGATGGAGTCTTTGCAGTTGTACATCCGAACCTCGGCTGGCTGCGGCGCGCCCTCGTTCCTCTCGATGATGCCGAGCGCTTCGTCGCGTTTCACAACTCGCGTCCGTCTCGGTTGTAGAAAGCGTCGATGGCTTCACGGAGCGCGAGCCGTGCCCGGTGCAACCGGCTCTTGATGGCGGGGATGGAGTCCCCCGTCACCGCTGCAATCTGTTCGTAACTGAGGCCCTCCACGTCTTTCAAGAGGAAGACCTCGCGGTACCCCTCGGGCAGGCGGTCCGAGGCCTGCTGGATGGCGGTCCCCAGCTCGGCGTCCAGGGCCTTCTCCTCGGCGTCCCGGCTCCAGTCCGTCTGGGGGTACTCCGCCAGGGAGCCCCGCTCGGTGAACTCCGGCCCCTTGAGCTCCTGCTCGGCCGCCTGGGCCACGCGGCGGTGGCGCAGGCGCATGAGCGCGTGGTTTGCCGCGATGCGGTGAACCCAGGAGCCAAAGGCCGCATCCCCCCGGAAATCCTTCAGGTGTTGGTAGGCGGACAGGAAGGTATCCTGGGTGATTTCGGCCGCGTCGGCCTCCGAACGCGTCATCCGGAGCGCCAGGCCATACACCTTGTCCCGGTGGGCATCCACCAGGGCCTCGAAGGCGGAAACATCCCCATCCTGTGCGCGGGCGAGGAGCTGACGGTCCTCTTCCCTGACGGCCTCGTCGGACATGGCGGGGCGCACCCAACCAGCCAGAAAGCGCGGCGTCAAGCGGACTTGCGGCGCCCCGGCGAGGGGCCCTTGCTGACGTGTTGACTGTCCCGGACCCACAGCCGGAAGGGCTCGGCGGCCCAGGCCCCTGCATAGTCCACCCCAATCCGGGGGCCCCGGGACACACGTGACTCGGGAACAGGCGTCCCGGGTCGCAGGTGAAGGGACGGCGAGCAGAGGGCCTGGCGGTTGTGCGTCAGGGTGAGGCCCAGGGCCTTGCACAGGCGCCCCGGCCCGTCGGTGCGCGTCTCCGGCGGCAGGCCCTCCACCGGCTCCACCGCCCGCACCAGCACCGCCGCCCCCACGCCGGAGGCGTCCGTCACCACGTTGAAGCAGTGGTGCATGCCGTAAATCAAATAGACGTACGCCACCCCGGGCGGGCCGAACATCACCTCGGTGCGAGGCGTCAGCCCTTTGGCCGCGTGGCACGCCAGGTCGTGCTCACCGATGTAGGCTTCCGTCTCGACGATGCGGCCCACCCGGCGCTGCCCGGCCTCCTCCACCACCAGCAGGGTACCCAGCAGCTCGCGAGCCACCACCAGCGCGGGGCGGGCGTAGAAGGACTCAGGCAACCAGTTCACGCCTGGATGTTAACGGATGACGGCGGTTCCCAGCAGCACGGGGCTGGGGCAGATTGCATCGCATCATGTCCACCCCTGGCCGGCTCTCCGGTCTCCTGCTCCCGCTCTTCTCCCTCCGCTCGCGGACGGACTTCGGTATCGGTGACTTCGGCGCCATGGAGGGCCTGCTCTCCTGGATGGAGGCCGCCCGCCAGCGGATGCTGATGGTGCTGCCGCTGCTGCCCACCGCGCCAGGCGACCCGAGCCCGTACGCCACGCGCTCGGCCTTCGGCCTCAATCCCCTCTTCATCGACCTGCAGCGGCTGCCGGAGTTCACCGCGGCCGGCGGGGAGGCGGCCCTGTCCGACGCGCAGCGCGCCCAGCTCGCCGAGGCCCGCGCCGCGCCGCGCGTGCGCTACGAGCTGGTCTTCCCCTTGAAGGACGCCGCCTTCGCGCTCGCCTTCGACGTCTTCGAGCAGCAGCACTGGGCCCCCCAGTCCGAGCGGGCCAGGGCCTTCCGCCAGTGGCGCGACGCCCAGGGCGAGTGGCTGGAGAGCTACGCGCTGTTCACCGCCATCAGCGAGCAGGAGCACCGCCGCGCGTGGTGGGAGTGGCCCGAGGGGCTGCGCGCCCGCCAGCCGGAGGCGCTGGCCGGCAAGTCCCGGGAGCTGGAGCGGCGCGTGCGCTACCACGCGTGGCTCCAGTGGGTGGCCGAGCAGCAGTGGGACGCGGTGCGGGCCCAGGCCCGCGCGAGGGGCGTGCTGCTGTGCGGCGACGAGCCCTTCATCATCGGCCAGGACAGCGCGGACGTGTGGGCGCACCCGGACATCCTCCGGCGCGACGCGCGCCTGGGCGTGCCCCCGGACGACTTCTCCGCCACGGGCCAGGACTGGGGCCTGCCCTACTTCGACTTCGCGGCCATGGAGAAGGACGACTTCGCCTGGCTGAAGACGCGCGCGAAGAAGGCGGCCAGCTACTACGATTTGCGCCGCGTGGACCACGCGGTGGGCTACTTCCGCCAGTGGATTCGCGACGAGCACACGCCCACCGGGCGCTTCATCCCCCCGGACGAGGCGAGCCACCGCCGCCTGGGCGAGAAGACCTTCCGCCTCCTCTCCGAGGGCGCGGGCATCGTCGCCGAGGACCTGGGCGTGATTCCGCCCTTCGTGCGCCACATCCTCGCGGAGCTGCAGCTGCCCGGCTACCGCGTCATGCGCTGGGAGCGCGACGACCACCGCTACCGCGACCCGCGGCAGTTCCCCACCGTGTCGCTGGTCACCACCGGCACCCATGACACGGACACCGTGGCCGAGTGGTGGGAAGGCGCGGGCGACCACGAGCGCCACGCGGCGGCGCACGCGTGGCCGGAGCTGCACGGTGTCCACATCACCCGTGAGTTCACCCCGGACATCCACCGCGCCATGCTGGCCTCGGCGCTCAATGCCTCCAGCGACTTGTGCGTGCTGCCCTGGCAGGACGTGCTCGGCACCCGGGACCGCATCAACCTGCCGGGCTCCATGAGCGACGCCAACTGGGCCTACCGCATCGAGCAGGACGTGGGCGACCTGCTCACCGACGCGCGCACGCGCGAGGCCGCCGAGCGGCTGGCCTGGCTCACCGCCTCCGCGCGCCGCTGAGGCAGGGGCCGCCGCGCCCGGGGCCCCCACTGCCCCGGACCCAGGCCGGCGGTGGCCGCGTCAGTCGATGCACTTCACCTGGGCCGGGAAGCCGTCGAACAGGGCGCAGGTCCGGCCGGCCTTGACGCACTCCAACCGCTCACAGATGTCGTCGAAGACGCAGATGGGCGGCGAGCGGCCAAACTCCAGGAAGAGCTCCGTGCAGAACTGGTACGGATTCGCACAACCGAACGAGCCGCAGTAGGGCGCGTCGTCGAGGCTCGCGCCTTCCTTGAGGCGCACCGCCTCCTTCTCGGACACACCACACGAGGACGCGCACACCGCGAGCACGGAGAACACCAGACTTCTCATTCGCCGGGACAGGGCCATGGCCGCTCATCTTGGGCCAGGTGGGCCCGGCTTGCACGCGCTCGCACAGAGCCCCTCCGGCGCAGCCGACACTGCGCCTCGGAGGGAGAACCCGGAATGCGACAAAGCCGTGCGCGCCGCTCGGGAAGAAGTGTTGGGCCCCGAGCCTTCCGGCTATGACACGTCCCGTGGCCGCCGCCCCGCTCAGACACCTCCACCTCGCCACTGCCGCCGCCGCGCTCCTGCTGACCGCGGGCTGCGCCACCACCACGGGTCCGCAGCCCTCGGGGCCCAAGGTCACCCACCTGGAAATCGAGGGGACGCACCAGGTGAGCGAGGGCGCCATCAAGGACCGCATCCTCACCACCGCGACGCCCTGGTGGGGCTTCTGGCCCTTCGGCGGCCCCAGCTACTTCGACGCCAACGCGTGGCAGGCGGACCTGCGCCGCATCGAGCGGTTCTACCAGGCCCAGGGCTTCTACCAGGCCCAGGTCGTCAACGCCGAGGTGAAGCCCGACGGCGAGGACAAGGTGGCCATCGGCATCACCGTGCAGGAGGGCGAGCCCACCCGCATCCGGGAGCTCCGGGTGACGGGGCTGGACGCGCTGCCGGAGGAGGTGCGCGAGGCGCATCACAAGTACGTGCTGGACGGCCTGCCCCTGCGCGAAGGCCACATCTTCAAGGAAGCGGCGTGGGAAGAGACCAAGGCCCGCGTCCAGGAGCGGCTGCGCGACCTGGCCTACGCCGAAGCGGAGGTCGACGGCGAGGTCCGGGTGGACGTGGACACGCGCGAGGCCGTGGTGGAGCTGCGCACCCGGCCCGGCATCCGCTACCGCTTCGGCAACACCTTCGTCGCCACGGACGCCAACCCCCAGGTGCCCCCGCGCCGCATCATCGAGCAGGTCCAGGGCGCCTTGAAGAAGGGGGACTGGTACAGCGAGACGGCGCTGGCCAACGCGCAGGCGCGCGTCTTCCGCATGGGCGTGTTCGGCGCGGTGAAGGTGAACCGCGGCGCGCCGGACCGCGAGACGGGCACGGTGCCGGTGGTGGTGGACGTGCGCGAGGCGCCCTTCCGCTCGGTGCGCCTGGGCGGCGGCGTGGGCGTGGACGCGGCCCGGCAGGAGGTCCGCGCGGTGGGCGAGTGGACCCACCGCAACTTCGGCGGCGGCCTGCGCCGCTTCACCGTCCGGGGCCGGCTGGGCTACGCCTTCATCCCCAACGTCCTCGACTTCAACAAGGACGGCCCTGTCTTCGACGTCACCGTCGAGTACGAGCAGCCCCGCTTCCTCTTCCGGGACCTGCGGGCGCAGAACTCGCTCACGGTGGAGAAGGGCCTCGAGCAGGCCTATGACTTCTGGGGCGGCAGGCTCCAGTCGGGTGTCATCTGGCAGCCCCACCCCCACTTCTCCATCTTCCCGTCCTACAACCTCCAGGTGTACCGGCTCAGCGGGCGCGTCAGCGCCGACTCGCGCGTGCCGCCCATCGTCCTGGGCTGCGGCGAGGGCAGCACCCAGTGCGACGTGGCGCTCAGCTTCCTGGAGGTGGCCTTCACCTGGGACCGCCGCGACGACGTCATCGAGCCGCGCGACGGCTACTACGTGTCCTTCTCCGTGCAGAAGGGCGGCGGCCCCTTCTTCGGCGACTTCAACTACGTGCGCCTGCTGCCCGACCTGCGCTTCTACCGCTCGTTCGGCCAGCACAAGCGGTTCATCCTCGCGGGGAAGCTGCGCATGGGCACGCTGAACCCGGCGGGGAACTCGCAGAGCTCCATCGTCACCCGCTTCTTCTCCGGCGGCGGCACGTTCATGCGTGGCTTCAACGGCCAGCGCCTCTCACCGCTGGCCGCCCTGCAACGCACGGCGGACGTGAACGGCGACGGCATCCCGGAGGTCGTCCAGAACCAGGAGTGGGACACCGTGCCGGTGGGCGGCAACAGCCTCTTCGAGAGCTCGGTGGAGATGCGCTACCAGTTCACCGAGAGCCTGATGATGGCCGCCTTCTATGACTCCGGCCTGGTGGGCATCCAGGACTTCGCCCACGCGAACCGGCCCAAGCTCTTCGGCCCCGAGCACTACCACGCCGTGGGGCTCGGACTGCGCTACCTGACGGTGGTGGGGCCCATCCGGCTGGACATCGCCCGGCGACTGAACATCGGCGGGGGATTGCCCGTCTCCACGCCGGGGTACATCTATCCCGAAGCCGGAGGCTGCTTCGGCATCGGGAGACGGTGGCGCACCACGGGGCCGACCACCCCCAGCGGCGCCTTCGCGGGTGCGCCGGATGGGCTGTGCGCGCTGCACCTGTCCATTGGAGAGGCGTTTTGACGGAACCCACCTCGCCCGCAGCGCCGCCCCCAGCCCGCAAGCCCGCGCGGTGGGGCCGCCGTGTGCTGTGGGGCCTGCTGGGACTGGTGGGTCTGGCCGTGCTGGCCGTGGCGGGCGCGCTCGTCTTCGTCACCACCCCGCCCGGGGAAGCGTGGCTGGTGGAGAAGGGCCTGGGGCTGGCCAACGCGCAGCTCTCCGGCCGCCTGGAGCTGGGGCGCCTGGACCTGTCCCTGGGTGGGGTCGTCCTCCAGGACGTGAAGCTGTATGACCCCGAGGGCGAACGGGTGGCGGAAATCGCCCGGGTGGACGTGCGCGCGCGGCTGCTGGCGTTGGTGCGTCAGCACGTGGACCTCACGTCCGCGAGAGTCGAGCAGCCGCGCCTGTACCTCGCGCAGGATGAGCGCGGCCTCAACCTGACCCGCGCGCTGGAGCCCCGCGCGCCCAGCCCCGAGCAGCCGTCCACGGGCCGGGGCTCGCTGAGGCTGGACCTGCACGCGCTCGTCCTGGAGGGCGGCTTCGTCGACTTCCGCCAGGAGCTGCCGGAGGGGGGCGAGCGGCGGGTGCGGCTGGAGGATTGGAGTGCCCGGGGCTCGGCCCGCTACGCCGCCGCGACGCTGGGCGTGGGGGCGGACCTGGACGCCACGGCCCGCCTCGCCCAGCCGGTGGCAGGCCCCGTGCGGCTGAACCTGAAGGCCCGCGGCGAGGAGGGCGCCTTCCAGGGCGACGTGAACCTGGAGGCCGCCGGGCTGGTGCTGGACGCGAGCGGCGGCGCGAAGCTCCCTCCACCGACGCCTCCAGGCACGCCAGAAGGACCGCTCCAGGCCCACCTGGAGCTGCGCCGCCTGTCCGCGCCGCCCGAGCTGCTGCGCGCCTTCGTCCCCCACTGGCCGCTGCGAGTGCCTGTATCCGCCGAGGGCACCGCCGGACTGGACGGCGACGCCGCGCGCGTGGACGTCACGGCGAAGGCCGCCAGCGCCACCCTGGCGGTGAAGGGGGGCCTGGACCTGGAGCGGCTGCGGACGGACGGCCTCTCGGTGAAGGCGCGCGACGTGGACCTGTCGCAGCTGATGGAGCGGGGCCCCAGGACGCGCATCGCCGCGGACCTGGACGCGAAGGGTGGCGGCACGAGCCTGGAATCCCTCGACGGGGAGGTGAAGCTCACCGTGTCCCCTTCCGAGTACCTGGGCCAGCCGCTGGGGCCGGTGGAGCTGGAGGCCACCGCGAAGGAGGGCCGCTACTCGCTGCTGCGGCTGAACATGCTGGCCCCGGGCGTGGCGTTGCAGGCCAGGGGCCAGGGCACGACCGAGTCCGTGCGCCTGGAGGGCGGGCTCACCGCCGGCAATCTCTCCCTGCTGTCGCAGCTGCTGGCGAAGCTGCTGCCGGGCACGGTGGCGCCCATGGCGGGCAACGGCACGCTGGACTTCTCCGTGAGCGGCCCGCTGCGCGCGCCCGCCGTGAAGGTGGACGGGGACTTCGCCGCGCTCCGCTACGGGGACGTGGCCGCGCAGGACCTGACGGTGAAGCTGGAGATGCCCGACGTCAGCAAGCCCCTCACCTCCAACGCCACGCTGGTGGTGTCCCGGTTGCACGCGGGCGGACGTGACCTGCGCGACGTCGCCGCCACGCTGGCCACGCAGGAGCGGAACCTGGACGCCAGCGTGCGCGTCCAGGGCGACGCCGAGCTGGCGCTCACGCTGCAAGGCCAGGTGGACGCCAACGGCCAGGGTCTGGGGATTCGGCAGCTGGCGCTGTCCTGGCCCGAGGCCACGTGGCACCTCCAGCAGCCCACGCACCTCCGCTTCGGCGGCGGGGCCCACGAGGTGGCGGCCCCCCCGGTGGGGGCC
>JAFAAN010000062.1 GCA_023426545.1 Pseudomonadota bacterium
GTCCCATGCCGCCGCCTCCGCCCGCGCGCCCCTCGGCGCCTCCCGCGGTGGCGCGCCCCTCGGCGCCCATCACCCGCCCGGGGCTGGGTGGCCTGGGAAGCAAGCCGTTGCCGCCGCCACCGCCGACCCGCGTCGAGCGTCCGGCGCCGCCGGCTGACCAGGCGGGTTCCGCCGAGCCGCCGACGCCAGTCCTGGTGGGTGCTGGCGCTAAGAAGAAGGTCGTGGTGAAGAAGAAGACCCGTTAGCGCGCGCCACCCGCGCCATCAGTCGCTGGTGGCGTGGGTGCGTGGGTATATCAGGGGTGCCACCATGGACGCCGAGCACAGGGTTGATGGACAGGATGGGACGGCGGGTGCTGGGCCAGAAGGTGGCTCGCAAGCGCCGTCCAGGCAGGATGGCGCCCAGTCCCCTTCGGGTGAGGGCCAAAGCGGCGCTGTGTCCGTGATCGCCAGCGCCGATGAGGCGGCTACGGTCTCCGAGAGCCAGGGCGCGGGGGCTGCTTCCGCCCCGGATGGCCAGGGCGTGGAGGGCCCACCGTCCGGGCAGCCGGAGGGCAGCTCTCAGGGCCAGGGCGGGGAAGCGGGTGAGCGCCGGGATGAGACGGCCGCTTCGGCGCCGGAGCACCGGACAGAGGGCGAGTCCCTGGAGGCGGCGCCGTCCCAGGCCACTCCCGAAGGCGGAGCCCCGTCGGACGACGTCAAGCAGGAGCAGACAGGTTCGCAGGGCGGTGGAGAGCAGGCCTCGGGAGGCTCCGAGGAGCAGGCGGAGCCACCTGCTGGGGGCGAGGCTCATGCGCAGGGCGAGCACCAAGCCGTAAGCGAGTTCCATGGGCAGGACGCGAGCGCCCCGGGTGGTGGTGGGGCGACCGAGGACCGCGAGGGCGACGCCCCGGAGGCGACGCCTTCTGCCGAACCGGCGTCGACCGAGGCCGCACCTGGAGAAACGGCGCCGGGGCTGGACGCTCCGCCCCACGGGGCCTTCTGGACCGGCGAGTCCGAAGCGGCCGAGAAGGCCGAGGCCGACGAAGGCGCTTCGGACGAGGGTGACGCGCAGCCGGAAGTGCTGGACGCGCCCGAGCAGCGGCTGGCGGGCCGGGTGACGACGGTGCTGCTGCCCCTGGAGAAGCTCCTGGACGACAGCGCGTTCCGGCTCCGCCCTGAAGGGGATGTGTCGGGGCTGGCCACGGACATCGCGCGGCTGGGGCAGCTGTTCCCCGTGGACGTGCGGCCCGCGGGTGAGGACCGCTACCAGCTGGTGTGCGGCTTCCGTCGCGTGGCGGCGTTGCGCTTCCTCAAGCGGGACGCGGTGCAGGCGCGCATCCACCTGCGGCTCACGGACGAGGACGCGCTGGTGATGTCGCTGGCGGAGGCGATTCACGCCACGCCGGTGGAGCCGGAGGTGCTGGAGGCCAAGCGCGACGAGCTCGAGGCGCAGGGCCGCTTGAGCGCGGCCGTCCGCGACATGCTGGAGAAGGCGCTGGCCACCGAGGACACGCTGGCACCCGAGGGCGTCGAGGAAGAGATTGATGCGGACGAGCTGGCGCAGGAAGTCGCGCAGCGGCTCGGGGCCATCAACCAGGACCTCTCGCTGCTGGCGGACGTGTTCGCCGCGCTGGACGAGGCTCGCAAGGCGGAGCTGTTGATGCAGCTCCGGTACTCGTCCGAGCTCGTCACCTACCTGGAGGGGCTGTAGGCCATGGTGGAACCGCTCGTGAGAGACCGCGCCCGGCTTCTGGAGCTGCTCACGGAGCGCTCCTTCGAGCGGCGCCGCGTGGTGCTCTCGTCCGGCAAGGAGTCGGACTTCTACATCGACTGCAAGCGCACGGCGCTGCTGGCCGAGGGGCACTTCCTCATCGGCCGGCTGTTCCTGGAGGCCATCCGCCGCGAGGCCCCCGAGGCCGTGGGCGTGGGGGGCCTGACGCTGGGCGCGGACCCCCTGGCGTCGGCGGTGAGCCTCACCGGCTACCTGTCCGGCACGCCGCTGGCGGCCTTCATCGTGCGCAAGGAGCCCAAGGGGCACGGCACGGGCCAGTGGATTGAAGGGCTGAGTGGCCTGGGGCAGGGCGCCGCGGTGGCCATCGTCGAGGACGTGGTCACCACGGGTGGCTCCACGCTCAAGGCCATCGAGCGCGCGCAGCTGGAGGGCCTGAAGGTGCTGGGGGCCTTCGCGCTGGTGGACCGGCTGGAGGGTGGACGTGAAGCCGTGGAGGCCTCGGGCCACCGGCTGCACACGCTGTTCACCCGCAAGGACTTCATCCCGTGAAGCAGGCGTTCGCCACCGCGGCCCTGCTGGGGCTGCTGGCGGGGTGTGTCACCACGCCGCCCACCGCCATCGGGGACCCGCCACCGTCGCTCCCGGACGAGCACGCCGAGCACTCCTACCGGAAGATTCTGGCGCGCTACAGCGACCGCCATGAAATCTATGACGGCTTCGACACCCGCCTCTTCGCGGCGGCGACGCTGCAGACGCAGGCCTTCCGTGAGGCGCGCGTGCACCGCCAGGCGGCGTTCCAGCAGCTGCCGGCGCCGAAGGTCGAGCAGATGCTCGCGGAGGAGCGTGAGAAGGCCTCGCAGGTCCACGAGTTCTTCCTGGGCGTGCACTTCAACGACTTCGCCTACGCCGACTTCGACTACAAGCACTCCATCTGGCGTCTGGCGCTGGTGACGCCCGCCGGCGAGGTGACGCCGTCGCGCATCCGCAGGCTGGGCCGGGCGAACCTCCAGACGCGGGCGTACTACCCCTACGTGTCGATTTTCTGGGTGGGCTGGGAGGTGCAGTTCCCCACCCAGATGTCCGACGGGCGGCCCGTCATTCCGCCGGGCACGGAGAAGGTGACGTTCCGCATGGCGTCATCCCTGGGCAAGGCGGAGATGACGGTGAGCGCGCAGTAGCGCGCGCTTCTCACGTCTGGCCGGTGCGCTTCAGCCACTTCTGGGCGGGCGGCATCGTCGGCCCAGCCAGCAGGCGGTCCACCAGGGCAGCGGGCGAGTCGCTCACCGCGAAGGGCACGGCCTGCTCCACGGGGACGAAGCCCTCCTCCGCGTGGTGCCGCGCCATGGCCAGCAGCGGCTGGAAGAAGCCGCGCGTGTCCAGCAGTCCCATGGGCTTGTGGTGCAGGCCCAGCTGGGCCCACGTCACGATTTCGAAGAGCTCGTCGAGCGTCCCGAAGCCGCCAGGCAGGGCGATGAAGGCGTCCGAGCGCTCCGCCATCAGCGCCTTGCGCTCGTGCATGGAGCCCACGGCGTGCAGCTCCGACAGGCTCCGGTGGGCCAGCTCCTTCGCGCTGAGGAAGTCGGGCAGCACGCCCACCACCTTGCCCCCGGCGGCGAGGGCGCCGTCGGCCACGGCGCCCATGAGCCCCACGCTGGCGCCGCCGTAGACGAGCGTCAGCCCGCGCCGCGCCAGCTCGGCGCCCATGCGCGAGGCGGCCTCCATGTACTCCGGACGCGCGCCGGGCCGGGAGCCGCAGAACACGCAGACACTTCGCACTTCCATGTCACAGGCCTCCACGCCGCTCGGGGTGGGCCGCGTAGAGCGCCACCACCAGCGTGAGAAAGAGGATGATGGGCAGGGCCCGAGCGTATACCAGCCGCCCCATGCGCAGGGCGAGGCCGCAGGGAAGCCCGAAGAGGAACCCGCCCAGGTGGCCCGCCCAGCTCACGAAGGGCAGCAGGCTGAGGACGGCCACCTGCGCCAGCCAGATGAACAGGTCCCTGCGGCCCTCGCGCGTGGCGACGGGCAGCATGGCGCCGGCCCACCCGAGGATCATCCCGGACGCGCCCACGGTGGGCTGGTTGAAGTCGAAGATGAGCGAGAAGGTGGACGCGCCCAGGGCCGTGACGAGCGACAAGCCCAGGAAGCGGAGGCTGCCGATGCCGCGCTCCAGCGTGAAGCCCAGCGTCACCACCACGGACATGTTGAAGAGCAGGTGGATGGCTCCGCCGTGCTCCAGCACCGCGCCGAGCAGCCGCCAGTACTGGCCGGCCTGGACGGCGGGGCCGTAGAGGGCGAGGGGAGGCAGCCGGCTCGTGCCTCCCGGCCCGGAGACCCACTGGGAGAGGGGTAGGAACTGCTCGGCCAGGAACATGCCCACCGCGCCGGCGATGATGGCGTAGCACACCCACGGACGAGGCAGCGGCGGGCCTTGGATGGGCTGCCGGGGGCCGGGGCCTTCGGCTCCGGGGGAGGGGGCATCGAGGATGCGGCGTGGGCGCGAGGACATGGGCGCTCAGGGCTCCCGGGAGACGACGGTGTCCCGCTGCCAGCGGTGGTCGTCCGTGTGGGGGTAGTCCAGCGTGTAGTGGAGCCCGCGGCTCTCCTTGCGACGGCTGGCGCAGTCGACGATGAGGTAGGCCACGTCGGCGATGTTGCGCAGCTCGATGACGTCGCGAGTCACCTTGAAGCGCCAGTAGTAGTCGCGAATCTCCTCGCGCAGCAGCTCCAGGCGCCGGCGCGCGCGCATCAGCCGCTTGTCCGTGCGGACGATGCCCACGTAGTTCCACATGAGGCGGCGAATCTCGTCCCAGTTGTGGGTGACGACGACGCTCTCGTCGGACTCCACCGCGCTGCCCGGGTCCCACGCAGGCGGGTCCTCGGACTGGGTGGGCTGGCCGCGGACCTCCTCGGCGGCCACCTGGACGGCGCGGTGGCCGAACACGAGCCCCTCCAGCAGGGAGTTGGACGCGAGCCGGTTGGCGCCGTGCAGGCCGGTGCACGTGACTTCGCCGATGGCGTACAGCCCCGGCACGTTGGTGCGCCCCTCCAGGTCCGTCACCACGCCGCCACACATGTAGTGCGCAGCGGGGACGACGGGGATGGGCTGCGCCGCCATGTCGATGTTGAAGGCCTTGCAGGTGGCGTAGATGTTGGGGAAGCGCTCGGCGAGGAAGGCGCGGCCCAGGTGCGTCATGTCCAGGTAGACGCAGTCGTCGCCCGTGCGCTTCATCTCCGCGTCGATGGCGCGGGCCACCACGTCGCGCGGGGCGAGCGCGCCCATGGGGTGGTAGCGCTCCATGAAGGACGCGCCGCTCTTGAGCTTCAGCTGGCCGCCCTCGCCGCGCAGCGCCTCGCTGATGAGGAAGCTCTTGGCCTCCGGGTGATACAGGCAGGTGGGGTGAAACTGGTAGAACTCCATGTTCGCCAGCTTCGCGCCCGCCCGGTACGCCATGGCGACGCCATCCCCGGTGGCCACGTCCGGATTGGACGTGTACAGGTACACCTTGCCCGCGCCGCCGGTGGCCAGCACCGTCACCTTGGCGAGGAAGCGCTCGATGTCGCCGTTCGCCAGGAGCGCGTAGACGCCCAGGCAGCGGCTGACGCCCGGCGAGCGCACCTTCCGGTCCTGGATGAGGTCGATGGCGGCCGTGTGCTGGAAGAAGGTGATGTTGGGAGCCTCGTCACATGCGGCGAGCAGCGCCCGCTGCACCTCGCGCCCGGTGATGTCCCCCGAATGGATGATGCGGCGCGCGGAGTGGCCGCCCTCGCGGGTGAGGTCGAACTCGCCGGTGGTGCGGCGGTTGAAGTCGGCGCCCAGGCCCACCAGCTCCTGCACGCGGGCGGGGCCCTCCTTCACCGTGATTTCCACCGCGTCGCGGTGGCACAGCCCCGCACCGGCAACCAGCGTGTCCTCGATGTGCGCCTCGAACGAGTCCGTGGGCGCGAGCACGCTGGCGATGCCCCCCTGGGCGTAGGCGGTGTTGCTTTCGAAGCGGTCTCGCTTGGTCAGGACGGCGACCGTGCCATGGCGGGCCGCCTGGAGGGCGAACGAGAGGCCCGCCACGCCGCCTCCAAGAACGAGAAAGTCGAACCGATGGGGCATGTCGAACAGCCTTTAGCGACTGTAAGTGCTGGAAACAAGGCGTTTTCTTGAGGACTTTCGCGCGGGTGTCTAAGGTTCGTGCGCCGATATGCGCGCATCCTCCACCTTCCTCGCCGCCGTGCTGCTGGCCCTGCCCCTGTCGGCGGGGGCGGACGCCATCTACCGGTATGTCGAGAAGGACGGCACCATCATCTACACGAACGTGCCGCCCGCCGGCTCCAAGCGGGCCAAGACGCTGAAGGGCACGTTCACCCAGGCCCCCGCGAAGAACACGCCGGTGGTGGGCCGCAGGCGGACGCCGCCGGATCTGGATCCGCACATCACGGCCGCGGCGCTGCGCTACCGAATTCCTCCGGCGCTGGTGCGCGCCATCATGCACACCGAGAGCAACTTCAACCCCAACGCGCTCAGCCACAAGGGCGCCAGCGGGCTGATGCAGCTCATGCCTGCCACGGCGTCGGACATGTACGTGAAGGACATCTTCGACGAGCGCGACAACATCGAGGGCGGAGTGCGCTACCTGCGCGTGCTCGCCAACATGTTCGACGGGGACATGGTGAAGATGATTGCCGCGTACAACGCCGGCCCCGAGGCGGTGAAGCGCTACGGCGGCAAGGTGCCCCCCTACGAGGAGACGCAGGGGTACGTGCGCAAGGTGCTCAAGCTCTACTACCACTACAAGGAGCGCGAGCGGTCCGTCGAGGACGGTCCCCGCGAGCCCACATCCCAGAATGACGACGCGCGCGAAGGGGCGGAGGGAGACGAGCCCCGCTGATGATGAGTTCCTTCAGCAGCTCACCCGCGGTGGCGAGCTGTTGGCCGCAGGCCGGATCCACGAGGCCCAGCCCTTCCTGGAGCGTGCCCACCAGCTCCAGCCCCGCATGGAGAAGGCGCAGAACCTGCTGGGGCTCTGCTACTTCAAGCTGGGCCTGTTCGACCGGGCGGCCGAGCTGTACGAGATGCTGGTCCGGGACAACCCGGTGGACCCCACGCTCCGGGTCAACCTGGGGCTGGTGTACCTGAAGACGAACGCGCTGCAGCGCGCGGCGCGCGAGTTCGAGACCGCCACCGACCTGGCCCCCGAGCACCAGAAGGCGCAGAACTACCTGGGGCTCGCGCTGGCGCAGATGGGCGAGTACGGCCGCGCCCGGGAGCACTTCCTGCTCGCGGGCAGCGAGGTGATGGCGGAGAAGATGTCGCGCGCCATCGCCGGGGATGCCTATGCCCGCCCGGCCCCCGCGCCCACGGCCAGGGGCAAGGCCCCCGCGGAGGAGGCCGCTGTGGCGCCTTCCCCCGTCGAGAGCGCGCCGCCTGCGCCGGAGGAAGAGGAGCTCCGCTTCGCCGAGGACGAGGGCCCCAGCGCGCTGGCCAGCTCTACGCCCGGCCCGGCGTCCGCGGCCCCGTCGCGGCCCGGGGACACCTCCGCGCAGGAGCCGCCCCCCGAGTCCGCGTTCGAGGAGACCTCCGCGGCCGGCGCTGCGAGTTCCCCACCGGCGTCCGTGCCCGTGACGAAGGTGCAGCTGCGGCGTGTGTCCTCGGAGTCGCTCGGGACGCCCGCCGTGGCCCCGTCGTGGGGCGAGGGAGTGGCAGCGGGCCTGCCGGCACCGGCTGTCACGCCCGCCGTGCCGACGGACGGTGCGGTGGCGTCGCTGGCCGAGCTCGCCGCCTCGGTCGTCCTGGATGGGACGGACGCGTCGCGGCCCTTCCGTTCAGGCACCGACTGCTTCGCCGTGGCGGTGGAAGGGGAGCTGCTGACGCGCCTGGATGGGCTGGTGGCCCTGGGCGGGCAGGTCAGCTTCACGCCGGAGATGAAGCGCTTCCGGGGCCGGGCCACGGACAAGTCCTTCGGGGAGGGGGCGGCGCGGATGGTGCGTGCGCGGGGCCAGGGCGTGCTGTACCTGGCGCCCGCCGAGGCCCGCACCTTCCTGGCGGTGGACCTGGGGGATGACTCCGCCTACTTCCGCGACGAGTGCGTCTTCGCCTTCGAGGAGCCGGTCATGTTCGAGAACGGGCGGGTGCCGTCGGACATCGCGCCCGACCTGGACTTGGTGCACCTGCGGGGGCAGGGGCGGGTGCTGCTGAGCCTGCCCGGGCCGCTGCGCTCGGTGCCGGTGCGACAGGAGCGGCCGGTGACGGTGCCGCTGGCTCACCTGGTGGGATGGCAGGGCAACCTCACGCCGCGCATGGTTCCGCTGCTCAAGTCCCCCACCGGTGAGACGCTCCGGGCGGGTGTGGAGCTGGGCGGTGAAGGTTTTGCCCTCATTGCCCTCGCTGTCCGATAGAAGGGGCCCGCCATGGCCATGGACCGAGCGGCGCGGAAACAGCGGAAGCGAGAAGAGCGCGCCCGGAAGCGCGTGGCGCGCAAGCCCAGTGTGCTGGTGCAGGAGTTCTGGAACCTGCCCAACATGCTCACGCTGGGGCGCATCCTCATCATCCCGCTCTTCGTGTGGCTGACCTACGACGCGGACCCGCTCAACTCGCTGCTGGCGGGGCTCGTCTTCGCGGTGGCCGCCATCACCGACGTGATTGACGGCTACCTCGCGCGCAAGTGGAACCTCATCACCGTGGTCGGCAAGTTCATGGACCCGCTGGCCGACAAGCTCATCGCCATGGCGGCCCTGGTGATGATGGTGAGGCTGGGGCGCATCGCGGCCTGGGTCGTCATCGTGCTGCTGGCCCGCGAGCTCATCGTCAGTGGCCTGCGAACCATCGCCGCCAGCGAGGGCATGGTCATCGCCGCCGGCCAGGAGGGGAAGTGGAAGACCTCCCTCCAGCTGGTGGGCATCATTTCACTCTGCGTTCACTACGTGCACCCGCTGGAGCTGGGGAGCTTCTCCGTGCCGGTGGACTACAACCTCGTGGGGCAGGTGCTCGTCTACCTGTCCGGGGCCTTCTCGGTGTGGAGCGCGGTGGTCTACTTCCGAGCATTTCTGGCCATGCTCGCGAAGCGAGGGGGCGAGCCGGCCCCCGCGAAAAGTGTTTGACGGGTCCGGATGGGCTCTGTATACCGCACCTCACTTTCGGCCCGGCGGTCACACGCCGGTGACGAAGGTGTGGCACCTGATGCGGGAATAGCTCAGCGGTAGAGCATCGCCTTGCCAAGGCGAGGGTCGAGGGTTCAAATCCCTTTTCCCGCTCCAAATCGGGCCCTCTGGAAACCCAGAGGGCCTTCTTGTTTGCAGGGTCTGACGCGGGAATAGCTCAGCGGTAGAGCATCGCCTTGCCAAGGCGAGGGTCGAGGGTTCAAATCCCTTTTCCCGCTCCAAGATAGGGCCCTCTGGGGAACCAGAGGGCCTTTTGTTTTTCCGGCGTCGCTCGTCTCGGCCGCCGGTGCAAGGGCCGGAAATCGCCTCGGTTGCATGGTCGCTCTGCGGAAGAGCAGCCCGCCGAGTACGCAGCCAGAGTGGGGCCGGGGACGGCAGGCGTCCTCGCAACGGCTTGAGGCCCTGCTATAGAAGGCCCCCTCATGATTCGCCTCGTCCGTGAACTGTATCAGTACCGGGGCTTGCTCATCAGCCTCGTCCAGCGGGAGCTGAAGGCGCGGTATCGCGGCTCGTTTCTCGGGTTTCTGTGGACGTTCCTGAACCCGACGCTCCACATGCTGGTGTACGTGCTGCTCTTCACGGTGGTGATGCGGCAGAACATCCCCAACTACGCGTTCTTCATGTTCGTGGGTTTGTTGCCGTGGATCTGGTTCTCCACCTCGCTTGGAGGGGGCGCCAGCGCCATCAGTGATCGGCGGGACCTGCTCACCAAGGTCCGCTTCCCCGCCCAGGTACTACCGACGACGGTGGTGGTGACGAACCTCTGCAACTTCGTCTTCTCGCTGCCGCTGATGCTGATGCTGGGCATCGCTTACGGGCAGTGGCCTACCTGGCACGTGGTCGCGTTTCCCCTGGTGATCCTCGTCCAGTTCGTCTTCACCTTGGCGCTGACCTACATCCTGGCGGCCATCAACGTGACGTTCCGGGACCTGCAGCACATCGTCAACAACCTCCTGACGCTGTGGTTCTTCGCCACGCCGGTCCTCTACCCGTTCTCGAACATCCAGGATGAGAAAGTCCGGACGCTGATGATGTCGCTGAACCCCATGGTCGGCTTCATGACGTCGTACCAGGCCATCTTCTACGAGCATCGGCTGCCGGAGGCGGGCCCCTTGCTGGTGCTGGCCGCCATCTCCGTGGTCCTGCTGTGGGGCGCGTCATCCATCTTCGAGTCCCGTCGCGAAGAGTTCGCGGAGTCCATCTGAGCGTCGGCATGCAGGAATCCATGGACGCCATTGTCTTGAAGGACGTCGTGAAGAGCTTCCGGAAGCGGACCATCCGGGGCGAGTACACGACACTCAAATCCGAGCTGGTTCGCTGGCTTCGGGGGCAGCGTCAGGCCCGCGAAGCAGGCCTGATCACCGCGCTTCGGGGGGTCAACCTCACCATCCCCCGTGGAAAGACAGTGGGCATCATCGGGAGGAACGGTTCAGGCAAGAGCACGCTGCTCAAGCTCATCACCGGCATCTACGCGCCCACCTCCGGCTCGTTGGAGATCAACGGCCGCATCTCCGCGTTGCTGGACCTGGGGGCAGGGTTCCACCCGGACTTCTCTGGCCGGGAGAACATCCTCATCAACGGCATCATCCTCGGGATGACGCGCGCCGAGGTCCGGGCGCGGATGGATGAGATCATCGCCTTCAGCGAGCTGGGCGAGTTCATCGACGAGCCGGTGCGCACCTACTCCAGCGGCATGTACATGCGCCTGGCGTTCGCGGTGGCCACGCACGTCGACCCGGACATCCTCATCATCGACGAAATCCTCGCAGTGGGCGACGAGCACTTCAGCAAGAAGAGCCTCGCGAAGATGACGGAGTTCAAGAACCAGGGGAAGACGATTGTCCTGGTGACGCATGACCTGAGCACGGTGGAGCGTTGGTGCGACCTCGCGGCGTGGATCGATGGAGGCTACGTCCGCCGTGTCGGAAACCCCGCCGAAATCACGACCGAGTACCGGGAGGCCATTGCTCTGGCCGAAGCCCGGTCTGCGGCCTTCACGCCGCCGGCGCTCACCGAAGGCGGGGGGGCGTTGCCCGAGGTGCGGACCGTTGCTCCCGAAGTCCCGTCCACGCCGCCCGTGCGCCTGACGGCGCTGGACCTGCTGACGCCCGAGGGCATCGCGGACCATGAGCTTTCACCGGAGGATCGGCTGGAGGCGCGCGTGTACTTTACCGTGGAGGGCCCGTGCGACGATGCGGAGTTCGCGGTGTCGCTCAAGGCCGCTGATGGGCGGATCCTTTATGCGACGAGCATGCGTCTGGAGGAGTCGCGGCCGCCACCCCGCGGGTGCGTGCGGCTCTTGCTGGAGCGATTGGCGTTGCTGTCCGGGGCCTACACCCTCCAGGTGACGGCCCGGTCGGCAGGGGGGAGCTCGACGGAGAGTCGGACATTTCAGGTGGGCGCCACCGCGTCCGAGCAGGGCGTGTTCCGTCCCGTGCACCGCTGGGTGGTCGAGGCGGCGAACCCGACGGCGGTGTCCTCACAGCCGACGGAAGCTGCGCCGCGTGTGGCCGGGGGCGGCCATCCCTGAGTCATAGGCTGGTGCGTGAGAGCGGGGAGGCCCCCATGCGCGCCTGTTCTTGAACGAGAGAGGCGGTACAGCGGTGAAGACAGTGCTGCAGAAGCTCGTCGGGGAGGGGGCTCGCACGGAGGATGTGCCAGAGCCCGTGCCGGATGCGGGCGCGCTGGCTCGCATGGTGGCCGTCGTGCGGACCCTGCTCGACGAGCGACGTCCCTGCTCCCTCGACCGGTGCGAGGAGGTGTCCGCACTGGAGGAAACGCTCCGGTTGTTGACCACGCAGCTCCATCAGGCCCGCCCTGCTGGAGCGCATGCCCTCACGCCGCTCCAGGAGGCCTCGCGCCTGGCGGTGTCTCATGTGTTCGACGTTCCAGCCTCCCATCGGTCGGCGCGGCTCGGCAAGGCGGTGACGGCGACCAAGAAGGCCTTCGTCGAAGGGCTCCAGCCGTTCCATGTGGAGTCGCTCCGTCCCCAGGCGGACTTCAATAAGTCCGTGGTGCGGGTGCTCGAATACCTGTCCGTCCACCGGGCCCTTGGACTGCGTGACGATGTATCGGCGTGGGCCCAGGCTCAGCTCCAGCCGAAGGCCGATCCCACCCGCTGGAAAGTGGGCCGTTCGCATCGCAAAGGAGCGGTGGGCGCATTCGTGCTGGCCGCCAAACGCTCATACCTGGCCGCGGCAGGCCCGCTGCTGGAAGCTCTGCTTCAAGGGCAGTCGGAGTGGAACGCGGCAATGACGGAGGCGCTGGTGTCTTCTGCGGCGCCGCGCCCGCCAGACGAAGGCGAGGCTGCCCGGCTCGTGGCCGCGCTGTGTGAGCGAAACGACCCCCTTCGCTCAACGTCGTTGCCCGCTGCGCTTCGGGTGGGCGCTCCGCTCTGGACGGAGCTGCTGCGCCGGCAGACGCGCTTCAACGAGCAGGCGGTGCTGGCGCTGGCCGGGCTGCTGGGGACGCGCACGCCTCCGCCACATCCACCGGACCTTGGGGCCTTCGAGGACTGGTGCGAGAGACGCGAGCCGCATGACATCGCCTTCGCGCGAGAGGCGGTGGCCCGGCTGGAGTCCCGGCCACTCGTGTCGCTCGTAACGCCTGTCTTCAATACGCCTGAGTCATTCCTTCGTGAGTGTATCGCCTCCGTGGAAGCCCAGGTGTATCCCGAGTGGGAATGGGTCCTGGTGGATGACGCCAGCACCGCCCCACACGTGGCCGCCATGCTGCGTGAGGCCTCCGCGCGGAACGCGCGCATCCGCGTGGTGACGCAGCCCCACAACACCGGCATCGCCAGGGCCACCAATGCGGGCCTTGCAGCAGCACGGGGAGAGTGGGTGGGGTTCCTCGACCATGATGACACGCTCGCGCCGCATGCCCTGGCGGAGATGGTGCTGGCCCTGCAAGCGGCTCCGGACCTGGAGGTCATCTACAGCGACGAGGACCGGATCGACTCAGCCGGTCGGCGCGCCGCGCCCTTCTTCAAGCCCGACTGGTCGCCAGACCTGCTGCGCTCGGTGAACTACGTCTGCCACTTCCTGTTCGTGAAGCGGTCGCTGCTGGAGCACGTCGGCGGGCTTCGAGAAGGCTTCGATGGCTCGCAGGACTTCGAGCTGATGCTCAGGCTGAGCGAGGCCACGCGCGGGATGGGCCATGTCCCGAAGCTGCTGTACCACTGGCGCGCGAACCCAGAGTCCTTCTCCAGCCAGGACGCGGGGCTGGCGAAAGCGACGGACGCGGGGCTCCGAGCGCTGCGAGAGCACCTGTCGCGGCTCGGAGAGCCTGCGGAGGTCACGAGCCCCGCTCCCACTCAGTACCGCACCCGCTATCCGGTCCAGGGTTCGCCGAAGGTGTCCATCGTCGTCCCCTTCAAGGACCGTCCGGACCTGCTGCAGACGTTGGTGTCCAGCCTGCTGGAGCGCACGGCCTATCCGCACTTCGAGGTGCTGCTCGTTTCGAACAACAGCTCGGCGCCCGAGACCTTCGCGCTGCTGAAGCGCTGGGTGGACCCCAGGCTGGTGAAGCTGACGTGGGACTTTCCCTTCAACTACCCGGCCATCAACAACTGGGCGGCGAAGCAGGCCTCCGGAGAGTTGCTGCTCTTCCTCAACAACGACATGGAAGTGGTGGACCCGGGCTGGTTGGAGGAGCTGGTATCCCAGGCGCAACGTCCCGAGGTCGGGGCGGTGGGATGCAAGCTGCTCTTCCCCGAGGGGACCCTTCAGCACGCGGGGGTGGTGCTGGGCATCACCGGCTTCGCGGCGCATCCCTTCTGGCGTCTGCCGGATGGGCCCATCTCCACGCCTTTCGGCCACTCAGAGTGGACTCGTAACTACCTGTCCGTCACGAGCGCCTGCGTCATCCTCCGCCGCTCCGTCTTCGAGTCCCTGGGCGGCTTCGATGAGCGCTTCCAGGTCTGCGGGAGCGATGTCGAGCTGGGGTTGAGGCTCAACCAGCGCGGCCTGCGGGTGGTGTATACGCCGCACGCGCGCCTCATCCACCACGAATCCGCAAGCCGTCGAGCGGACGCCATCCCCGAGTCCGACTACTGGTGGTCCTATGTGGCCTACCGGCCCTGGCTGGGCGCGCGTGGAGATCCGTTCTACAACCCGAACCTCACGCTGCAGGGGACCGACTGCGCGTTGCGCCAGCATGTCGAGGACGGCGCCACGCTGGCGGTTCGCACGCTGTCCCGCGACGTGCCCAGCGCGCAGGACCCGGCGATGGAGGCGCGAGCCCAGGCACAGCGCCACATGATGGAGCACCTGTCGCAGCTGGATTTCACGCCAGACGAGGCGAGGCAATCCCGCGAGTCGGCACCGGCAGCGCTCGCGGCCCTCCGCGCCCGGGGAAGGGTGGAGACGGCCACGTGGTTCGTCCCGGCCTTTGGTCACGTCTACGCGGGCATCCACACGTTGTTCCGCTTCGCGGACCTGATGCGGCGGCGCCACGGCGTGCGCAGCGAGTTCGTCGTCTACGACAAGCCCGGGGCCAGTCCAGGGGACTTCGAGGCCCGCGTCGCGGCCGTGTTCCCCTCAACGGTAGGGGCGTTCCGCGTACTGTCGGGGCCCGAGGCCCTGGCAGAGCTCCCTGCATGCGACCTGGCGATTGCAACGTATTGGACATCCGCATACCAGGTGTTGCGGCATCCACGCGCTGCGGTGCGTGCCTACTTCGTGCAGGACTACGAGCCGATGTTCTTCGCCGCCGGCACGCAATGGGCCCTGGCGGAGCAGACGTATGGTCTGGGCTTCCAGGGCATCTTCAATACGCCAGGCCTGCGCGACTTCGTGAAGTCGCAGCATGGCATGGACGGCTTTGCCTTCGAGCCCGCAGTGGATGGTTCGCTGTTCCACGCACGCCGCCCGGCGCGTGGAGGGCCTGTGCGCGTCTTCTTCTATGGCCGGCCCGGCAATGAGCGGAACGGGTTCGAGCTGGGGTTGGCCGCGCTCGCAAGGCTGAAACGGGAGTTGGGGGGCGCGGTGGACATCGTCACCGCGGGCGCCGAGTGGAATCCGGAGTCCTATGGGGTCCGGGGACTGGTGTCCAATCTGGGCGTCCTCCCAGCAGAGCGGACGGCGGCGCTCTATCGCGAATGCGACGTGGGGCTGTGTTTCATGTTCACGAGGCACCCTTCGTACCTGCCGCTGGAGATGATGGCGTGTGGCGTGACGGTGGTGACCAACGACAACCCGGCGAACCACTGGTTGCTCCGTGACGGTGAGAACTGTCTGCTTGCCGCACCCACGACGAGTTCGGTCCTGGCGCAGCTTCGCCGTGCCGTGGAGGACACGTCCCTGCGTCAACGGTTGGGTGTGAGCGCCGCGGAGCGTGTTCGGAGGACGACGTGGGAACAGCAGGTGGACGCGATGATGGACCACTTGCTGGCTCGTGATTCGCAAGCGTCCGGCCGGGGTGTGGCGTGAAGCGTTCCGAAGTAGGCGACTGCCCACCAGGGCAACCGCCAACGATTGTTTTGCAAGTATGCTGAAAGTATCGGCCAGAGGGCGCCTCTGTCGTTCACCGCTCACGGAGTTGTGCATCACTTGCCTGACCGGCTGTTGCCATGGGAATGGTCGGCGCCGCGGATCCAGCCATGCAAGCGCCACGTCATCTGCACATGTACAAAGACATTGAGAATGAGGGGCCCGAAGGGGGAGTGGCCCAGATGAGCGAGAGCCTTCGCTATTGGAAGACAACGAGCGGGCATTCCTACCGGGAGTTGATCCGGATGCGCGAGGCCCAGGGGAACGCCGCGTACGCGCAGCAGGAGCGCGTATTGACGGCGTTCGTCCAGTCGGAGCAGCAGCGCCTGGGGCGGCCTCTCAACGTGCTCGAGTTCGGCTGCGGCTTCGGGCGGCATGCGGCCTACATCGCTGGCATCCCCCATGTGCGTTACCACGGTTACGACATCTCCGAGCCGATGACGGAGCCGCTGCGTGCCGAGCCTCCTCCGTCGGTAACGCCGGTCGAGGAGCGCATCTTCTGTGGGGATGATCCGCTGGCGACACTGGGGGGACGGAAGTTCGACCTCGTCTTCACCGTGTCCACGCTCATCCACAACCCGAGCGAGCACATCCCCGGACTGTTGGCGACACTGGGGCAGCTGGTGGTGCCCTCGGGGCTGCTGGTCCTGGTGGAGAACGTGCTGGTGCCGACCAGCGTGTGGGACAACTCCTGGCACCAGGGCTGCTGGCTGCACGCCTATCCGGATGCGCTACCCGAGGGGTGGGACTTGCATCACGGTCCGGGGTTCATCGAGTCACATGACGTCTATGTCATCAAGCGCAACGACGGGCATGGGCGCCGCTACTTTCAGCTCAAAGGCCCTGAGGAGCCGAGAGATGAATCACAGCCGCTCACCCTGGACGCGCTGCACCTGCGTGCGCTGCCCCGGTTGGCATTGTGGGCGGGGCAGGCCAGCCAGGCATTGGGTCGGCAGGCCGCGGTAGGTGATGGGCGTGTGGTGGAGCTCGAGGAGCGGCTGGCCGCGGAGTCCGCGCGTTTCGAGCGCCGCCAGCGTCTGCTCGGCTTGTCAGATGACCTGGCGCGCCTGCGCGCCCAGCGTGTGCCCGTTCCGGACGCGCCGGTGACGCCTCCGCCGCCGTCGGCGGCGAATCCGGGAGTGCTGTACGACGCACCCATGGATACACGGTGGGCGAACGACGCGCCTCACCTTGGCCGCCTGTTGCATGTTTTTCACCAGGAGTGGCATGGCATCCGCGCGGCGGCGGGCTACCTGCCGGGCCACAAGCTGGCCATCGCCGCCGAGCGGCCGCTGCTCGCGCGAGAGCTGAAGAGCGCCCTGGAGCACGTCGAGCGCAGCTTGTGCAGCGCCGTCATCGTTCACGGCTACTCACCCAACGCGAACGAGTTGATGGTGAGCTTGCGCAAGGTGCTGGGGACGTCAGTGCGCATCTTCGCGGTGTGGCATGGGTCGACGGCACAGTTCCACTACGCGTTCGAGCTCGAGTGTTTCTCCCAGCTCGTGGAGCTGCGCCGCAAGGGAATCATCGACGGGCTCGCGACCGTCAAGCCGGGCATGCACCTGCTATCGGAAGACATCTTCCCGAAGACGCTGCTGAACCTTCCTCCGCGGGTGCTCGACGAGGAGAGGGCAGACGTCCGCAGAATGACCCGGACCGCGCTCATCCCCACGCCCAACGACTGGCGGAAGAACTTCTTCACGAACCTCTTCGCGTGCCAGGCCTCCCCGGCGCTCGACGACATCTACGTCACAGCGAATTACAAGCTGCCGCCGGTCTTCAAGGGCGGCAAGCGGATCCACCATGTCCTGCGTCCCAGCCGGACCGAGCTCTTCGATTTGGTCCGTGACAGTGACGTGGTGCTCAACGCGTCGCTATCGGAGTGCCAGCCGATGACTGGACTGGAGTCCCTGTCCCTGCGCGTGCCGTGTCTCTCCGGTCCGCTCAGCCTCGGGCCACTGGACGAGCACCCCTATCAGCGGCTGGCTCAGGTCCAAGGCGTGGACTCCGTGGGCGTGGTGAAGGAAGCCATGGAGCGGATTGTCTCGCTCCGGGCCCGGGCACCCCAGGAAATGGAACAGATGATGGAGGACTACGCGCAGGCGCTGACGGCCGCGGCGGTCCAGGTCCTCGAGGAGTTCATCCAGTCATGAGCCCGCGCAAGGTCTGTCTCGTCACCGACGAGCTCTTCCCCTTCACGGAAGGCGGCATCGGCCGCATTGTCTACAACCTCATCGAGGACTCGCTGCGGCGTGAGGCTCCGGTCGAGCTGCACCTGCTGCTGCCGTCATTCGCGCCGATGAAGGCGGAGGATGTGGAGGCGCACTTCGATCGCAAGGTGACCGTGCACGTCGCGGTCGAGCGCCCCCTGTGGGAACAGGGCTTCGACGAAGGTGGTGTCTATCCTCCACCGGGTGCCTTCACGGACACCGTCTGGCACGCCCACTCCATGGAGTTGATGCTCCACCTGCGGAGGCTCGCGGCGAAGGGAGTGCATTTCGACGTCATCGAGTTCCCGGACTACAGAGGATTGTCCTTCTGCACCAGCCAGGAGAAGTTGCTCGGCGGTGCCTTCCTCCAGACGGAGGTGGCCGTGCGCCTGCACTCCACCGCGGGCATTCTGGCTCCCTACGAGCGGACCTTGCCGAGCAGGGACCAGTTCGGCCAGTTCGAACTGGAGCGCAAGGCGCTGTACGACGCGGACCGGGTCATCGCGCACATCCCTGGCATCGCGGAGCTCAACCGGGATTTCTATGGCTTCGCGGAGGCCTGGCTGGAAAAGGTGGTGGAAGAGTTCCCGCCGGTGACCAAGAAGCCCGAGCAGGCGCACGCTCCGTTCAACGGGGAGCCCGACCTCCTTTTCGTTACCAAGCTGCAGTCGGTCAAGCGCCCGGACCTGTTCGTTCGAGGCGTGAGCATGTTCATGCGCCGCTGTCCGCAGTACGGCGGCCGCGCCGTGTTCGCCTGCCATGCGCCCGACGAGTCCTACCTGGCGAGCATCAAGGCGCATGTTCCCGCCGACCTCCGCGGACGCTTCGTTTTCGCGGGGGCCACCCAGGATCGTGAAGCACGGATGGCACGGGGAATCGTGGTCATTCCGTCTGACTTCGAGTCGCTCAACCTCACCGCGTACGAGGCCGCCGCTGTGGGTGCGCGGCTGGTTCTCAACGGGTGTTGCCCGGCCTTCGCGCCCGGTACGCCCTTTGTGGATGGCCTGAACTGCCACACTTTCGACGGCTCCGTCGAAGGGCTCGCGGAGGCCCTGGAGAAGGCGTGGCGCACGCCGGCGGCAAGCCCCGTGGAATGGACGGTGGCCGTTCCGTATTGGGAATCAGCCCCGCTGCGCGCCGTGCCTCCGGCGCGCCTCGTGCCAGGGAAGTTGCCTCGCGTGAGCATCCTCATCACGAATTACAACCTGGGGCGCTTCCTCCCGGAGACGCTGGCGAGCGTTGGCGCGGCGGACTACCCCGAGTTGGAAGTCGTCCTGGTGGATGATGCCTCGACGGAGGCGTTCGATCATGAGGTGCTGCGCCTCATCGAGCGAACTTCCAGCGCGGGCGCCGCACCCGTCCGGCTCGTAAGAAACGTCGTCAACCGGGGTCTTCCGGCATCCCGAAACATCGGGCTGAGGGCCGCCACAGGGGATTACATCCTCCCGCTCGATGCCGATGATTGCATCAATCCCAGCTTCATCCGGATGGCGGTCGAGGCGCTGGAGCGCCATCCGGAGTTCGACATCGTGGTTCCGTCCACGGGCTATTTTGACTCGGACGAGGCCCTTGAGCAGCGCCGCTTCTGCGATTTCGCGCTGTTCATCGGTGACTGTCCGTCGCTGGGGATGGTGGCCAACCGGCTGTCGTCGGCCACGTCGTTGATGCGACGCTCGCTCTTCGAGCACTTCCAGTACAACGAACGGCTGACGAGCTACGAGGATTGGGAACTCTACCTGCGCCTCGCGCACGCAGGGCATCGGTTCCTTGTCACCAACGCCATCCACTTCCACTATCGGCGGCGGCCGGGGTCGATGATTTCCGGCGTCAATCCGCGCCGGCACCGCGAGCTGCTCTTTCAACTCCACCAGCGGTTGCCGCGACCGATGGCCAAGGGCATCCAGGTTTCCCCCTTCCTGTTGCTCGCGGCCCAGGCGCAATCGGAGGCGGTGGCGGTTGCTGAGCAAGCCATCGCGGACGTCCCCCTTCGCTATGGCCTGGTGGATGCGCTCAACGGCACACTCAAGCGGGTACCGTTCATGCACCAACTGCTCAAGCAGGCGGCTGGCGGACTGGCGCAGGGGGGAGGGGAGGGGCAGCCCCAGCGCTATGCCCTGGCCGACAGGTTGAACAGTGCCCTCAAGCGCATGCCGGTCCTTCATCCCACGGTGAAGGTCGTCATGAACTCGACGCGCCGTTGGCGTACGGCCCGTCGTTGAGGGCCTGTTGGCTTTAGCGACGCGGGCGCTTGAGCCGCCGGACACGGTCCATGAGCTGGTAGCGCAGCGGGCGTGCGTCCTCCGGAGCAGACTTCAGGAGCCATTTCGCCGTGCCCCGAAGGGTGGGGTGGAATGGCTCAAGTCGCCGTTTGAGCTCATCGTTCATCCGGTCCGCGACCTGGTGCAGCAGGGGCTTGGGCGGGGCTGATGTGAGCGCAGCCAGCTGTTCTTTCTTATGCGCTTCGCCGTGGAGGATGCGCAGGGAACGTTCCGGCTGGAGCGCCAGGGTGGGGTGCTTCTGGTAGAGGTATGCCATCACCGCATATCGGTCGTTCACCAGCGTCGTGCGAGTCATCGAATCCGGACGCAGGCGGTACTGGAAGAGGGGTTCGGGGATGACTGTGCCGGTGTGGCCTCGCTCGGCGAGGGAGCAGAAGACGTCCCAGTCTTCATAGGCTGTGAGCCACTCATCGTAGCCCCCGACTTCCTCCACCAGTTGCCGTTCCATCAAGGCGGTGCAGGTGGAGGCCACGTTGAACACCCAGAGCGCGTCACGCTCGACGCCCCAGGGAACCCATCCGCCCACACACTGTGCCGGGTCATCGGTGAAGTAGGAAACCAGCGACGTCACGAACGCGTAGTCCCGAGAGCCCTCCATGACCGCGACGGATTTCTCCAGGAAGGTGGGTTGGAGGAGGTCGTCCGGGTCCAGGGGTAGGACGTAATGGCCTCGGGCCTCACGTAGGCCCGCGTTGCGGGCCGAGCTGAGTCCTCCATTCGTCTTGCGGATGATGCGCAGGTTCGGCGCCTCCAACATCTCCAGCAGTGCGCGGCTCTGAGGGTCGGTGGAGCCGTCATCCACGAGGACGATTTCGTAATCCGTGTAGGTCTGGGCGCGGATGGAGCGCAGCGTCTCCGGCAGGTAGCGCCCCATGTTGTAGTAGGGCACCAGGAACGAGACGCGGGGTGAAGAGGCGGCCTTGGACGTCACGTGAAGCCTGGGCCGCCGGGGGGGATGCCTGGCGACGGCCGCTTCGACCTGCTTCACGATGCTGGGGGGATTGCAATAGGCCGCGATTCGCGCCGGGGCCGCGTCGCGTACAGACTGCTGGAGGGACGGGGTGGTCAGGGCCTTTTCGAGCACCTCGGTGAGATGCGCCACGTCCCCTGAACGGAAGAGGAGGCCGCTGCGCCCATCCTCGATGATTTCGGCCATGCCGCCCGCGTTGCTGCCAACCACCAGACAGCCAGCGTTCATCGCCTCCAGGCAGACGTTGGGGAAGTTCTCCCAGAGGGACGGAAAACAGCACACCGTCGCTCGAGCGATGACGGTAGCAAGCTCGGCGCGAGGGACCGGGGGCGCGAAGTGGAAGCGGTCTCTCCATTCGGGCGCGATGCGGCGCTCCAGCCATTCTTTCATGGAGCGGCCAAAGGGGGCCGTCCGGGTGTCGCCTCCCACGAGCCGGACCTGGGCATTGAGACCTCGCGCGAAGAGCGCCTGCATGGCCTCGATGAGGTGGTGCACCCCCTTTCGGAATTCCAGGCGTCCGAAGTACAGCACTTGCTGAGGCGAGGTTGCTGGTTGTGGCGTCGGCGGGAGGGA
This sequence comes from Pseudomonadota bacterium, assembly GCA_023426545.1. GTDB lineage: Bacteria > Myxococcota > Myxococcia > Myxococcales > Myxococcaceae > Myxococcus. The sequence goes on from JAFAAN010000062.1 coordinate 21,386, forward strand.
TGCCAGGGCTTCGAACGGATGAGGCACCACCTCGCCTTTGTTGCCGAGTCCGAGCCGCGTCCGTACGAGGTCGAGCAAGGACTGCGTGGGGGACAGCAGGAGGTCCGAGTCCCGGATGGAGGTGTCCTCCATGAACTCCTGCTGGGCGGCATCCATGTCCAGCGTGGTCACCCGATTGAAGCGCTGGACCTCGTGGGTGGGGGTATGCAGACGAACCGCGAGCACCGCCGTGTCGAACTGTCCCAGTGTCCGCCGGGCTCGCAGCGCAAAGTACCCTTCACCCTCGTACTCGGGGAACTCGATGTAATCGAAGGGGTGCTGTGTGTGCAGGGCCTTCAGCGTGGTGTAGGCCGCCATGGCATGCCGCAGCGGTGCGAAGGGGAATGCGCCCGCGAAGCCTGGTTCGAGCGCAGTGACGGCGTGGACTCGCACGCCCGGGAGCACGTCGGGGGCTCGCTCCAGCCCCGGGTGAGCCGCGGTGAGGAGATGGACCTCGTGCCCCGCGTTCGCGAAGGCCTGGCTCATGAGTGTGACGTACGTGCCGATGCCGCCTCCGAAGAATGGCGACAGTTCTTTTGATACGAGGCAGATGCGCAAGAGTCGACCTGGGCTGGAGCGATGGAACGGCGCGGCGAACAGAGCAGGTAGGGCTTGTCGCTCATTCCGGCGGCGCCGCCGCGGGGAGCGCTTCGGAGGCGAGCTTCGCTGAAGCCTGCTCGGTGATGAGGAGCGCCACCGTGGCGAAAGTGGCGATGACCGACCAGTAGATGAAGCGGAAGTCGCCACCGATTCCGATGAAGAGGTAGCTGGTGACATAGCCGAGGCCGGAGACCGCCGTGTAGAAAGCAATCGGCTTCTGGCGAACCGTCCGAAGCGCCACGAGTGTCAGGCCCCCGAGCAGAAGCGTCCACGCCCACCCACGGAAGAAGAGTGAGTTGGCGACGCTCATCTTGATTCGATGCAGCGTCTGGAAGAGCCATCCCTCGCTGGAGACGCGCAGTTGGAATGGATTGGGATCGATGTCCAGGTGGAATGGATAGAAGACGTGATTCGATGTCGCGCCGACCAGATTGACGAAGGACGCCAGACGGTGCTGCATCCAGGCTTTGGGGTGCTCGCGTATCACCCGGACCCATTCCGCGATGAGCTCCGGGCGCCGTTCATGGAGCGACGAGAAGGAGATGGGACGTGCCCCCTCCGCACCCCCGAAGAGCGGCCATACATGTAGCGGAGAGTACAGGCGCGCGATTTCCCCGCTCGACGTTTCGCTGGCTAGCAACGAATTTGAGACAAGCTCTGGCTTCTTTGTGTAGACCCCCGCGAGGTCGAAAACGAGCAACTGGCCCGCTGCCCAGGCCCGGTTGGAGTTGAGCGCACGGCTGACGACCGAGGGCGCCATGACGAGCCCCACCATGACCACCGCGAGGGCCTGGGACTTCCGAAACCAGCCCCACTGCTTGGGGCACAGTTGCCCTATTGTTGGAATGGCCAGGGGCACTGCCGCGATGAGCGCATTGTGGCGGAAGGCCACTCCGGCCATGAGGAGGACCAGCGCGATAGCGGGCCGACGATAGTGGAGCGCCGCGACGGCCCCCAGCAGCACCGTCGCCGTCATCACGTCCTTCCAAAGAATGACAGCGAGCGCCCAGGTTGTGGGGGTGAGCAGGAACAAGGCCATGACGACAAGGCCCCATCGTCCTTTGTTCTTGTCAGGTGAGCGAACCAGTGCGGCCATGCACGCAGCCAGTGCGAGAAGCTGGGCGCCGAGTACGAGCATGGGGGAGCCCATCAGCTTCCCGCTGAGCCCCAGGAGCCACGAGCCCAGTGGCGGGTGGATATCGTTGTACGCGCCTTGGAGTCCCTGTCCGTACTGGTCAATGGAGTCGGCCGACATCAGCCCCGGCTGGTAGATCGCGAAGAGCGCGGCGCTCCAAAGGACGACGCCGATGCGTAGGAGGCGACCCCGAGAAGCTTCTTCCGCCAGCACCGCGGACCACTTGAATTGAAGTGACTTGACAAGGCTTGGGGCGTGCATGGCTTTGAGCGGTGGTCCCAGTCGTCTTATAGACAGGCGTGCGTGAAATGGTGGGCTGCGTGTGCCCCAGAGCGTTGACCTTGTCGGTCACAGGAATCAAGAGCGGCGGGTGCGCTTCATTCTTGATGCGGGCTTCACGGGCTCTGTGCGCGCCCCCGCGGCTTCCAGGCTCGCCAGCCGGCGCTCCAGTTCCTTCCTCCAGGCGGCCTGGGCGCGTGCCTGCTCGCGCTGGACGTCGTGCAGCGTGGCCAGCGCGTCGAGGATGGATTCGTTGAACTCTACCTGCTTACGCAGGACTTCGTTGATGAAGGGCTGGAAGGTGAGGCGGAAGGCGCGCTTGGCCAGCACCAGCGCCGCCCCGGTCAGGCCGCCGCGGTGGGAGGTCGCCGGCTCCGCGTGGCGACTGTCCATCTTCCCGCGGGCTTCCTGGAGCAGCGCGGGCCAGGGCGCGGGCGCGGGTGGTTGGGCCGCGGCCTCCAGCGTCTGGCGGAGCGCTTCCTCCGCGTGTGGCGCCGGTGCTGGGAGCCGCTGGGTTTCTCGCGCCACCGCCTCCGCGGATGGAGCACGTGTGATGAGGTCCTCAGGTCGCATGTGAGATGACTCCCTTCGAGGCCAGGCCCGCGAGCAGCGTCCGCAGGGCCGCGTCGGGCTGCGCTGGGTCGTCCAGCACCAGCCTGTCGCCCAGATACGCGCGTGCAGCCTCCGGCAGCGTGGGCTGACTGGAGGGCGTGGCGACACCCCACGCCCGGTCAGCGATGCGCGGCAGCAGTGTCTGCGCGCAGACCGTCTCCATCCCCAGCAGCACCACCGGCCCGCTCGACGCGCGCACCGCCGTCTCCAGCGATGAGGCGCCCGGCAGGGGGCTGTTCACATCGCGGCTCGCGGGGTGGTCGGGCGTGAACGTCGCCACGGTCACGCCGTCCCTAGACACGGTGTCCAGCTTCCCCGTGGCCGCTTCACCCCGGGGGCGCAGCGCGAGAATTCGTGCTCCAGGCAGCCGCTCCGCGAGGCGCCGGGCCAGCAGGGCGCTCGGGTCTTCTGGGCGGACCACGAAGGCCGGGCAGACCAGCTCCACGGTGGCTCCTGGGGGCGACGGTGGGCGGCTGGCGCTCGCGTTCGAGCGTACGAACTGGAAGGCCTCGCGGACCTGCTCGGCGACAGCCTCCTGGGACAAGGCGGTGATGCGCTCTCGCTGGGCGGCGAGCACCTGATCGCGCAGGGCCGAGTTGCGCTCCAGCACGGCGAGCAGCTCGGCCACCTCGCGTGGGTCGTCTGACAGCGTTGCGAGGCCCGCGCCCCCGAGGGTCTCGGGGACCGCGGCGGCGCCGTAGGCCACGACGGGGACGTTCCGGTACATGGCCTCCAGCAGCGGCACGCCGAAGCCCTCGTGCCGGCTCATGGAGAGGTACGCGGACGCAGTGAAGAAGCAGGCGGAGAGCTGAGCGGCGCTGACGCGCCCCAGGAAGAGGACGCGCTCGGCGCCCAGCACATCCTTCACTCCGTGGAGGTAGGCGCCGTAGGGGCCATCGCGGTGCAGCGCGCCCGCGATGACGAGCCGGCTGCGGGGCTGGTAGAGCCGCTGGTACGCGGTGAAGACGCGCAGCACGTCATCCACCTTCTTGCTGGGCACCGCGCGGCCCACGAAGAGGATGTTGGCATGGCCATCGTCCAGCTCCGCTTGGAGCACGGGGTCCGGCGCCGCGTCGAAGGCCGCCCAGTCGATGGCGAAGGGCAGGAGCGCGACGTGGGGATAGCCCGCGGCCGCCAGCTCCTCCGCGCTGAAGCGTGAGTAGGCGAAGGCCGCTTCGACGTGGGGCCGCATCGCCAGCAGCTCGTCGCGCGCGGCGTCGCACGCGGCGGACACCTTCCGCTCGAAGCCCTCGAACAGCCGGGCGGGCGTCACGTTGTGGTACACGAGCACCTTGCGCCCCGGGCTGCGCGCGAGGCGTGGCACCAGCCGTGACTCGAAGCTGTGGTGCACCAGCAGGATGCTGTCGCGGGAGGCATCGCTCGCGAGCTGGCGCACCGGGTGGACCTGGTCCTTGCAGGCGTCGTCCCAGGCGTCGGCGTAGATTTCGGAGGCGTGGCCCCAGCGGCGCAGCAGGCCCTGGAGATAGCGCACCTGGTTGCCCACGGCGTCACCCCACGCGAGCCTCGGCAGCACCTGGTGGATGGCGGGGAGCCCTGTCCGGCGGGTTGGGGGTCTGGGGGCGCTCACGGTCGGCTCCCTTACCTTCGTGCCGGGGCGCCGCACAAGCCTGCCCTCCCTCTCACCTTGACGGTCGTGGACCCCTTCGATACGCAGGCCACCCCCCCGAGCACACGAGGTCCACGGGACATGAACGTACTGGTGACAGGTGGCTGTGGGTTCATCGGCTCGAACCTCGTGAAGTACCTGCGCCGCGAGCGGCCCGCCTGGACGGTGGTCAACCTCGACAAGCTCACGTACGCCGGCAACCTCGAGAACCTGTCCGAGCTCGAGGGCGACCCCCAGCACATCTTCATCCGGGGCGATATCGGCAACCGGGAGCTGGTGGAGCACCTGATGTCCGTGCACGCCATCGACGCGGTGATGCACCTGGCGGCGGAGAGCCACGTCGACCGCTCCATCCTCGGGCCGGAGGTGTTCGTCACCACCAACGTGCTCGGCACGCAGCGGCTCCTGGAGGCCAGCCGCGCGCGCGGCGTGAAGCGCTTCCTCATGGTGTCCACCGACGAGGTCTATGGCTCGCTCGGTCCTACGGGCGCCTTCACCGAATCCTCGCCCCTTCAGCCGTCCAGCCCCTATTCCGCCAGCAAGACGAACTCCGACCTGTTGGCCCTCGCGTACCACCACACCTTCCAGCTCGACGTGGTGGTGACGCGATGCTCGAACAACTACGGGCGTTATCAGTTCCCGGAGAAGTTGATTCCTTTGATGGTGGTGAACGCGCTGCATGACAAGCCGCTGCCGGTGTACGGCGATGGAGGCAACGTGCGCGACTGGCTCCACGTCGAGGACCACTGCCGGGCCTTGTTGCTGGCGCTGGAGCAGGGGCGGGCGGGGGAGGTCTACAACATCGGCGGTGGGGCGGAGCGGCGGAACATCGACATCGTGAAGGCGATTCTCGGCCTGCTGGGCAAGCCGGAGTCGCTCATCCAGTACGTGAAGGATCGGCCGGGGCATGATCGGCGCTACGCCATCGACCCGTCGAAGATTCGCGCGGAGCTGGGGTGGTCGCCGGCGCACACGTTCGAGGACGGGCTGGCGGAGACGGTGCGCTGGTTCGTGGATCACCCGGCGTGGTGGGAGCGGGTGACCAGCGGCGCCTATCGCCAGTACTTCGAGACGCAGTACCGCACGCGGTTGCAGGGGAGGACTTGAGCGCCATGCGCTTCCTCGTCACGGGTTCCAATGGTCTGGTCGGCAGCCGCGTGTGCGCGATGCTCCACCAGGGCGGACACGAGGTGCTGGGCCTGGGGCGGGGCGCGCGCCGCATGGGCGGCGACTACGCCTACGCGAGCGTGGACCTGACGCACGAGGCGGAGGTCGCCGCGGCCCTGGCGTCCGCCGCGCCCGAGGTCGTCATCCACTGTGCCGCCATGACGGAGGTGGACGCCTGCGAGAAGGACCCCGAGGCCGCGTACGCGGGCAACGTGACCGCCGCCGCCGCCGTGGCGCGGGGGGCCCGCAAGGCGGGAGCGCACCTGGTGCACGTGTCCACGGACTACGTCTTCGACGGCGAGGCCGGGCCCTATGACGAGGCCGCGGTGCCGAACCCTCGGGGTGTCTACTCGGTGACGAAGCACATGGGCGAGCAGGCCTCGCGGGTGCTCGCGCCCGGTTGTGCCATCGCGCGCACGGCGGTCGTCTACGGCTGGCCTCCGGTGGAGGGCCGCCTCAACTTCGGCGCATGGCTGGTGACGGCGTTGGAGAAAGGGCAGCAGGTGCGCCTCTTCGAGGACCAGATGGTGTCCCCCAGCTTCGCGGACAACGTGGCGGCCATGCTGGTGGAGCTGGGCACGCGGCGCCTTGGTGGAGTGTGGAACACTTGTGGCGGCACCGTCATCGACCGGGTGGGCTTTGGCCGGGCGCTGTGCGAGGTGTTCGGCTTCGATGCGCGTCTCATCGTTCCCACGCGCATGGCGGACTTGAAGCTCGCCAGTCCTCGTCCGCTGAAGAGTGGCCTTCGCACGGACAAGGTCCGTCACGGGCTTTCCGTTCCGCCCCTGGAGCTGGCGGAGTCGTTGACGCGCTTCCACGCAAGCTGGGTTTCGGCCCGCGGACACTAACGTTCCGAGGTGGACATGAAGGGCATCATCCTCGCCGGTGGCTCGGGAACGCGGCTGTACCCGCTGACGCGCGTGGTCAGCAAGCAGCTGCTGCCCGTGCACGACAAGCCGATGATCTACTACCCGCTGAGCACGCTGATGCTGGCGGGCATCCGCGACGTGCTGGTCATCTCCACGCCGCAGGACCTGCCGCGCTTCAGGGAGCTGCTGGGCAGCGGCGCGCAGTGGGGCATGCGCTTCGCCTTCGCGGAGCAGCCCCGCCCGGAGGGGCTGGCGCAGGCCTTCGTCATCGGCCGCGAGTTCGTGGGGCAGGACAGCGTGTCGCTGGTGCTGGGCGACAACATCTTCTACGGCCACGGCCTGGTCGAGATGGTGAAGCGCGCGGCGTCGCGGACCTCGGGCGCGACGGTGTTCGGCTACTACGTGAAGGACCCGGAGCGCTACGGCGTGGTGGAGCTGGACGCGAAGAACCGCGCGGTGAGCCTGGAGGAGAAGCCGCAGAAGCCCAAGTCCAACTACGCCGTCACGGGGTTGTACTTCTACGACAACCAGGTGCTGGACATCGCGGCGGGGCTGAAGCCGAGCAGGCGCGGAGAGCTGGAGATCACCGACGTGAACGCGGAGTACCTGCGCCGCGGGCAGCTCGACGTGGAGCTCATGGGGCGCGGCTATGCGTGGCTGGACACCGGTACGCACGAGTCGCTGATGCAGGCGTCGAACTTCATCGAAATCATCGAGCGCCGCCAGGGGCTCAAGGTGGCGTGCCCGGAGGAAATCGCGTTCCGCATGGGCTACATCGACGCTCAGCAGCTCAGGACGCTGGCGGACCCGATGCTCAAGAACGACTACGGCCAGTACCTGCTGGCCCTCGCGGAGAACCGGGGGGCCGTGTCGTGAAGGTGACTCCGCTGGAGATTCCCGAGGTGTTGCTGCTGGAGCCGAAGGTGTTCGGCGATGACCGCGGCTTCTTCATGGAGATGTTCCACGCGGCGCGGTACGCGGAGGCCGGAATCCACGGGCCCTTCGTGCAGGACAACTATTCGCGTTCGGCGAAGGGGACGCTGCGGGGGCTGCACTTCCAGGAGCCTCGGGCCCAGGGAAAGCTGGTGCAGGTGCTGGCGGGCGCCGTGTACGACGTCGCGGTGGACGTGCGGCGTGGCTCGCCTTCCTTCGGCAGGTGGGTGGCCGCCGAGCTGTCCGCCGAGAACCGGCGGCAGCTCTGGATTCCGCCCGGCTTCGCCCACGGCTTCTGCGTGGTGAGCGACTCCGCGGACTTCCATTACAAATGCACGGCGCTCTACGCGCCGGAGGCGGAGCGCGGCATCGCATGGAATGACCCGGCCCTGGCGATTCCCTGGCCGGTGCGCGAGCCGCTGCTGTCCCCGAAGGATGCGCGGGCCCCACGGCTCCAGGACGCGCCGGTGCTGCCGGAGTACGCGGGCTGAGCCGTGGCGGAGCGCTCGGCGCCGAGTGAGGTTGTCTCCTCCCCAGGGCCGCAGAGGGGCTCCCGGCTGGCGTCGATGGCCGTGGCCAGCGCGCTGTTCATGGAGTTCGTCGACTCCACCGCGCTGTCCACCGCGCTGCCCCGCTTGTCGCAGGTGTTCGGCACGGACCCCGTCCACCTGAAGCTGGCCCTGACGTCCTACATCCTGGCGCTGGCCGTGCTGGCGCCAGCGAGCGGCTGGATCGCGGACCGGTTCGGCCCCCGGCGCATCTTCATGATCGCGATGGGCGTGTTCCTCATGGGCTCCGTGCTCTGTGGGTTCTCGCAGTCGCTCACCCAGCTCGTCATCTACCGCACGCTGCAGGGGCTGGGGGGCGCGCTGATGACGCCGGTGGGACGCATCATCGTGGTGAGCTCGGCGCCTCGCGAGCGGTTGGTCTCCGCGCTGAGCTGGTTCACCATGCCCGCGCTGGTGGGGCCGCTGGTGGGGCCACCGCTGGCGGGGCTCATCCTGGGCGTCGCGGACTGGCCGTGGATCTTCTTCATCAACGTGCCCGTGGGCCTGCTGGGCATGATTGCAGTGGCGCGCCTCGTGCCACCCCTGCACCAGCCGGACCCCGGGCCATTCGATACGCGCGGCTTCCTGCTGTCGTCCATCGCCATCACCACCTTCATCGGCGCCGCGGAGACGGTGGGCGTCGGGCTGATGCCGCTGCCTCTGCAACTGGGACTGGTGGCCATCGCGCTCAGCACGTTGGCCGCCTACGTGTGGCACGCGCTGCGCGTCGAGCGGCCCGTGCTGAACATCCGGCTGCTGCGCATCGACACCTTCCGGGCCAGCCTCATGGGCGGAACCCTGGTGCGGATGGGGCTGGGGGCGACGCCGTTCCTGTTGCCGCTGCTGTTCCAGGTCGGCCTGGGTTGGACGCCGGTCGAGGCAGGGCTCGTCACCATTGGCAATGGGATGGGCGCGCTCGCGTGCAAGCCCGTGGCGCCGCTCATCATCCGGCGGGTGGGCTTCCGCCAGACGCTCATCTTCGCCAACCTCGCATCCGCCGTCATGACGGCGGTACCGGCCTTGTTCCGGCAGTCCACGCCGATTCCGCTCATCATCCTGGCGCTCATCGTCAGTGGGTTCATGCGCTCGCTGCAGTTCACCGCCACCAATGCCGTGGCCTATGCGGACATCCCCACGCAGACGGTGAGCAATGCGTCCACGCTCTCGGTGGTGACACAGCAGATGGCGCTGGGGCTGGGCATCAGCTTCGGCGGGTTGATGCTGCACCTGGCTCGTGGAGCCGGAGAGGCGCCGCTGACGCCGGAGCGCTTCGTGCTGCCGTTCATCGCGGTGGGCGTCATCTCGTCGCTGGCCGGTCCGCTGTTCCGCCGGTTGTCGCCCACCGCGGGGGCGCATATCGGCGGACGCAGGGGCGGATGAGCCGGGGCTCACGCGCCCGAGGGCAGCTCGGCCGCCTGCCCGCCCGCTCTCCGGGCGCGTACAGGGAGGCTGGGGATGGGAGGTCGCCTGGTGCACCGGCAATGCGCATCGTTCCCCGGGTCGCAACACCTCCGAGGAGGCGGGATGGTGCTCCCTGGCAAGGGGATGAGCTGGAAGGCGTTCTTCAAGACACTGAAGAACGAGTGGGTGCGCGACGAGGTGGGGGATGTCGCCGGGGCGCTGACGTTCCGGGTGATTCTGGCGCTGTTCCCGTTCCTGCTGTTCCTGGTGTCGCTGGCCGGACTCATCATCGAGCCAGCCCAGGCGCAGGTGCTCATCCATGAGCTGGCGCGCGTGGCGCCGAGGGAAGTGACGCTCATCCTGAGTGAGCGCATCCAGTCGCTGGCGAACAGCCGGCCGGTGGGATTGTTGACGGTGGGTGGCGTCGGCGCTGTCTGGGCCGCCTCCAGGGGGGTGGTGGCGCTGATTTCGGCGCTCAACAAGGTCTATGGCGTGACGGAGTCCCGTCCCATCTGGAAGCTGCGCGGCATCGCGCTGCTGATGACGCTGGGCGCCGCGGTGGTGTCCATCCTCGCGGCGTTCGCGGTCATCGTCACGCCCGCCCTAGCCGGCAAGCTGCCCGGCGAGCTGGGCGCAGTGGTCATGTGGCTGCGGCTCCCGGTGGCGGGGCTGCTGATGATGTTCCTGTGGGCGGTGCTCTACTACGTGCTGCCCGACGTGGAGCAGCGGTTCCGGTTCATCACCCCGGGCTCCGTGGTGGGGGTACTCATCTGGGTGGTGGCGTCGTGGGGCTTCTCCCAATACGTGGCCAACTTCGGCAAGTACGACGTCAACTACGGCGCCATCGGCGGCGTCATCGTCATGCTGTTGTGGATGTGGATCTCCGCGCAGGTCATCCTGCTGGGCGCCGAAATCAATGCCATCCTCGAGCACCGTTCCCCGGAGGGGAAGGCGCCCGGGCAGAAGGTCCCCGCGCAGGGCAAGGCGCTGGCCGCCACGAAGACGGAGCTGGAGGCCGGAGGCGCGGTGCTGCCGGGAGCCCCCGGATTCCGACCGGTGGTGGACCCGGTGAGGGGGCCGCCCATGGACGTGCCCCCCGTGATGCCCCCCCGCCTGCGAGACACGCCACTCGCGGCGGCCTTCAAGTGGGCCGCGGGCATGGGGCTGGGCCTGTTCCTGCTGCGCAGGACGACGTCCCGCTAGGGGGGCCCTCGATTCGAAGGCGCCTGAGCCGAGCCTGACAGAGGGGTGCTCGGTGACGGTGGTGTCGCCGCTCTGGATCTTCATGGCGGGGTTGCAGACGGTCCCCACCATCCAGGCCTCCATCCAGTCCTGCCCCGCGCCACGGGTCATCGGCGCGCAGGCCAAGAGGGGAAGCACGGTGGTGGTGCGCTTCAGCGGCCCCATCGACACGGCCAGCGTGCAGTCCAACGGCAGCCAGTTCACCATTCCCGGGCTGAGTGTCACCGCGGCGGTGGCGCTGCACCCCTACGAGGTCCAGCTGGCCACGGGCAACCAGACGCCTCGGCAGCAGTACACGGTGACGGTGGCGTCGTCGGTGAGGGATGTGCGCGGCGTCGGGATGGACATGGCCGCCGCCTTCATCAGCTTCCCGGGATACCTGCGCCCGGCCCGGCTGCGCCTGAGCGAGGTGGCTGCCAACGTCCAGGCCAACCGGGACCTGGTGGAGCTGCTCGTGGTGGAGAGCGGCTCGACCCTGGGCGCCACGCTGTTGGACGGGAACGCGACGCTGGCCACGCTCCCCGACGTGAATGCGATGGCGGGAGAGATCATCGTCATCCACCTCAACCCGGACCGCTTCACCCCGGGGGCGGACGCGCCCGCCTCGGAGACGCTCAGCAGGACCCAGTACCCCAGGAGTCAGTACGGCTCGAACTACGACACGGCCTGGGACTTCCAGGGCGGCACCCTGGGGATCGGCACGGGGAACCGGACGCTGCGCATCCGTGACGCGTTCGGCATCACCCAGGACGCCTTGGCAGTCATCGTCGTGGGCAATGTGTTTCCGGGATACCCCGCGCTGCTCCAGGAGATCCAGGCGGAGGGCCAGTGGCGGCCCTTCGACTGCCGAGGCGCCCCCTGCGACTATGACAGCTCGCCCAGCGCGGCGGACGTCTCTGTCGACTGGAGCGATGCCTTCTACATGCAGGGCCGCGGCATTTCGGTGGCGCGCTACGGCTCGTCGGATTCGGACATGGCCAGCGACTGGCACGTGGGCGCGTCGTCGTTCGGCGTCGTCAACCCGTAGCGCACGCGGCGGGCGGTGAAACGAGAATCGCCGCCTCGCCCCGGGGGTGTTCCTCCGGGCCGGGCGGCGATTCTCGTCACCACCTGGGCCTACCGGCGGCGGGCGGCGACGTCGGCGTGCTTCTCCACGAACTCGGAGTAGGGGCCGTTGAAGTCCAGCACCTCCTGGCCCGGCTGGAGCGACCAGACGCGGGTGGCCACCTCGGAGATGAGCTCCTGGTCGTGCGTGACGACGATGACGGTGCCCTCGTACTTCTGGAGCCCCTCGGCCAGCGCGGCGATGGACTCGAGGTCCAGGTGGTTGGTGGGCTCGTCGAGCACCAGCACGTTGTCCTGCATGATCATCAGCTTGGACAGCAGCAGGCGCACCGTCTCACCACCGGAGAGGGTGTCGGTGTTCTTCATCCGCTCCTCACCGGAGAAGAGCATCCGGCCCAGCACGCCGGAGATCTCCTCGTTGGTGAGCTTCTCGCTCAGCTCGCGCAGCCAGCCGAAGCACGTGGTGCCCTTGCTCACGACGCCATGGTGGTCCTGCGGCAGGTAGCCCACCGAAGCCTGGTGGCCCCAGCCAATCTTCCCGCCGTCCGGCTCGAGCTGCCCCGCAATCATCTTCACCAGCGTGGACTTGCCCACGCCGTTGCGGCCGATGACGCAGACCTTCTCGCCCTTGCACACCAGGGCGTCGAAGGGCTTGATGACCTCCTGGCCGTCGAAGGCCTTGTGGATGCCCTCGATCATCAGCGTCTGCTTGCCGCTGACCACCTTCTGGTCGAAGCGGATGAACGGGCGCGCGATGTTGGAGCGCTTCAGGTCCTCCGTCTTCAGCTTCTCGATCTGCTTGATGCGGCTCTGCACCTGCGAGGCGCGCGTACCGGCGTGGAAGCGGGCGACGAAGTCCTGGAGCTGGGCGATCTTCTTCTTCTTCTCGGCCGTCTCGGACTCGACGCGGCCGCGCACCTGCGCCTTCTGGCGGACCATGTCGTCGTACCCACCCGGGTAGTGGATGATGGTCTCGTAGTCGATGTCCGCGATGTGCGTGCAGATGGCGTTGAGGAAGTGCCGGTCGTGGCTGATGGTGATGAGCACGCCCTCATAGTCGCGGAGGAAGCTCTCCAGCCAGCGGATGGAGTCGATGTCGAGGTTGTTCGTGGGCTCGTCGAGCAGCAGGCCCTCGGGCTTGCCGAACAGCGCCTGCGCGAGCAGCACACGGAGCTTGAGGCCGCCGGTGAGCTGCTTCATCGGCTCCTCGTGGAAGGCCTGGTCGATGCCGAGGCCGGCGAGCAGGGTGGCCGCGTCGCTCTCCGCCGAGTAGCCATCCTCCTCGGCGATGACGCCCTCCAGGTCGCCCAGGCGGTTGCCGTCCTCCTCGGTGATGTCCGACTTGGCCAGCAGCTCGTTCTTCTCGAACATGGCCGCCCAGAGCGGGCCGTTGCCCATGAGCACCACGTCCAGGACGCGGTTCTCCTCATAGCGGAAGTGGTCCTGGCGGAGGATGCCCAGCTTGCGGGGCCGGACGATGTTGCCCATGTCCGCTTCCTCGTCCCCGGCGAGGATCTTCATGAACGTGGACTTCCCGGCCCCGTTCGGTCCGGTCAGGCCGTAGCGACGGCCCGGGGAGAACGTGACGTTGACGTCCTCGAAGAGCTTCTTGGGCCCGAAGGCCTTGGAGACGTTGATGACGTTGAACATGGCGGCGGCGTTGTAGCGGAAATGGTGCGGTGGGCCAAAGCGGCGAGATGGTTCGCGTTCACTTGGTGGAGCGCGGGGATCCCCTGTAACCGCTCGGAGGGCCGGAGAATGCCGCCCCGGGCCGGCTTCGAGACCAGGGCGGCGCCTGAAACCATGAGATGCTCGGAGCCCGGCGGCGTTCCGTCCCGAACGGAATGCCCGGACGCCTGTACGGCCGTCCAGGAGCCGGGGGCCCTGGCGCCCGGGACGGCGGGTGGAGGCGCGGGCGGGACACATGGATGCGGTGCCCGCCGGGCGTGACGGGTATAAGGGCCGGCCCATGGCCGTTCGCTTCGAGCTCCTGACCACCGACCCCACGGGCGCCCGTGCGGGCATCCTGCACACCCGCCGGGGTTCCTTCAAAACCCCCATGTTCATGCCGGTGGCCACCCACGCCGGGTTCCGGCACCTGGCCATGGAGGAGGTGAAGGAGACGGGGGCCAGCATCCTCCTGGCCAACACCTATCACCTGATGCTCCGGCCCGGCGCCGAGGTCTTCAAGCGCTTCGGTGGCATCCACCCGTTCATGCAGTGGGACGGCGGCGTGCTCACGGATTCGGGCGGCTTCCAGATCTTCTCCCTGCCGGAGGACCGGCTCATCACGGAGAAGGGCGCCCACTTCCGCAGCTTCTATGACAACAGCCGGCAGCTCCTCAGCCCCGAGTCGAGCATCGCCATGCAGCAGGCCATCAACTCGGAGATCATGATGGTGCTGGACGTGTGCATCGACTCGCGCACCGACGAGGCGGGCACCCGTGAGGCCATGGAGCGCACCCACCGCTGGGCCGTGCGCAGCCTGGAGGCGAAGGCGGCCCGGGACACTGGACAGGCGATGTTCGGCATCGTCCAGGGCGGGGTGTTCCCGAACCTCCGCGACGAGAGCGCGGCCTTCCTGACGAAGCTGCCCTTCGACGGCTTCGCCATTGGCGGGCTGGCCGTGGGCGAGACGAAGGTGGAGCGCGAGTCCATGACGTTGCGCACCACCGCGTCCCTGCCAGCGGACAAGCCCCGCTACCTGATGGGCGTGGGCACGCCCACGGACCTGGTGGAAGCCGTGCTGCGCGGCGTGGACATGTTCGACTGCATCATCCCCACGAAGATGGCGCAGCAGGGCTATGCGTACACGTTCAGCGGCCTCATCCGCGTCTCCCGCAGCGTGTTCCGCCTGTCTGACGAGCCGTTGGACGCGGAGTGCGACTGCTACGTGTGCAAGCGCTACACGCGCGGCTACCTCCAGCACCTGATGCGCGGCAAGCACCACCTGGGCTCGCGTTTCTTGTCGGTGCACAACGTCCGGCACTACCAGAAGCTGATGGGCCGCATCCGCGAGGGCATCCTCGGCGGCACGTACGCGCAGGTGTACCGCGAGCTGAAGGCGGCCATCGCCACGCCCAAGGACCTGAAGGATGAAGCCGCCGCGCGCGCGGTGACGCTGAAGGAGGTCGGGTGAGCACCGCGCCCGAGGCCAACCCGCGCGACGGCGACTTCGAGCTCATCACCCTGCGCAATGGCTCGCGGGCCGTGCGGCACCTGGGGCATGGTGAGGTGATGCACCCCTCGGTGGGGCCGTGGCAGGAGGCCCTGCGGCTCTACGTGGAGCAGCCGCGGCTGGCGGACCGGCTCCGTCAGCCGGGGGCGCCGCTGGTGATTCACGACGTGGGGCTGGGCGCCGCCACCAACGCGGTGGCCGCGCTCACGTGCGCGAGGCGCCTGGGCTCGGAGCTGCGCCGGGAGCTGGAGGTGGTCAGCTTCGAGGTGGACCTGGCGCCGCTGCGGCTGGCCCTGGCGGACGCGGCGGGCTTCCCCTTCCTCCAGCCCTTCCGCGAGGCGGCCGAGGCGCTGATGCGCGATGGCGTCTGGCAGGAGGCGGGTATCCGCTGGCGCCTGCTGTTGGGCGACGCGCTGCCGCACCTGGACGGCGAACTTCCCGTGGCGGACCTCGTCTACTTCGACCCGTTCTCGCCGGCGTCCAATCCGGACATGTGGACCGAGGCGGTACTGGCCCGGGTGCGCCGTCACTGCCGCGAGGACGGTGAGGGCACGCAGCTGCTCACGTACAGCGCGGCCACGCCGACGCGGGTGACGCTGCTGCTGGCCGGGTTCTTCGTGGGCGCGGGTGTGTCGACGGGGACGAAGGGCGAGACGACGGTGGGCGCGACCCGGTGGGAGTCGCTGGAGGCGCCGCTCGGCGAGCGGTGGCTGGAGCGGTGGAAGCGCTCGTCGTCCCGGGCGCCGCATGGTGGACAGCTCACGCCTGACATCGAGGCGCGCGTACTGGCGCACCCGCAGTGGCGGTGAGGTGGCACGGCCCTCGCCGTCTTGGTGCGGCCGAGGCCGCGGGGGGAAGACATCCCGCGCGGTCCGAGGTAATCGACGGAGCATGCGCGAAGCCCTTCAGATGGAGGACTGGGGCGGCACCGGTCCGGTGCTGCACCTGGCCCACGCCAACGGATTTCCACCGGGCTGCTACCGGAAGCTCATCGAGCACCTGAAGCCGCGCTACAACGTCTTCACCCTTCGCACCCGCTGTCTCGTGCCGGGCTCGGACCCCCAGGAGCTGCGAACCTGGGACGACATGGCGGATGACCTGATTCACGCGCTGCGCGCCCAGGGCGTGCAGGGAATCATCGGGGTGGGGCACAGCATGGGGGGCGTGGCGACGTTGCTCGCCTCCGCGAAGGCGCCCGCGCTCTTCCGGGCCGTGGTGGCGCTGGACCCGGTGTTGTTCACGGGGGCGCGAGCGCTGGCGCTGCGGGCCCTGACGCTGCTCGGTCTTAGAAGTCGGGTGCCTCCCGCGAGCCTCGCTCGGCGGCGCCGGGATGCATGGGGCGCTCGCGAAGAGGCGGCGCGGAGCTACGGCAAGAAGCCGCTGTTCGCGCGGTTCGACTCGGAGTGCTTCCAGGACTACATCACCCACGGCCTCTCGGAAGCCCCGGGCGGCGGCTTCCGGCTGACCATTCCCAAAGCCTGGGAGGCGCGCGTCTTCGAGACGTCCCCGCGCGACGTGTGGAAGAGTCTGGGCACGGTGAGTGTGCCGACGCTCGTGATTCGCGGCGGCGACTCCGACACGTTGACCCGCGAAGCACTGGAGCGGGCCCGGCTCACGCTGCCGGACGTTCAGACAGAGGAGCTGTCCGGCACCGGCCACCTCTTCCCGTTGGAGCAACCCGCGCGGTGTGCCGAGCGCATCCTGGCGTTCCTCGAAGGGCTGGAGTCGACTCGCGCGGCGGCGTCGAGATACCCCAGAGCCACTTCATCCATGTCTTCATGATGCGTCCCCCTTGATGGCGCCGAAAGCTAGCGGCCTCCGTCGAACACCACGAGGAACAAGTTGTTCGTGGATTGATAGCCTGGAGTTATCAATCGCGCGTGGGCTACAGCGCCCCGCGCGTCGCCTGCTCCGGCGACGAGAAGGTGAACTCCGCGCGGCGGTTCTTGCGGAAGGCCTCCTCCGTGTGCGCGTCCGACAGCGGCCGCTCCTCGCCGTAGGAGACGATGGAGAGCCGCGAAGGCTCCACACCCAGGTTGCGCAGGTAGTCGCGCACCACGGCCGCGCGCCGGTGGCCCAGCGCGATGTTGTACTCCGTGGTGCCCAGCTCGCAGGTGTGGCCCGACACCGTCACCCGCGTCTGGGGCCGCTCCCTCAGGCCCGTCGCCAGCTGGGCGAGCAGCTCGCGGGACTCGGGCCGCAGCGTGGCCGAGTCGAGCTCGAAGTACACCGGTTCAGCCGCCAGCGTACCCATCGCCCGGCGCGCCGCTTCTTCATCGTCATCGGAGGTCCGGTTGGACGTTGCCGCCGTGGCGGTGGGGCTCCGGTGCCGGTCCGGCAGGGTGTCCGTGACAGAGGACGCCTTGGGCTTCGAGGCGCAACCAACCAGACTGACCGCGGCAAGGAGAGACAGGAGGGCTCGGTTCATGCCCCCTGTCATTTTCAAGGCCCGTGCCGTGCTCCCGTCCCTCTGAGACACCCGAACCGTGGCACGTTCACCGTTGCACCGTGCACAGGTCAGCGTTGCGGATTGCCTTCCGCGCGCTCGCGCCGGTGGATGGTGGAGACGTCGATGCCGAGCAGCTCCGCCGCCTTCGTCTTGTTTCCCCCGCACCGGGCCACGGCCCAGGCGATGTACTCCGTCTCCAACTGCCGCAGGGGGATGATGGTGCGCTGCGCCGCCGCCAGCGGGTGGGGCTCGCTGCCGGTGTCCGCCGGCAGGTGCGGCCGGAGCTGGGGCAGGTCCACGACCTCCGTGGAGCCGAGCACCACCAGCCGCTGCACGAGGTTCTCCAGCTCGCGCACGTTGCCCACCCAGGGCAGCGTCCCCAGCGCGGCGATGGTCTCCGGGGAGAATCGTTGCACCACCGAGCGTGGGGTGCGCGCCTTGGCCTGGATGAGGAAGTGCTCGACGAGCGCCGGGATGTCCTCGCGGCGCTCCCTCAGGGGCGGCAGCCGCAGGGTGACGACATTGAGCCGGTAGAAGACGTCCGCGCGGAAGCGGCCCTCCTTCACCCGCGCTTCCAGGTCCTGGTGCGTCGCGGCGACGACGCGCACGTCCACCGTGCGCGAGCCATCCGCGCCCACCGCGCGGACCTCACCGTCCTCCAGCACCCGCAGCAGCCGGGCCTGGAGCTCGGGGGCCATGTCCCCAATCTCGTCCAGGAACAAGGTGCCGCCGTCCGCTTCCACGAAGAGGCCGCGCCGCGCCGTGGTGGCGCCGGTGAAGGCGCCCTTCACGTGCCCGAACAGCTCGCTCTCCAGCAGGGCGTGGGGGAGGGCGGTGCAGTTGACGGCGACGAATGGCCCGGCCTTCCGCGTGCCCTCGAAGTGCAGCGCCCGGGCGACCAGCTCCTTGCCGCTGCCGCTCTCACCGCGCACCAGCACCGGCGCGCTGGACCAGGCCACGCGCTCGATGAGGGCATAGAGGTCGCGCATGGCGGTGCTGCTGCCCACCAGGGCGCCCAGGCCCCCGCGGTCGGCGGCCTGCTGCTTGAGCGCGCGGTGCTCGGTGCGCAGGCGGCGCTGCTCCAGCGCGCGCCCCAGGGACAGGCGGACCTCGTCCAGCCGGAAGGGCTTGGTGAAGTAGTGGTACGCGCCGCGCTTCATCGCCTCCACCGCGCTCTCCACGCCGCCGAAGGCCGTCATCATCAGCACGGGCAGCTCCGGGTCGAGCTTGCGCGCGGCGTCGAGCACGTCGAAGCCGTCCACCTCCTGCATGCGCAGGTCGCACAGCACCGCGTCGTAGACGCGCGCGCGAAGCTGGGCGATGGCGTCCGCGCCGCCGGTGGCGATGTCGACCTTGTAGCCATCGTCCGTCAGCGGCTCCTTCAGCATCTGTCCCATCTCGACGTGGTCGTCCACGACGAGGACCCTGGCTCTAGATGGCATGTCGCTCCTCTCCGGCGGGCGCCGCCACGGGCCAGCGCACGGTGACGCGGGTGCCTCGCTCCGGCGCGCTGTCCAGCTCGATGTGGCCACCGTGGTTGCGCACGATGTGCGCCACCATCGTCAGGCCCAAGCCGGTGCCCTGGCCGCGCTTCTTGGTGGTGAAAAAGGGGTCGAAGACCTGGTGGACGTGGTGAGGGGAGATGCCGCAGCCGTTGTCCTCGACGTCCACCCGCACCATGCCCCAGGCCCCAGGCGCGTGCTCTGTGTCGAGGCTCGCGCTCAGCCGCACGCGCCCACCCGGCTCGCACGCGTCGCAGGCGTTGAGCACCAGGTTGATGAGCACCTGCTGGAGCTGGTCGGGGTCCGCCGCCACCGCGGGCAGGTCCGCGGCGACGGTGACCTCCAGCTTCAGGCGCCGGCGCTCCGCCTCCATCCACAGCAGCTCCCGGAGGTTGCTCACCATCGGCGCCAGCGGCACCGTCTGCGCGTCGGCGGGCTGGAGCCGCGAGAAGTCGAGGAGCTGGCGCAGCGTCCGACTCACCCGGTCGATCTGCTCGATGATGGTGCCCAGGCCGGCCGTCTGGGGATGCTCCGGGCCCAGCTTCTCCACGACGTACTCGGCGCGCCCGCGGACGATGCCCAGCGGCGTGCCAATCTCATGGGCGATGCCCGCCGCGAGCACGCCCACCGTGGCCAGCTTCTCCGCGCGCAGCAGCTGGCCCTCCAGCGCGCGCAGGTTGCTCAGGTCCTCGATGACGACCAGGGTGTGGACGTCGGAGGCGTTCGGCTCTAGCGGGACTGCGTGGACGTTGTACTGGCCTGGCTCCTCGAAGAGGCAGAGCGGCTCGCCATGGAGGCTGCGCGGCTTCCCGTCGAGCGTGGCGGCGTGGACCAGGTCCTCCAGGCGCTGGATGACGGGCGCCTGGGCGAGGGGAAAGGCCGCGGCCAGCGTCTGGCCCACGGCGTCCGGGGGCATGCGGGCGCTCAGCGCGCGGTTGGCGGCGGAGATGTGCCGGGACGCGGACAAGGCCAGCACGCCGGTGGGGATGTGGTCGAGAATCTTCTGCGTCTTGTCGTGCAGGTGGGCCAGCCGCCGCGCGTGGTGCTGGCTCTCCCGCAGGGCCTCCGCCCGGCTGCGCGCGAGCACCACGTACACGCCGAAGGCGATGATGAAGCCGGAGACGAGCACCGCGGCCAGCGACAGGCGCAGCACGAGGCTGCGCTCGTGCGCGCGCAGCACCTGCGTGGAGGCGAGCGTCGCCACCGGCCACGCGGGGCCATTCTTGAACCGCACCGGGCTGAAGGTGGCCACCACCTCCGAGTCACCCATGCCGAGGCGCGCGGCCTCCCGGCGCTCGATGATGAGCGTGCCCGACTCGCCCTCGCGCATCCGCCGCACCAGCGCCCCCAGGCCGGGCAACAAGTGGCCCTCGGTGGCGAGCTGCCCGTACGACTCGGTGAGCCGGGGGCTGGTCAGCGCCGTCGGCGCGCCATGGAGGCCCAGCACCAGCAGTTGCGTCTCCATGTCGGACGCGAGCAGCTTCAGGGGCGCGAAGAGGGGCTCGGCGTCCACCAGCACCACCACCACGCCGCCGCCGTCCGGGGAGTCCTCCGGCATGGCGGTGGCGAAGGCGCGCAGCCAGCCGGTGCGGGCCCGGGGTAGGGGCGGGGACGAGACGATGTGGCCGGGCGGGTGGCTGCGCGCCCGCTCCACGGTGACGGCGAGATCCTCCGCGGTGAACTGATGCGTCATGGCCACCGCGCTGCGCCGGTCAACGAGGCGCAGGCGCTCGCGGCCATCCGTGCCGAAGACGAGGATGGCCTTGTACTGCCCCACCGCCTCCAGCAGGGCGCGCATCTCCCGCCGGTGCTCCTCGGCGGTGCCCGGCTGGGCCAGCAGCTCGCCGGCGAAGCGGAGGTCCTCCTCCGCGTTCTCCAGGGCGGCGGATACGCCGCGCACGGCCTCGTGGAGCTGGGCCTGCCGCTCGCGGGCCATCTGGTCCACCAGCGCCTGCCTGTCACGCTGCATGAAGTGCAGGACACCGGCGATGATGCCGGAGAGGACCACGCACAACAGCAGGACTGGCAGGACGGACAGGCGCATGAACAGGGGGGCGGACGCTGCTCCGCGGGCGGGACCCAGGGGACCTGCCGGACCCCGCGCAGTCTGGCAGCGCGACAGCCCGGAGAAAATCGCGCTGGTAGCAACGGCCGTGCCCCTGGCCCGCCCCCTCTGCGCGGCGGTGGAACAGCCCGGAGCACCGCCGCAATCTGCATGGCCGCCCTTGCATCCTGCCAGGGCTGCTGCCCAGGCAGGAGGAGGGCGCTCAGCGGCGGGACGCCTGCTGGGTGAGCTGCTGGGACGCCTCGCGGACCTTGGCCTGGATGCGGCGGAGGTTCTCCGGACCCATGCGCAGCAGGTGCTTCTGCGCGGCCGTCAGCGACTCGAGCTTCGGGTCCGCGTAGACGTACAGGGCGCCCCTGGGCACCACCTCCACCTCGCCGTCGATGACGGGCACGGCGAGCACCTGTTCGAACGCGAGATGGAGCGTCGCGTCGAAGGTGCTGCCCGGGCGGGCGCTCTCCTGGTGGAGGCGCTCGGCCAGGTGGCGCACCTCACGGTACGTGGACACCAGCACGCCCATGTCGAGCGAGCCCACCACCGCGCCGATGACGTCGTAGCGCGCGTAGCTCTGCTTCTCGATGAAGTGCTTGCCGGCCCTCTCACGGGCCTCGAAGGCGCCAGCCGGAGCGAGGAAGCTCACCGCCTCGCGCGGGCTGTCGCCTTCCGCCACGTTGCCGACGACGGTGACGAAGCGGCGCAGCAGGTCGTGCTCGCGCAGCCACGCGGCGAACGCCGGCAGGTTCGAGGCCCGCGCGAGCCGGTCGCGCACCAGCGCGTCCAGCGCCGCGGAGGAGGGCAGCGGCTCGGTGCGCTGGGCCAACCCGGGGTGTGACGGCTTGGGAATCACGGCTTGCGACGGATGCGGCACCTCCGCCGAGGACTGGCGGAGCCACAGCCACGTGCCCGCGCCCGCGAACACCAACACCGCCGCCACCAGTCCCACGCCCCAATGCAGCTTGCGCCGGGGATTCGTCACCACTTCAGGGTTGCTCATGCGTCCATCCTCCGAGGGATGACGCAGGGGATTGCAGCCGCGATGCCAGTGACTGCGCGAGCCCGGGATGACTCGCGCGTCCCTCTGGAACAGGGGCCGCCGTGTGGCCCCGGAGGCACGCCCGCCTGCTCAGCGGGCGTGGCGTGCTGCGCGGCGCTCCGTGGCGAAGCGCCACGGCGCGTGGCGGGGACCTACGCGCGGGGCCGTGATGCGCCCGAGTCGTCCTCCGTGGCGGGGAGGGCGGCCTCGGCGGGCGCCTCCGACCAGCGGATGTGGAAGGTGGCCGCGGTGCCGTCGAACTCCTCGGGGATGGACACCACCCGCCACCCGCCACACAGCTCCACCGCGCGCGCGAGCAGGCCCGCCGCGAAGGTGGGCAGGTCCGCCAGCACGTCGTCCATCCGCAGCTCCAGCGATGTCGGACCGCGCTCGACGATTTCGACCACACTGAAGTTGTTACCGGCGCGAAAGCCCAGGCCCGCGCGAAGCAGCATCCGGCGCGGCCCGGCCAGCCGGACGACGCCCAGCAGGGCGCGCCCGAAGAAGGTGCCGAAGTACGCGTCCATGAACCGCTCGCCCAGCGAGTAGTAGGCCGCCTCGGTGGGGACCCCACCGTAGACGTGGCCGGCGGCGATGCGGAGGAACTCCTTCCACTGCTCCAGGGTGTAGGCCCGCTCCAGCTTCTGGTCGAGGTCCAACCCCGCCCGGCGCAGATGCTCGCGGCACGCCGGGGTGAGCCGGTTCTCGAGGGCGCGAACGAAGAGCGCCTCGATGGTTTGGGTGAAAACAAGCTTCTCGGAAGAAGTCATAGAGGCGCCCCGTATACACCGAGCGGGCCGTGGGATGCTCGCCCACTGGTGAAATTTCGTTCAGTGAGACTGTCCACGAGTGTCAGAACGGCCTGCGTCACGTACTGGCTGTAAGTGCGATATGTGTGTGACTCCGCCGGAGGGGCCTCCTTCCCCGCAGCATCCGGGTGCGCATGTATTCCCGCTCTATCCCATTCCTGCGTGAATGCGGAGGGGGCACGAGAAGGCCATTGCGCGCGGGGGAGCCGGGCCGCAATGACGGGGTCATGGACACGCGCGCCCCTGGCTCCTCGAAGACGGACCCGTCCTACAACGTGCTCCACCAGCAGCGGACGCGGCTGCCGCTGGACGTGCTCTTCGCGCCGCGCAGCGTGGCGGTGGTGGGCGCCACGGAGCGGCCGGGCAGCGTGGGGCGCACCGTCCTCTGGAACCTCATCAGCAACCCCTTCGGCGGCACCGTCTACCCCATCAACCCGAAGCGGCCCAACGTGCTGGGCATCAAGGCCTGGCCGTCGCTGGGCGCGCTGCCGGAGCGGGTGGACCTGGCCGTCGTCGTCACGCCCGCGCAGGCGGTGCCCGGCGTCATCCAGGAGTGCGCGGAGCTGGGCATCCGGGGCGCCATCATCCTCTCCGCGGGCTTCAAGGAGATTGGCGACGAGGGCGTGCGCCTGGAGCAGGACATCCTGCGCATTGCCCAGGCGGCGCAGGTGCGCATCATCGGCCCCAACTGCCTGGGGGTGATGCGGCCGCCCATCGGCTTCAACGCCACGTTCGCGGGGGGCATGGCGCGGCCGGGCAACGTGGCCTTCATCAGCCAGAGCGGCGCGCTGCTCACGTCCATCCTCGACTGGAGCCTGCGGGAGGCGGTGGGCTTCAGCGCCTTCGTGTCGGTGGGCTCGATGCTGGACGTGGGGTGGGGCGACCTCATCGACTTCCTCGCGGACGACCCGATGACGCGCTCCATCCTGCTGTACATGGAGTCCATCGGCGACGCGCGGGCCTTCCTCTCCGCCGCGCGCGAGGTGGCGCTCACCAAGCCCATCATCGTCATCAAGGCGGGGCGCACGGCGCAGGCCGCGCGGGCGGCGGCGTCCCACACGGGCTCGCTGACGGGCAGCGACGAGGTGCTCAGCGCCGCCTTCCGCCGCTCCGGCGTGCTGCGCGTGGACTCCATCGCGGACCTCTTCTACATGGCGGAGACGCTGGCGCGGCAGCCGCGCCCGGCGGGGAGGCGCCTCACCGTGCTCACCAACGCGGGCGGGCCGGGGGTGCTGGCCACCGACGCGCTGGTGACGGGCGGCGGCGAGCTGGCGGTGCTCGGCGAGGCCACGCGCAAGGCGCTGGACGACTTCCTCCCGCCGCAGTGGAGCCATGGCAACCCGGTGGACATCCTGGGCGACGCGGACCCGGAGCGCTACGCGAGGGCGCTGGAGGTCGCCAGCCGGGACGAGGGAAGTGACGGCCTGCTCGTCATCCTCACCCCGCAGGACATGACCGAGCCCACCCAGACGGCGGACCGGCTGAAGCCCTTCGCGAAGCTGCATGGAAAGCCGGTGCTGGCCAGCTGGATGGGGGGCTCCGAGGTGGCGGCCGGGGAGCGCATCCTCAACGACGCGGGCATTCCCACCTTCGGCTATCCGGACACGGCGGCGCGCATCTTCAATTACATGTGGCGCTACACGTACAACCTCGCGGGCCTGTACGAGACGCCCGCGCTGGCGCAGGAGGTGGGCACCGCGCGGGATGAGGCGCGCCGGTGGGTGGAGGCCGCGCGCGCCGCCGGCCGCACCCTGTTGTCGGAGTACGAGTCCAAGAAGCTGCTGGCCGCGTACGGCATCCCCACCGTGGAGACGCGGCTGGCGGTGACGGAGGACGCCGCGGTGGCGGAGGCGGCGGCCCTGGGCTACCCGGTGGTGGTGAAGCTGCACTCGTTCACGGTGACGCACAAGTCGGACGTGGGCGGCGTGCGGCTGAACCTCCCCGACGCGGAGGCGGTGCGCGGCGCGTTCCGGGACATCCGCGCGCGGCTGAAGGCGCTGGGGCAGGGGAGCGCGTTCGATGGCGTCACCGTGCAGCCCATGGTGCGCCCGGATGGCTACGAGCTCATCGTGGGCAGCAGCGTGGACGCGCAGTTCGGTCCGGTGCTGCTCTTCGGCGCGGGCGGGACGCTGGTGGAGGTGTTCAAGGACCGGGCGCTGGGCCTGCCGCCGCTGAACACCACGCTGGCGCGGCGGATGATGGAGCAGACGCGCATCTACGAGGCGCTGAAGGGCGTCCGGGGCCGCCCGCCGGTGGACTTGATGGCGCTGGAGCTGCTCATGGTCCGCTTCAGCCAGCTGGTGGTGGAGCAGCGCTTCGTGAAGGAGGTGGACCTCAACCCGCTGCTGGCCTCCCCCGAGCGCTTGCTGGCCCTGGATGCGCGCGTGGTGCTGCACCCGGCTTCGGTGACGGAGGCGGAGCTGCCCAGGCTGGCCATCGAGCCCTACCCGAACCAGTACGTGGCGCCGTTCCGGCTGCGCAACGGTGAGGAGATTCTGCTGCGCCCCATCCGTCCGGAGGACGAGCCCCGGATGGCGGAGTTCCACCGCACGTTGTCGGAGCAGACGGTGTTCCTGCGCTACGCGGGGCTGATGCAGCTGAGCACCCGCGTGGCGCACGAGCGGCTGTCACGCATCTGCTTCAACGACTACGCGCGGGAGATGGCGCTGGTGGCGGAGCGCAAGGACGGGGAGTTGCTCGGTGTGGGCCGGCTCACGCGGCTGCGCGGGACGCGGGACGCGGAGTTCGCCATCCTCATCAGTGACCAGGTGCAGCGGCAGGGCCTGGGGGCGGAGATGCTGAAGCGGCTGGTGAGCATCGGCGAGGCGTGGAAGGTGGAGCGCATCGTCGCGGACATCCTCGCGGGCAACCGCGCCATGCAGAGCATCAGCCGGAAGCTGGGCTTCTCCATCCTCCAGCACGAAGAGTTGGCCCCGGACATGGTCAAGGCGGTCAAGGTGCTCTAGCGAGGACTTCCGCCCGGGGCAGGGTGCTCCCGGGCGGAAGGGCTGCGGGACGTGGCTACGGGTGCGGCGGGTTGCTCGCATTGAAGAGGGTGACCTGGATGTTGGAGGCCTCCTGCAGGTGCATCTGCACCGTCTTCCGGATCGCCATCAGCTCCTCCTTGAGCGCGGGGTTCTGGACCTGCGGCGCGAGCAGGGCGTCCCCCAGCAGGGCCGTGCCGGCATGAGCGGCGAGCTGGGCGTCCATCAGCGACACGTCGAAAGTGGGGCCCTTGACGGTGTCCAGCACCTCCATCGTCCGCTGCGCGGTGAGTTGCTGGAGTTGCGACACGGCGCTCTCCGCGGGAGCGATGCCATGGGCCCTGGCCAGTTCCTCCACGCGCCGCAGGACCTCCGAGTGCACGGTGACCATGCGCGCGTTGAAGTCACGCGCGGTCGGGTCGGTGGCATGCGCCTGGCCGAGCTGGCCCAGCATCACCTCGCCCGAGTTGGCCGCCAGGAGGACGCCCACGATTTGGCCGTCCGTCAGCATCACCCCCTGGCCCGCGGCCGATTGCTGAGGCCCCATCGCGCCGTCACTCGCGGCGCTCTCCCCACAGCCGGCGAACATCATCGCCGTCCCCATCATCGCCACCCCCAGCAACGCACGTGTGATTCGCATGACGGTTACCCCCTCCATGTGACGTTCAGCGGAAGGTTGGGCAGTTGAAAAGCACACCGCCATGGGCGGGAAGCACGAGGCCATTGTGCGTCCGGGGACGAATCCATGGACGCTGGCCGGACCTCCCCGGGCGGGGAGCCAGCCCTCGTCCAGTGTTGGCGGAGCGGCCGTGACCGGCGCAGCAACGCGTCGAAAGTCGGGTGGTTGGGACGGGTCATGCGCGCGGCGGCGTGCTCCAAGCCGCATCCCGAGCAGTGCCTTCTGGTGTCGGTCAGGCCGGACGAGCGCGTCTGGCGCGGCCCTCGCCACGAGCTGGCGGACCTGCTGGCCGGTCTCGTGGGCCGGTGCGCGCGGCGGCGTCACGGCGATACTGGACGAAGAGGAGAGGTGGACCGGCAGGAGCCTGGCACTCCGTCACGGCTCCAGGTGTCCTCCAGGCGCCGCGCCATTCCCAGCCGGGGTCCCACTGGCACCCGCGCCGCCTTTCGTGCCGCCTCCTGCGGCGGTGCCCCTCGCGCTGCTCCCCCCACCGCCCGGGCGCGAGAGTCCTCCGGCCATGCTGCCACCCCCGGGGATGCCGCCGCTCGCCCG
This sequence comes from Pseudomonadota bacterium, assembly GCA_023426545.1. GTDB lineage: Bacteria > Myxococcota > Myxococcia > Myxococcales > Myxococcaceae > Myxococcus. Next base: position 48,154 of record JAFAAN010000062.1, read on the forward strand.
GGCGCGGCCATGTCCGGTCCGGCTGGCGCCGCCGGTCGTGCTGGTGCCACCCGTCAGGCTGTTGCCGCTCGACAGGCTGGTGCCGCCGGTGGCGGTGGTTCCCCCACTCCTGCTGCTGCCTCCGCCAAGGCCGCCGCCGAAACCACCGCCACCGGACCCGCCGCCGCTGGAGCCACCCCCGGAGCCGTCGCTGGACCTGCCGCCGTGTGCCGAGCCGCCCAGGACTCCGTGGACTCCTCCCGTCCCGCCGTGAGAACCGCTGCTGCTTCCACCTCCGCCCGGACCGCCAGGGGCGCCCGCGCCACCTGGCGCCAGCCCCGTCGGGTACTGCTCCTCCCCGCCGACCGAGGCCGCGGAGGGATCGATGGCGTCCGGCGGTCCGCCCTCCAGCCCCGGGATGGCCGCCGCCTCGTCGCCGCTATCGAGGGCGCCGGCCGGCTCCCGGCGCTGATTACACCCGCCGGCAAGCGAGGGCGCTGAGAGCAGGCCCCCGAGCAGCGCCGCCCGCTTGAGACGTGCCATCCGCGTCTTGACGGCTCTGGGCATCTCCCCCCCCGGACCGCGTCCAGGTCCAACGGTGCGGAGGGACGAGGGGGCCGGGTATCGCGCCCCGGGTCCTGGCGTCCGGGCACTCGATGACATGCCTCCGCGCCTGCCTGGTGGGACCGGCTCTCCGAGGGAGGAGGGGACACCCGGCTTCACGCACCGTGCATCCAGATGCGATTTTCCCGGTCGAGGCCGGTCGCGCCGCCTATTGTCGGAGGGTGATGGCCACCCCAGAAACCCAAGCTCCGCTCGCCGCGCTGCTCCCCAGGAAGGGCGAACCGCCCCTGGACGCGGATGAAATCCTCAACCGCTTCGTCGGCTACGTGGCGGCCAATGGCTTGAGCCTCTACTCGGCCCAGGAAGAGGCCATCCTGGAGCTGCTCGCGGGCAAGCACCTGTTCCTCAAGACGCCCACGGGCTCGGGCAAGTCGCTGGTGGCCACGGCGCTCCACTTCAAGGCCATGGCGGAGGGCAAGGTCTCCTTCTACACCTGCCCCATCAAGGCCCTGGTGAACGAGAAGTTCTTCGCCCTCTGCGACGCCTTCGGCGCGGAGAACGTGGGCATGCTCACCGGCGACGCGAGCATCAACCGCGACGCGCCCATCATCTGCTGCACCGCCGAAATCCTCGCCAACCTGGCCCTGCGCGACGCGAGCGCCCGCGTGGACTACGTCGTCATGGACGAGTTCCACTACTACTCGGACCGCGAGCGCGGCGTGGCCTGGCAGCTGCCGCTCATCGCGCTGCCGGACACCACCTTCCTGCTGATGTCCGCCACGCTGGGGCCCACCCACATCATCGAGGAGAGCCTGACGAAGCTCACCGGCAGGGAAGTGGCCACCGTGCGCAGCGCCGAGCGCCCCGTGCCGCTGGACTTCGACTACCGCGAGGTGCCGCTGCACGAGACGATCGAGGACCTGGTCGCGCGTGGGAAGTACCCCATCTACCTGGTCAACTTCACCCAGCGCGCGGCGGCCGAGCAGGCGCAGAACCTGATGAGCGTGGACTTCTCCACCAAGGAGGAGAAGGAAGCCATCCGGCTCGCGCTCCAGGACGCGCCCTTCGACACGCCCTACGGCAAGGAGTTCCAGCGCTTCCTGCGCCACGGCATTGGCATGCACCACGCCGGCCTGCTGCCCAAGTACCGCCTGCTGGTGGAGAAGCTGGCCCAGGGCGGCCACCTCAAGGTCATCAGCGGCACGGACACGCTGGGCGTGGGCGTGAACATCCCCATCCGCACGGTGCTCTTCACGCAACTCTTCAAGTTCAATGGCGAGAAGCTGGCCACGCTGAGCGTGCGCGACTTCCAGCAGATCGCCGGCCGCGCGGGCCGCAAGGGCTTCGACACGCAGGGCAGCGTCGTGGCCCAGGCGCCTGAGTACGTCATCGAGAACATCAAGCTGGCCGCCAAGGAGGCCGCGGGCAAGAAGAAGACGCCCAAGGCCAAGCCGCCGCAGAAGAACTTCGTCCAGTACGACCGGAGCACCTTCGAGCGGCTCCAGACCGGCATGCCCGAGCCGCTGGAGTCCCGCTTCGCGGTGTCGCACGGCATGATCCTTAACCTGCTCCAGAGCGAGCACCAGACGGAGAACAACGCCGGGTACAAGCGGCTGGTGACGCTGGTGCAGCGCAGCCATGACTCGGACTACCTCAAGCGCCGGCACCTCAAGGAGGCCGCGCGGGACTTCCGCACGCTGCGCGAAGCGGAGATTGTCGAGGTGGTGAAGGGGCAGGGCGGCTCGGGCGCCACGGTGAAGGTGGCGGGAGAGATGCAGCAGGACTTCAGCCTCAACCACACACTGTCGCTGTACCTGCTGGACACGCTGGAGCTGCTGGACCCGACCACGGACACCTACGCGCTGGACGTGGTGACGCTGGTGGAGTCCATCCTGGAGAACCCGGAGGTGGTGCTCTACGCGCAGCTGAACCAGCTCAAGGGGGAGAAGATCAACGAGCTGAAGGCGCAGGGCGTCGAGTACGACGACCGCATGGCGGAGCTCGAGAAGCTCGAGTGGCCCAAGCCCAACCGCGACTTCATCTACGGCACCTTCAACAAGTTCGCGCAGAAGCACCCGTGGGTGGGCGAGGAGAACATCCGGCCCAAGTCCATTGTCCGGGACATGTTCGAGCGCTTCATGTCCTTCCCGGACTACATCCGTGAATACGGTCTCCAGCGCAGCGAGGGCGTGCTGCTGCGGTACGTGAACGACACCTACAAGACGCTGGTGCAGACGGTGCCCGAGCGCTTCCGCACGGAGGAGGTGGAGGACTTCATCGACCACCTGCGCGCCACGCTCCGCCAGGTGGACTCCAGCCTGCTGGACGAGTGGGAGCGCATGCGCAACCCGGACGGCGCCATCGCGGCGAAGCCGGTGGTGGAGCTCAAGCCGAAGGAGCTCACGGACGACCCGAAGGCCTTCGCCGCGCGGGTGCGCGAGGAGCTGCATCGGCTGCTCAAAGCGCTGGGCCAGAAGCGATACATGGACGCGCTGGCCATGCTGGACAACGCCCTGGGCGAGTGGACCGCGCCCAAGCTGGAGCAGGCCATGGCGCCGTACTTCGAGGAGCACAAGGTCGTGGTGCTCACGCCCCAGGCGCGCAAGCCCGCGAACACCTTCCTCAAGGAGACGGGCCCGCGGCTGTGGGAGACCCAGCAGCGCATCATGGACCCGGAGGGGCACGGCGACTGGATGCTCGACTGTGAGATCGACCTGCGCGACCGGCGCCTGGATGACGGCCCCATCCTGATGCTCCGCCGCATCGGCATGTAGCCCGGGCTCAGCCCCCGGAGGCAGGCGGCTCCGAGGGGCGCGCGGCCGTCAGGGCCTCCGGTTCCGGAGGCGTCAGCTCGCTCACCTCCAGCCCGCCGCCCGCGCCGGGCGTGAGGACCATGCGCCACGCGTCCGCCGTCAGCACCACGCGGTCTGTCTCGCAGCGCACCGACAGCTCCATGTCCTCGATGGTCCACGCGCCCGCCCACACCGTCGTCCGGGCTTCGCAGCCGGACGCGTCGCACGTCTCCGTCTCCGCCACCCACACCCGGCCCTCGGGCGCCGCGGGGCACGACAGCGGCTCCGCGTAGCGAAGGAGGGGGCTGTCCAGCTCGTCCACGCCCGCGTCGGGGAACAGGGGCTCCATGTCGAGCGGCGTCCCCCGCGCGGCGCGCGCCCCGGACGGCACCGCGTCCGGCTCTGGCGCTTCTGCCAGGGCCGCCGGCGCGGCCAGCCAGCCACACAGCAACATCACCTTCCCACCCCGAATCATCCACATGGCGACATGCTCCCGGCCGCGGCGTCGTTCGCGGCTCACGGAGGGCGGGTTGTGCAAGGCCTGGACCGGACGCTCGTGTGGCCGGGGAGCCACGGTGGTGGGCGGCCCGCCAGCCGTGGCCCGCTTTCCCGCATGGAAAAGCGGGCCATGTCGCCAGCCAGCGACTACCGTCGCACCATATGGCCCGACTGCGTGCCGTGGATCAGCCGCTGCGCCGGGATGTCCGCCTGCTTGGCCGGCTCCTGGGAGAAGTGCTCGTTGAACAGGAAGGGCAGGTGCTCTTCGACCTGGAAGAGGACGTGCGCCGCCTCGCCATCCAGCGCCGGCGAGGCCCGGTGACTGGACGGCACGCGGCGGCGGCGGAGCTGGTGGAGGTGCTCCAGCGCCTGCCCCTGGAGCGAGCCGAGCCGGTGCTGCGCGCCTTCTCCGTCTACTTCCAGCTGGTGAACCTGGCGGAGCAGCATCACCGCATCCGCCGTGCCCGGACTCACGCGGAGGCCGCGTCCGCGAAGCCCCAGCGCGGCTCGCTGGAGGCCACGCTGCTGCTGCTCAAGGACGCCGGTATTCCCGCGCAGCGGGTGCGCGAGGCCTTGGCCGCCATGCGGGTGACGCTGACGCTCACCGCACACCCCACGCAGGCGGTGCGCCGCACGCTGCTGGAGAAGCTCTACCGCATGGCGGGGCTGCTGGAGGATCGGGACCGCTGCGAGCAGACGCCTCGCGAGTCCGCGGCGAACGTGGAGTCGCTGCGCGAGGAGATCACCCTCCTGTGGCAGACGGACGAGCTGCGCCGCGAGCGCCCCACGGTGGGCGACGAGGTGAAGAACGTCCTCTGGTACGTGGAGGAGGTGCTCGCCGAGGAGCTGTCCCTGCTGCCCGAGCTGCTGGACTGGGCCTTCGCGAGTGCATACGGCGAGCCCCTGGGCCCGCTGGAGACGCCCGTGCGCATCCACTCGTGGGTGGGCGGCGACATGGACGGCAATCCGCTGGTGACGCCCGAGGTGTTCGCGGACACGCTGCGCGCGCACCGCGCCCGTGGCCTGCGTCGGCTGCTCCAGGACCTGGAGCAGCTGGGCGGCCGGCTGTCCCAGTCGCAGCGCCACGCGAAGCCCTCCGAGGAGCTGCTGCGCTCGGTGGCGAAGGACGCCGAGGCGCTGCCCGAGGTGGTGCGCCGCCATGGCCCTCGCACGCCGGGCGAGCCGCTGCGCTACAAGCTGCGCTTCATGGAGGAGCGGCTCCTGCGCGCGCTCCACTACGTGACGCAGCAGCGCGCCGGGGCGAGCGTCACCATGCCGGATGGGGCCTACCGCACGCCGGAGGCGCTGCTGGCGGACCTGGACGTGCTGGTGCGCGCGCTGGAGGCGTCGAAGGGCACGCACGCGGGGCTGCGGGACGTGCGGCGGGTGCGGCAGCGGGTGCTCGCGCTGGGCCTGTCCCTGGCGGAGCTGGAGGTGCGCACGCCCGCCGAGGACGCGGTGAGCGCGGCGGCCTCGCTCGACGGGGGCCCGGCGCCCTCGGAGGGAGGCCGGCGGCTGCTGGAGGTGCTCTCGCGCCTGAAGGAGGCGCAGTCCGAGTCGGGCGAGCCCGCGTGCCGCACGCTTATCCTCAGCATGGCCAGCACGGCCGAGGACGTGCTCGCGGCCTTCAAGTGCCTGAAGCACGCAGGGCTGTGGGACGCGGCGCGAGGCTGCGCCACGGTGGACGTGGTGCCGCTGTTCGAGCAGCTCGGTGCGCTGGACTCGGGGCCGCAGGTGCTGCGCACGCTCTTCGCGGACCCGGAGTACCGCCGTCACGTGGACGCGAGGTGCGGCCAGGAAGTGATGGTGGGCTACAGCGACTCCGGCAAGGAGGTGGGGCTGCTGGCGGCGAGCGCGGCGCTCTACCGCGCGCAGGTGGCGCTCACGGCGGTGTCGCGCGAGGCGGGCGTGCCGCTGCGCCTGTTCCATGGCCGCGGCGAGTCCGTGGCGCGCGGCGGCGGCCCCGCGCAGGAGGCCATCCTCGCGCTGCCGCCCGGCGCGGTGGCGGGCGGCTACAAGGCCACGGAGCAGGGCGAGGCGCTGGACCACAAGTACGCGCGCCCGGAGCTGGCGCGGCGCACGCTGGAGCTCATCCTGGGCGGTGTGCTGCTGCACACGTTGGACGCGCAGCCGCGCCCGGAGCCGGAGGCCGAGCGCGCCTTCCGTGAGGCCTTCGACACCCTCGCGGAGACGGGGCGCAAGGCGTACCGCTCATTGGTATGGGAGGACCCAAACTTTCTGGAGTTCTTCACCGCCGCGACGCCGGTGGAGGAGATTGCGTCGCTGCCCATCGGCTCGCGCCCCAGCAAGCGCAAGGCGGGAGGGCTGGACACGCTGCGCGCGATTCCGTGGGTGTTCGCCTGGACGCAGAACCGCGCCATCCTCCCGGGCTGGTACGGCGTGGGCTCGGCGCTGGAGTCCTTCGCGAAGGTGGAGGGTGGGGAGGCCTTGCTCGAGCGCATGTACCGGGAGTGGCCCTTCTTCCGCGCTGTCATCGACAACGTCACCATGGTGCTGGCGAAGTCGGACATGTCCATCGCCGCGCGCTATGCGACGCTGGCGCCCGCGAGCACCCAGGGGGTGTGGCGGCGCATCCAGCAGGAGCACCAGCGCACGCGCAAACAGGTGAAGCGGCTGACGGGGGAGTCGAAGCTGCTCGACCACAACCCGCAGCTCCAGCGCAGCATCTCCTTGCGCAACCCCTACGTGGACCCCATGTCCTTCCTCCAGGTGGAGCTGCTCAAGCGCAAGCGCGAGGGGCAGGCGGAGGTGGACCGTCCACTGCTGCTCACCCTCAACGGCATCGCCGCCGGCATGCGCAACACCGGGTAGGCTCGCCGCCCACGAGCGCGCCGAGGAGGATGCGATGGCCAGGGAGACGTTCAGCGTGGTGGAGGTCAACCCGGCGCACCGCTTCGCGCGGCTGCGGCCCGAGTCGGGCGGAGCCCTGCTGCACGCGGCGCTGTACCCGGATGAGGAGTCCCCCGAGCCGCAGCTCCAGCTCCGCGAGGGGGACCGGGTGGAGGGACTGCGCCGCGGGCAGTCGGTGGCGGACTGGGGCTGGGTGTCTCGCGCCGAGCCCCCGGCGGACCTGGTGGAGCGCATGGGCGAGCTGCTCGCGAAGCTGGAGGGCTTCGAGCTGCGCGTCCCCGCCACGGCCTACGCGCTGGCCGAGCACCACTGGCGGCACAGCCGGGCCGACCCGCTGCACCAGGAGCTGCTCGCGCAGCTGCCCACCTTCTTCGACTGGGAGCTGGCCCACCCCTACGAAGACGCGGCGCTGCTGGAGCGGCTCCAGGCCGCGATGCAGCCGTACCTGCCCGGCTTCCAGGTGGCGCCCCAGGCGGGGCGGGCCGCCTTCCACGTGGAGCCCGGTGGCCTCGACGTGCCGGCGCCGGAGGGCCGCCGCGACGCGCCCGCCGCCACCTTCGAGCCGCTGCTTCTTCAGGTGAATGCCCTGCTGGAGGGCGCTGGTACGCCGGTGCGCTGGGTGCCCACGGAGGACGACTGGATTCTGGCGCCCCCGGGGCTGGCCGAGCTGCTGGTGCTCCACGGCGTGCTCTAGAGGCCGCCCACCTCATGCAGGACGCGTGACACCTCGTCCGCCATCACCCGATGGCCTTCCTTGCTGGGGTGGATGCCGTCCACCTCCAGTCCGTCGAGGAAGAGGTGCACGTTGCCCGGCTGGTGCATCACCGCCTCCAGGTCGATGACGTCCGGGCCCGCGCCGCCGCCGCGCACCCAGGCGTTGAACTCCAGCCGCTGCGCCTTCACCGCCTCATAGGGCGCGTAGTTCGATTTCTCCTTGGGCAGCAGCGTGCTCACCCAGGGACGGCAGAAGGGCGCCAGCCGGTCCAGCAGCGTGGTCATCCGCGACTGAAGCTGCGCTATCGAGGGGGTGTCGCCCAGGTCGTTGGTGCCCAGCAGCACCACGCAGTCCGTGATGCCCTGGAGCGCGAGCACCTCACCGTCGAGCAGGGCCAGCGCGTCATAGAAGCCCTGCCCGCTGACGCCTGCGTTCACCACGGGCACGCCCAGCGCGAGCTCCACCCGCGCGGGCCACGCGTTGCGCGTGTCGTTCTTCGCGTCGATGTAGCCCTCGGTGATGCTGTCGCCGATGGCGACGACGGCGCGCCCGGTGGGGCCCTCCACGTAGACCGTGGCGACGCCGACGGCCCGGTCGAATAGCGTGCCGCCCAGTGCGCCCGTGACGAGCGCGTGGTTGCCCGCGCGCGCATAGCTGCCCGGGAAGGCGCTGATGGCGCTGGCCGCCAGCGCGCCCTGGGCCTCGAAGCTGATGGCCAGCTCGTCGCGGAAGCCCACCGGGAAGTCCACCGGGTCCGACGTCGTCAACGTGCGCGCGGCCATGGTGACGCCCGCGCCACCGTCGAAGGTGAGCGGCACGGGCGCGGACGCCAGCTCACCGGCCGCGCCTGCGCGTGCCACCGTCGCCCGTATCAGCGTCAGTCTCCCGTCGCCGGAGCGGAACGTCACCCGGAGGCGCCCGCCCGCGCGCGCCACGGGCACGCGCAGGCGGAACGTCGTCGGGCTGCCCACGCTGTGTGAGGCGCGCAGCGCTTGGTGAAAGCCGGGCTGGAACGAGGTCGCGGCGGGGGGCGATGGCGGCGTGCCCTGCACCTGCCTCTCGTCGTTCAACACCAGCACCGGCGCCACCTCCAGTGACGCGTCGGAAGCACTGTCCTCCCGTGTGGCGTTGAGGTTGTCGTCGTCGGGCGCGACGTCCCAGTCGGTAGGGTCGGCGACGCTGCCGGCGCACGCCAGCAGCACACCCCCCATCCACACAAGGACCGCCCGCCACCCCGGCGTCTTTCCCATTCCCATCCCTCCCGGGATTGCAGGATGCACACCACACCGTGTCCTGCCAGCCGGGTGTTTGGGAAGCCGCCCGGGTGCTGCCCTCGCCCGCCCGGCTGCCCCCCCAAGGTTGCCGCGGGCGCTCTGTGTTACCCGCGCTAGGGCACGCACGCCCCCACGCCCGGGTTCTCATCCAGCGCACGGCAATTGCCCGCCGTGCAGGCAGGCGCACCGCCTGGCTGGCAGAGCGGGCGGCAGGTGAGCCCACCGCCCGCGTTCACACAGGCGCTGCCCGGCGCGCACTGGTTGCTGAAGTCGCAGGGCTGCCCCTCCGTCCGGGTGCCGCTCCCTGCGCAGACGGGGCCGTTGGTGGAGGGGTAGCAGCTCAGCGGCGACGCGCAGTCCTGGGCGAAGGGGTCGCACGCGGGGGAGGGGGGACCGCAAACCAGGGGCAGCTCATCCGTGCCGTCCAGCCGGAGCACCGTGTTGCACTCCTCCGAGTTCCCACACTGGGTCGTGGCATGGCACAGCCGCTGACATGTGAAGCCACCACCGTGTCCCTCGGGGGCCTGACGGCAGAAGAGCCCCTGCTGGCAGGTGTCGTAGGCCACGCGGCCATCGGAGGGCGCCAGCGTGCAAGTGGCCCCCGCGTTCGCGGTGCCCGGCGCCACACACCGCCGCCGCGTCACCCCATCTTCAGTGGCGTAGGTGCAGCGCTGCCCTCCGGCGCAGTCCTGCGCCACCACGTCGCATTCCCCGTCGAAGCATCGGCTGCCCGTGCCGCCGTCCACCAGGTCCGCGAACTGGCAGCTCTGGCCCGCGGCGCAGCCCTCCTGCCTCGCCACGTTGCATTCGAAGTCACGGCTGTCCCCGCCGCCGCCGTCGGCGCCGCCGTCCGGCCTGCTTCCGCCGTCCATGCCCGCGTCGCCAGAGCCGTCCGGCTCCGGGCCCTCACCGCCGTGACAGCCTCCGACCGACAAGGCCAGCGCAAGGGTTCCAGTCAACAGATAGAGGCGGTAGACACGCATTCCAGAGCGCTCCCAGGGCAGTCCCGAGGACATAGGCACCTGAATTCGATAGAGGGGGCCCCTTGAATCGGGCGTGGAAAGCAGCGGACACTTGGAGGACGCCCGGAGCTTCGTGGTTGGCCCGGCGCGTCACCTTGTGGGACTGTGGGTGTGGGAGCAGAGCTCCGGGTTTTCGCCAGCAGCGTCGAATGTGGGGGTTAACGGGTGCGTATGACAACCAAGGCGGCGGATGACATGGAAAGCGGGGATCCAGCCGCATACGCGAACCGGCGGGCCGACGAGCGTGTGGCGGCGCGGTTCGAGGTTCGCTTCGCCCAGACGCAGGACGCCGCGAGGGCGCTCCGCGCGTACTCGGTGAACATCTCCGCGGGTGGGCTGTGCCTGAAGACGCAGAAGTCCTACGACGTGGGCTCCCAGGTCCGCCTGTCCATGGCCATTGAAGGCGAGGAGTTCCACCTCACCGGCATCATCGCCTGGGTGCGCGACGAGGCGGAGGCCATCGGCGTGCGCTTCACGGACATGAACGACGAGGACCGGGCCCGGCTCCAGCGCGTGGTGGACAGCTTCAAGCGGTAGGCCCGGGGCGGGAGCCCCGGCGGGCCACTAGCGCTGGGACTCCGTCTCGAGGTGGCGGAACACGCCCGAGTCGATCTCGGAGAAGCCGCAGGCCGTGTAGAAGCTCCGCGCCTCCGGCGTCGTCGTCATGGGCGAGACGAGCTGGAGCTGCTTCGCGCTCAGCACCTTGCAGCGCTCCAGAATCTGGCGGATGAGCGCGCGGCCCACGCCGCGACGACGCCAGGTCTCCGTGACCACCAGCTCGTCGATGGTGGCCACGCGCCCGCGCAGCCGGAGCTGCGGCCGGTGGGAGAAGGACACCATGCCCACGGGCCGGTCCTGCGGGTCGCCGGCCACGAAGATCTCAATCTCCGGATGGCTGACGACCCAGTGGACCGTCTGCTGGTCCGTCCCCTGGGGATAGCCCAGCTCCTTCAGCAGCGTCGCCATGGCTTCGGCGTCGCCACGACGGGCACGGCGGATACGGAAGGCGGGCGCGTCGGCGCCAGCGGCGGGAGAGACTGTCCGAACGATTGGCTGTGACAAGGCTCACCGAGTCTAACGAATGGGCCGCCGTCCCTCCAAAGAGGAACGGCGGCCCGGGGCGCCCGCCACGTGAGACAAGGACCTCACGAGCAGGGGATTGTGGGTGCAGCGCTTACGGCTGTTCCGCCGCGAGTGAACGCATGGCGGTGGTGATGTCACTCAGTTGCGGCACGGACGCCATCTCCAGCGCGTCTGACAGGCCGATGCCCGGCACGAACTTCCCGGCCAGCAGCCGCGGCGGGGCCAGCAGCGAATAGAAGAGCTCCTCCACCGTGCGGCGCACCAGGTGCTCACCGAAGTTCGTCACCTCGGTGTCCTCGTTGACGAAGAGCACGCGGCCCGTCTTCTGGACGGACGCCTTGATGAGCTCCCAGTCGTAGGGCCACAGCGAGCGCAGGTCGATGACCTCCGCGCTGATGCCGTCGGCGGCCAGCGCCTCCGCGGCCTTCGCGCACAGGGGCAGGGTGCGGCCGTAGCTCACCACCGTGAGCAGCGTGCCCTCTCGCACGACCTTGCCCTTGCCGAACGGCACCGCGTACGCCTGGAGGCCGGCCGGCCACTGCGGCTTCCACTGCGAGCGGTCGCCGAGCGGCGCGTCGATGAGCTTCGACAGCGTGCGGTCATCGTCCGGCTCGCCCGGAATCCGCTCCTCGCCCTTCACGCGCAGCAGCGCCTTGGGCTCCAGGAACATGACGGGGTTCTTCTCCTGGCACGCGGTGATGAGCAGCCCGTACGCGTCCAGCGGCGTGGAGGGCATCACCACCTTCCACCCGGGGATGTGGGTCATCGTCGCGTCGAAGGAGTGCGAGTGATAGATGGACCCGCGGATGCCGCTGCCCACCGGCGTGCGCACCACCATGGGCAGGTTCCAGTCACCGTTGCTGGACCAGCAGGTGTTGCCCGCCAGCTTCAGCAGGTCGATGGTGTTGTAGACGTAGTCGCAGAACTGGATCTCCGCCACCGGCCGTCCGCCGGCCATGGCGATGCCCATGGCCGCGCCGATGATGCCGCGCTCGTCCAGGGGAGAGTTCCACGCCGTCTTCAGGCCCTGCGTGCAGGTGAAGACGCCGCCCAGCGGGGCACCCACGTCCTCGCCGAAGATGTCGGTGACGCCCAGGTGCTCCTCGGCGTAGTGCAGGGCCATGCGGATGGCCTGTGCCATGTTGGCCATGGGTTACTTGTCCTCCGCGAAGATGTGCTTCCAGATGGATTCGGGCTCGGGCTGCGGCTCGTCGCGCACCTGTCGGGCGGCGGCGGCCATTTCTTCGGTGTAGCGGGTGCGCAGGTCGTCCATCTGCTCGCGCGTCAGGACGCCGTCCTTCTCCAGCTTCGCCTCGAACTCCTTGAGGCAGTCGACCTCGTCGCCCACGTAGTTGGCGCCGGACGCCGACGAGTGCCCGTAGAGGCGCGACACGTTGGCCTCCAGCAGGAAGGGCTTACGCTCCGTGCGCACGTACGCCATGGCGTCGCGCAGCTCGGTGTAGGCCTCGATGGGGTCGTTGCCGTTGATGGTCTTGCAGCGCATGCCGAACGCCTTGCCCCGGTCGCTGATGCGCTGCTCTCCGTGCTGGCCCGCCGCCGCCGTGGAGATGCCCCACTTGTTGTTGGTGACGATGATGAGGACGGGCAGCGGGTTGGCGGGGCGGCTGCTCCACACCAGGCAGGAGGCGAAATCGCCCTCGGCCGTGCCCGCGTCACCGCCGGTGACGATGGTGATGCCGTCGCCGCCGTGGCGCTTCTGCACCATGGCCGTGCCCGGTGCCATGGCGTACTGGACCTCGATGGGCGAGGACACCGGCGCCACGTTGTACTTGCGGGCGGAGTAGTGCCCCGCGAAGTTGCGGCCGCCCGAGTACGGGTCCGTGGCCGTGTTCTTCATCTGCCGCAGCGAGCCGATGGGCTCCTCTCCCAGGGCCAGCAGGGTGCCGGACTGGCGGTAGTGGGCGTGCAGATAGTCGTAATCAGGGCCCTGGCCCTTCTTCATCAGCAGCCCCAGGGAGACGTTGAACGCCTCCTCGCCGGGGCCGCCAATCCAGAAGTAGCCGTGGCCTTGTTTGTACATCTGGATGAGGCGCTCCTCGAGGACGCGCGTCTTGACCATCAGGTCATGGATGCGGACCAGAAGCTCCCGCTCGAGCGGCGCGGACGCTTCTGAGGATTCTTTGATGAGTCGGGGACGAGACACGCGCGACCTTCCTCTGGCTGAAGGGGACGCCCCTATAACCCGGATGGGCCGCTTTCGCTCAAGGCAGTTGATGGGCCGCCTGTTGGGCGTCGGGCGAAGAGCACCTTCTGGCGCGGCGCGGCAATCAGCGGGGCTCATCCGGGGCAGGAGCACGGCCGTGCCGCAGCGCGGTGACGCGCTCCGTCAGTGTGGCTTCGCTGGCCGCTCCGGCGTGCTCGGAGATGAGGGCCAGCGTGTCCTCGGACAGCTGCCTGGCGTGAGAGCTGTCCAGCAGCGAGGCCAGCTCCTGGAGCCGGCCGGTGCGCAGCAGCGCCACCACCAGGGCGTGGCCGGTGCGCGGCAGGGGCGCCTGCGTGAAGGCGGATTGGAGCGAGCCCACGGCCAGCTCTGGCAGGCCGCTGTCCAGGAGCATCTCGCCCACCAGGGCCGGGTCGTGAGGGGCCTCCAGGTCGTCGTCTGCGTCGGCTTCGTATGAGACGGCGGGGCTGCCTCGCAGCGCGTCCATCAGCTGTTCGATGGGGACGGCGCCCGTGGTTGTCTGCTGGGGGGCGCGGGGGAAGACGTAGCGAGGCTCGGCGGGGCGCACCTCCGGCGTGCGGCGGAGCTGCTCGAAGTTCATCAGCCCGAGCATCATCGCCAGCACGCCCAGCCACACCATCTTCCACCAGATGGCCAGGCCCAGCACCGCCACCGCCGTGGCGATGCCCACGCCGAGCAGCCGCCGTTCATGGCGGTACCCGCTGCGCGCGCGCACCAGGTTCGTCAGCAGCTGGCCGCCGTCCAGCGGCTGCATGGGCAGCAGGTTGAAGAGCCCCCAGCCGATGTTCACCCAGAGGAACTGCCGCAGGCCCTGGTCCGCCAGCCCGCCGGGTTCTCCCAGGGGCGCGAGGCTCGACAGGCCCCAGATGAGTCCACCCGCCAGGAAGCCGATGCCCGGCCCCGCGAAGCTCACCCAGGCCAACTGCCGGTGGGTGAGGTGCGCGCCCTGGTCGGTGTGCGCGGTGCCGCCCATGCCGTGCAATTCGATGCGGGCGGGACAGCCATAGCGGCGGAAGGCCAGCGCATGCCCCAGCTCATGGAGCAGCACCGACACGAAGACGATGCCAACCCAGAGCGCGAGCCGCGCGGGCTCGGAGATGAGCGTCCAGCCCGTCATCAACGCGACGAGGAAGAAGAGCGGGTGGACTCGGACGGGGAAGCCAGCCACGTGGAAATGGGGCCGCATGGACACCGGACTGTAACCGGCGCACTCACGCCGCGCCCGGTGAAGGGGAGGGGACGCCATACTCCGAGTGAATGACGCGGGGCTCCATCCGGGGCCATGACATTGGGATGACATGGCTTCAGTGACATGGCGGCCGTGGCGTCTTCCCCGGCGCGGCGTGGATGTGGGGACAGGGCCTCGCGAAGCACGAGAAGTGAGATAGAGTCCCAAGACACCCCTGTTTTCCCCGCGCTCCCCCGCGCGGCGTCCCCACCCCGGCCCGCCCTTGTCCAGTACGAATACGCGACTGAAGTCCGCGCCCACGTCCGGCGAGTTCCAGGACGACGCCACACTCCCTCCGTCCGAGCGGACGGGCACCCGGGAAGTCACGGGCACGCGGGAGTCCACCGCCACGAACCTGACAGGCCCCCTGGGGTTGGCGGAGGGGGGCACCCGCACCCTCATCGCGCCGCTGGAGGCGGGCGAGCTGCCCAACGTGGCCCTCATCAAGGGCCTGCGGTTGGATCAGATCCTCCTGCTGACCACCGGCCTGCTGGTGGTGCTCATCGTGGGGTTGCTGGCGGCGCTGTCGGTGGCCTCCACCCAGTCCCAGTTCGAGGAGACGGCGCTCGTCTCCAAGGAGCGCATCCAGGAGCAGGCGCGCGAGCTGGGTCAGACGGTGGGGCAGACCATCGCGCTCACCTCCGCCACCAACCTGCGCGACAACAACTACGCCTTCCTCGAGGAGGTGGCGGGCTCCATCGTCAAGACGAACCCCAACATCCTCCGGGTCCAGATTTTCGACCCGGACGGGGTGCGGATGGCGGACAGCGAGGGCGCCAGCGAGGACAAGGAAGAGGCCGCGCCGGTCCGCCGCGCCGAGCGCCGGCTGGTGAGCGCCTTCTACCGGGGGCAGCCCATCTCCGAAATCCAGGAGCCCATCGACTACGGCTCCAGCAGCGGCAAGGGGCTGGTCGTCATCAGCTATTCGCTGGGGGGCCTGCAGAAGCAGCTGGAGGCGTTGGAGCAGGACAAGCGCGCCACGGTGCGCGCGAACACGCTGCGCATGCTGGCCCTGGGCGTGGGCTTCGTGGTGCTGGCCGGCGCGCTGGCGGCCTACCAGAGCCGGCGCATCACCCGGCCGCTGGGCATGCTGACCAGCAAGGTGATGCAGCTGGCCGCGGGCAACCTGGGCGCGCGGGCCGGGACGGCGCAGGGCGCGGGCCGCGAGGTGGTGACGCTGGGCGTGGTGTTCAACCACATGGCCGAGCGCATCAAGGTGCTGCTGGAGGACGTGCGCGCCAAGGCGCAGCTGGAGCGCGAGGTGTCGCTCGCGCGCACGGTGCAGGAGACGTTGCTGCCCGGCCGAGAGGCCGTGCAGGTCGGGCCGCTGCGCATCGCCGGGCTCGTCGTCACCGCGGACGCCTGCGGCGGCGACTGGTGGTTCCGCGCCGCGCTGGATGACCGGCGGGTCGTCATCGGCATCGGCGACGTGACGGGCCACGGCCTGTCCACTTCGCTGGTGGCCACCAGCGCCACCAGCGGCTTCGCCTCCGCGATGACGCTGCGCGAGCCCTCGGAGGTGAACGCGCAGATGCTCATCACCGCGCTCAACGTGACGCTGGCCAACGTGGGCCGCGGCGAGCACCAGATGTCCAGCGCGCTGGCCGTCATCGACGTGTCCAACGGCCATATTGACTACGCGGCCGGCGCGCACCCCAGCCCGCTGGTGTTCAACAAGCACAGCGGGCAGATTGCCTCGCTGCCCGCGCGGGGGCCGCTGCTGGGGGCGTCGGTCTCGTCCCAGTTCACCTCGCGCCAGGCGCAGCTGCGGCCCGGGGACGTGGTGGTCTGGTTCACCGACGGCCTCACCGAGGCGCGCGACGGCGCGGGCAAGCTGTACGGCAACCAGCGCCTGGCCGCCGCCGTCCAGGCCCATGCCCACCTGTCCGCGGAGGCGCTGCGCGACGCGGTGCTCGCGGACGCCCGAGCCTTCAGCGCCGGCCAGCCGCAGCGAGACGACATCACCGTCGTCGTGGCCGAATTCAGCCCCGCCGCCTGACTTCCTCCTGGGACTCCACACGCATGCGACGCTCCCCACGCCCTCCTCGGTCACGCCGGCTCACGCCGGCGCTCGCGCTGCTGACCACCCTGTGCGGCCCGCCCGCGCTCGCGCAGTACCGGCCCCCGCCCATGTCCGAGTCGCAGCGGCTGGTAAAGGATGGTGAGACGGCGCAGGTGGCCGCCAGCGCCGCCACCGCCGCGGGCAACAAGAAGGAGGCGGAGGAGAAGTACCGCAAGGCGCTGGGCCTCTTCGAGCAGGCGCTGAGCGCCGAGCCCGGCTCCGTGGCCGCCGCCGCGGGGCTGGCCGCCAGTGCCAACGCGCTCAATGACTGGCAGCGCACCGTGGACCGGGTGCAGCCGCTGCTGAAGGCGAACCCCTCGGAGCTGTCCCTGGCGTATCCGGTGAGCGTGGCCCTCTTCAAGCTGCGCCGCTTCCAGGAGGCGGTGCCGCTGATGGAGCAGGTGGCCGCCGCCGACCAGGCCGAGCACCTCATCGTCCACTACTACCTGGCCAGCTACTACCTCTACGTCCAGCAGGGGGACCCGGCGGCGGCGCGGCTCGAGCGCTACCTGGCGCTGCGCCCGCAGGCCGTGGCGGCCAACGACCACCAGATTCACGAGCTGCTGGGCCGCGCGCACGTGCTGCGCCGGAACGCGGCGGCGGCGCGCGCGTCCTTCCAGCGAGCGCAGGCGGGGCGGCCGGAGTCGCCGTCCGTCCAGCTGGGGCTCGCCCAGGTGCTGGAGCTGGAGGGCCGGCTGGGCGAGGCGCGCACCCTGCTGGAGGGCGTCACCGGGCGCTTCCCGCAGGCGGGCGACGCGCGCGAGAAGCTGGCGCGCCTCTACCTGGGAGCCGGGGACGTCGCGAAGGCGGACGCTCAGGCGCGGGCGCTGGTGTCGCTGGGCGCCACGCCGGCCGCGCACCTGCTGCTGGGCGACGTGCGCTTCGCGCAGAAGAACGCGGTCGCCGCCGAGGCGGAGTATCGCAAGGTGCTCCAGCTCCAGCCCGGCCTGGTGCTGGGGCAGATGGCGGTGGGCAAGGCGCTCCAGGCGCAGGGCCGCCACGAGGAGGCCATCCAGTTCCTGGAGAGCGCGGTGCGCTCGGGGGCCAACAGCCTGGAGCTGTGGGCCAACCTCGGCTCGGTGAACCGGCGCGCGGGCCGCTTCCAGCGCGCGGTGGAGGTGCACCGGCGCGTGGTGGAGATGGCGCCGCGGCAGGCGCTGGGCTGGATGCTGCTGGGCGCGGACCACTTCGCCACCGGCCAGTGGGACCAGGCCATCGAGGACTACTCCAACGCGCTCCAGGTGGAGCCGGAGCACGCCGGGGCGAAGCAGTGGCTGGCCCGGGCGCTGGCGCACCGGGCGCGGGACCGGGCCGGGGCGGGGCGGCTGGAGGACGCTGTCCGCGACCTGCGCCGCGCCTATGACCTGGACCGCGCCGCGCCCATGGCCCGCAGGCTGGGGGCCGCGCTGCTGGAGGCACGCGCCTACGCCGACGCACGCAAGGTGCTGGAGCAGGGGGTGACGCTGCCCGGCGCGACGTGGCGTGACGGTCTGCTGCTGGGCTACGCGCGGCTGGCCACCAGCGACGCGCAGGCGGCGCTGGAGGCCTTCACCCGCGCGGAGGCCCAGACGCAGGAGCCCGACGAGCAGGCCGAGACCTCCGTGGGCGCCGCTCTGGCGGAGGTGGAGCTGGGGCAGGTGGACGCGGCGGTGAAGCGGCTGACGGAGGTCGGTCCGTCGCGCGCCGCGGCGCAGGTGGCGGGCGCGAACCTGCCGCGCGTGCTGGTGCGCCGCGCGCTCACGCGCCTGGAGCGCGGCGACGCGGAGGCCGCCGAGCGCGACCTGGACCTGGTGGACAAGCTGGGCACGGGCAACCGCAAGGACCTGGTGAAGCTGGCCCAGTTCGCCCGCGGCCTGGCGCGCGCGGAGTCGGGGCGCCACGCGGACGCGAACACCGCCATCACCAAGGCGCTCACGCCCGCGCAGCCCTGGGCCTGGCCCAACACCCGCGCGCTGGCCACCGCCTTCATCCTCTACAAGAAGGGGCAGGTCCCCGCCGCCCGCAAGCAGCTTACCGCCGCGGCGAAGAAGCCGATGCCCGGCCAGCCCCAGTGGCTGACGGCCATGACGGGCGCGCTCCACCGGCGCGAGGCGTCGCTGGCCTATGGCGCCGGCAACATGAACGCGGCGGAGAAGGCCTTCAAGGCGGCGCTCGCGGGCAGTCCGGACGACGTGCTGGTGCAGCACAACCTGGCCTGCGTCGACTGGCGCAAGGGCCGCGCGACGGCCGCGCTGGAGACGTGGCGGCGGCTGGAGTCCTCGGTCCCGGTGGCCGCGCTCAACCAGGGCATCGACGCGCAGGAGCGCCGCAAGGACGCGGGGGACGCGGTGGAGGCGTGGCGCCGCTACCTGGCCTCGGGCTCGGGGCCGCGCATGGCGCAGGTGCGTGAGTGGAAGGAACGCCTGCAGAGTCTGCACGGCCTCGCCGAGCCCGCCGCGGGCGTGCCGGCCGGCGCCACCGTGGAGGAGACCCCGTGATGAAGGCACCTCGCTTCCTCCTGGCTGGCCTCGTGCTGGCCTGCACCCTGACGGCCGGGCTCGCCGCCGCGGCGCCCAAGAAGGCCACCCTGGGCGTCTTCCTCGCCACCACGCTGGCGGATGGCCAGGAGCGCTTCGAGTACGCGGAGGCCCTGGCCGCCCGGCTGACGGAGGCGCTGGACATGCCCGTCGCCGCGAAGAGCTTCGGACGCTACGAGGACTTCTCCCGCGCCGTGGCGGGTGGACTGGTGGACTTCGCGGTGGTGGACGCCTGGGCCGCCGTGCAGCTGGGCGCCAAGGCGAAGCCGGTGGCCTGGGCCTCGCGCGCGGGGGATACCCAGCAGCGCTGGGCCATCGTCTCGCTGCAACGCGGCGCGGTGAAGGACCTCGCCGGCAAGCGGCTGGCGCACGTGAAGGGCGCGGGGCCCGCTGACCCCAAGTTCGTCACCCACGTCGTGCTGGGCGGCGACCTGGACGCGCAGCGCCACTTCAAGCTGGCCCCCGTGCCGAACGTGGAGTCGGCGTTGAAGATGCTGGAGGCGAAGGGCGCGGACGCCGCGCTCGTGCCGCTGGCGCACGTGCCCAAGGGCAAGGACGTGCGCGTCCTCTTCCGCAGCGGACGCGTTCCCGGTGCGCTGCTGGTGGACCTGCGCAACCATGAGTCCGCGCTCCACGGCGCGCTGGGGGCGGTGGGCGCGGTGGCGCCCTTCGACGCCTTCGCCCGGCTCCAGGACAAGGACTTCGAGGACTTCAGCAGGCTCGTCACCCGGGGGCCGCCGCGCCGCCAGCCGGTGCTCGCCGAGGGGCCGGACCTCCACGTGGAGGCCGACGTGCTGGTGCGCTCGGAGGAACTCGGCCCCGCGCTGCCATCCTTCCTCGGTGACCTCGCCGTGTCCGCGGAGCAGCCCGATGACTGATGCTTTCCCGTGTTTCTAGAGAATGAGAGCCAACGACTTGGCCCGGCGTTGGCTCTGGGGTAGCTTGAAAATGATGGCGTTGGTGTTCAGCCGTGAAGCTGCGTTCCCCCGGATGCAGGGCCAGATACCGCGCGTGTCACCGGGTCATACGTACAGGACCTCGGGTGTCCATGCTCCACCCTTGGATGTGAGAACGATGCACTCGACTGTTTCCGGTGAGCCGCGGCAAGGCGCGGCAAAGGTGGTGTCCGGACGCCGCGTTCTGCGTGCCGGCCTGCCTCTCTCCCTCATGTTGTGCGTGCTGGCCTTCGCTGTCCCTTCGAGCGCCTCGGCGCAGGAGGCCGCGGCGGAGGCACCCGCCAAGGTGAAGCGCCGCAAGCGGGCGGTGAAGCCCGCGGCCGAGGCGCCCGCGCGCCCCGCCAGGGCGGCGAAGAAGCCGCGCAAGGCCGCGAAGCCTCCGCCCGCCGCGGAGCTGGACTCGGAGGCGGTGACCGAGGAGTCCCAAATCCCCGTCCTGGGCGGCGGGCTGGCCACGGATGAGCCCCCCACGGCGGCGCCCGAAGCTCCGGCGCCCATGGTGCCGGCCTCGCCCATGACGGCCGAGCCCAGCGCACCGGCACCCCTGCCATCCGTTGGTCCGGACTTCAACCCCTCGGACGCGCCGCTGGGGCCGCCCCCGGCCGCCACGGCCACGCTGCCGGCGGTCCCCGCGGAGCCTTCGTCCAACATCCCCATCAGCGCGCCCTTCGCCGAGCCCGAGATGAACCGGCCCATGCCGCCGCCCTCGGGGCTCGCGGGCCTGGGCGCGGACCCGCTGGGCGGCGCCGACAGCCTGGAGGAGTCCGTCAACCGCGTGCTGAGCGAGGCCGTGGTGAGCACCGCTAGCAAGCGCAACCAGCGCATCTCCGACGTGCCCCTCACCGTGTCCTGGATTCCCGCCGACGAGCTGGAAGGCACGGGCCAGTTCACGCTGTGCGAGGCCATCCAGTACTTCCCCGGCATGGAGTGCCGCCGGGGCTCCATGCGCAAGGCGGCGGTGAGCGCGCGGGGCCTGGGCTCCAACTACCTCTCCAACCGACTGCTGCTGCTCCAGGACGGCCGGCCGCTGACGGACCCGTGGACGGGTCAGTTCTACGCGGACGAGACGACGCCGCTCACCAACCTCAAGCAGGTGGAGGTCATCCGCGGCCCGGGGTCCTCGCTGTACGGCTCCAACGCCTTCAGCGGCGTCATCAACATCATCCAGCGCCAGCCGTCGGACCTCATCGAGAAGGGGAAGAACGTGGGCGCCGAGGCCCGGGTGCTCGCGGGCCAGGACCAGACGTGGCGGCTGCACGGCAACGTGGCCGGCCGTGGCGGTCCGGTGGAGGCGTTGCTGGGCTACTACGGCTTCGGCTCGGACGGCCCGCAGCTCTTCAACGACCCGCGCGTGGGCCGGGTGGACGACAACCAGTACTCGACGGTGCACCAGGTCAACGGCAAGGTGCGCGTCGGCCCGCTCGCGCTGGACGCGGACTTCACGGACGCGGAGATTGGCCGCCCGGGCGGCACGCACATCTCCACCGTGGGCAACTGCGGCCGCTGCCACTACACGCCGAACGACTCCGAGGCGGTGCAGAACTTCAACGCCTCCGCCCAGGTGGACCAGCAGGTGACGGATAACCTGCGCCTCTTCGGCCAGGCCTACGGCTTCTTCAAGCGGCGCGACGTGCTGATGGAGAACGCCTTCGGCGGCGAGCCCACGCGAGCGCTGGGCAAGCGGCGCCGGCTGGGCGGCGAGGCGCGCGCCCTGTGGACCCTGGGCGACCTCAACGTCACCTTCGGTGGTGACTTGAAGGCGGACGCCGTCAACGTGCCCAACGTCCTGCCCGAGCTGACCATGGACGACACGAAGCAGACCATCATCGGTGGCTTCGTGGACGCGGAGTACCGCCTCTTCAACCGGCTGGTGCTCGGCGCGGGCGCCCGCTACGACCGCTATCAGATTCCGGAGCGCGTCTGGCAGAACCGGACGGACCAGATCTCCCCCCGCGCCAGCGTGGTGTTCCACGCGGTGCCGGAGCTGCTGACGCTGCGCACCAACTACGGCCGCGCCTTCCGCGCGCCCACCCTGGCGGAGCTGGCCATCAACCAGCAGATGTACGCGGCCACCCTGGTGGGGAATGGGAACCTGCGCGCGGAGACGCTGGACACCCTGGAGGCCTCGGTGGACTTCTGGCCCTTCGACAGGAGGGTGCGCCTGACGGGCACGGGCTTCTACAACCTGGCCAAGAACTTCATCAACCAGCAGCTCCTCTTCGGCTCCGTCTCCCAGTTCCAGAACATGGGAGACGCGCGGGTGGCGGGCTTCGAGCTGGAGGCGGCCGCGCAGATTCCGTCCATCAACTCGTCCTTCGACATCGCGTACCAGTACCTGGACGCCAAGACGCTGCCGTACGACGACGGCCCGTCCTCGCCCCTGGACTACGCGCCCGTCCACCGCATCTACGCGCGTGGCCGCACCAACATCGGCAAGGTGGCCTTCGTGGAGCTGTACGCGCTGCTCGTCGGCTCGCGCTACGACCCGGGCTTCCTGGTGGACGAGAGCACGGGCCTTCCCACCACCCGCGTGCAGCTGCCCAGCTATCTCACGGCCAGCGCGCGCGTGGGCTTCAACGTCTACGACGGCATCTCCGTGTCCTTCCTCGGCTCCAACCTCTTCAATGCGCAGTACGAGGAATCCCACGGCTTCCCGGCGCCGCCCCAGTCGTTCTTCAGCGAAGTGAAGGTTCGCTACTAACCTTTGAGCACCGCACCCTACCTGGAGGCCGGCGGCCTCCTGTTGATTGCCGACGAGTCGCTTCCTCCCGAGCTGGTGGAGCAGGCGGCTCCCGCCCTGGCACAGGGCGGCATGGCGCTGTGCCAGGGGCCCGGGTCACCTTCGGGCCCCCGGCGCCTGTTGCTCTTCGACGGCAAGCTGTCGCCCGCGCACGCGGCGTCGCTGCATCGCGAGCCGCCGGAGCTGCTGCTGGCCCTGCGCGGCGCCGAGGGCCAGCCTTCCGCCTGGGAGGTCCGCCTGCTGGGAGACCTGCTGCGCGGGGCCTCCCTGCTCCCCGCGGGGGCGGTGTGCCGGCGTCTCCAGTCGGTGGAGGACATCTCCGCCACGGGGGAGGCCGCGGCGAAGGCGTCGCTTCAGGCAGGGGGCTCGCGCACGGCGGCGTCGCTGGTGGGCGACGTGGTGCACGAGCTGGCGGTCAACGCGATGCTGGACGCGCCCGTGGATGCGCAGGGCCAGCACCGCTACGCGCACCGCCGCGCGGAGGTTCGCGAGGTCGCGCCGGAGGACGCGTGCGAGCTGTCCTATGTCGCGGAGGGCGGCCGCATGTGGCTGGAGGTCGTGGACCGCTTCGGTGGCCTGCGCCCGGGGCCCTTCGCCCGGGTGCTCGGAGCGTGGGGCGGGCGCGTCCAAGTGGATGCGTCCGGTGGCGGGGCGGGGCTGGGCCTTCGGCGCATCCTGGAGCACAGCGATGCGGTGGCTGTCCGTGTGACCGCGGGCCGTGAGTCACGAGTCCTATGTGTGGTGGACCTGGGTGAGGCCCGTCGCCGCGCCACACAACCCAAGTCGCTGCTGTTCTGTCTTCAATGAGGTCAGGGCCGGTGGATAGCCAGGTTTCCAACGCCATCATCAGCCGGCTCCGGGTGGGGACGATTACCCACGTCCGGATCTCCGGCGTCATCGACGAAACGTTCCCGCTGTCCTCGAACAGCCCCGAGCTGAACGGGCTCCTGGTGGTCGACCTGGGGCACGTGGAGCGCATCAGCTCCTTCGGGGTGCGGCGGTGGATTGAGTTCGCCGCCAAGTTGCCCCCGGGCGCCCTGGGCCTCTACGTGGTCCACGCGCCGCCCGTCATCGTGGACCAGCTGAACATGGTCGAGGGCTTCGCCGGCGTCGCCCGCGTCCTCTCCGTGCTGGCGCCCTACACCTGCCGCGCCTGCAACGAGGACCGGCTGCGGCTGGTGAACCTGCTGGACGAGGCGCAGGTCATCTCCGAGGAGCGCGCACCCGAGCACTCCTGCCCGGTCTGCTCCGGACCGCTGGAGTTCGCGGACCTGCCGAGTGAGTTCTTCGACTACGCGCGGCGGCAGCAGTTCGGTCAGGTGGACCCGGTCGTCATGCGCTACCTGCGCGCCTGCATGCCGGCGGTGCAGCCGGAGCTGCTGCAGCACCTGAAGATCGTCCAGGACGACGTCACGTACATCACCCTGGCCAGCGCGCTGAAGGGCGACTTGAACGTGCGCCGGCTGGCGTCGGGCCTGGAGGGCCGCGTCGGCTTCGACTTCAGCCACGTCAGCAAGGTGGAGCCGGAGGCCCTGCCCAAGCTGGAGCAGGTGCTGGAGACGGCGGCCCAGGGCGGGCACGTGGCGCTGTGCCGGGTGCCGCCGCCCGCGCTGGCGGTGCTGGCGCGCTCGGGGAAGGTGCTGCCGGTGCGGCTGGCCACGCTGTGGCTGCCGTGTGATTGCCGCAACTGCGGACAGGTGAGCCACCAGCGCCTCCAGGCCATGGACTACCTGGCGCAGCTTCGGGCACAGGCCTCCGGCGTGGACGTGCCGTGCCCCATCTGCGGCGGCAGCGCCCGCGTTCCGCACATGCCGCAGCTCCAGGGGCTGCTGGCGCGGATGCAGCTGACGGACCGGCCGCTGGAGGACCTGGAGGCGCTGGAGACGCGCGCCCTCAGTCAGTACCTCTTCGGCGCCACGAACATCGATCCGGCCGCCCGCCAGGGGGCGTCCACGGACATCTCCAACTCGCTGGGCAGCACCAAGCTGAACATCATCCGGCGGCTGGGGCAGGGCGGCATGGCGGAGGTCTTCCTCGCCCGGCAGGTGGGCGTGAAGGGCTTCGAGAAGTTCGTGGTGATGAAGAAGATTCTCCCGCAGTTCGCGGAGAACCCCGAGTTCGTCGACATGCTCTTCGCGGAGGCCCGCGCCAACGCGCGGCTGACGCACCCCAACGTCGTGCAGACCTTCGACGTGGGCGTGTCCGACGGCGTCGCGTACATCCTCATGGAGTACGTGCGCGGCCCGGACCTGAAGAAGCTGGTCATCGAGCTGCGCCGCAAGGGCCTGGCGCTCCCGCTGGAGCACGCGCTGCGCATCGTCGCGGAGGTGGCCGCGGGCCTGCACTACGCCCACGCCTACGTGGACCCGGCGGGCACGCCGCACCCCGTGGTGCACCGCGACGTCAGCCCGCACAACGTCCTCATCTCGCTGGATGGCGCCATCAAGCTGAGCGACTTCGGCATCGCCAAGGTGGCGGGCGAGGAGCACACGCAGGCTGGCGTGCTGAAGGGGAAGATTTCGTACATCTCCCCGGAGGCGGCCTCCGGGCGCACGCTGGACGCGCGCAACGACGTGTTCGCGCTGGGCGTGGTGCTCTTCGAGCTGCTCACCGGCCAGCTCCCGTTCCGCAGGGACCACGACGCGGCGACGCTGAACGCCATCGTCCGAGACCCGGCGCCGGTGCCGTCCCAGCTCAAGCCGAACATTCCGCAGGACGTCTCCGACCTCATCCTCCGAGCGCTGGTGAAGGACCCCGCGCGCCGTACGCCGTCCGCGGCGGCGCTGCGCGAGGAGATCGAGGCGGTGATGGCGCACCACCGTCTCAACTCGTCGCCCGCGGCGGTGGCGCAGTTCTTCAAGGACACGCTGGGCGACCGTCTGGTGGAGTTCGCTCCCTCGGCGGTCGGCGGCACGGGCAGCCATCCCAAGCCCGTGCCCTCGGGCACCGGCAGCGGCAACATCGGCAGCGGAGAGATGGCGGCGCCCATGGATGGACGGACGCCGAGCCGCGGCAGCGTGCCCGTCTTGGGCGGCAGCGGTGGGACGCCCAGGCCGGGGCCGCCGGTTCCTCCACCGCCGCCGCGCCCGGTGGCCGTCGCGGCCCCGCCACGTCCTCCGGCTCCTCCTCCCTCAGACGACTCCTTCCCGGGCATCGACGTGGAGGAGGACAACGATCGCACCGAGATGGTGCCGTTGAACAACCTCACCGCGCCACCTCCTCGCGAAGAGCATCCCCCGCGCCCCGCGGTGCCCGCGCCCCGTGCGCCGCAGCCGGTGGCGCGTGCCCCCCTGCCGCAGCCCGCGCCGCCCCGTCCCTCGGGCGCCATGCCGGCCATGGGCCATGGCGCGCCCGTCAGCGCCCCGCGTCTACAGGGGGGACCGCAGGTCCGGCCCGCGCCGGCCCCCACCGCACCGGCGGCGCGCGCAGGGGCAGGGGACCGCGGCGGACAGGACAAGCGCTTCCCGTGGAAGTGGGTGGGCATCGTGGGCGGCGCCGCCCTGGCGCTGGCCGCGGTCGCGGTGGTGATGGCGCGAGGCTCGGGCTCCAGCTTCGTCAACGTGGGGCCGGGCGAGCACGTCTACGTCGGTGGCCTGCGCTACGAGGCGGGGGCGGAGGTGCATGACCCCTCGGGCGGCTCGCTGCTCATCTCCACGGCGGTGGATGGGAAGCTGCGGCGCTTCGGGACGACGCAGCAGCGCGAGGGCATCGACGTGCGCACGTTGGCGGATGCCCTGCCCGAGCCCGGCACCACGGGGCTGCTCAGCGTGACGGGGGCGCCCCCGGGCTGTGAGGTCCACGTGAGTGGGAACCTGATGCCGGGCGGGACGCCGCTGTTGAAGGCGCGAATCGAAGCGGGCCGAGAGCTGGAGGTCCTGGTGCGCTGCCCCAGCGGAGTCACCAAGCTGTGGGTGATGGCGGTTCCCGGGCAGCAGATCGAAGTGAAGTCGCAGCTGCACTGAGCGGCGCGCTGCCGGGCGCGACGCCGCGTCCGGGATGAAGGGTGCGAAACGCATGAAGGGTTGGACCCTCTTCCCCCACCTCGTGGTTCGCACCACTGGTTTCCCCTTCGACTGGCTCGAGCGGCTGGGCTGCCCGGCCGCCACCGAGGCCGCGCGGCGGCTCGCGGCGGAACGGCGGGCCCTCGAGGCGCTGCGGGCCCAGGGCCCCCGGGTGAAGCGCCCCCCGCGTGCGGTGCTGTCCGCGCTGAAGGCGGGTCGCCCGGTGGACACCGACGGCCTGTCAACGCCCGAGGTGTTCGCGGAGTGGAACGCGCGTGCTCGGGCCGTGCAGGAGGCGGAGGCCGCCTTCACGGCCGCGATGGCGCGGGAGTCCCAGGGCGTCGAAGCGGCGCTGCGGGTGCTGCGTGCGGAGCCCCGCTTCCTGGAGGCGGTGGCCAGCTCCAGCCCCCCCGTGGCGAGGGACTTGCTGGACGGCCGCGATGGCGCCCGGCTGCGGCGGCAGGTGGCCAGCTACCTTCAACGCCTGTGCGCGAAGAACGAGACGATGAGCTTCTTCGGGCCCATCAACTATGGCCGTGTGGACGCCTCCGCGCCCACGGGGGTGGCGCTGCGCTGGTCCGGGCCGGAGGTGTTGACGGGGCGGAACACCTTCGCGGCGTCGTGGCTGGTGCAGGGACTGGTGCGCGCCATCGCCTTCGACCCAGAGGTCGCGCCCTGGCTCGTGCTGCGGCGCAAGGCCTTCGCGGAGGTGCCCTCGCGCAAGGCGCCGCCCGCGCCGGAAAGCGCGGAGGCGCTGCTCCCCCTGCTGGTGGAGGCGGTGGATGGAACGCGGACGCTCGCGGGGTTGGCCTCGTCGCTGGGCGTGGCACCGGGGCTGGCCCGCGAGGCGGCGCGGATGGGGTGTGAGAAGGGCCTGCTCACGCACCAGTTGGAAGTGCCGGCGGCCACGCACCACCCGGTGGACGACCTGGCCGAGCGGGTGGCGGGCCTGCCATGTCCCGCGGCCCGGCGGCACGTCGAGGGCCTGAGCGCGCTGCTGGCCCTGATGGGGGGCTACGGCGCGGCGGACGCCGCCGGGAAGATGGCGATCCAGGCCGCCTTCGCGCAGCGGGCGAAGGCGCAGTGGGACGTGGCGCCACCGACGCAGAGAGGGCCCGCGCTGGAGTCACACAACTTCTATCAGGACCGGCTCGCGCTCCGGGAGGAGTGTGGCGGTGACCTGCGGCTGGACGTGAGCGGCGAGCGCGCGCGAGAGCTGGTGACGCGCCTGGAGCCTGCGCTGGCGTGGATGGGCGAGGCGGCGCGGCGCACCCGTGAGGCGGCTCGCGCCACCGTGGCCGGGCTCCTCGGCGCGCGGACGGTGCCGTTCTGGAAGGTGGCGGCGGCGTATGCGGAACGGCCGGTGCCGCTGGATACGTCGGTGTCGGAGCGGCTCGCGGGCGGCGTGGAGGACGCCTCCCTGCGCTGCGTGGACCTGGGCCGCCTGCCTCCGCCCTCGCTTGCGGGAGACAGCAGGGCGCTGCCGCTCGTCACCTCCGTGGACCTGCTCGTCGGCGCGCGGGACATGGCGGCGTGGAGCCAGGGCGAGTACGAGCTGGTGATGGGCGACGTGCATGACACCGCCCTGGTCTGGGGCTGGGCGCTCCAGTTCCACGAGGCGCGGGGGCAGGTGGAGAGCGCGATGGTGCGGGCGCTCGGGGCCTTGAGCCGCCCGGTGCCGCTGGTGACGGTGCTGGCGTCGCGGCGAACCGGGCTGCTGCCTTCGGAGTTCCCCGGGCCGGTGGTGGAGCTGGGAGGCGTCAGCGCCCGTGCCTCCGCGTGGCGGCTGCCGCTGGACGACCTCTTCGTGGAGAGCGACGGAGCCCAGGCGCGCCTGGTGTCGAGGCGGCTCGGCTCCGAGGTGTGCCTCTACAACGGCGAGCTGGAGAGCCTGGTCCACACCGCCTTCTCCCTGCCGCGCATCCGGCCGCTGCGCGTGTCGCTGGGGGCGCACACCCCTCGGCTGACGCTGGGGGGCGTGGTGGTGCAGCGTGAGCAGTGGCGGCTGGCTCCAGAGGAGCGAGAGGCGTTGCTCGCCGGTCGGGATGACGCCGCGAGGCTCCGCGCGGCCGTGGGCATCTGGGACGCACGCGGCCTTCCGGATTGCGTCTTCGCGAAGTTCAAGGACGAGCGCAAGCCGGTGCTGCTGGACGTGCGCAGCCCGCCCTTGCTGCGCGTGTTCCTCAACCTGCTGGAGCAGAAGGAAGACGTCGTCCTGTCGGAGATGCTGCCGTCCCCCGCCCAGCTCTGGCTGCGCGGACCCGCGGGCCGTCACACGGCGGAGCTGCGCTGCACGCTCCTGTGGGGCGCGGAGCCGCCCGCGCGGCCCCCGGAGGGAGCACGGGAATGAAGCTCCTCGTGCTTCCGCCGCATCGCGACGTGACGCTCGTTCCGGATGTCCCCGAGGGATGGCGCTGCGTCGATGTGGCGCGCGACTTCTGCGCGCGCGTCCTCGATGGGAGCGCGGTGGAGGCTGCCGCTGACGAGCGCGAGCGTTCACCCGCTACTGCGCAGGCCATGCGGGAGCTGTTGTTGCTGCGCGCGGCGCAGGCCCTGTGGACGCGGGAGGGCTCGGGCCCGCACACGGCGCTGCGGGCGCAAGGCGCGGTGCTGACCGCCATCTCCGGGCCGCCCTGTAGTGTCCATCTGCGGCTGGACGACGTGGCGCTGGAGGGAGGCACCACCGAGCGGAGCGCGGACGTCCTGCGCGCCATGGACCAGCCCCTGCCCTATGCGGAGGACCTGGCTCGGGCGGCGGCGCGGCTCGCGGAGGCCGAGCGCGTGCGCCTCTGGTTGGACAAGGACCTGCAACTACCCGCGGCGGCCTGGCTCGCGCGTGCGTGCCCCGAGCAGGTGCCGCTCGAACTCGCGGGCCCCTTCGCCCTCCAGCACCGGGAGGCGCTCGCGCGGGTGGCCGTGTTCCAGCGCGCAGCGTTCATCGAGGCGCCGCTGCTGCGTTGGCGGCTGGCCCCGGACCTGCGTTCCAGCGAGCCGGCGCGCCTCGTGTGGATTCCCGAGGCCCTGTCGCTGCGGCTCGAGGCAGGGGACGACGGGCGCCGCCCTGCGGGCCCCGTCCAGGGCGCGCTGGGCAGGTGCGGCGCCGCCGATGTCCGTGCGTTGACCGGTGGCGGCAGGTGGGCGGGGCATGTGTCGCTCGACTCGCTCCTGCACCCGGACGCACTGGTCGACAGTGGCTGCGAGGTGGCCATCGTGGGCTTCTGCGCCTTCCAAGATGACGCGTGGCTCGATCCGCTGGGGGCTCGTGTGCCTCATGCGCCGCTGGTACACGGCGTCCACCGGCTCCGGGACGCGGGCGTTCGGGTCGTCGCGGAGTGGTGGGTGGGCGCTCCGGGGGTGGATGAAGCCGGCCTGGAGGCGACGCTCGCGGCGCTCGACCGGGCGTCCGTGTTCGACCACGTCTCCGGCGTGCGCCCCTTCCACTGGCCTCGGACGCCTCCGGGGGACGGCCGCCCGTTCCTGTGGCGGGACGTGCGGGTCGGTGCGCCGCCAGTCGAGCTCGACCTGGCCCGGAGCCGGCCGTTCGAGAGTGCGCGGACGCTCCCCGCCAGCAGTCTTCCCCAGGTGCTCACGGGGCTCGCGACCCGGCTGCTGGCGCGCGCGCCGCTGAGCCCCGGACGCGTGGCCGCCGCCTGCCTTCCGGATGGGGCGAGGCCGCATGACACGAGGGCGGGCTCACGCGGCATCGTGCTCGACGCCGACTGTGCGCTGGTGCAGCTCCCCGCCAGCCTGGACGGGGCGCCACGCCCGTCGTGGTACGCGGCCAACCTGCGCACGGGTGGGGTGCTCGCGATGGATGCGCGGCTGGCGCCGAAGGTGGCCGGTCTCTCGCGCCCCGTGGACGCCGCCATCGCGTTGGGCGCCGTGCCTGAAGCACAGCGGGAGAAGCTGGTGGACACACTGGTAGCCAGGTCGGTGCTGACAAGGGTGAACGGATGAGCGAGCCCTGGACGTTGGGCGAAGTATTCGTGTTGCGGCATGCGGGCTTTCCGTTCGACTGGCTCGAGTCGCTCGGGGTGGCCGAGGACGTCCAGGTCGAGGTCGCCCGGTTGCTCGACGCCGAAGAAGCGCTCGTGGACGCCGTGCGCGCGGAGAGCGGGATGTCCGCGGCGCAGGCCGTGCGTGACGGCCTGTCGCAGGGACGGGAGCCCCGACTGGATGCCCGCCAGGGCGCCCCATGCCACGACGCCCTGGCGCGCTACCGGGAGCACCGCGCGTCCGTCCAGGCCCGCTACGCGGAAGAGCGCAAGGTCCTGCGCCGCAAGCTGCGTGAGCGCGCGGCGGACCTGGCCATCCAGGAGGCGGTGTTCCTCTCCAGCCCGGCGATGTTCGACAACGTCTGGGTCCGCTACCTCCGAGGCGGCGAGCGGCCGGACACCTCCGATGCGCGCAGGGTGGAGCGGCAGGTCTACACGTACCTCCAGCGCTTCTGCGCGAAGAACGAGACGACCAGCTTCTTCGGCCCCATCGCCTACGGCGAGCGTACCTCGGACGAGGGCTATGACGTGCGCGTGGTGCCCAGCGGGAGCACGCGGCGCCGCACCTTCTTCTCCTTCTGGGCCGTGACGGAGCTGGCGCGCGCCGTGGGCCGGGAGCGCACGCTGCGCCCGCACCTGCCGCTGCGCCTCAACCCGCTCTTCACCCTGACGCCGGGCCGAGCCTCCTGCGCGCCCCTGAAGCTGGACGTCGCCTTGTCGCCGCAGGCAGAGCACCTGATCTCCGTGCTGCGTGAGCACGCCGTGCCTTCGGACGCGGCCAGGGTGCTTGGCGTCCCCGTTGAGGACGTGGAGCGGCAGGCGCTGCCGCTGGTGAAGACGGCGCTGCTGCTGTGGGGGTTGCCGTTCCGGCCGAACGACTTCGCCACCTTCGAGAGCGTCCGGGACGCGGTGGCGGCGCTGCCCGACGTGGAGGCCCGAGCGCGCTGGCTGGAGCGGCTGGACGCACTGGCGCATCTGAAGGTGGACTTCGAGGCCGCGCCTCTGTCCCACCGCCGCGAGCTGTTGCCGCGGCTGGAGGCCGCCTTCACCGAGGCCACGGGCAAGCCGGCGCGCCGGGGTGACGGGCAGGTGTACGCGGACCGCCTCATCCTCTACGAGGAGGCGAGCTCTCCCTTCCGCCTGCGCTTCGGCGCGAGCTTCACCGCCGAACTGGAGGCGGCGCTCACGGGGGCCTTGGAGCTGTCAGCGGCCTACGGAGAGAAGGTGCAGCGCGGCTTTCGCGAGCAGGTCCGCGACGCGCTGGGGCCGGACGCGGGCCCCCTGGACCTGCTGGACTATGCGGTTCGGCTGCGGCCGGACGGCGTGACGGGCAGCCGCTTCTCGCCCGTGCCTCCGGTGATGTTGGAGCCGGATGACGCGAGGTCGCGAACGGTGCCGGTGGACCTCCTGGGCGCGTCCACGCCAGGCGGCCGCTACGCGCTGCCGGACGTGTGTCTGGCCGCGAAGCCGGACGGCGGCGGCTTCGAGGTGATGCTGGCGCGTGTCCACCATCACCTGCTCCTGTGGAGCTGGCTGAGCGCGTTCCATCCCGAACGCTCGCGGTATGCGTCGGTCGCGTCGAGCTGGCTGGAGCGAGACGCGTCCGCCCGGGGGCTGGTGGGGCTGGCCATCCGCAGGCGCAACAAGGGCTTCTACGTCTATCCGGGGCGGCGGCTGGTGTACTCGGTGTCGGACGTGCTGGACGTGGAGGAGGGCGCGCTCACGCCCCGCGAAGTGAAGGTGCTGCCGACGCCAGAGGGACCGGTGCTGGTGGACGGGCAGGGGGCGCGGCTGAGCCTGTACCTCCCGCTGGACGACTTCTCGTCCTACCCACCGTTCGCGGCGCTGGCGCATCCCCAGGTGCTGCACGCGCCGCTGCGCACCCAGGGCGCGCACCTGCCTCGGCTGAGCGTGGGCGGCGCCGTGTACCAGCGCGAGCGTTGGAACCTGCCGGCGTCGCGCCTGGGCAAGCCCGCGGGCTTCGAGCTCTTCCTCACCGTCCAGCGCGAGCGGCGCGCGGGTGGGTGGCCGCGCTTCGTGTTCATGCGCAGCTCGAAGGAGCGCAAGCCGTACCTCATCGACACGGCGAGCCCCTTCGCCGTGGACCTCCTGTCACATCTGGCGCGGGACGCGGAGCGGCTGTCCGTCGAGGAGATGTACCCCGCGCCCGAGCAGCTCTGGCTGCGGGACGAGCGGGGCCGCTACACCTGCGAGCTGCGGATGCAATTCACGCGCTGGAGCGCCGAGCCGGCGTGACGCCCTTTGACATCCGGGGCGCATCCGCGACCAGAATGGCCTCTTCCCCAGCCTGGCGGGGCTTCCCGCCTTGCCAGGACTCCGGGCCCATTCGAGGAGACCGCACATGTCCGGTGAAAACGTCGTCGCTCCCCCCGCCAAGAAGCTGCGGCGGCCCGTGGAGGAGGTCCGCGCGGAGTTGCTGGCCGACGCGGATGTGAAGGAGCAGGCGCGCCTGCTGAAGCTGCCCGTGGAGGCATACGTCGAGAAGATCCTCGACTATGCCCTCAACCCGGAGAAGCCGCCCCAGATCCAGATCGTCCCGGACGAGGAGCTGAAGGCCCAGGACCCCAACGTGCCCACCGTCTCCGAAATCCAGGACCACCTGCAGGGCATCATGGACGGCCGCATCGTCATCAGCCGCGCCCACCAGCGGGACGGCTTCAACGACCGCGACGACGACGCCCGCTACAAGGTCGCGCTTGGCTCTGATTCCGCCCAGCGGGGCGCGCCGGAGAGCCGCCAGGGCCCGGTGGCCGCCGACGGCACGAAGCCCCCGGCGGAAAAGGTCTGATCCACCCGGTGGCCGCGCTGCTGGGGAATTCCGGCCGGGATTTCTCAGCGGCAGGTCGCACTCCAAGTGCATGATTTCAAAGGGAAATATGCCGACATCCAGTTTTTTCCGGTAGCAGGGCAACAAAAGCCACGACCCTTCGACAATTCCCACATCAGTCACACTCGCTGGCCGGTGCGCGGCCACGCTGCGTAAAGGGGAACGACCATGGGTGGCATCAAGAAGGCGCTTGGCAAGGTGATGAACATCGTCAAGCCGTTCGTGTCGATGGTGAACCCGCTCCTGGGAGCGGCCATCGGCTTTGCCAGCAACCTGATGCAGGGCAAGAACCCCCTGCAGTCCCTGCTCGGCGCGGCGACGGACCTGATTCCTGGAGGTGGCGTCTTCAAGAACACCCTGGGCAAGTTCGCGGGCGGCTTGCTGATGGACGGCGCGGGCGGCAACAGCCTGCTGAGCGGCGCGCTCAACCTGGCCACCGGCAAGAGCAAGGTCACCGATGTGCTGGGCGACCTGGTGAAGAGCACCGCGAAGACGGGCCTGAGCAAGCTGGGCATGAACAACGCGGCCGAGCTCTCCGCGCAGCGCATGTCCCAGTTCCTGGTGTCGTAGTAGGCTCGCGGGATGACGCCCATCCCATACGATCCGGCGCTTCACTACGCACAATTCGAGTCGTGGCTGAAGGAGCGCGACGACTCGATGCCGCCGGAGAGCCTTCCCCAGACGGGCTTCATCATCCCCGGGAAAGCGGCTGGCTTCCTCTATCGGACCGACAGCTGCATCGCCATGATCGAGAACCTCGTGGCGGCACCGGGGTTGTCGAAGGAGGAGCGGAGCGAGGCCGTGGACCTGGTGGTGAAGGCCATCAGCGACGAGGCCAAGAAGCTCGGCTTCTCGGTGTTGCTGGGTTACACGCAGCTGGACGCGGTCGTGAAGCGCGCCGAGCGGCACGGGTTCGTCCACGTGGACAGCGGCTACCACATCGTGGCCCTCCGGCTCGCGTGACATGCGGCAGGCGGCCGACATCCTCATTCTCGGAGCCGGTGTCGTCGGCCTTTCGGCCGCGCGCCGGCTTTCTGTTTTGGGCGCGAAGGTCACCGTGCTCGACGCCGCGGACCCTGGAGGCCGGGGCTCGCGCGCCGCCGCCGGGGTGGCCATCCCCTCGGTGCGGCTCTTCGACGACCCGGTGATGCTCGCGTTCGCCCGGGAGGGGCGCGCCACGCTGGCGGAGGACCTGGCCCTGTTGCCGGATGGCACCGGGCTCAGGCGAGGCCAAGGCATCCTCCGCATCGTCCCGGACGCGAAGGCGCGCGACGCGCTGGCGGCGAAGGCCGCGGCTGACGCGGAGGGGCTCGGGACGTGGCGGGACGCCGCCAGTCTGGTGGCCCTGGAGCCCGCCCTGGAAGGCACGCCGCTCTTCGGCGCCTTCGAGACCGGGCACGGCCACCTGGTGGACACGGACGGCTATGTCGACGCGCTGCTGAAGGAAGCGGCGCGCGTGGGCGTGCGGACGCGGCTGGGCGTGGCCGCGCGCGCCGTGGCGGAGCATTCCTCGGGGGTCGAGGTCCAGACGGAAGGCGAGACGCTCAGGGCGGACCAGCTGCTCGTGTGCGCGGGCCCCTGGTCGGCGGGCGTGGAGGGGCTGCCCGCCTTGCCGCTGAAGCCCGTGCGGGGGCAGATGCTGGTGGTGCACCAGCCGGGACTGCACCTGACGCGCGTCGTCTCCGGGCCGACGTACCTGGCGCCCTGGCGCTCGGGGGAGATCGTCGTCGGGGCCACGGAAGAGGACGCGGGCTTCGTGGAGCAGGTGACGCCCGCGGGCTTGCTGCACCTCAGCGCCACCGTGGCGAAGCTGGCGCCCCGTCTGCGGGAGTCTCGCTTCGTCCGGGCGTGGGCAGGGCTGCGCGCGGCGACGCCGGATGGCCGCCCGTACATCGGCCGCCACCCGGGGATGGCGCGCACGTTCGTCGCCACGGGGCTGGGCGGGCAGGGCATCCTCACCGGCGCGCGCACGGGCGCGCTGCTGGCGGAGCTCGTGGCGCACGGCCACAGCGCCGCCGCCGAGCCCTTCGCCCCCTCGCGCGTCAGTACAGGTTCACCGGGTCGAACGGGCGGTTGAGCTTCGTCCGCGCACGGGGGAGCGCGGCGTGGATGGCCCGCGCGTCACCGCGCGACAGCGCCGTCTTCAGCGCCTCCGTCTGCTGGGGCCACGTGGTGCTCGCCTCGGCGCAGGAGAGGGCCGGTGCCCAGTCGGCGCGGCCAGCGGCCAGGACCTGCCCCGCCAGGCTCTCCGCCGTCTTCAGCGGGTCTCCAATGGCGCGGGCATGTGCCTCGGCGCGGGCGAACCAGTCCACGGCGGTGGCGGGCTGCTGCTCGTCGAGGAAGAGCCGTCCCAGCTCCGAAGCAATCACCTGCCGGTGGAAGGAGTCTCCCAGCGCGTCGGCGTGGGCGAAGGCCTCGGTGAAGTGCTCCACGGCGGCGTCGCGCTCGCCGGCGGCCAGCTCCAGCCCCGCCAGCCGGTAGCGGTGGTGCTTGGCGAAGTTGACGCCCCAGCTCTCGCTGAGCTTCTCGAACCGGCGCCACGTGGAGATGGCGTCGCTGAACTGCCGCGCCGTCTCCTGGAGGTAGCTGGCGTTGGAGATGAGGTTGATCTTGAGGTGCGTGGCGCTGGCGTCGTGCAGGTCGCCCACGCAGCGCATGGCGAGCTTCTCCTCCACCAGCGCCTTGTCCAGCTTGCGCTCCAGGAACCAGGTGAGCGCGCAGACGTTGCGAAGCCAGCCCTCCTGGAGCGCGCGGTCCGGCGAGGTGCTTCGCGCCAGCGCGTCCAGCCCCGCCTCGACCTCCGCCCGGGCGTTGGGGAGCTGCCCGAAGCGCTTCGTCAGCGTGAGGGCGCGGAACATATGGAGCCGCGCCACCAGCTCGGGCGGAATCCGGCGCGCGAGGCCCTGGCCGAAGGCGTCCATGGCCGCGTCGTGCGCGCCGGTGTAGACGTGGACCACCCCCATGCTGCGGGCGAACAGGGCCCGCAGCTCCTCCGCGTCGCCCAGGCTGCTCCGGTCAATCTCGATGGCGGGCGTGCTGAAGCCCGTGTCCAGGGTGTCCCATGCCTGGAGGACGCGGCCCGGCAGCGTCGCGTCCTCGCCCTCCGCCAGCGCCGCCAGGCCCTGCTCGGCGGCCAGCATGGCGCCCTCGTAGTTCGTCGTGAAGAAGCAGCTCCGGATGGCGAGGACGGCCGCGGCCACGCGTGTCTCGGGCGCCTGGGCCGTGTCCACGGCGAGCTGGAGGTAGCGCCCCTCCAGGTCCACGGGGGCCTCCAACGGCCGGGAGGACACTGGCCCCGGCATGGGCACGCGAGGAGCGCGCATCCGGTCGCACAGCGCATCCAGGTAGGCCTGCCGCCGGGCCTCGAACGCCACCGCCCCATGCGGCCGGCGCACGTTCCACCCGGTCAGCAGCAGCGTGCCCTCCAGCCCCTCCAGCCGGCTCCACTCCGCGGCCCGCATCACCGCGCGCAGGCTGACGAGGTCACACTCGCCGGCGCCATGGAGGACCAGGGGGCGGCCACTGGCGCGCAGCGTCTCCACGATGGCCTTCGCGGCCACGTTGAGGACCCAGAACATCTGCTCGGACTCGCGGTGGAGCCTCCGCTCGGAGGGCGTCAGCGCCAGGTCGCTGAGGTCCGGCACACCGTCGATGGCGCCGGGGAAGAGCCGGTTCCATTCGGAGGGATGCGCGAGGGACAGGCCGCGCACCGCCGCGGGGGCGGCCTCTTCACAGGCGCGGAGCACCTTCCGCAGGCCGCCGAACGCGACGGGCAGCGCGACGCCAACGTCCACCTCGATGGCCCGCGCGGGAAGGGCGGCGGGGAGGGCCGCCTCCACGGTGACTGCCAGCTCTCGGGGACGCGCGAAGGGGGGACTCACGGGGGGCTCCTCGAAAGGGCGTAAGGCAGGGGCGAGACACGAAACGTGTCTCACGCACATCCTCACATCCTCTCAGGAACTGAGTAAATGGTCCCCGCCCGGAAAGTGACATTTCACAATGTCTCTTTCGGGCTTGGCAGATCCGCTCCCAGCGGATGTCAGCTCCGGGGCGTGACTCAGTCGTGCGTGCCGATGTGCTGATCGCCGTGGTGGTCACAGACCCAGTGGAAGGCGCACGAGCAGGCTACGGCGCGGGCCAGGGTGCAGCACCGGCCGCCGAAGTGCTCCGGCAGCGCCTCGGCGTCGCAGTCCCCGGGGGGCTCCGGGAGGCAGCGCGGCGCCGCGCGCCCGGACTCGGCCGGCTCGCTGTCGCAGCAGCCGCGCTCCATGCAGCGGGGACACAGCGACAGCTCGCAGTTGGCGCACCAGTCGAAGACCTCACCGGCGCTCCCGCGGCGCTCACATCCTCCACAACAGTCGAACATGGACGACCTCCAGGCGCATGCACGTGAAGGTAGAGCGGGGGTCTGACAGGCGAAGCGTCCAGTCCGTCACGCTCCGGAGGCGCAGGCTTCCATCGGTGAACGCCGCACGAGGGGAATGTGGGGCAATGAACCGTCGTGAGAGGACGGACGCACGCGGTTGGAACAAGCTGGTGGGCGGGCCCGTCATACCGGGGGAAGGAGCGAAGCCCATGCGCAGGCCACGGCGGATCATCGGCGTCTTCGGTTCTGGCCAGGAAGACCACGCGGAACGGGTCATCCCGCTGGCGCGCTGGATCGCCGAGGCGGGCTTCGACCTGCTCACGGGGGCGGGCGGCGGGGTGATGCGGACGGCGGCGGACGCCTTCGTCCAGGTGGAGTACCGGCACGGTGTCTCCATCGGCATCGTGCCCGGCACGGTGGAGGGCGGGGAGTACAAGCCCCGCTCGGGCTACCCCAACCCCAGCGTGGAGCTGGCCATCTACACGCACCTGCCGTTCAGCGGGGAGCAGGGGATGGATCCGCTCAGCCGGAATCACATCAACGTCCTCACGCCGCACGCGCTGGTGGCCCTGCCCGGGTGCGCGGGCACCGTGTCCGAGGCCGCGCTGGCGCAGCGCTATGGCAAGCCCGTCATCCTCTACGGGCCGCCGGAGTCCTTCCGCCGCTTCCCTTCGGAGCTGGAGCGGACGGACTCGCTGGAGCGGGTGGCGGAGTTCCTCCGCGCGGCGGTGCGCGACCCGCTTCGTCTGGCCGCGCCGTAGCCGGAGCAAAGCGTCTAGGATGATGCGCATGGGGGAACGGGCAGGCGCCACCCGGACAGGGTGGGCCGTGCCGTCTCGATTGCGCCATCATGATCAGTCCCGACCATCCGCTCGCCAGCTGGTTCCTCGTCATCGCCGGCACGCTCTTCCTGGTCGTCTTCGCGCTCCCGCTGCTGCTGATGCCCCTGACGTGGGCGCGCTGGTTCGGGTGGCGGCTACCGGAGGGGAACAACCACCTCACGGTGTACTTCGGGCGCTGCCTCGGGGCGGTGGCGCTGGCCATCATCTTCACGGCGGCGCGCTTCGTGTCGCGGCCGGGCCCCGCCATCTTCGACCTCATCGGCTGGGTGTGCGCGGGGATGGTGGGAGTCCACGTCTGGGGCGCGCTGAAGAAGGCGCAGCCGGTGTCGGAGACGGTGGAGATCGCCTTCTATGCGGTGGTAGGCGTCATCGCCATGTGGATTCGCTTCAACGCCCTGTCCTGAGCGCGTGGCCATGTCTCAGGCGGACCTCGACCCCATCCTCGCGACGGTGGCGCCCTACATCCCTGGCGCCGTGCTCCGGCGTCTGGCGCATGTGGAGCCGCACGCGCTGCCGCCGGTGGAGCCGGTGCGAGGCGCCGTCCTGCTGCTGGACATCGCGGGCTTCACGCCCATCGTCGTCAGCCTGAGTGGCGCGGGGCCGCGGGGCATCGACGCGCTCCAGCGCCTGCTGAGGAGCTACTACACGGAGATGATCGACGTCGTGAGGGACCACGGCGGCGACATCTACCAGTTCGCCGGCGACTCCATCCTCGCGTGCTTCGAGGAAGAGGCCGCCACGGGGGCCTCGGGCGCG
Organism: Pseudomonadota bacterium; assembly: GCA_023426545.1. GTDB lineage: Bacteria > Myxococcota > Myxococcia > Myxococcales > Myxococcaceae > Myxococcus. The sequence goes on from JAFAAN010000062.1 coordinate 87,465, forward strand.
GTGCGACGCGCGGCGCGGTGCGCGCTGGACGTGCAGGAGCGGTTGTCGCGCTTCGCCCAGCTGGAGCTGCTGGGGCAGCGCTTCAGCGTGTCGTCGCGCATCGGCATTGGGGCTGGCGAGGCCCACCGCGTGGTGCTGGGCGCCACGGGGCTGTGGATGCACCCCGCGCTCATCGGCCAGCCGCTGGCGCAGGCGGTGGCGGCGGAGAAGCGCGCGACCGTGGGCGAGGTGCTGCTGAGCCCGGAGGCGTGGGCCCTGCTGCCCGAGCCCGTCCGCCAGGGCGTGGCGCGTGACGGCGCCTTTCGTCTGGAGCCGTCCGCGCCGCTGAGCGCGCCACCGGCGCCCGCCGTCGCGCCACCCTCGGGGCCGGAGCTGGTGGCCCGGTGCTCGATGCTGCTGCACCCGGTGCTCTTCACCAAGATCACGACGGCGCACCAGGAGTACAGCGGTGACTTCCGCGACGTCACCTGCCTCTTCCTCCGCTTCGGCGGCGCCCACGCCTCGCCACGCGCAGAGGACTTCACCCGCGAGCTGAACGCCTTCTACGAGTTCGTCCAGCGGGAGAGCGCGCACCACGGTGGCGTGCTGCTGATGACGGACTTCACCGACAAGGGGAACGTCCTCTACGTCATCTTCGGCGCGCCCACCGCGCAGCAGAGCAAGGAGGTGCTGGCCTGCCGGCTGGCGTGCAAGCTCATGCGCGAGCGCGAGGCCTTCCCCTTCGTGGACGCGCTGCAGATTGGCATCGCCACCGGGCCGGCGTACTTCGGCGACATGGGCTCGCCCTGGCGCAAGGGCTACTCCGCGCTGGGCGAGGTGGTGAACATGGCCGCCCGTCTGATGACGCACGGGCAGGGCAGCGGCGTCCACATCGACGCCCAGACGGAGCGCAAGCTGCACCAGGGCGGCTTCACCAGCGAGTTCGTGGAGGACGCGCGGCTCAAGGGCGTCTCGCGCACCGTTCCCGTCTACCGGCTCACGGCGGAGGTGCGGCGCAGCCTGTTCCTCAAAGGCAAGGGTGACATCGTCGGCCGCAGGCGCGAGCTGGACACGCTGCGCGAGGCCGTGGATGCGTCGCTCCAGGGCCACGGCCGCGTCTGCGTGGTCTCGGGCGAGGCAGGCATCGGCAAGTCGCGCCTTGGCGCGAAGGTGGTCGAACTGGCGGAGGCTCGCGGCGCGCGCAGCCTCTACGGCATCTGTTACTCGTACGAGATGTTCACCCCCTTCTTTCCGTGGAAGGAGGTGCTGGTCCAGCTCTTCGGCCTGCATGACGGCGACGACGTGGACGCGCAGATGGCGCGCCTGCGCCAGGGCTTCGCGGGCCTGGAGGACACCGGCCCGGAGTGGGTGCCGGTGCTCGCCGGCGTCCTCGGCCTGCCCGTGGAGGAGTCTCCGCTCACGCGCGGCATCGATGCCCGGCGGAAGAACCAGAAGGTCTTCCAGGTCATCTTCCAGCTCCTGGAGAAGCTGTCGCGCCAGGCGCCGGTGCTCCTGTTCTTCGAGGACCTGCACTGGGCGGACAACATCTCGGTGGACCTCATCGAGTACGTCGCCGCGCGGCTGGCTCCGCTGCGGCTGACGCTGCTGGTGACGATGCGGCCGGCGGAGCACCTCAAGAGCTTCAAGGGGCTGCCCGGGCTGCACCGGCTGGACCTGTCCAGCCTGGATGACGAGGAGACGCGGGCGCTGCTGCGGCTGCACCTGCGCATGGAGACGCCGGACACGGCGCTGGAGGAGCTGCTCCTGGCCAAGGTGCAGGGCAACCCGTTCTTCACCGAGTCCATCGTCCAGGGGATGGTGGAGAAGGGGTACCTGGGGCCGGTGGCGCCGGGCGCGGAGCGGCTGGAGCTCAAGCGGGGCCTCCAGGGGCTGGAGCTGCCGGACTCCATCCAGGACGTGGTGCTGGCCCGCATCGACCTGCTCACCGAGACGGAGAAGCTGGTGGTGCGGGTGGCCTCCGTGATTGGCCGCATCTTCACGCTGGAGGCGGTGGCGGCGCTGGCCCCCGGCTCCGTGTCGCGGGAGCGCATCCGCGAAGCCATCGACACGCTGACGCGGCTGGGGCTCATCCTGCTGGAGCTGGAGGAGCCCTTCACCTGCATCTTCAAGCACATCGTCATCCGTGACGTGGCGTACACCACGCTGCTGGTGTCGGCGCGCGAGGACCTGCACCGGCGCATGGCGCGCTTCATCGAGGCGCGTGCGGGGGACAAGCCCGTCAAGTCCGCGGGAATCCTGGCCTACCACTCGCTGGCGGGGAACGACGAGGTGAAGGGCCTGGAGTACACGTTGATGGCGGCGCGCAGCGCGCGCGAGCAGTACGCCAACGACGACGCGGTCCACCACTACAACCGCGCGATGGAAATCCTCGGCGGCACGGTGGTGCTGGATCCCGAGGAGGTGCTGAGCAAGACGCGCACGGTGATGCAGGAGCTGGCGGAGACGCTGCTCCGCGCGGGCAACTACGCGGGCGCCATCCACATGTTCGAGCAGTGCCTGGCGGACGCGGAGGAGGAGGCGCGCCGCGCGGAGATACACCTTGGGCTGGGCCGCGCCCACCAGGAGAAGGGCGAGTCGACGCGCGCCATCCAGGAGCTGGAGACGGCGCTGGAGCTCATGGGGCGCACGATGCCGCGGAGCATGCCGGCGCTGGCGGTGCGCTCGATGCTGGCCATGGGGTTGCACCTGCTCTACGGCCTCTTTCCCTGGCTGGCCCGGCCGCTGGGCGCGCGGCTGCCGCTGTACCTGAAGCAGCTGTCCACGCTCATCTCGCTCATCAAGATCTACTACTTCGCGGACATCGGGAAGCTCACGTGGGCCACGCTGGTGGCCACCACGATGGCGGAGCGCTCGCGCAGCGAGTACGGCCTCAGTCTGGCGAGCAGCTACTACGGCTCGCTGCTGTTCGGCTCCGGGCTGGTGTGGCGCTCGGAGCACTGGTGCCAGCGCGCGCTGGAGCATGCCCGCCGCTCGCGAGACGCGGCGGCCGAAGGCGTGGCGCTGAGCCGGCTGGCCACGCAGGCCATCTTCACCAACGCCCAAGCCCGGGCCTCGGAGTACGGCGAGCAGGCGGTGGCGCTGCTGCGGCAGGTCGGGGACATGTGGGAGGTGCAGACGGGGCTGATGATGCTGGCCACCAGCCAGTTCTTGTCCTCACGCTTCGAGGATGCCGAGCGCGCCTTCCGGGAGATGGGGCAGGTGGGCGTGGAGCTGAACGCGCTGATGCACCAGGGCTGGTCCCATGCCTGGGTCCCCATGTGCCGCTACCTGCGCGGCGATGGAGACGTGGGGGAGCTGTGCGCGGAGCTGGAGGAGGGGCTGCGCATCAGCATCGACGTGCAGGACCTTGCCAACCAGTGCGCCAGCCTGAACCACCTGGTCAACGTGGCGGTGCGCGAGCATCAGGTGGAGGAGGCGGCGCTGATGGCGGTGCGCGCCGATGAGGCGCTGTGGCGCTACCACGTGCTGGTGCCCTTCCTCCAGATTGGCCTGGTGGACGCGGCCGAGGGCGCGCTCTTCGCCCTGGAGCAGGGCGCCGTCTCCGTGCCGCGTGAGCAGCTCTGGGCCATCTACCGCCGCTGCTCGCTCAAGGCGCGTGCCCTGGGGACGCTCTACCCATACCTGCGCGGCCCGGCCATGCGGGTCGCGGCGCGCGCGAAGGCGCTGAAGCGCGGGGCCAGTGCCGCGGAGCCGCTGTTCAATCGCGCGCTGGCGGTGCTGGAGGCCACGCCCAACCGCTGGGAGACAGGCGTGGCCTACCTGGACGCGGCGGCGGCGCTGCCGCACCGGCGCACGGAGCTGCTGGCCCGTGCGCGGGACATCTTCACCGACATCGACGCACGCGCGGAGCTGCGGCGCGTGGAGCGGCTGGAGCTCGCGCCCCTGGACGTTCCGGAGCGGCGGCCCGCGGCGATGCTCAGGTGAGCCGCTGCGGCTGGAGCCCCAGCTGGGCCATTTGTTGAGTGTCCCAGGACTCCAGCGCGTCCTGGCCGGCGATGTAGCGGCGGGCGTGATTCTTCACCGGGTTGCGGATGCTCACGATTTCGGGCCCGGAGAAGAGGATGGTCTGCTTGTAGCGGGGCATGCCGCTCATCATCAGCTTGGACCAGTAGTGGCGGGCGATGTTGGGCAGGCTGCCGAGCTGGCCGCACAGCCGGTGGAAGTGCTCGACCACCTCGGACGGGTGCAGGTTCCGCGGGCGGTGGCAGAGCGTATAGCCGTCGTAGTCGCGGCTGACGGTGCCCGGCAGCAGCCGGCCCTCGGCCTGGAGCTCGCGGAAGAAGGGCGTCTCCGGATACGGGCAGACGATGCCCAGGAAGGTGATGGAGAAGTACTGGAGGTCGGCGAGGTACTCGGGGAGCTTCTCCAGGTACGCGTGGGTATCTCCGTCCGAGCCGACGATGAGGCCGAAGGAGAGGAGGATGCCGGCGGAGAAGACGCGGCGGATGACGGCGTCCACCTCGCTCAGCTTGTTCTGGCCCTTGTTCATGGCCTTGAGGGAGTCGGGGTTGAGGGACTCCAGGCCGGTGTAGACGTAGCGGCAGCCCGCCCTGGCCATGAGCTTCACCAGTGACTCGTCCTTGAGGACGTTGAACGTGAGGGCGCAGCCCCAGGTCTTCTTGAGCGGGATGAGCGCTTCGCACAGCTCGCGCAGGTACTTGGGCGAGCCGCCGAGGTTGTTGTCGAGGAAGACGAAGGCGTCGTCCATCAACCCCAGGAAGTTGGGGTTCCAGTGCATGTGCGTCTGGATTTCGTCGATGACATCGGCGACGGGGCGGTAGCGGTAGCGCTCGTTGCCGGTGAGCACGCAGAAGTTGCAGGAGAAGGGGCAGCCGCGAGACGCCTCGATGCCGGGCAGGCGCAGCGTGTTGTGCGTGAAGTCGATGAGGTCGTAGCGCGACGGCCGGATGGCGGCCGGGCCGAGCGGCGGGCGCTGGTAGCGCGGCTGGAGCTGACCCCTCTCGAAGTCCTCGATGAGGGCGGGGACGTTGGCCTCGGGCTCGCCGGTGACGACGGCGTCGAAGTACTGCAGGGCGTCGTCGGGGAAGTAGCTCGCGTGGCGGCCCCCGGCGACCGTCGTCATGCCGCGCTGACGGAAGAGGGTGGAGAGCACCTTGGTGTGCTCGTAGTAGGCGTGCAGATAGGAGAAGAAGACGAGGTCCCAATGCCGGTCCAGCGGGATGTCGCGCTCCTTCTCGTTGAAGATCTCCACCTCCGCGTGCTCGGGGCACAGGCCGGCGATGAGCTCCGGCACGGAGGACTGCATGATGGACGGTTCCTTGATGCGCAGCCGGGTGGGGTGCGTGTACGTGGCGATGACGGCAATCCGCATGCGATGACGTGGCTCCAGGTCGAGGCGGCGGGGCCACGGTGCGGAAAGGAGCGCTTGTCACATGGTTCGGCTCCCCCTGGCCTGGCCTTGAAAGCAGAATCCTCCCATTTCAGCTCACACGCAAAATGGCAGCGGCGTGAACCCTGAATCTCGCGTTCATCCTCCTTCGCGCAGGGGACGTCGCGAGTTCCAGACTGCCATGGTGTGTACGGGGCAGGGCCGCATGGAGCGCTCGTCACGCCGGGTGCATGGAATTTCAGTGAGCAGGTCATTATCTAGGCAGGGTCGCTTGCCGAGCCCCCGGGCTCGCGTCGCTTCATCCCCCCGCCCCCTCTCCGCCGAGCGCCTCCCCATGTCCATCAGCACCTGGAACATCGACCCCGCGCACTCCTCCGTCCTCTTCGTTGCCCGCCACATGGTGGTGGCGCGAGTCCACGGCCGCTTCGAGCGCTTCTCCGGAACGCTCCGAGTGAACCCCGAGCAGCCCCTCCAGGGGGCGGTGGAGGTCGTGGTGGAGGCAGGAAGCATCTACACCGGCGCTTCGGACCGCGACGCGCACCTCCGCTCGCCGGACTTCCTCGACGCCGAGGGCGCGCCCCGCCTCATCTTCCGGAGCACCCAGGTGGAGCCCACGGGCGGTGCCAGCTTCCGCCTGCTGGGCGACCTCACCATCCGCAACGTCACGCATCCGGTGGCCTTCGAGGCGCGGCACACCGCCACGTCGAAGGACCCGTGGGGCAGCACGCGGCTCATCTACTCGGCGCGCACCACCATCAACCGCACCGACTACGGCATCCGCTGGAACAAGACGCTCGACAATGGCGGGTGGCTTGTCGGCGAGAAGATCGACATCGAGCTGGACATCCAGGCGATCCCCGCGGCATGAGGCGCGCGCCCGGCGCTGGAGCCCCTGCTGGGGGCTCCGCGCTCACTCAGGGCGCGGGCAGGAAGTCCGCGTAGATGGCGGCGTGGTCGGAGCCACCATAGCCGTTGGACCGGGCGTCCCTCGCCGTCCGGAAGGAGCCCGGGACGTATGTGCCGCCACCTCGCGCCAGGTAGAGGTGGTCGATGGCCTGCCGGTCCCCGTAGTACGAGTACGTCCACGTCTCTTCGTCCGGCCGGTCGCTGGCGACGCGCAGCAGCGCGCCGTCGCGTTCGAGCGCGTCTATCGGCGGAGAGCCCGGCACATCATTGAGGTCTCCCCCCAGCACCACCAGCGCGCCGGGGGCCGCCTGGGCCGCATTCGCGATGATGTCCCGCGCCGCCGCCGCCTCCGCGAAGCGGCGGCCTGGGTCGTCGCTGGACTTGGAGCGGAAGTGGGCGGCGAAGGTGATGACCTGCTTGCCGTCGGCGTCCAGGTGGACCTCCAGCAGCTCCCGCGAGAAACGCGTCGCCGAGCCATCCGGCCGCCAGAGCACGCGGTCTCGGTGGCCTCGGACCTCGGTGATGGGATGGATGGAGAGGACGGCCACGTCCACGGACGCGGGGGTGCCCGTCTCGCCCAGCTCCGAGTAGGCGAAGCGCGGCAGCCGCGCGGTGAGCGCGTCGAGCGAGGCCTGCGTCTCCACCTCCGAGAGGAGCACCACGTCCGCGTCCAGCCGCGAGATGGCGGCGGCGAGCCGGTCTGCCTGGAGCCCGAACTCGGAAGGGGTGGGCAGGGCCTCGTAGTTGTTGCCGCCGCAGGCGCCGGAGTCACACACCGTGTCGAAGAAGCGCTGCACGTTGAAGGCCGCGATACGGATGCTGCCCTCCGGCGCGGTATCGGGCGGCTGGGGGATGCCGCAGTCCAGGCCCACACACGGCGCATCCGGGCCGGGCGGCGTCCCACGTCCTTCGCAACCGGACAGGGACAGGAAGGCACCGAGCAGAGCGGTGGCACGGAAGCGCGCGAAGCGCCGCGGCGCGGGAGCAGGGGCAGGAGGCATGGGGGCGGCAGCGTACCCCAGCGCCGCGCGGACGCAGCCGGGCAGGCGGGCACGGTGTTCGCGGATGGCTACAGGGCCCCTCGCGCATTGCTTCTGGAGAGGTGTTGCGGCATGACTCCGAATGCGGTGGGTTCGTGGCCTACCGCACGCACGGTGTGCGGAGGGGAGTACGCGGAATGTTTCTCGAGATTCTCGTTGGCGCCGCGGTGATGACGCTCATCACCGTCATCTTCACCGGTCCGGGCATGTGGAGCTCCACCTGGGGGTACCGGAAGCGGGAAGGGCAGGACGCCGCGAAGCCCTCTGGTGAGAACGAGAAGAAGTAGTCCGTGGAAGGCCCGCGGCCGTTACTGGCAGATGCCGGGGCAATCGGCCGCTCCCATGCCCGGGGAGCAGGCGTCCAGCGGGTCGTCCACGCACTGCGTCCCTGGTGACACGCAGCCGCCGTAGAGGCCGCCACAGCACTCGACGTAGCCCTCGGGGACATCGCAGGGCGTCGAGAAGCTCCGGCACTCGGAGTCGCCGGACGAAGGCCGGGCGAACACCAGCACCTGCGCGCAGCCCACGCCGTCGCCTTGGGGGGCCGCGTGACAGGCGGCCAGCACCAGGGAGGCGAGGGCCGCGCCGGCTGCCATCATGAGTCGGTCCATGTCCGCTATCTGGCCAGAGCCAGAAGGCGCGTCCAGTCTCCCCGCCGTCGGGATGTTGGGGGGACGAAACGCGGGCGCGGCTCACTCCACCAGCAGCCGCTTCACGGGGGCGGGGTCCACCGCGACCATCAGCGGGCGGGTGAAGTTGCTGAACGACACCAGGGCCTGACCGGGGGCGAGCCGCGACACGCGGTTCCAGAGTCCCTCATCGATGCTGCCCACCGCCTTCTGCATGCGGGCGATGACGGAGCTGTCCGCGATCTTGTGGATGACGAAGTTGTTGATGAGGCCCAGCACCTCGTTGGGGAGGTGTTGCGGGAGCTGGGTGACGAAGACGAGCCCCATCCACCGCTTGCGGCCCCGCTTGGCAATCTTCGCCACCTGCTCGAAGAGCACGGGCATCTGGGAGATGCGCCTGGCGGAGAGGAACTCGTGCGCCTCCTCGATGATGATGAGCACTGGCGTGACGGCGCCGTCCTTCGCGTGGGCCTCCTGGTAGCGCACTTCTTGAGCGTCCTGGAGTCCCCGGAGGATGTCGGCGATGACCAGGTTGTTGAGCTGCGGCGAGTCCGTGTCGGACAGGTCGATGACGGAGACGCGGCCGGGCGTGAGCATGGCGTCGTAGGCGACGCCTTGCGTGTTCCCGACGTCGAAGATGCCCAGGCGCCGGAGTCCCCGCAGCTTGCTGGCCAGGGTCCTCCAGCTCACTTCGTGCCGGCTCGGATTGGCCATGACGCGGCCAATCACCTTGCCGAAGTGATTCTTGAACTCGGTCTGGAGCAAGACGCTGCGGGAAGGCGCCACGGGCGTCTCTTCGGCTTCGTCGTCCTTCTCCTCGCTCTTGTCGGCGGCGGATGTGCGCCGCCGGGGCGCGGGCCGCGTCATCGTCGCACGGGCTTCGGCGCGTCCCTCATGACCGAGGCTGTAGATGTACGCGTTGATCACGTCCAGGACGTGGTCGATGGTCATCTTCGGATAGCCCGTCGTCAGCTCATCCACCTCCAACGCCTCGCTGCGCTCCTCTTCGGTCGTTGGATAGATTTTGCAGTCTTCGAGCAGCAGCTTGGTGACGTCGTACGCCTTGAGGAAGCGTTCCTGCTGCGCGTCCGACAGCTCGAGAATCTCGGCGAGCGCATAGGGCGAAAGGCTGGAGAACTGCAGGGAGAAGATGCGCTTGTTCCGGTGCCGTGGGTTGAGGCATTCGCGGCCGACGAGGTGGTGGATGTGCAGGTCCTTGACGCCCTCGGCCCGCTGCCCCCGCCGCTTCAACGCTTCGAGCATGGCGGGATGGTCCGTGGGCTTGTCCACGTGCGTGTATTCACCTTCCACGTCGAAGACGATGGTGGCGATGCCTTGCTGCTGCGCACGGTGGATGAGCGTGGCGACCGTGGTCGACTTGCCCCCGCCCGTCGTCCCGATGATGCCGGTGTGTCGCGGGAGGATGGCCTTGTCGCGGGGATTGAGCCGGGCCTCCATCTTCTCGTAGCCCACGACGAGCCCCAGGCACAGGTCTCCTGCGGTTCCCAGCACGCGCTTGCTCTCCTCGTCATTGAGGAGGAAGACGGGGCTCTGCGGCCGGGGACGGAAGCGAGGGGGCTTGAGGACGCCGTCGACCTCCTCGCCGACGAGCTCGATCTCCGCACGGCCGTGATAGTCGAAGGTGTACGCGAGCTTCTTGCCATGGGTGACGACGCCAATGGCCATGGTGGAGTTGGCGGGCACCGCGTTGGGTTCCGCGAAGGGCCCTCGCACCACCACGCCGAGATAGGCACGCTCGTCCTCGCGGGACTTCACCCGCACCAGCGTTTGGGATGCGAGCTGGTGCAGGTCTTCGCGCGTCAGCAGGACGGTGATGAGGTTGTCCTGGCTGGATGACACATCGAAGTGGGTGAAGCCCACCGCGGTTTCCAGCTCGGGCTCCAGCTGGGCGTTGGAGCGGATCTGCTGCTTGAGCGCATCCAGCGCCTGGAGGGTCTGCGCAGGCGTCTGCTGGAACGTCCCCTCCGCTGGCGGCTGCGCGGGTGGGGCGGGAAAGGGGGCCTTGCCGTTCATGCCCGGCGCGTGGGGCTTGGTGGCGGCCCGGTGCTGCACATTGGCTTGGGGGAGCGGTCGAGCCGTGGCGTTGGCGGGACTGGGCGAGGGCATCCTACCCATGCCATTCGCGGTGCTGGGGCCCGGCGGGGGAGGTCTTCCATTCGACGGGGCGGCTCCAGGCCGCCCGGGAACGGCCCCCATCTGGGGCCTCATGGCGCCTCCAGGGGGCGCGCTGCCCGGCGGGGCTCTTCGCCCAGCTGCGGCTTCCTGCCCTGGCGCGGACTTGCCCGGCGCCTGCGCGGAGTGGGGCGCGGGGCCCCGGAACGTCCCTGCCTCGGAAGAGCGCTGCCCCCTGCCTTCATCAGCCATGCTCATTCTCCTCCTACCTGCTCTTGATCCGGTCGGTGAAGTACTCGAGGTTGGCTCCCGCCTGCGCATAGGCGTCGTGGACCAGCCCCAGGAAGCCGTCCGCGCCAAACGCGCTGCGGCACGCGGTCTCTGCCACATCGAGGAGCATGGGGAAGCCTCGCTCCGGACGGAGGATGCTGTCGGCCATGGCCACGCGCACCGCGAGGTGGGCGTGTTCCCGATGTGCATAGAACGTGAGCGGTGGCGTGCGCTCGGAAGCGCGGAACACGCCACACACGACGTTCGGGCAGCACTGGTCCACGAAGGCCTTCGCCAGCCGTGAGCTGTCGCCTTCGTACTCCCACCGGTTGACGACGCGCTCTCCGAAGCCTTCCAGCGTATCGATGATGATGTACTCGCCCGCCCGCAGCGCATAGCCCAGCGTCAGGTAGCCGCGCTGCTCCATCTCACTGGTGACGAAGACGAACTTCTGGTGTTGCTGGATGAGCTGGCGGAGCAGTTCCAGTGAGGCCACGAGCAGCCTGCGGTAGCCGGAGCCGGACAGCAGCTCATAGGCGCAGGGGTTGCCATGTCCGATGCGCCACTCCGCGGTGGCCTTCTCCACGAGAACCGCCCGTTCGGCATACGTTCGGATGCCGCGCCGGGCCAGCTTCGACAGCGTGTCATGCCGTGGGCCTGTCGAGCGGCGCATCCGGTGGTTGATGCTGGCGATGGCTTCCTGAACAGGGTCGGCGCTCTGCTGTGTCATCTCCTTGCGGAACAGGCGCTGGGAGAAGGTGCCCGACGTGCCTCCATAGCCCACCAAGGCGATTCCGAGCTGAGTGATGCCCAGCGGCAGGCTCTCGTGGCTGGTCGTGTTGCCGTAGACTGCCTCGACCTTGCCGGTGAAGAGCAGGCCGTTGTGGATGGTTTCCAATTCGTCCGCGGTGGTCGGGTAGACGCCCGAGCCCGCCGGTGCGCCCGGCCGTGTCGCGATGATTGGAAACACCTCTTCACGGATGAGGGCTCGCGCGCGCCCCTCCTTGTCGACGGCACCGGCAATCTCCGACCGGAACTGCTCCATGATGTCCGCGATGTCGAACCCCTGGGACCAGGTGTCGATATCGAGCGTCCTGTCCAGGTCCTCGCCAAAGGCTTTGCGAAAGTCCTCGTCGCCCACGAACTCTGCGTCGCCCTCGAAGGGGGAACCACCAGCCATGCCTGCCTCCCAGCTTCACCGATGAAATTGGACCACCGAGCTCGCATCGACCCGCTCTCGACGCGTGAGCATCCTGGCGTAGGTCCGCGCGTGTCGCAGGGGCAGCCCGAACCGGGCGGCGAGCTGGGACGGGCCGCTCTCTGCATTCACCGACTTCAGATAGGGATAGGCGACATCGGCGGGGGCCAGCAGCTCGAACGCGAGCCGGTCCGCGCGCCACTCCGCTTGTGCCACACTGCCTGATTGGATGACGCCCGCCGCGTCCCGCTCCATCAACTTCACCTGGATGCCGATGGGAAGCTGGTCCAACGCGAGCGCGAGCTGCTCCGCGCGGGTCGGGGGGCGGAGCGCGTCGAGCACCGCCAGGAACGACGCACCATATCTCTTGAGCACCCGAGCCCGCGGCATCAGGTGGTCGAGCACGAAGTGGGAGACCTCGTGCGCGAGCGTGAAGCGCTGCTCGTCTTCATTGTCATTGCTGTCACGAAACAGCAGCGCGCGGCCCTTGTTGGCGACCATGCAGCCCCGGAACCGGCGGGACGTTGACGGGACCGAATGGTCGATGCCCATGCGGGTGAGCCAGCTCGCGACGGACGCAGACGTCAGCCCCTTCAAGACCACCATCGTGACGAGCTCCGGCAGCTCCATCCCCGCATCCCGCGCGAGGTTCCGGGGATATGACGTCGGAGGCGGAAGCCCCGAGGCCGCGACCGCCTCTCTCAGCCAGAGCTCGGTCATGACTCGGACTCGTCGTCCCGCTCGCGGTCCTGGGCTGCCATCAACATGCCGCCCTGTTGCGCGGAGCCATCCACGGAGGACTCCCGGAAGGACTCGACGATCTTCAGTCGGCCGAGCACCTGGACCAGCAGGAAGGCGTCCACCTCATGCCGCTGTGCGATGGCGATTGCCTGCTCCTTGAAGCGCTCACCCTCCGGACGGCGGCACAAGGCCATCCAGTTCAGCGTCTCCACGGAGCATCCCAGCTCCTTGGCCAGCCCCTCTTCCGACATGCCTTCGAGTTGCCGGTACTTCTCGAACGCGTGGCCCAGCATCCAGGCTTCGCTCTTGCTGCGCCGGGCCGCCAACTCAAGCCATTCAGGATTCGTCATCGGAATTCTCCTTTCCAATGCGCACCAACTTCTTCATGAGCCGGTCCTTGTGCCGCTTCACCTCCTGCCGCTGCTCCCGCTCCGGCATGGGCTTGAGTTCGAGCACCTCGCCCAGGACCCGAGAGCACTTCTCCCCCAGGAGCATCTGCTCGAGGAGCTTGTTCTCCTCCTTGCGCAGCTTGACTTGCTCCAGTCTTCGCACGGTGTCGCGGGCCTCCACGGACCTCTCCATCACCTCTTTCGGATTCGGACGCCAAAGTTCGAATTCGCCACCGAATTTCTCTTCTCTCCGGATCCGTGCCTGGCTGGAGCGCTGCCGGTCCTGGGCCCGCCGCTTGGCGATCTGCGTCAGGTAGGTGGAGAGCCGCTTCTGGCTGTCGAAGCGTTCGGGGTTGCGCAGGTAATAGAACACCGCGTCAACGGCCGAGTCGTGAGCGTCATCGCGCTGACAGTGCAGCTCGTTCCGCAGGACTCTGATGATGGGGTCCATGAACACCCGGAACACGTCCTCTGAGGCCACCGAATCGTTGTGAATGATCCGCGCATGCAGCGCCAATTCGACTTCCCATGTTGGAAAGTTCATCCCCTCACCTCGTCGGGTTCGTGGTGCCCGCTCTCGGTTTTAATGCGTTGATGTGTGCTCCTTCGGAACCGATGCCACGAGTTCGACGCAAAGGGCCCTTCGCATTACCTCGCGAGGTTGTCAGCGATCAGCGAGGAGGTCTGTACCTCCCGGGTGGTATGCCCAAAAGCTCCAATAAATGGAATGGGGCGGAACGCACCCGCATGACGCAGCGCCCGATGCCCGTACCTCTCCGGAGGTAAAGACAGCGAAGCCGCCGGTCCGCATGCTGCGTTTTGAAGTGGGCGTGGTCCGGAGCGCCCCAGGACGGTTCGAGGGGAGGGGACGTCCTGGAATCGCGGGCCGAGCCGGGGCAGGGGGCTGCCTGGCTTCAGGCCCATGGGCGCGCGGAATGCGAGTGGTGGAGCCGGGCGGGCCTGGAACAGGAGGTCCGCCCGGCTTCTGGGGAGGGGTGCGAACTCTCCCCACCTGTGTATGGGTTCAGCAGCCCAGGTTGTCGCCAGGGCTCACGCCCAGCATGTTCGTGAAATGGAGGTAGTTGTTGATGCGGCTCTGGACCTGGCCCGGGTTTTGGCCATTGCACTCCACTGCGCCGTTGATGGCGCGGATGGTCTCACCGAAGCCCTGGTTCTCCACCATGGCGCGGTGGGCGGCCATGGTGCCGGCGCCAGCCTGCGTGGTCCAGAACCAGAAGGCGCTGCGCCAGGAGGCGTTCGGGTCCTGCGCCAGGAGGTCCGGATTGGTGTGCAGCGGCAGGCCCAGCGCGTTCCCGGCGGCGCAGTAGTTGCCATTCCACGTCAGCTGGATGGGGCCGCGCCCGTAGTAGCGCTTGCCCGGAGCGCAGGAGCAACCCGGCGGGCCCCACGTGCCGCAGTACTCGCCTTGGTTGATCTCCTCGACGTAGACGAAGTTACCTGTCTCGTGCGCGGTGTTCGCGAAGAAGGCCGCCACCTCGCGCTTGCGCGTCTCCAGGGTGCCTGTGTTCGCGAACTCGGGGAAGGTGCTCGCGGCGGCAATCAGTGCGCTGTACGTGTAGAAGGTGTTCCGGTTCGGGAACATGGCGTTGAAGGTGGCCTCGCTGAGAATCGCCGCCAGGCCCGTGCCGTTGTTACCACCATCCACCCGGTCGAAGGTCCAGCGCTGGTTCGTGCCACCGATATAGGGGTACTGAACCAGCTCCGTGCCGTTCGCCGTGTTGCCCCAGTACAGGTCCACGGCCATGTCGGTGTGGCGCGCGTGGATGCTGAACTCGGTGCCGCCCTGGCTGACGAAGCGGAACTGCTGGTTGGCGCCGCCGCTGTAGGTCCATTGCTGGACGCGAGCGTTCTCCGCCGTGCTCGCATCCGTGATGTCGAGCCCCTTGTTGCTGTTCACGTTGATGATGCTGAAGTAGCCGCCGGACGTGGGCGTGACGCGGAAGCGCTGGGCATTGGTGCCGTTGCAATCCCACTGCTGCACCTTGGCGCCGTCCGCCGTGCTCGACGAGGCCACGTCGACGCACTTCTGGGTCGCCACCGAGCGGATGACATAGGTGCCCTCGGTGACTTGGGTGACGATGGCGGCGCCTTCCGCCGTGCCCAGGGGCTCGGGTTGTGTGGCGCCGGGCTCGAGGCCGCCACAGCCTCCCAGGGCGCTCAGCCCTCCACAGAGGCCCAGCAGGGCCAGTCCACGGGATACGAAATTGCCAGACATGACGTGCTCCTCGCGCAAGAGGGGATTGCGGGCGCTTTGCACCTGGGGTGGTGTGCGAAGCGCCTCGGCTCCGGAGCCCGGAGCCGCGAGGACTCTATGGCTGTCATTCAGTTCGCATTCGTCTGAAGTTCGTGTCCGGCGCCAAGCGTTGACGACTGGACTTGGCGGCCTGGGCGTCTTGGCGCGCCCATCCCGTCACGCGGTGCGGGCCAACGCCAGGCGGATGGCGCGCTCCACTGGTGAGTCCTTGCCATCCTGCGGTGCGAGCTGGAAGGGGCCCGCGGGGAGGAGCGGCGGCTGGGCCATGAAGCGCGGGCGGGTCCCTCGGTGAGGCTGGGCGGCATGGACGAGGAAGGGGTGGCACAGGTAGACGGTACCGGCCTCACCCGTGGCGAACGCGAGCTCGCGATGGGCAGACGCGTCCAGCTTGCCTGCGAGCTCCATGAAGGACAGCCCCTCCTCGCCTTCGGGGGCGAGGAGGCGGGCGATGTCCTGGTGCGAGCCTACGCGGAGGCGGGTTGGGGCGTCGTCCTCGCCCACATCGGAGAAGAGGAACAACATCAACAGTGCCCGCCCGCGCGAGCTCACATTGATCCGCCAGGAGAAGAAGGAGCTGGGGTCGTCGCCCGGGAAGCTGGCATCGACATGCCAGCCGTCATCCCCTGGCGCATCCATGCTGGGAAAGCGGATGGGGAATGTGCCCAGGCTGCCTCGGGGAAGCCAGCGCCCGGGGCCGACCAACTGGTCGAAGGCTCCATGCAGCCGGGGTGTGTTCGCGGCGAGCCGGAAGGGCTCTTGTGTGTAGTCGCCGAGCCGGACAACAGGTTGTCTCCACGTCGCTGGCTCATCTGGAGCACAGCCCGTGTCACGCCAGAGCAGCGCACGCCCTGCATCCGCCAGCTCGCGCGGGAAGGCGTGGTCCAGCCGGACGAATCCATTTTCGATAAACCGGTCGACTTCTTGCGTTGAGAGCTCCATGCGGTCGTCCCCTATTCGCGGTCCGGCGCCGCGGACGAAATCGGCGCTCCGTTCCTGACGTCCCGCCACAGCTGGCCGACCCCTGAGACGAACGGATTGCAGGGCCGAGCGTCGCGGTGTCAGGCACGCGCTGGCTACGCTTGGGCACCGTGTTCCGGCCTCCGCGGAAGGGAAGAGCCCTCGCGCGGAGGCCGTCATCGGGCCCAGGCGTGACGGAGCGGCTCAGTTGCAGACGCGGCAGCTCCGGCAGGACGTGGTGACGGTGCAGCAGTAGCCGGAGGAGGGCGTGCAGCAGTAGCGCCATCCGCCACACGACACGCAACAGCGGGCCTTCTCGCTCGCGGACGGCGCTTCGAGCGGGTTCACGTCCAGGGACTGCATCTCGATGGTCGTCACCGAGACCCTGAAGGCCGCGCGGAGGCCGTGGTGAATCTTGCCATCGGCCCGCGCTTCGATGACCTCGACGGGAGCGGCGGACTCGAGGTCAAAGCCGTTGTAGATGGTGTATCGGACCGTGTCCTCGCCGATGACTTCCGGGACGATGCGGTAGGACAGCTTCAGCGTGTCGTTGGTGGCGCTCACAGGCTGGCCGTCGATGGCGCGGAAGGCCGCGCTCTCGCCGGTTTCGCTATAGACGGTCATGTGAATGACCTTCTTCTCGACGGCCGCTTCCGCGGGGCTGAACACGAAGAGCAGTGAGGCCAACCCCATGATTCGAGTGAGGGTTCCAAGCATGACTTCGCTCCTTCTTGTGGGTGGTGATATGATTTACGAGTGGCGATGTCGTTATGCGTCTGTTTGTGATTTGGAAACAAGCCAGGAGCGTCTGTTTTGTGGCTGGTGCTGTCAGGCTCGCGACGCTCGCCGGAGTTCTGTTCCCTGATGTGCAGGCGCAATCCCTTGTGGCTGTGAGTCCGGGTGGTGGAATCAATGGATCTGAAATTGAGAAAGTGGCGGCTTGCTCGGGGGAACAAGCGCAGACAGGGCGCGAGGCCGAGGCGAGGGGAGGGGGATGTGGTAGGCTGCACGTTCATGCCGTGCCCGCAGCCGTGCGGGGCGGCTCCCCCTCACTCCACCGGAGTCTCGTCGTGCATTGGAGAGCTTTGCCCTGCGCCCTCGCGCTGACCCTGTGCGCATGTTCGGGGTCCTCGGACCCCGAACCTCAAGCGCCGAGGCCCTTGAAGGTCGTCCTCTTCTCCACCATCCCGGACGCGGCCGGGGATGGCTTCGCCAGC
Organism: Pseudomonadota bacterium; assembly: GCA_023426545.1. Classification (GTDB taxonomy): domain Bacteria; phylum Myxococcota; class Myxococcia; order Myxococcales; family Myxococcaceae; genus Myxococcus. Next base: position 104,570 of record JAFAAN010000062.1, read on the forward strand.
CTCAAGCAGCGGCTCGAGGCGGACTTCGAGCGCGAGCACTCGGACATCGACCTGGACATCGTGTTCGACGTCAACCTGGACCTCTATGACCTGGGCGAAGGGGGCACGCTGAGCCGGCTGCTCGGCCAGGGCGAGGGCGCCGCGCAGGTGGTGGAGATTGACACGTTGCTTCTGGGCGACCTGGTCTCGAAGTAACTGTTCGCCGTGCCCCGTCCCGGCGCCGTGCTGACCCGCCCGGGACGACCAGCGGGAGCGGCCGTCAGTCCTGACTCTTGGGAAGTGTGACGGTGCCTGGGTTCTCGATGGCGGCGAGCGCAG
>JAFAAN010000067.1 GCA_023426545.1 Pseudomonadota bacterium
TCAGCGAGCAACTCGTTCTTCATCATCAGCTCGCCCACCATGGCCTTCAGCCGCAGCACCTCATCGTCTGCCGGCTCCGGCTCGCGGCTCTTGAGGTTGGCCTCGGCGCCGGCCAGGAACTTCTCCCTCCATTCGCTCAGCACCGCCGCGGTGACGCCCAGCTCCCGCGACAGCGCGTCGAGCTCTTCGCCCTTGAGCAGCCGGAGCACGGCCTCCTTCTTCCTCTTCGCCGAGAACCGACCGCGCTCCGCCGTCCTGTCCTGCTTCTGCTGCCTCTTCACATCCACCTCACGAGGGGGAGGCTATCCCCCAGAGAGGTGCCTCAAGAAATCCTGGGGCGGAGGAAAGGGGCCGAATTTGTAAACTCCCTTTACGCTCCCAGAGGGAAACCAGGGACAGCATTCGACGGGATAGGCAGCAGCGGACCTGTTGAGGTCCGCAGCCCCCGGTCTGGAGTCGGGCCCTTTTTCGAGGTACCCATCACGGCCGAGGACAACGCACACCGGAACAGTCCGACCAGGCGAGCACTGGCTACCAGCAGGAGCCAGGGAACTATCCGACTGTCATGCGTATTGGCGGGCATGACGGCAACGGCGAGGGGCAATCCATCAGTGTCTACCAGGAGGTGGCGCTTGCGGCCCCCCTTTTCCCCCATCCCATTCTCGCGGGCCGCCCGACTCCGTCGTCTTCACGGACTGACTGTCGATGATGGCTGCGCTCTGGAGGGCCTTCTTTCCGGCCCCCAGTCGGACGGCACCACGCATCTCCTCTTCATCGGGTCGGAGTTGCTGCGTCGCCTGGCGTCCCTGGTGCCTCCGCCTCGGGCAAACCTCACGAGGTTCCACGGCGTCTTCGCTCCAGGCGCCAATCTGCGGCCATTTCTGCTCCCTCATGCAGGTGCGCACGAGGCGAGCGCGGGGCTTGAGGACACCGCGAGTAGACTTTCGCAAAGTTGCTCAGCAGGACGTTCGACTTCGACGTGTTCGCCTGCGTGAGGTGTCAAGGCAGGCGGCGGGTCTTCGTGGCGACCCGATTCCCCTCTCCGAGCCAAACGCAGGGACGGCAGCGACACCCGGCGTCGACGACCTCCCCCTCGCTCCTCAGCCGCTCCTGCTGGCGAGCATCTTGCTGACGCTGGCCGACGTCTTGCTAGCGAAGGCCCGGGGCCGCTGCGGCCCCGCATGCGCGTTCGAAAGGAGCTGTGGCATGAAGACGAGAAAGCGGTTGTGGATCGGAGGGGCCGCGGCCGGCCTCACGGTGCTGGCGTTCGCCAGCACCTTGGTGGGCGGCGACGACGCGGAGGCGAGTACCAATTCCGCCCAAACGCCCTCGCTGCCACCGGAGTGCGAGACCGAGGCCGCTCCGCGCCCCGGCAACCCGCCCCAGCACCCGGCGGCGTGCCACGGCAACCCGAACTTCCTCGCCGATGGGACAGCGGTCATGACCCGCGGGGACGTGGCGTCGCTGCCCACGCCGCTGAAGAACCAGCTCACGCGGCTTGCGTGTCGACCCCACAGCACGCTTCCCATCCAGTTCTACTCCGAGGCCGATAGCCCGAGTCAGCTGTTCCAGTACTACCTCCTCGACACCAACGACTTCGAGCCCAACGTCTTCACCTCGCTCATCCCGGGCGTCAACAACACGGCGATGCTCACCGCCACGGGCGCCAACTGCGATCTTCCGACGGTTGCTGCGGTGCGCCTCGTCGTGGAGCCCAAGCCGGGGCTCCCGGTCGACCCGAATGACCCGCGAGCGTTCATCGACATCATCACGGACATCTCGGGCCTTTTCGTCATCAACAACGAGAGCGGCTGGTACGAGGGGTGGATGATTCACGACTTGCGCGTGGCGCAAGTCCACGAGCCGGCCCAGGACGGCAGCGCGATCTACGGGACGATCACCCCGAACGACGCCGCACTGCTGGCGCAGATGGGAAGTGGCAATAACGTGCCCGGCAACTTCTTCACCGTCGATGGCGAGGAGCCCCGCCCCCCGAGCGCTTCCGACAACTTCCCGGACCGTGTCACGAACCTGGTGCCGCTCCAGCTCAGCATGGGCGCGTACAACTCGCTCCAGCAGTCCGACGCACACCAATATTGGGAGTTCAACTACACGACCAACTGGATCCACCCCCTCTACGAGCTGCCCTTCACCGGCGGCTTCCCCGACCAATCGGCGACGGCCCCGGCGAACACGTATCAGGAAGGCAAGATCGGCCGGAAGGCCTCGATCGTTCCGGGCAATCGGATCGGCCTCAACAAGGACACGCAGCGGACCATCGAGTTCGGCGACAACCCGTCCCTCCCGCGCGATCCGGATCGCTTCGACGCAGAGGAAGACTCTCAGCGCGAGTTCCGCCAGCGCTTCATTCCGAGCGGCGTCGCGCGGGAGGTGTTCCTGAACGTGTTCCAGCGACTCGACTCCTTCCAACCGGGTGTGACCAACCTCGAGCAGCGGCTCGTGGCGGCCTACAAGGCGGCGATCACCGTCGCGGACACGAATGGTGACGGCATCATCCAGGCGGCCGAGGGCGACGTCGACACCTGCAACGCGAAGTGCTTCCCTGCGACGCCGAGCGACGAGTGCACGGACAGTGACAGCTCGTGCCTCTACCTTCCGGCCACGACCTACAACCGCTTCGCGGTGACCCGGGAGATCAACGACGGCTACCTCGCGCCACGCTTCGCTCCGAGCCAGCGTGGGTGGGTGCTCTCCGGCAACAGGGTCGAAGTCTCCCCGGCAGTGCCGGCCTCCGCAGGCCGCGACAGCGACGACCGCTGACCAGGGAGCCCACCGGCGTGGACCGAGCGCCGCCTCGTCCACGCAGTCCTGGGCACGCGCAGGTCTCGCCACCGGTCGCCTGCCTTGGCGTGGATCGCGTGCTCCTCTTCAACGCCGCACGGGAGGAGAAGACCTACTTCGATTCCAAGGTCATGGCCGACGAATTCGTGCATGAGCTCCTGGTCCTCGGGCTCGAGCAGGCGCGCGCACGATGCTGCCGGTGCTCCTGGTGCGCTCGCGCTTCCAACTTCGGACAGCCCGGTGCGCCTCATCCCCCCCCTCCGGCCAGCACGCCGGTGGAAGCACTCGCTCCACTCCCAGCGGGAAACGCGGTCTCGGCCATCGGGCCGGAGACGCCAAGCAAAACGAGTGCGACCACAACTACTGGCTCTGCACCTCGCAGCCTTCGACAAGCGCTGCGGGAGCACTCTCTGATGAAGCCCACTCCTGCCTCCATGCCCCATGTGCAAGCAAACCCCATCACGCGAATGAGCAGGCGGCTCCCGCCATCTGCACGGTGCTGGACATAACTACAACTCGACGACTGCAACGCAAACATCGACGATGAACGTTTCCGTTCTCGACGGCCCCAATCCCACGCCGCCATTTTCCGTTCAAAGGCTCGACCAAGATTTGGGGTAGCGTGCGCTTAGCAAATCCACACACGGAGGCAGCGCCATGATGAACCGCATGAAGTGGCTGGTCGCGTTTGGCACCCTGCTGTTGGCGACAGGATGCGGGCCAATGGAGCCTGAGGAGTCCTTCGACACACCACCATCCAGTGAGGTGCAGACCGAGGATGCGCCCGGCACGTTGGGCACCCACCAGGCAGCTGCAACCTGTGCCCAACAGTGTCAAACCGCACGCAACAAGTGCATCAATGGATGCAGCACAGCTCCATCGTGTCACCAAGGCTGTCGCGTTCGCTACGAGCTTTGCATACTCGACTGCTGAGCATTCAAATGACAGCAATCGACAGCCCGCCCACCGCCTCTTCTTCTCGTTGAAGTCGTAGATGGCGTCACAGGGTCGGAGCTGCATCATCATGCCAGGGATGGTGGCCCACGCCTGCTGGGCCACCTTTCTCGACACGTCCAGGGCTTGCCCACGGCATGTGCGAGGTTGGCACCGGCACGAGGGCCAACCCAGGCCGCGGGGTGTTGAGGCTCAAGAGGCGCCAAGAGGTCCAGGCCCCTGCTACGCACCTGAGGGGAGCGCGGGCTGGGCAGGCGTGTTCCCCAAGGGGGCTCAAGCGGCCTGTCCACCGCACGGGTGCATCACTCGGGCGGCCACGTCAGCGGCCCTCCTCGGCCCCTCTGCAGTGCGCGAAACCCTATGATGCAGCGGCTGGCGCAGCGCCACTTTCCGACTGTGTGACGCTGGGCCGCGTGCTCGTAGACGAACAGGCCAGAGGCCTCTCACTCAGGATGGGATGGAGCGTTGGCGAGTGCGTCGAGCCCCCAGCAGGAGCATGAGCGCTCCGAGGAGTGGCACAGAGGAGGTCGTGGTGCAGCCAGACTTGGACGCGGTGCCGCCACCGCCATCCGACCCGCTGTCGCCTCCGTCTGGGACGCCGCCATCCGTTGAGATGATGCACCCAGGAGTCGGCAGTCCTCGAGGGTAGGTCTCGCAGATGCCCTGGAGCGTGCCAGGGTCGATGACGCGCTTCTGCGTGTCGCCCCATGGCAGGAGTCGAGACATCGTGGAATCCGCGCGAGACAGCAAGGCGAACCCCAGCCCCTCGCCTATGGAGCGTGTCACCAGGCTCTGGACATCTCCGACGACGCAGCCGGGCTCGATGACGCCCTGGTCGCAGGGGGGACCGTCCAGCGTGGTGAGCATTCCATTGCTGTTGTTGAGACTGATGACGGTGCCGAGAATCTCACCGGTGGACTGCCGGAAATGGCTCGTCTCATCGACGACCTCCCCCGTCGCGAAGGGCCAACAGTCATATTTGTCGGCACAGGAGTCATTCTGCAGGCAGGCATCGTCATTGGGGACGATGTCCGGGCAGTTCACCTGGCGGAAGGTCACCAGCATCTTCCCGTCGAGCGGTGTCGGAGCGGGATGGGGCACATCCTCACCGGGCCTGAACACCAGGTCCGAGCAACTGGCGACGGCCTGATTCCAGGTGTTGAACGCGGCAGTGACCGCGGCCCTTTCTTCAGCGGTCGGGTGGCCACCCGAGGTGGTCATCGCATAGGTCACGGTCCTCTCACCGCGGCACAGCTCAATCCCATCGTATCGTGTGCGTTCGTATGGCTGTGCCCGCGCACTGGACACCCCGAAGAGGAAGACGAAAGGCGTGAGGAGAATGATTCTGGAAGGGTGCATGTCCGGACAATCATAGGCGATGCGGGTGACACGCCGCGAGTTCCGGCCAAGGTCGAACAGAGGCTGATGCGCCACGCGTTTCGGCCCGAGCAACGCTCACGCGTGCGGGCGCCGAGAACGGCCCTGTTCAATCGCTATTCAAAAATAGGGAGGGGGTTCGTTCACCGGAGGGCCCGCTCCAGCGCCTCGCGACGGAGATCCTTCGAGAGGTTTCCAGTCTCGAAGGCATCGGCGAGCTCGACGATGGTTGGCAACAGGGCCTGGATGCGCTCCTTGAGTCTGGCTCGCACGTGGTCCTTGAACTTCTGGCTCTTGAGTCGAGCCAACTCGCGCACCTCGGCCGGAACGCGGCTGACGAGCGCATCGAGGGGACGCAAGCCCTGCGCGAACGCTTTGTCGGCCTCGTCCTGGAGGCCCCTCGGCAGCGCCTTGAGCTTGCCAGTGTCCTGCCTTCGGTTGTAGGCGCAGACTGCCTGAGACGCTGGGTACAATCTCGAGCCATGGACGGGCTCGCCGCCCCCCACTCACTGCCGCCAGCGGCCATCCTCCCAATGTTCTTGGGGCTATTCGTGCTCGTCTCCTTGTCAAGTCTACGATTTACCTGACGGACGCCGCGCATTTGCCGGGCTTCATGGCCGCAGGCGCACTCGCGTCGCCGCCGCCTGCGACCACGCTGATCGAGGTTGAAGCCATCGCGGTAGGGTGACGCGAGACGCGAAAGCCGAGCCCGCGACCGGCCTGGGCAGGTCGCGCATGGAAAGGGCCTCCTTCGCGACCGCAAGTCCCTGCGCAGGTGCGTTCTCGCGCAGCATGAGGACGGTCGCCTCACCCACGCGCTCCGGCGCATTTTCCCCTCTTCCCCGTGATGACGGTGATCTTCATTCGAATCATCCGAGTCTGTATGGTGAGTGTTTCTGCATGTCGGAAATCCGCAGGCCCCGCCCCCCGGTGCCCACTTGCGAGACTCCGGTTGCGAGATGGGGAAAACACACGCCGGTCCCCCGAGCGCTTCGGCGCGCCGTTCTTCCATCTCGAAGGACACGCGGGCTCCGAACTCACCGGACGTGACTCGCATGGCGAGACGCCGCTTCCTCCTCTCGCCTACCCGGTCTTCTGGAGCTTCTCGCGCACCGAGGTGAGGAGCTGATCGAAGGACTCCTCGAACAGGCGGATGCCGTCCCGAGCGAGGGCTTCGGTGACCGACTTCAGGGAGATGCCGCTCGCCTCCAACTGGCGCAGGGTCGCCTCCGCGGCGGGGAGGTCCTCCTCCAGGCTCGCGCGCACCTTGCCGTGGTCCCGGAAAGCGTCGATGGTCGCGGGCGGCATCGTGTTCACGGTGTCGCGGCCGATGAGCTCCTCCACGTAGAGCACGTCCCGGAGCTTCGGGCTCTTGGTGCTGGTGCTCGCCCAGAGCACGCGCTGCACCTTCGCCCCCTTCGCAGCGAGCGCCTTCCAGCGGGCACTGCTGAAGACCTCCTGATACGTACGGTAGGCGAGCTTCGCATTGGCGATGGCCACCTTGCCGCTCAACCCCTCCAGTATTCTCTGCTGCTCGGGCGTGACGCCCGCCTTCAGCTTCTTCTCAATTTCCTTGTCCACCTGGGAGTCGATGCGGCTGACGAAGAATGACGCCACGCTGGCGACACGGCTCACGTCCCCGCCTGACGCGGCCAGCTTCTCCAGGCCGGACACATACGCCTCGGCGATTTGCTTGTAGCGCGCCTGGCTGAAGAGCAGCGTCACGTTGATGTTGATGCCCTCGGATGTGAGCTGCTCGAAGGCCGGGACGCCCGCTTCGGTGCCGGGGACCTTGATCATCACGTTGGGCCTGGAGAGGGTTGTCCACAGCCGCCGTGCTTCCTCCTGCGTGGCGTTCGTGTCGAGCGCCAGCCGGGGGGACACCTCCAGTGAGGCATAGCCGTCCTGGCCCTTCGTTGCGTCGTACACGCTGCGGAGGATGTCCGCCGCGCCCTGCACGTCGCGCACCGCCAGCTCCTCGTAGAGGTCGTTGCCGGAGAGGCCCTGGCCCTTCGCCGCTACGAAGAGGTCCTGGTAGTCGTCACTGCCAGCCACGGCCTTCTGGAAGATGGTCGGGTTGGAGGTGAGGCCCTTGAGTCCATCCTCCTCGATGAGCTTCTTCAGGGTGCCCTTCGTGATGTAGCTGCGCTGGAGGTTGTCCACCCAGACGGATTGGCCCAACTCGGCGAGCTGTCGCAGCGGATTCATGGATTCTCCCGGCAGCGGGGGCACGAGGCACCCGAATGGCGTCCCCACAAGATGGTCACGTGTGGGCCCTCGTGTCCGGGCGAGCGGGCGGGCCCCCGCGCAATCCGCCTGGGGCAGGGCCAGCGGGAAGGACTGCTTCTCGGCGGCCGGGGCCGTCATCACCGTACCGGGGCACTCCTGTCCCCGAGTACTCCGGGAGCGAAACGACGGGCTGCCCTTCCGCACCTACGTGCTGATAGGGGATAGCGAGACGGCGGGTCCTGGCGTACGTGATGGGGCCCCGGGGTGCAGGCAATTCTGGAGCACCTGGGCCTGCCCACGGCATGTGCGAGGTTGGCCCCGGCACGAGGGCCACCCCAGGCCGCGTGCTGTTGAGGCTCAAGACAGCCAACCCTCTGCACCCTCCCTCCCCCTCAACAGGGCACCCTTCCCTCTTATGCGTGCCGCCCGCTCGCGTTGACCTGCCTCAAGGCGCCAGGTCGATTCCTGGTCGTGCCAGATAGGCGACGGCCTCGACTTCTCCCGGCCGGCCAGGAGGGCTCTTGAGGGCGGCCATGAAGGGCCCGTCCCAGGAGGTGGCGTCGTTGATGAGCCCATCGCGAATGAAGTGTTGGAACGCCTCCAGGTTGGCGTGGACCATCTCCAGGCGGCACATGGAGCTGCGGCACTCCATGGACAGGAATCGCGCGCCCTGGGGAAGATGGGTACGGAGGCGCTCGGCGCGCTGCGTGGCTTCATGGCTCCAGGTCCGGTCCACCCCTTCGCCGAAGAATCGCGCATCCAGGCGCGTGACGGCCTCATCGGGTGTCATCTCCTGGCGACGCTCCGCCGCGCTCTCGGTGTCCTGCTCGGACTCGGCGGGATGGGCAGGGGCGGAGGGAGCCGCTGGAGCGGCGGGGGCGTCCGGGCGTGGATTCGCGGCCCGTGCCGCCTGCGCCGTCAGGTGTGCTTCGTGTGCCACGCGCGCGGAGGACTCGACGGAGGCTTGGAGCTCGCGCACCTGGGACCTCAATGCCCGCAGCTCCGCCGCGTGCGCATCGGTCTCACGTGCCGGAGTCGCGTTGTCGAGCGTGAGGCGAGAGACCCCGTAGGACAGTGCTCCCGAAAGGATGACCGCGCAAAGCCACAGTCCATGTCGTTTCATGTCTTTGAATCAGGGCCCCCACGCGTACGCGGGGACCCTGCTCCATCCATCATGGATTCGAGCGGCGAGTGTTAGCCGTTGTAATCGACGGTGTTGATGATCCCGCCCGGATCCACCTGACAGCCGACGTAGAGGAATCCCGCGGCGGGAACATAGGCGTCGGTCAGGGTGATGACTTGTGCCGAGCCAAAGGCTGGGAGCCACTTGCGCGTCCCTCCCCAAATCAGGGTGGCCTCGCGATTCACCCCCACCGCCGCGCAGCCCACGTTGTTCGATGACGTGGCGCCAGAGGCGGTGACGTGCACCGTCTTGCTGCCTCCGGAGCTCAACGGCAGCGGGAGCTCATAGGACCGGCGCGTCGAGCAGCTGTTGTACATGGTGCTGTTGGTCATCAAGAAGCAGGGACCATCGCCCCAGATGGCGGGCCTGCCGCTGCTCGCGGGGACGGAGCTGGCGAGCGCCGCCAGGGGAAGGGTGAACGCCGTCGCGAGGAGCGCCTGCTTGAGCTGCCTTTTCATGTGCCTCTCTCCTTCAGTGGGATGCTGCGGGCCCATCTGGGCAGAGTTACATGAAACTTGAAATTCACTAAAAATAGGTAAATACTGTCAGGTGCATATTAGGGGGATTCGATGGCCGAAGGCAGTCTCCGAAGCTCGCAGGTTCACGCCCTGGTTCGTCTGGTCCGTGCGTCGCGCGAGCAGCGGGAAGGACAAGGGGAGCGCGCCCGGCACCTGCTCACGGGCGTGTTCCGCATCCTGGGCGCCGAGGCGGGGGCCTGCGTCCTGGAGCACGACGTCAGACAGGGCGGTCGTGGCGTCTTCACTGCCATGGTCCTGGAAGGATGGGAGGGCCGCGCGCGGCCCGCGCTCGATGCGCTCCGGACGATGGGGAGCGACGTCAACCCCGCCATCCGCTCGATGATGTCTCGTCCCGCGATGCCGGGCGATGTCGTCACCGCGCTGCGACAGGAGCTCGTGGGGGACCGGGCCTGGGAGGGCGCGCCCTACGTCGAGCGCTATCTGCGCCCGGCCGCGCTCGACGACTCGGTGTATTCGACTCGCTGGTCCACGCCGCCGGGCGTGGTGCAGTGCATTGGCGTCTACCGTGGACGAAGCGGGCGGCCCTTCGATGAGGCGGATCGCGAGCTGCTCCACCTGTTCCACACCGAGTGGGGAGCCCTGCTCGGCACGTCATGGCCACCCGCGCCGGTGGGCCACGAGGCTCGACTGTCCCCGCGTGAGCGCCAGACGCTCGAGCTGATCCTTGCGGGCCTGGGTGACAAACAAATCGCGGCCCGGCTCGGAATCAGCCGCTTCACGGTGAATCAGTACACGAAGTCCCTTTACCGGCGCTTCGCGGTCCATTCCCGAGCAGCGCTCATCGTGAGGTTGCTCGGTGAGGATGCGCGAGGCCCATGGGGTGAAGCGCGCGGACTGGACCCCGGCCTCATGCGCGAGGCGCATGGCGGGTAGGGCGCGCCATGGCCACTGGCCGCGGGCGGAATGCGAGAGTGCGCAGGTTCCCGGTCTGCTGGGCCCGTGGACCCGATGTGTGAACTCAATTGCCTTGCCTCCAAACAGGGACAGGCACACGGAGGGGCCCAACTCCGGCTCAGGAGGTCAGGAGTGACGGAGGGCTCTGGCGCGTTGAGCGTTGAGCCCCCGCGCGAAGGCGCTGCCGTCGCCCGGCCAGGCTCCCCGTGTCCCCATTCTCATGCACGATCCCCGAACCGCTCTCGTGAAGTCCTCTCCAGACGCCATCCCCATTGCCGAGGGCCCGGCGGGACTCTCGCCTCCCCGGCCGCTGGCTCATGCCTCGGTCCTCTTCGCGGAGCCCCTGCCCGGCCTCGCGGAGGCTCCAGGCGCGTGGCTCTCGAGCCTGGGCCTGGCAGAGCTGGGCTTCACCGTGGAGGTCGGCCAGGGAGTCCGGCTCACGAACGGCCGGCACACCGTGCATGTCTTCAGGGGAAACGGCCCCCTGCCCCGTGAGGGCCTGGACCTGCGACAGTTTCCGAACCTTCCACAAGAGGGCTGCTACCTGACGCTCGCTTCCGGCATCTCCCCGCGTCAGGGCGAGGAGCAGCCGATGCGAGGCGGCGCCAGGCCGGACCCGTGGGCAGAGGACGGTGTGATGCGCGTCTTCTCGCTGTTGGTCTCACGCCTTGCCCTCAACGGCACTGCGGTGGTTTTGCACCAGGCAGGCTCGCTCGTGAAGGACGCCAGGATCTTCGCTCGACTGCTCCGGGAGCTGGCCCACCCCGACTACCGTCCGTTCCGCGCCTGGGTCCATCTCTCCCGCCGCCGGGGCAGCCGCTACCTTCAGCTGCGCGGCCTGGAGAGCTTCGGGCTGCCGGATCTCCAGCTCGCACCGGAGGAGTGGGACACGTGGGAGACGTCGCGTGGCCAGGAGGCCCTGTACTTCGCCGCCTATCGCATGGTTCGCGAGAACCGCCCGCTCTCCACGGATGAGGTCCTGGAGGTGCCGCTGGGCGTGCAGCCCGGCTCCTGGCCCGAGCCATTCGGCGGAGACACCATGACCTACCGGGTCCTCGCCGGTGGGCCTTCCAGCCTGATGCTCGAGCGCCTCTCGGATGCCGCGGAGCCCTTCACCCGATGGGCGCGGGCATCGGCACCGGGCAAGCCGTTCTCCTCGAGCGTGGGCGTCAATACGTACCAGGCCCTCTTCCGCCATGCCCTGGAGGGCGCCTTGCCGGGCGACACCATCGCCCAGGTTGCACCTCCGGCCTCGCAGGCGCTCCCCCCGCATGAGGTACTCGTGCGCACGCGCCTGGGCCAGAGCGGCTTCACGGTCGTCACCAATGGCTTCGGCCGGGTGCCGCAGGCGAGCGGAATGCGGGATTCAAGTGCCCTCCATGTGGAGCTGGCGGCGTGGATGGACTCGCACAGCCCGGAGCGCGCCCTGGCCCTGTCGGCGCTGGGGACGCTGAAGCAATCGAACGAGGGCAGCCAGCCGGCCTGGGCGCCGGGCGACATCGCCGTCGTCTCCGAACCGCTCCTGGGACTGCGCCACTTCGTCATCGCACAGGGACCCGCCGTGCCCCTGCCTCCAGGCTCGCCCGTGAACCTGCTCTGGGTCATCCCCCTGCTCGCGGCCGAGTTCGAGATGGTGCGGCGGGCCGGCCCCCAGCACTGGGCCAACCAACTGCTGAAGGCCCCGTCCCGCAGGACGGAGCTGATGCAGCGCTGGAGCCAGGGGGCGAACTGATGCTCCCAGGCCCGCCCGCGCGGTACTGTCATAACCGTCCGGTGGGCGTCGTGCCGGGAGGCTTGATTTCGGACGAGGACTCTGTCCGGCGAGCGCCGCGAAGAGCGAGCTGTTCAGGGACTGGGCTGGAGGACTGAGTCAGGCAGCTTGGCGACGCGTCGACGTTTCCACTCGTGGGGGCCTCCCTCTGCTTCAGCGCGTAGGAAATGGCCTGGCCCAGCGGACTCTTGGGCGGGTGACTCGGCGCCTGCGATTCGAGCCAGACGTGCAGTCGCGCGAGGACGGGGGGCGCTGTGCTGCTGGCGCAGCTCGCGATGGGCCGCGGTGCGCACCAGGTCCGCGTCGCGAGCCAGCGCCTCCTCGCGGTAGCCGATGAGCCGCTCGCCCGCCTCATTCTGGGTGAGGAAAGTCCAGAGGAAGCCCAGCTTTGTCTTCTTCACGTCCAGCACGCGAAGCGGCGTCTCGTCGGCCCACACCACGTCCGCGGACGCAGTGCATTGCAAGAGATGCTGGGAGTACTGCGTGGCGTCCAGGTGCACCACCTGCGCGCCCGTCTCCAACCGCTTGTACAGCAGCACGAAGCCGCCCCGGCTCCACGTCAGCACCTTGACTCTGTCGCTCCTGCGCGACACCTCTCCTTGCTCTCGTCGACGCCGGTACCCCCATGACTGCAACGTACTCAACCGCTCGCCTCGAAGGCTTCAGTGACTGGAACCACTCCTGCTTCTCCACCTACTTTGACATCCCCGCAAGGGTCCTCGGCGCTGATTCCTCACTCAACGCCTCTCAGCACGCCCTTGGCCAGACGGATACGGCACTTTAGACGGATTGCTTTTCCGGAGCGCGGCGCCCAATGCTTCCGGCGGCTTCTGGCAACGAATGGGCCGGGGCCGCTCAAAGGAGGAGAACCGCAATGGCAAGCATTACCGTTTTCTACAACGAGGACTTCGGGGGGAAACAGGTCGATCTGCCGCCTGGCAACTACACCCGGGCCCAGCTGGAGGCGCTGGGCATCGAGAACAACACCATCAGCTCGGTGAAGGTGCCGCCTGGCGTGAAGGCTATCCTCTTCAAGAACGATGGTTTCACCGGCGACCAGCTCGAAGTGTTGGCCAATGCCGAGGAGCTGGGCCCGCTGAACAACAACGTCTCCAGCATCAAGGTCATCTCCGTGCCCGTGCAGCCCAGGGCCAGGTTCTTCTACAAGGAGCACTTCGATGGCAAGGAGGTGGACCTGCCTCCTGGCCAGTACACCCAGGCCGAGCTGGAGCGGTACGGCATCGACAACAACACCATCAGCTCGGTGAAGCCGGAGGGCCTGAAGGTCGTCCTATACAAGAACGACAACTTCTCCGGCGACACGCTGCCCGTGAATTCCGACGCCCCGACCCTGGGCGCGATGAACAACAACACCTCCAGCATCAAGGTCTCCTGACGCTGGCGCGCCAGCATTCCAGGTGACGGTCACTGCCGCGAGGACCGCCACCCTTTCGAGCCCCAGAGACACTCGAATCACTTGCATCCACGACGGCAGGGTGCGGCCCCACCCTCACTCGGTGACCCCATTCACGCTCACGGCCGAGCTGGTGCCCTGGACGTCTGCACGCGCTCGTCCCTCCAGTCGAAGCCGGCGAGCGCACGCGCCACGTCCGCATACCAGGGCAGCCCAGGTACGTCCTCGGGCACCAGCGCGCCGATGGTCGAGCGTCGAGCCAACTGGAGGCCGTTGCGGCGCTGCACCTCCGTAGGCGCAGGCTCGAAGTTGCACAGCGTGCCCTCGACGGCGAAGCCGCACTTGCGCACCTGCCAGGAGCGCGAAAGCACTCGAGCCCCGAGCAGGATTCCGAGGCTCTCGACGGCTCCGAGCGCCCTGGCGCTGGAGCTATCGAGAGCGCGACTACGACTCGCGGGCCAACAGCGCGTCGAGCGCGCGGTAGCTCTGGTTGAGCCCCTCCGCCATGCCGGAGGCCGCCATGCCGTCGCGCTCCTCCGTGGTGAAGAAGAACGACAGCGCCACCACCTTCGTGCGGCCGTCGCCCAGGTCCTCCAGCGTCGTGGTGTTGAGGATGACATGGCCGGGCATGCCATCCCACTCGAAGGTCTGCACCAGGCGCTCGGGCGGCGTCACCTCACGAAAGCGCCCCTCGAAGCCGTGCTCCTGGCCATCCGCGTGCTCGACGAAGCGCCAGTGCCCACCGCGCTCCACCACGAGCCGCTCCACGACGAGCTTGTTGCCCCGGCCCCACCACTGCGCCACCTGCTTCGGGTCCGTCATCGCTCGCCAGACCCGCTCGCGCTTCGCATCGAAGATGCGCTCGATGCGAATCTCGCGGTCCGTCGGCTGCGTGACGATTGCTTCCCTCAGTCCCATGCTCATTCGTCGTCCCCTTTCGTGCGCGCGAGAAACTCACCGAGTCGGTCGAGTCGCGCTTCCACCATGCGTCGATAGCCATTCATCCACGCCACCTCGTCCTCCAGGCGGCATGGCCCCAGCCGGCAGGTCCTCACCCGCCCCTGCTTCTCGGTGGTGACCAGCCCTGCTTCCTCGAGCACGCTCACGTGCTTCTTCATGCCCGTCAGGGTCATGTCGAAGCGCTCCGCCAGCTCCGTGATGGACGCCTCGCCCTGGCCCAACCGCTCCAGGACACCCCTGCGCGTCACATCCGCCAGCGCTCCAAACGTCGCATCGAGTCGAGACCAATACTGAACCATAAGGCTCAGTTTAGCAACCCTTTCTTCTCGCGCAAGCCCTGGGCGCGGCGCTGGACGTCTCATGGCCCGGGTCTGTTCCCGCGCGAGCGAAGGACCGACGCCCCGAATCCTTGGGTTGTCCTCACTACCGTCGTGAAGTGGACCTGAGGGGGAGTCCTCCGTCATGGCGCCACATCGATTGCTCATTCCCCTGGTGTCCTTCAGACAGGCCGTTGCGCTCGTGGTGCTGGCCACTCGCCAGGGCCGCAAGCCCCTGACGGCCTCGGAGGACGCGGGTGCCTCGCCATCACCGAACTGCCCCCCGGCTTCCGGCCCTTCACGCTGACGGACCACGCGAGCCAGGCGGTGTGGATTGGCCAGACAGCCGACGCGGCGCCTCCGCCCTTCACGTGCGCCACGGACAGCGATTGTGGTCCGAACCAGGCCTGTCTGAACCCGGGTTGCACCAGCAGCGCGGACTGACACTCAAGAGGCGCCAAGAGGTCCAGGCCCCTGCTCCGCACCTGATGGGAGCGCGGGCTGGGCACGCGTGCCCCCCAAGGGAGCTCAAGCGGCCTGTACACCGCACCGGAGCATCACTGGGGCGGCACCGTCAGCGGCCCTCCTTCTCCCCTCAACAGGGCCACACGCCCTCTTATGCGTGGACTCCCAGTCACGGCCAGTGGAGCCGAGCCCATGAAGAAGCAGCACTGGAGCGCCCTCACCTGACTCCTCGAAGGAGAGGGAGAGCGCCTCGAACTGGAGCAACGGCATGTCCGGACCCCAGATTCAGGTAGGAAGCGCGTCGAACCGCAGGCCCGACGCCACATGGGTGAACGTTCGTTCATCAAGAACACCCCATGAGTACGCCTCCTCCCCGCTCCCGCCTACCCGCCACGGCCGCCCCCACGGCGGCGGCCGCCCCCCGAGGCCCCCCAGGCGCATGGTGAGCACGCCCCAGAGCGCGAGCAGCCCCAGGCCTACGTAGAGCAGCCCCTTCATCGTTGGCCTCCCCCACACAGGAACGTCTCTTCAGGATAGGGGTGCGCCGAGCGCGCGGCGGGAGCCTGCTGCCCAGTTGTCTACCCGCCTTGAATTTCGCAGGCGTGCTCGCGTCAGAAGGCGCATCCACCGCAACGGTGGATCACTTTCTCAACGTGGACCCCGCATACCATGACCACTCCCCGCACGCTCTGGAAGCTCACGACCCTCTCCCTCATGTTGTCCGCGCCCGCCTTCGCCTCGGACGGGCACGATGACGGCAACGTCCGGCGCAAGGACTTCAAGAGCGCCGAGGAGATCGAACAGGCGCAGAAGGACCGGGGCTTCGCGCTAGGACTGCGCGCCGGTTACAGCATCCCGCTGGGGCACGCCGAGGGCTCCGAGTACGGCGAACGCCCCAAGATGAGCGAGGTGTTCAAGGGCGCCATCCCCTTGCAGGTGGAGGCGGGATACTTCTTCAACTCGAATGTCTATCTGGGGGCCTACTTCCAGTACGCGCCCGTGCTGATTGCCGACGACTGCGGCTCGGACGTCAGTTGCTCCGCCAATCAGATGCGCTTCGGCATCAACGCGTCCTACCACTTCCGGGCGGGAGAGAAGTTCATGCCCTGGATGGGCCTGGGCATCGGCTACGAGATGCTCAACGTGAAAGCGTCCTCAAGCGAGGCCGGCGTGGAGACCATCCTTGGCACGAGCGCCCGCGGCATCGAGTTCGCGGCCCTCCAGGCCGGCGCCGACTATCGCATCAACGAGACGTTCTCCATCGGGCCCTACGTGTCGCTGGCGGCCGGCGTCTACCAGACGTCGACCTCCAGCCGGGAAATCAAGAACGCGCCCATCATTGGTGATGTCTCCGAGTCGCACTCAGAGAGCGTCGAGAACAAGACGGTCCACGCCTGGCTGTCCGGCGGCGTGCGGATGCAGGTCCGCTTCTAATGAGCTTCAGGGAGTGACGTTAAGGGCGAGGCTGTTGAGTTCGTGATGAGGACTTCTCATGGCATGGCAGCCTCGCCATCTCTCCATCGAGCAGAAGCACGAGCGCCGCATTGAAGCCGCACGCCTGCTGCGCCGCGGTGTGCCGCAGACACGGGTCGCTCGCGAGCTTGGCGTGTCCGAGGCCGCGGTGCACAAGTGGGCCGCACGCCTGCGTTTGGGCGGCATCCGTACACTGCGCGTGCATGCCGACACCCGGGATGGCCCTCTCGACTGACACCCGCTCAATGGCAGCAGGTGGCTTCGCTCTTGCGCGCAGGCACGCTCGCGGCAGGCTTTCCCTCCGAGCGATGGTCGCTGCGGCGCGTCGCCCATGTCATCCAACGTCGCTACGGCGTGCACTCCCCCCCCATTACCTGGGGGGCCCGTTACGCCAGCTGGGCTTCAGCCCTCCGCGGCCTCCCACTCAAGCGCGGGAACGAGACGAGGCTCTCGTGCAGGCGTGGCTCCGGCATGACTGGCCCCGCCTCAAAAAGGGGCTCTCCGAAGCGGGGCAGTGCTTGCCCTCCTGGACGAGACGGGTCACTCGTTTCGGGCCCTTGTAGGCAGCACCTGGCCCCCATGGCCCAGGCCCCCGTCCTGCGCCCGGTGGAGAGATATCGGCGGGAAGTCACCAGCATCGTCGCGCTGACGGCACCGCTTCGCCCATGCGAGCGCCCACGGCGGGTCGCTCGGCACGTCGAGGGCCGCGTCCACAGCTCCGACGTCATTGCTTTCTGCGCTACGTCCGTCAAAGGCTGGGCGGTCGCCCTTTGTGGCTGGTGTGGGATAGGCTGCAAGCCCACCGCGCAGCGGACGTGCAACGCTTCTTGAAGCGGCATCCACGGGCGTTCCGCGCGTACTTCCTGCCCGCCTACAGCCCCGACCTCAATCCCGAGGAGCAGTGCAATGCGAGCGTGAAGAAGGCCCTGCTCAACGCCGTCCCCGGGAGCATCGAGGAACTGCGCCGACAGGCGCGCAGGGCGTTTCGACGACTCCAGCAACGCCCCTCCACCCTGCGCGCCTACTTCGCTCACGCAGGCCTTTCTCTTAGCCCAACAGGCTGAAGCTCATTCGTTCACGCACTTCGGGCAGCTCCTGGGCGGCACGGGGGCGTCATGGATACCTATCCCTCCCCAGCACGTACCGCGACAGCGTTCTTCCGGCCCGGGACTGGGACGTGGGAATGGATTGATGGACAGACGAGCAGTCCCCTTCCGTGGGCCCTGACGGAAGGAGGAACAGCTCCGCGCTGCGGTTGCTGATGACACGCGGAATGGGCGCGCCCCCCAGGACGACGTAGCCAAACGGCTGGAGCCCGTCTCGCGCGAACTATAGCCGTGGGTCCACGGGCTCGCTCTCCAGGGCCAGGACGCCGAAGACACACTCGTGCACGCGGCGCAGGGGCTCGCCCCTCGCGAAGCGCTCCAGGCCTTCGACCCCGAGCGCGAACTCCCGCAGCGCCAGGGAGCGCTTCGTGGACAGGCCTCGTCGACGCAGCCGCTCCAGGTTCGCGGGCGCGGCGTACTCCGGTCCGTAGATGATGCGCAGGTACTCCGGCCCGCGCGACTTGATGGCCGGCTGGAGCAATCCCTTTCGCCCACGCACCGCGAAGTCGAACGGCTTGACCACCATGCCCTCTCCACCGCGCGCCGTGAGGTCCTCCCACCACCGCGCTCCCTCCGCCACGGCGGTGTCATCCGCCAGGTCCACCACGCGGAACGGTGTGGCCACCAGCAGCGCCGGGGCCTCCTGACACACCCGGGCAAGCGTCTCCATGTGCCACACATGGTCCTTGTCCACGTGGGCCGCGCCCTCCGTCGCCAGCAGGTGGAACGGCGCGAAACGCACATCATCGAGCGACTGCACGGGCCAGCAGTAGCGCCGGTACGCCTCCACGTACCGCTCCACGCTCCGCGCCTTCTCTCCGAACCGGCCAGCCAGCTCGCCCACCTCCAGCCCACGCGCCACCGCCTGACCGAGCACCGCCACCACGTCCCCCAGCGCCGCGCGTGAAGCCGCGCCCACCGAGGCGTATTGGTCTCTCAGCAGCTCCTGGGCCTTGAAGGACCAGGGCATCAGCTCCCCGTCCAGGCAGGCCCAGTCCGTCTGGTGCGCCTCCCAGAAGCCCGACGCGGTGAGCGCCGCGCGCACGCGCCCGAGGAACGCCGCTTCAAGCCCTTCATCCGAGAAGAAGCGGCGGCCCGTGCGCGTGTAGCACACGCCCAGCTCCCCCGTCGTGACGCCGAAGCGCCGGAGCGCGGCCGCCTCGTCACGGGCGATGACCACCACAGCGCGCGAGCCCATGTGCTTCTCCTCGCACACGACCTTCGCCACGCCCTCCTTGCGGTAGTACGCGAACGCCTCCGCCGGATGTTCGAGGTAGCCCGGTGACGGGCTCGTCTCCGAGGGGGACATCGTCGGAGGCAGGTAGATGAGCCACTTCGGGTTGGTGGCGAACCGGCTCATCGCCTCCAGCGCCGCCGTGGCGTTCTCCTCGCGCACCGTCACGTTCTGGCTCAGCCGCGTCGTCACCACGCGCTTGCCCAGCACGTCCTCGATGTCCAACAGGTCGTCGTGGACCTGCTGCGCGCTCAGCCCGTTCTCCGAGGCGCCCGTGCTCCCCAGTGGCCGGATGGACTCCGCGTAGGCCCGCGCCGCGGGCACGGAGACCAGCTCCCGCTCCGGATAACGCAGCGCCGTCAGCTTGCCGCCGTACACACAGCCCGTGTCCACGCAGAGCGTGTTGTTGAGCCAGTCCGCCTCCAGCACCGGCGTGTGGCCGTACACCACCGCCGCCTTGCCCCGATACTCCGCGGCCCAGTTGAAGCGCACGGGCAGCCCGAACTCGTCCGTCTCCCCCGTCGTCTCACCGTACAGGGCGAACTCGCGCACCCGGCCAGAGCCCCGCCCCTGCATGGACGCCTTGAGGCCGGCGTGCGCCACCACCAGCCGTCCGTCGTCGAGGACGTAGTGCGAGACGAGCCCGTCAATGAAGTCCGTCACCGCCTTGTGGAACTCGGGCGGCTCGCGCTCGAGCTGCTCCAGCGACTGGGCCAGCCCGTGCGACACGTTCACGTTCTTCCCGCGCAGCTTGCGCATCAGCTTCACTTCATGATTCCCCGGAACGCACAGCGCGCTGCCCGCCGCCACCATGCCCATCACCAGCCGGAGCACGCCGGGCGTGTCCGGTCCCCGATCCACCAGGTCCCCCACGAAGATGGCCTTGCGGCCCTCGGGCGGACGCACGTCGAACCCCGGCGTGCCGTCCGCGCGCGGACGCACCTCGTAGCCCAGCTTGCCCAGCAGCGCCTCCAGTTCCTCCCGGCAGCCGTGCACGTCGCCAATGATGTCGAAGGGCCCGTGCTCGTGCTTGCGGTTGTTCCACAGCGGCTGACGCACGAACTCGAGCGCCTCCAGCACCTCCGGCTTCAGCACGTGGACATGGCGGAAGCCCTCACGCTCCAGTCCCCGCAAAGAGCGGTGTAGTTGCTGGAGCTGGTTGCGAATCACATGCGTGCCGAAGGCGCGGTCGGGCCGCTGGCGGTTGCGCTCCTGACACGTCTTCTCCGGGACGTCGAGCACCACCGCCACGGGCAGCACGTGAAACTCGCGCGCGAGCTCCACCAGGGGCTTGCGTGCCTCCGGTTGCACGCTGGTCGCGTCAATGACGGTGAGCAGACCTCGGGCCAGCCGCTTGGCAGCGACGAAGCGCAGCGTCTCGAACGCGTCCTTCGTGGCCTCCATGCTGGTTTCGTCATCGGAGACGATGCCTCGGTAGGCGTCCGACGACAGGACCTCGGTGGGCTTGAAGTGCCGGCGCGCGAAGGTGGACTTGCCCGCGCCGGAGGGACCGATGAGCACCACCAGGGAGAGTTCAGGAATCGTGAGCTTCATCGCGCGAACACCGCCATCTGGGTCGGCGCACCGACGTCCGGGTCCAGGGGACCCACGGGGAGAAAACGAACGCTGTAGCCGAAGCGCTCGCAGATGCCCTGGGCCCAGGCCGCGAACTCGGCCCGGGTCCACTCGAAGCGATGGTCGCGGTGACGGAAGGTGCCCGCGGGGAGCGACTCGAAGCGCACGTTGTATTCGGCGTTGGGCGTGGTGAGCACCACCACGTTGGGCCGGGCGCATTCGAAGAGGACGCGCTCGAAGGCCGCGAGGCGCGGCGGGTCCAGGTGCTCGATGACTTCGATGACGGAGGCGGCTTCGTAGTCCGCCAGCCGCGCGTCCCGGTACATGAGGGAGCCATGGAGCAGGCGAATCCGGCGGCGCTGAAGCTCCGGCAGCGTGTCCAGGTGCAGCCGCTCCGAGGCGACCTCCAGCGAGCGGAAGGACACGTCCATGCCGAGGATGTCGGTGAACTGCCGCTCCTTGAGCAGGGCCCGGAGCAGCTTGCCCTCGCCGCAGCCCAGGTCCACCACGCGGGTGGCGCCGCACTCCTTGAGGGCGGCGACCACCGCCTGGAGGCGCTGTTCGTTGAGGCTCAGCCGCGATTCGAGCGCCGCCTCCTCCTGGTTGCGCGCCTGGGCGCCCTCTTCCGGCTCGGGCGCCTCATCTCCGGAGAGCCGCTCCAGCGCCTCGCGCGCCAGGCTCTTGCGGTGACGCAGGTAGCGCCGGGTGATGATGTCCCGTTCCGGGTGCGCCGCCAGCCAGCCTTCACCGTGCCGCAGGAGCTTCTCCACCTCCTCGTCACCCACCCAGTAGTGCTTGTCGTCATCCAGCACGGGGACCAGCACGTACAGGTGCGTGAGCAGGTCGCTCAGGCGCGTGTGTGCCTCCAGCGTGACGGTGAAGTACCGGCTCTGGCCCCACTCCGGAACCGTCTCGTCCAGCGCGTGCCGCGTGGCGGTGACGGTGTAGCCCAGGGGCTCGAAGAGCTTGCGCAAGAAGGGCTCGCCGCCGCGGCAGGGCAGCACGGAGAGGCGGGCCACGAGCGGAATCGGCTGCCCGGCCAGGACTGGCCGCTCCTTGCTGCTGCCTGACATCGCGTTGCGGAAGGTGCGTGCGAGCGCGACGCTCAGGAACGACGAGGCCACATAGGGCCGGTCATTCACATACTGGCCCAGCACACCGCCTTCCCCCGAAGGCCCGCGCCGGTCCCGGACGAGCCCGACGGGGTCGACCTCCAACAGCAACGCCGCCGTGGTGCGCGCCTCCGTCGCCTCTGGATAGAAGACGTGCGCATGTCCGAAGGACAGCTCGAACGACTGCGGACGGTTGGGATTCTTGTGGAGCAGGTACCCGAGGTCGGTCGCGGGATGATGCGTCGTCGAGAGCGTCAGCAGCATGGCCTTCCCAGCTTTGGTTCCACGGCGTCAAGGCGGTTCGCCATGCCCCGGGACTGTAGCGCGGTGAAGACCGGAGAGGCAGAACGAGCCTGACAGCGCGAGCCCGCCAGGCCCCGAGGATGCGCTCCGGGTGCCCCCTGCCTTTCAGTCCATCAGTTGCCGCGACAGGTAGCCTTGGTGCAGCGCGCACCCGCGCGCATTGAGCAGCGGGTCCGAGTCGTTGGAGTGCCCGCCGTCGGAGTTCTCGTAATACAGGTACGACAGGCCCATGACCTCCAGGCGCGCGGCGAACTTCCGCGCGTAGCCCCGGTGGACGCGGTCATCCTTCGTGTTCGTGGTGATGTGCGGTGTGGGATAGCGCACGCCTTCGCGGAGGTTCTCGAACGCGCTGGCGGTGCTCGCGCAGTGCCGCCTGGTGCCAGCGCAGACCGAACTCGCCGCCGACCCGGATGTTGGCGACGACGTAGGCTCCGCCGCGCTCTATCCACAACTTGCCCTCCTCCGACAGGTAGACGGGCGGCTTGGATACCTGGAAGCTGCTCCAGGCGCCAAACTGCGGCCATTTCTGCTCCCTCAAGCAGGTGCGCAGGAGGCGAGCGCGGGGCAGGAGGACGTTCGACTTCGACGTGTTCGCCTGCGTGAGGCGTGGAGGGAGGCGGCGCGTCTTGGCGTACGTGATGGGGCCTCCGGCGGCTTCGCATCGGCCAGGCCATGCCCTTCACCCGCCGCAGCGGGTGTTCCTTCGGCACGCGCCCGCCCGGCGTCCGCAGACTGAACATCATCGTCTGCGGCTTCGGCGTCCCGCGCCTAACATCCTCCGATGCCGCTCTCCTCCCGCGCGACACCGCGGGGCGTCACTCCCCACCACACGGACAATCTCAACAGTCTGCCAGGTGCGCCGGGCATGCCTCACCCACCGGCGGAAGGCCGTCGCCGCGAGGTCAAAGTCCCTCGCCACCTCCGCGAAGGACTTACCTACTCCAGCACCAGATTCACCACCCCGGCCTTAAATTCCGGGCTGAAGCTACGCCGCTGCCGCCTCTTCTTCTCCCGCTCCCTTCCACCACCACATCGGAGGTGTCCAGAGAAGCGGACGAAGCCCAGTATCAGGCATCGCGCTCTTGCCTGATTTTCAGGCGGTCTTCGCGTGCTCTTTGCACTGCAATACTGAGGTCGCCCAAGCCATTAGCCCTGCACCACTCACGCAAGCACTCAACACACGTGCAACCATCAGAGTAGTCCGGCTCAAGCGATGGCGGGGCACCTCGTCGATATTCAGAGAGCCATGTCTGGACCGGCTCGACGCACGTAGCACACAGATGGTGAACATCTGTCATCCGATCCATAAATGCGCTCACAACTAGAGGCGACTCCCCATCAACTGCCGCTGCAACATGGCCACAACAGAGACTGGTAAAACTAAGCCCATGACGTTCACACTCAATCATCTTGACGCCTCAATCAACGGGGACACCAAACATGTCATACAAATACCGCTGCATCCCAGTCGGTCGAGGCACATTCCCCCCTCCAGCACGTAGAACATCACACACTGCCGTCACGCAGGAGTCATGTGCGAGGTTGGCCCCAGCACGAGGGCCATCCCAGGCCGCGAGGTGTTGAGGCTCAAGAGGCGCCAAGAGGTCCAGGCCCCTGCTACGCACCTGTGGGGAACGCGGGCTGGGCAGGCGTGTTCCCCAAGGGGCCTCAAGCGGCCTGTACACCGCACGGGAGAATCTCTCGGGCGACCCCGTCAGCGGCCCTCCTCGGCCCCACTCCCCCCCTCCCCCTCAACAGGGCACCCTTCCCTCTTATGCGTGGCGCAAGCCCTCCAGAAAGCGTCGCAACGTGTTGTCACGCCCGTAGACTTCGTCCCCCCATCACCCACGGCGGCTTCAGACCTGAGGCCAATACCCGTTGCAGCATGCGCCAATGGGATGCTTCTTTCACATCGCCAGGCAACTTTGGACCGCGCTTCCCAATAATCCAGGACCGGACTCCAACTCCACGTCCGTGAATCCTGGAGCATGAGCATGGCGACGCGCGTCACATCTGGTGTCTCTTCGGCCGGTGCATCCACCGCGAGCAGTGCGGCGGCGGAGGCCGCTCGGCGCGCGGCAGAGGCAGCCCGTCGCGCCGCCGAGGAGGCCCGCCGCGGCGCCCAGGAGGCGGCGCAGCGAGCGCTCGCGCAGGCCCAGGTCCCCAAGGGCCTCCCGGGCGTGAAGGCGGACACAACGGGTGTGGCCTCGCCTCCCCAGACCAAGCATCTCGATGTGGCCGCCGAGAAGGCCTCTCTGCGTATCAACGGCGCCGCCGTGGCCGCGGGACTGCCACGCCCTGATTCCTCGGCGTCCGCCGCCAAGGCCTTCAGCAAGGCGCTGCAGAAGGACAGTGGTGACTTCTCCAATCGTCCGAGTACCTCGCTCTTCGGAAACCCCACACTCGGCGCCTTCCCGACGAGCAGCCTCTCGGAGTCATCGGTCAGCAAGCTCACCGGCCCCGCCGTCGCGCTGACCGCGGCCACCACCGGCGCGAAGTCGCCCGACGAGGCCCGCGCCAACCTCGTCGCCGCCCAGCAGGCCTACGACGACGCAAACCAGAAAGCCGAGGAGCTCAGCGAGGCGCTGAACGCGGAGCTCGCCAAGCTCGGCCCAGCGCTCACCGACGAGCAGAAGCGGCAGTACGTGCAACAGTTCCGGGCAAACCACGCGGATGTGTTCGCCGCGGAGGAGGCCTCGGCGCAGGCTCTCAGCGATGCGCTCAATGACCCGCTGTTGCTGGAGGCCGCGAGGAGCAATCCGGACGTAGCCAAGCAGTGCCTCGAAGCAGCGACATTCCTTGGAGAGTCATCACAAGCCAAGGCCGCACTCGACTGGGCCACCAAGGTGTCGGACCCGAATGGCCCCGCGGGCACCGCCTTCGAGGGACTCAAGGACCAGATCGCCGACAACGTCATCGCCCCGGCAATCACTACCGCCTCCGGCCAACTCCTGGCGGAGAACAACGGCGATTCCCTGGCGGCGCTGCAGCAGCTCTCGGAGATGACCGCGCCGCTCGCGCAACTCTACGATGGCGGCTCGTCCATCCAGTCGGGCATTGAGACCATCAAGGAGGCAATCGAGAACAACGACCCGCACCCGCTGCTGGCGTTCTCGCAGGAAAGCAAGCTAGGCGCGGCGTTCGCGGGCGTGGGCGCCGCCTACGGTCTGGTCAACGCGGCAAACGACGCGCAGCGGGGCGACTGGACCGCCTTCATCGAGGACGTGGCCAACTCGGGCCGTAACGGCGCGCTGGTCGCCGGCACCGTGTTGAGCACCCTCGCGGAGACGGGCCGCATCGCCACGCAGTCGGGCATGGTGGCGGCAGAGGTCCTCGCGCGCATTGCGCCCGCCTTCGGCGTACTCGCCAATACGATAGTGCTCGCGGAGAGCGCCAAGGACCTCCAGAACGACCCGTCCTTCGGTCGTGGCGTGCAGGCCCTCGGCGACCTTGCAGCGCTCGTGGGCGCATACGTGGGACTGGGGTTCCCCGGCGTCGGGCAGATCATCGAGGGAGCGGGCGTGATTGTCTCCGCGCTCGGAGGACTGCTCGTCGACAAGGAGAAGCAAGAGGCGCTGGACGACGAGTCCGAGGGAATCCTCCTGCAACTGGGTGTCGACGCGGACGTGGCGAGGACGCTCGCGCACGGTGATGACCAGCCCGAGCGATTGTCCTCGGACCTGGGCCTGACTCCCGCGCAGATCCAGGATCTCGCCAAGCGCCACCCGACGCTGTTCGACGCTCCAGGACTGGCCCAGGCTGCCATTGACGCCGCCAAGGCGTGCGGCATGAAGGGCCAGGACGCGGTGGGTTTCATTGACATGCTGTCCAAGGGCCGTCAGGACTTCGCGTCGGAGCTGCTCGGCGTCATGCCGAACATGGAGGGGAGCGGCGCATCCCCGACGGCCACGGACAGCGCATGGCGCAACTATGTCCAGAGCCACTACCCGGACGCGTACGCCTACGCACAGCAGCACGCGCCGGACCAGTTCAGCCCGAGCGCGGAGTCGCGCTTCAAGGCGGGCCAGGACTTCGAGTTCTACGCCGGGATGACGGATCGCCACTCCGCCTATGCCAACCTATGTCATCAGAACAAGGGCGACGAGGCGTACATCAGCGAGTTCATCAATCGGATGAAGGCCAACGGTGACCTGGACAACTTCGTGCAGACCATCGACCAGAGTATCAATGGTTCGTACCGCAGCGGCGCCAAGGCCGCCCTCGAGGCCGCGGTGAATACGGGCGTCCTCTCCGAGGCGGAGATCCAGAGCTACGTGAACGGCCCCAACGGCGACGCCTGGCGCTCCATCCTCGGCCGCTGACCGTGGGCACCGGAGTACTTCAAGTTGCATATCGAGGCGCTCCGGGAAGTGTCCTTCGAC
Organism: Pseudomonadota bacterium; assembly: GCA_023426545.1. Lineage (GTDB taxonomy): Bacteria > Myxococcota > Myxococcia > Myxococcales > Myxococcaceae > Myxococcus. The sequence continues at coordinate 26,091 of JAFAAN010000067.1, forward strand.
GCCGAGCACACGAATCGCGGATACGGGCTGCTGTGCCCCTGAGCGAGCGGCACTCCGGCCCCGAGGCAGAAGCGCCACACGGCGGGCGGCCTCTCGAGGAATGCCGGCTCAGGAGGTCGCAGGGGACGCGGATGCGAGCGACCATGCCCCTCCCCTCCTCTGCACCTTGCACCGGTGCAGCGAAAGAGAGAGAACTCCCGCCGGGTCCTCACGGAGGAGCGCTCATGAACCACGAAGTGCCGAACCAGGAGCTTGCCCGGCCGCGAGGCGCGGGTGCGCAGACCGTGCTCGGAGCCGTGGGCAAGGGACTCCTGCTGGGCGGAGCTTCCTTTGGAGTCGCGGCCGTGCTCGCGACTCCCTGGCTCTTCATTCCGGCGGGTGTGCTCTCGGTCGCCTCCGGCGTCATCTTCATCGTGCGAGGGGCACTCGCCGAGCACGCGGGCCTCGCGTCCAACTCGCGCCACGCCCGCATCGGGCTCGGTGCCGAGGTGCACGCCTCCGCCACGGTGGAGCCGGGAGCGGTCATCGAGATGGGGGCGACGATTGGCGCGAACGCGAAGGTGAAGGCGGGCGCCGTCGTTCGCATGGGTGCCACCGTGGAGCGTGAAGCAACGGTCGAGAGCGGTGCGGTGGTTGGCTGGGGCGCCACGGTGCGGCAGGGCGCCACCGTGCAGCGCTCGGCGAGCGTCGGTGCGGGAGCAACGGTGGGCCGCAACGCCATACTGAGCGCGGGAGGGCACCTCGGGGCAGGTGCCACGCTGGGCGCACCCCAGCACCTCGAATCCCCCCGGGCCACCATTGAAACGGCCCCCGAGCCCTCCCCCAAGGCCGAGGACCCGCGCGCCGCGGAGCTCGAGGCGCTCTGTGATCGACTCGAGGCAGAGCTCGGCACGGGCTCTCAGGCACTCCGTGAGTTTCTCGGCACGGGCGCGGGCTCCATCGCGGAGCTGCGGACCGGGTGCCGCGACCTCGTCGCGCGGGAGCGGGGGCTCCGGCGGGAAGTCGCCCCCGAATTGCTGGCCAGGCTCGAGCGCGAGCGCACCCTGCTCGAGGGGCGGATTGCCTCCGCCACCGATGAGCAGGTGCGCGCGAGTCTCCAGGATGCGGTCGCCGCCATCGACGAGCAGCGAGCCCAACGCGAACGGCTCGGACGCAACGCGGACCGCCTTGACGCGGAGCTGACCAGGCTGCGGTGGAGCATGGATTCGGCGATTGCCCAGCTCGTCCAGGTCAAGAGTCTCGGAAGCGCTGGCCGCACACCCGAGCTCGAGCGTGGTCTGGGGCGCGTGCGCGAGGAGCTTGCCGCCGTGACAGAGGCGCTTGAGCTCATGGACAGCGAGGAGCGTGATGCGCTCCGGCCTGTCCAGGTGGTGGAGGGAGACAGCTCGGCCCCGCCCTCGAGACGGGTGAGGGGCTGAGCCAGGCCTTCCCGAATAAGGGCGCCCAACGCGAGGGTGACCCCCTCCAAGAGCGCCGGGCGAGCAGGCGCCCACACGATTCGTCAGAGGCAGAGCGCGCGCTTCAGTGCTAGGCCATGCTGTCATGTCCGGCGACTCACCTGCCCCCACCTCCGGCGGCTTGCCCACCCTGCACTTTCCCCCCGAGCTCCCCATTTCGAGCCGGGTGGAGGACATCACCGCGGCCATCACCGCCCATCAGGTGGTCATTGTCGCGGGGGCCACCGGCTCGGGGAAGACGACGCAGCTGCCGAAAGTCCTGCTCGCCATGGGGCGCGGCCGCCCGCGCCAGATTGGCGTCACCCAGCCCCGGCGTATCGCCGCGACGAGCGTGGCGGCGCGCGTGGCACGCGAGCTCGGCACGGAGCTGGGCACGGATGTCGGCTACCAGATTCGCTTCGAGGACCGCTCGTCCCGGCAGACGGCCGTGAAGTTCATGACCGACGGGGTCCTGCTCGCGCAGATTCACAGCGACCCGCTCCTACGCCGCTACGACACCATCGTGCTCGACGAGGCCCACGAGCGCAGCCTCACCATCGACTTCCTGCTCGGGTGGCTCAAGCGCATCCTCCCCAGGCGCCCCGACCTCAAGGTGGTGGTGAGCTCGGCCACCATCGAGACCGAGCGCTTCTCGCGGTTCTTCGGGGAGGCTCCGGTCATCCAGGTGGAGGGCCGTACCTTTCCGGTGGACGTGCTCTACGAGCCGCCCCCCGAAGACGCAGAGCTCGCCGACGCCGTCGCCGATGCGGTGGCGAGCGTCCTCTCGCTCGACCCGGATGGGGACATCCTCGTGTTCCTCCCCGGGGAGCGGGAAATCCGCGAGGCCGAGAATGCCCTGAACGCGCGCGAGCTCCGCGGCACGGTGGTGCAGCCCCTGTATGCGCGCCTGTCGGCCGCCGAGCAGTCGCGTGTCTTCGCCACCATCCCCCAGCGCCGGGTCATCCTCGCTACCAACGTCGCGGAGACGTCGGTCACCATCCCGGGAATCGTGTACGTCGTGGACACGGGGGTGGCGCGCCTGTCGCGCTACGAGCCACGCTCGGGCACCACGCGCCTGCACATCGAGCCGGTCTCCCAGGCCAGCGCCGACCAGCGCAAAGGGCGCTGCGGCCGCGTGCGCGAGGGAATCTGCGTGCGCCTCTACGACGAGGTGAGCTTCACCACGCGGCCCGCCTTCACCGACCCGGAAATCAAGCGCACCGGGCTCGCGGGGGTCATCCTGCGGATGAAGTCCCTCGGCCTCGGTGACGTCGAGGACTTCCCCTTCCTCGACCCGCCCCAGCCGAAGGCCATCGCCGAGGGCTGGCGGGTGCTCGAGGAGCTCGGCGCCATCGAGGGCAAGGAGCGCACCTTGACGCCACTCGGGCACCAGCTCGCGCGCTTCCCGGTGGACCCGCGCATCGCGCGGATGATTCTCGCCGGCGCCGAGTACGGGTGCCTGGACGAGGTGCTCATCGTCGCCGCGGCGCTCAACCTGCAGGACCCGCGCGAGCGGCCACGGGAGCTCGCGCAGAAGGCGGACGCGTTGCACGCGCGCTTCCGTGACGAGCACTCGGACTTCACGGGGCTCCTCAAGCTGTGGGCGTTCGTGCGCGAGGCCGAGGGCCGGGGGACGTCCCATTTGCGGCGCGTGTGCCGGGACAACTTCCTGTCCTTCCTGCGGGTGCGCGAGTGGCGGGACGTCCAGCGCCAGCTCGAGGAGACCGTCCGCGAGCTGCGCCTGCCGCGCAAGGGCCGGGGCGCTCCGGCGCGCGGGGACGTCCTGCACCAGGCGCTCCTCACCGGGCTCCTGTCCCGCATCGGCCAGTGGAATCCGGAGCAGCGCCACTATACGGGCGCGAAGCAGACGCGCTTCATGGTTCACCCCTCGTCTGCGCTCGCGAAAAAGCCCCCTGCCTGGGTGATGGCGTTCGAGCTCGTGGAGACGTCTCAACTGTTCGCGCGCACCGTGGCGAAGCTCGACCCGGAGTGGCTTGCCGCGGCGGCCCCCCACCTGCTCAAGCGCAGCTACTCCGAGCCGCACTGGTCGGAGAAGTCCGCGCGCGCCGTCGTGAAGGAGAACGCGACCCTCTTCGGGCTGACCGTCTTCAGGGAGCGCCCCGTGCCCCTGGCCAGCAGGGACCCCGCCGAAGCACGGCTGATGTTCCTCGAGCACGCCCTGGTGCGGGGCGAGTACCGCACCCGGGGGGCGTTCCAGGAGAAGAACCGCCAGGTGCTCGAGCGCGTGGCGCGCCTGCGGGACAAGGCCCGGCGCAGCGAGCTGCTCGACAGCGAGGCGATGCTGACCTTCTTCGACCAGCGCGTCCCGGCGGACGTGACGGACGGAGCGGGCTTCGAGGTCTGGCGTCGCAAGGCCGAGGCGGCCAACCCCGACGTGCTCGTCCTCTCGATGGAGGATGCCCTCTCGCACGACCCGGGCCTGTCCCCGGCGCACTACCCGGATGCCATCAAGCTGCACGGCGCATCCGTGCCGGTGACGTACACCTTCGACCCCGCGGCCGAGGACGACGGCATCACCCTGAGCGTGCCGCTGCTGCTGCTCGCCCAGATAGTCCCGGGTGAGCTCGACTGGACCATCCCCGGGTGGCAGCGGGAGAAGCTCACCGCCCTGCTCGAGCAGCTCCCCCGCGCCCAGCGCAAGCAGCTGGGGCCGTTGCCGGAACTGGTCGACCGTCTCGAGAAGGAACTGGTGCCCTTCCGCGGGCCGATGATTCCAGCGCTCGCGCGTGCGGTGTCCCGCCTGTGCGGCATGGAGGTGACCGAGGAGTCCTTCCGGGCGGATGCCGTGGTGCCGTACCTGCGCATCACGCTCCGGGTACTCGACGAGCGAGGGAAGGAGCTCGCCCGGGGCCGCGACGTCGACGCGCTGCTCAAGCAGCACGGGGGACATGCACGGGCGGCGCTGCGCAGCGCGGCACCGACTTCGGACTGGGAGCGCAAGGGGCTGACCGCCTGGACCTTCGGTGACCTGCCTGCCGTGGTCACCCGGCGGGTCGGCAATCTCGAGGTCCGCAGCTATCCCGCGCTCGTCGACCGGGGCGCCACCGTGGACCTGGTGCTGCTCGAGACCTCCGCTGCCGCCGACGAGGCCACGCGCACGGGGGTCCGCCGGCTCCTGATGCTCGCCGCGCGCGGGCACGTGGCCGTCAGCGCCGCGCGCATGCCGCTGCCCTTCCCGTCCCTGGACGGCGCGCCGCCCGCGCGGGGCCAGGCCGACGCCTTCCGAGCGCTCGTCCTCGCGCGCGGCGTCGACGATGCGTTCAAGCTCGCACCGGGCGCGCCGCTGCCCCGCACGAAGGCGGCCTTCGAGGCGCTGGTCCGAGAGGGCTCGCCGCGCATCGAGCAGGCGGCCCGGGACTGGGCGAATGCCGTCGTTGTCACCTCCTCGGAGCTCGCTGAGACGCTCGCTGCACTCAAGGGCGCATCCAAGGGACCGAGCGGCGCGGCGGCCGTGCGGGACATCCGCGCGCAGCTCGGGCAGCTGTTCCCGGCGAAGCTCATCGAGTGGATCCCCTTCGCGCGCCTTCTGCACTACCCGCGCTATCTCCGCGCGGCCCGGGCACGGCTGTCGCGTGCGGTGGCGAACCCCGGCAAGGATGCAGGAAAGGCAGTGCCCTTCACCCCCCTGTGGGAGGCCTTCCTCGCCAGGCGCACCACCGTGCGTGACCAGGAGGCGGCGCAGGAGCTGCGGTGGGCCTTCGAGGAGCTCCGAGTGGCCATTTTTGCTCCGGAGGTGACGACGCCCGTGTCGGTGACGGTGGCGAAGGTCGGCGCGGCCCTCGCGGCGCTGCGCTAGAAGCGAGGGGCTGTGCGTCCGCCCGCAAGAGGTCCAGGCCCCTGCTACGCACCTGATGGGAGCGCGGGCTGGGCAGGCGTGTACACCAAGGGGGCTCAAGCGGCCTGTCGACCGCGCGGGAGCATCACTCGGGCGGCCCCGTCAGCGGCCCTCCTCCGCCCCTCTGCACCCTCCCTCCCCCTCAACAGGGGCTCCCTTCCCTCTTATGCGTGACGCCCGCCTGCTCGGTGGCGCGTGGACTCGGAGCGAGCCAATGCGCCTGAGCCCCGTGACGCCTTCGGCGGCGTAGCGGCGCATAGGATGTGCCGGCATGGACTTCCAGGCGCGACTCGAAGCGCTCTCGCACCAACTGCGGCCCTGGTCCCCACTCTGGTCCCGCTCCATCCTCCAGGGCTGGCCCGAGTCCGGCGCCGCCTATCCCGAGGACTGGCTGGCCTATGCCCGATCGCTCGATGAAGCGGGCGAGCGGCGGCTAGACCAGGGAGCGCTCGCGGGCGCACCGCCTCCGGCTCTGGACGCCCTCCTGAGCGCGCTCCAGGAACTGACGGCGCTGCCCTGGCATGAGGGCCTTCACGCGCTCACTGTCGCGGAGGCGCAGGGCCTCAGCGCCAAGAAAACCCACGAGCTCGAGCGGGTGCTCGCCCTGCTCACGCCGAGGACGCGCTTCATCCACCAGGCGGTCGATATCGGCGGCGGCATGGGACATCTCGCCCGTCTCTGTGCGCGGAGGTTCGGGTGGACCTTCCACAGCATCGATCGAGACGCCGCGTTGCAGGACAAGGGCCGACAGTGGCTGACGAGAACCCGCCCCCCAAGCGGGGACACCTTGTGTTTCATCCAGGCCTCCGTCCAGGACGGGCCCCAATCACAGCTCGATCCGCTCTTCTCCGGTCGGGGCCGGGCCTCGATCGGCCTGCACACCTGCGGACCGCTCGCCCTCACGCAGATCCGCAAGAGCCAGGGCGCGGACTTCGTCCTGAACATCGGCTGCTGCTATGACAAGCTGGAGGTCCCGCGGGATTACCCCGTCTCCCGCTTCGGGAGCGAGCATCCGCTGCCCTTCACCCCGCATGCCCTGGCATTGGCGACGCGGGGACGGCATCACAAGACCGAGGTGGAGTTCGCGCGGATGAAGCGGGTGTATGCGTGGCGCTTCGCGTTCCATCTCCTATCGATGCGGCACTTTCCCGAGCGCGGCTTCGTGAGAGCAGGGGACGCGCCCCGGGCGCTCTATGCCGGACACTTCGCCGCCTACGCGCGCGACCGCCTGGAGCGCCTGGGCCTCGATCCCGACATGACGGACGCCGAGCTGAATACCTTCGAGGTGTCCGTTCGCGCCGAGACACGGGACCTCTTGCTCTGCCATCTGCTGAGGGACCGCTTCGCGAGGGCGCTGGAGGTCGTGCTCCTGCTTGATCGCGCGATCCTCCTGGAGGAATCGGGCTTCGACGTCGAACTCCTCCAACTCTTCGAGCCGCGCCTGTCTCCGCGCAACCTCGCCCTCATCGCGTCGCGGAGCGCTTGAAATCGCACTGCGGTCCATCCATTTCGTTCAGGACAGCGCAAAGTCGTTGAGCCAGACGTGGCACATGGTGGAGACGGGAACTTCTTCATCGCCGCGACCTTCGAGGGCAAGTTGTCGGATGCAAAGGGGACAATGGGGAAGTCCGCGACGCGGGCCTCCGTCCTTGCGAAGTACCGTCCCAATGGTCAACGGGTGTGGGCCCGGACCGTGCCCGAGGAGGTGATGGCGCTCGCGACGAACCGGGCGCGGCACGTGCTTGTCACCGGCACCTTCGAAGGGAGCATCGACCTGGGCGGAGGACCGCTCACCCCTGGTGAACTCCTGGAGGGCATGTTCCACGCAACGTTCGACGCGAGTGGTCGCCACGTCTGGTCTCGCGCCTATCCACTGGAGTTCTTCAGCTACTTCGGCGCGGGAAAGATGCTCACGAACAGCCATGGTTCCTGGGGGGCCTCATCGCCCCCCTCGACGTTGGGCCCAAGACGCTCGTGCCCTCTGGCGTCCGCGACCTGTTCCTGCTGGGGCTGAAGCCCTGACGGGGCCTGTTCCAGGAGCTCACGAGAGGTCCGTGCTCCACCCCGCGGCGCCGTCCGACTGAGGGCCGGAAAGAAGGCCCTCCCGAGCGCAGCCATCCTCGACAGTCAGTCCGTGAAGACGACGGAGTCGGACGGCCCGCGAGGACGGGATGGGGGAAAAAGGGTGGTGGGCCGCAAGCGCCACCTCCTGGTAGACACTGATGGATTGCCCCTCGCCGTTGCCGTCACGCCTGCCAATACGCATGACAGTCGGATAGCCCCCTGGCTCCTGCTGGTAGCCATGGCTCGCCTGGGCACTGTCTGCCATGCCTGGGCGGATGCGGCTTACCAGGGGCCGCTGGTGTCCTGCGCACGGCAGCATTTAAGGTCATCCTCCAGCGTCTCCGTTGAGGTTTCGGGACAAGCGCTCATGCCCTCGAACCGTGGCAGGAACGCCACGAAGGACTCCTTCACGACCAGGATTGGCAGGCCCCCGGGATTCGGACAGGCTGGCCTGATGCGCCTTCATGCTCTGTCACTGTTGTCGTTGCCCGGAACCGCCTGCGCATCCCAAGCGCCACTCGCCCGGCCGGAACCACCGCCTGACGCGGCGTACGGCACTGCGCACCCCTTCGTTGTCCAGCAAACCGCCCCAGATGGCCGCTGGTTCGTGGCGTGTCAGGCACGCGAGGACACCAACCAAGCTGGACTCCAGGGGCCGGGCGCTCCGTCCCGCCCATGCCGGGGCGCCGGATGGAGGCGCGCCCTTGGGTCCAGCGCGCTGGGCTCCCGCTGTGAAGCCCCAAGCTCAGCCCACGACAGCGGCACCGAGCCCCTGAATCAAGGACGCCTTGGAGCAGGAGCGTGGCTGGATTCGGTCGGAAACACGTCGGACTGAATGCAATGACAACCACGAGACCCACCATACGAGGATGCGCCGTTGTCCCCGCAGTGCCTTCGTCGAACGAGCAGCAGTGAAGCCCGCTTCACGACAGGAGCCCGCCCCACCATGCTGAAGAGGTAAGCGATATGCACTGCTGGCCGAGTTGGGCTTCGACTACGTGGTGCGCTTTCGTCAGGACGTCCTGGTGGAGACGGCTCAGGGCCAGCAGCAGCCAGCTTCGCGGTGGGTGCCCACCTCGGGCCATGCCAGGAAGCTGGAGGGCGTGCGCGTCACCACCGACAGAGTCCTGGTGCCGGCCGTGGTGCTGGCGCCACCTCGCGCGAAACGGTGACGCTCTACGGCCGGCGCTTCACCTGTGAAGAAACATTCCGAGACATCAAGGATTTGCGCTTCGGCATGGGCCCGTCCGAGCTGCGGGGGAAGAGTCCGGAGCGCCGAGACAAGCTGCTGCGGGTGAGCGCCCTGGCCCAGGCGCTGCTGTGGGGGCTGCATGTATTACCAGGCCATGCCCATGATGAAGGCTGAGCGATTGCTGCCACTCGTCCCGCGCTTCTCAGAACTGCTTCATGCACACCGCGTCTTCCGGGATGCCTTAGGTTTCATATGAGGGGATAACTCAGCTCTACACGGGCGCCCAGTCCGGTGAGCTGATGGGCCTCCACTGTTTCACGTCCGACATGGTGACGTGGCAGGACGTTCCGTTCTCCCAGATTCGTCAGTGGGCGTGGTGGCAGGATGGCATCACGATCCTTGACGACCAGAAGGCCTTCAAGGCGGAGGCCGCTACGACCAGTGAGGCCAAGTTCATGCCGGGGGGCTTCGGGGCGGGGTTCCTCACGGGGCACAAGAACTCCGCGACGGACATGGTGGGGCTGGTCGGCATCCCTTATTCTCGCGCGCAGAGCCGGGGGGGGGGCGGACCGACGCCACGGGCTACCCGGACCTGTATCCGTGGTTCCATCCCTTCGCCGCGCCGTGGTTCCAGGTGCGCGCCGTCGCGAACCAGGTGTGCCAACACCACGGGTTCGCGACGGGCGTCGCCTCCGGGGCCTACACGACCAGCACCGTTGGCGTCCTGAGCCTGACCTTCGACTGCTTCTCGTGATGTAGCCGCGCGACTCAGAGCCGCGCCGCTACTTCGCGGCGCGGTTCAGCATGTCCCAGTAGCTGTGCAGGCCACGGATGTGGTTTCCACCATCGACGGAGAGGGTCTCCCCGGTGATCCACGCCGCGTCCTCGCCGCACAGGAAGGAGACCACTCCCGCGACATCCGACGGCATTCCACATGGCTTGCCCAGCGGCGTGCGAGCCAGAAACTCATGCCCCATGACCTCGATGAGCCCGACACTCTCCGCCAGCGGTGTCTGGATGGCTCCAGGGGCCACCACATTCACCCGGATTCCATGCCGCCCGAGCTCCGACGCGGCGACCTTCGAGAGGTTCGCCAGTCCCGCCTTCGACGCGCAGTAGTGTGACAACCCATCCGTCACCGCGAGCTGGTTCAGGGAGGAGATGTTGACCACCACGCCGGGCTTCTTGGCCTGCACGAGCGCCCGCGCGAAGGCCTTCATGAACAGGAAGGGCCCCTTCAGGTTGATGGCCATCACCTGGTCGAAGTCCTCATCTGGCAGGTCGAGCAGCGGCGCCAGCGTGGCGGTCCCCGCGTTGTTCACCAGAATCCCTGGCAGGCCCAGCTCGCGCGTGGCGACCTCGAGACTCTGGGCGACATCCTCCGGCCGGCGGACGTCCCCCGTGAAAGGCACGGCGCGCGCATTCCCGTCGAACATGCGGTTGAGGTCCCTGGCGGTCTCCTCCACCTTCGCCTGAGTCCGGCCGAAGACGAGCACGTTGGCCCCATCCCGCATCAGTCGCTCGGCGATTCCCCGCCCGATGCCCTGTGCAGCTCCCGTCACGATGGCACTGTTTGATATGAGCTTCACGCTGCCTCCTGGCTGCTGGTGAGTCACGCGGGATGATGGCAGCCCGGAGCTCTTCGTCCATTTCAGGCGAATCGTCCTCGGCTGCCGTGGCAGACACCCGCGTCGCCGTCGTCAGGGAACGCCGCTCACGGCCACGCACGAGGCTTTTCCACGAAGAGGGCCGCTCTTGTGGCCCCCGTTTCCCGCCAGGGAGTCTGTAATTACCCTCCCAGCAGGCCCCCCGCGGCTGGCCTTGCCCACGGCATGTGCGAGGTTGGCACCAGCACGAGGGCCAACCCAGGCCGCGTGCTGTTGAGGCTCACGAGGCGCCAAGACGTCCAGGCCCCTGCTACGCACCTGATGGAAGCACAGTCCAGGCAGGCGTGTTCCCCAAGGGGGCTCAAGCGGCCTGTACACCACACGGGAGATTCACTCGGCCCCGTCAGCGGCCCTCTGCCCCCTCCCTCCCCCTCAACAAGGCTCCCATCCCTCTGATGCGTCGAGACAATCCAACCCACGAGATAGTCGATTACCTGGAACGAGCGGGCCTGCGGTAGAATCGCCTGTTGGGATGCCCGCTCCGGGCGGGCCATGGCTCGGGAGTTTCCGAATGCGTTCCTTCAAACAGGAGACGCGGTCCTCCACCTTGTCACCAGGCCGCCCGCCCATGAAGGGGCGCACCGACAAGGAACTCCTGCCGAGGCACACGCGCGATGCCCTGGAGACAGGCGCATCGCGGCTCAGCTGGTCCATCGGGAACATCCCGCTGTTCGCCCCCGCGTCCAGTGGAGGAAGCGCGGGCGCGGCCCTCGGCAAGCGCGACGCGGGGGAAACCCTCGAGGCAATACCTCCCGAGATGACGTCCCCGGCACCGCCGGTGGAGCGGATACGTCCGGTCATGGAGGAGGAAGCAGGGCAGCTGGCGCGCTCCGGCACAATCCCTGACATTGGAGGCCCCGGCGTGAGCAAAGGCCTCCATGAAGGTGCGGAGGATCTGCCCGACGTCCCCCGCGTCTCCAGCAACGCTCCGGACGCCGTACCGGCGGTCGCGCGGCTCGGCCTGCGCTTCAACCCGCACCGAGCCGACGGAAGGACTGGCGGAAAGCGCGATGCGGGCAAGTCGAACTTCGCACTGACCTTCAGCCAACCCGGAGGCCGCGCGGTCTCTCCCTTCGGGGAGGAGTCCTATGAGCCGAAGTTCAGCGGCATCTCCTGGAGCCTCACCGGAGGAAACTGCGTCATCGACGCGACCCTGGAGATCAACTGCCCCTGGGGCACCAACAGTGGTGGGAACACGGACGTCCCCTCGGGAACGGCCGCCGTGGTCACGAAGGAGAAGTGGCGGGAGATTCGGGATGACCTGACGCCCGCCGCGGCGTCCCCGCACAAGTCGCCGCGAAACGCCTACTACTCCAAGACGCTCGTCGAGCGTCACGAGAAGTACCACGGCACCGATGACTGGGCCTGGAGCCAGGGCAGCGGCCACACGCTGGTCAAGACGAAGGTCGAGGCGACGAACATCACCCCGGCGAACGCGGGCGCGGAGGTGACCACGCTGCTCCAGGCATGCAGGGACCTGCTCGTCAGCGAGAACTTCAAATACTACAAGGGCGGTGGAGCCGCGCATGACTCCTACGCGGGCGAGATTCGCGCCTACGCGGACGGGAAGGCCCACTACGAGCAACTGGCCAAGGACGTGGAGAATCACGGGAAGACCCTGTGACTCGCGGTGGGGCCTGGCTTGCCGTGCTCTGTGTCCTGACCTGGGGCACCGCGGCCTGCCGAGGGCCCTCGCGGAGCGCGTCTCGCAGTGCCCACCGAGGGGAGGAGCAGAGGATGAGCGAGCCCGAGGGAATCGCCTGCGCCCCGAACATCGTCGACGCGGGCCTTCCGCATCGGAGCGAGCAGTTGCTTGAGCGGGAGAGCCGCTCATATCCCGGCATGGTGGAGCACCTGTTCCTGACCGGGAAGGGTGAGCCCCCTCGGATGCCGGTGCTGACCACCGCGGTCCTGCACCGCGCGCTCGAGAGCGAGGAGCCGACCTTCCCCTATACCGCGGCCTTCCTCATCGGGCGTTGCCGGGCCGAGGAGGCCCGTGCGGAGACGCGGCTGACCGAGCACCTGGAGAAACGGCTCGCGGCCCCCGGTGCCAGTGATGTGCGAATCGAAGCGGGCATGTCCCTGGTGCTGCGAGGACACCTCGAGCAGGGACGCGAAGCGCTCCTGCGTGCCCTGCGCTCCCCCGAGCCACTCGGAGACCAGTACAAGGCCGCGTTCTACCTGGCGCAGCTCGGAGACGACTCCGGCTTCCCGGCGATGAAGACAGCGCTGGAGGGAGCGCTGAGCCACTACCGGCTGATGGCGATGCGTCACCTGCTCGCCTTCGCGCCGTATGACGGACAGCGCGTCGCGGGGCAGCGCATCGACGTCCGCCAGCTCCTCGTCGACAGGCTCCAGGACTCCGACGCGTTGGTGCGACGAGAAGTGCCCTTCTATCTCGAGGAGCTCGGCGTGCCGGACCTGAAGGCTCTCCTGGAGGCCGTCGCCCGCTCCGACCCCGACCAGGACGTCCGCACCGCCGCGCAGCTCGTCCTCTCACGCGCGTCGAGGTAGGCACGGCCCGACGCCCCAGCGTGTGCGTGCGACGTGGGGCCTGGCACGAAGGAGTCCTCCACTCGCGAAGGAGACCTCGCGCGGCGATGGACCCTTGCGTCCGTGAGGCATGAGCGGTGGGTCCTGGCGCTTCCGTTCGATGGCTCGGCGGCCCCGTCAGCGCCCCTCCTCAGCCCCTCTGCACCCTCCCTCTTATCGGATGACCGTCTTGGTCAACGAACCCGCCGCAGCGACTGGCCAGCCCAGCCTGCGCGCGCCCACACCGACTGTGACCGGCATGGGCGCATCCGACAGGAGGTGGATGACGACGTTATCCCCACCTGCACGTCCTTCTCATGAAGGCACCGGCCCCTGCTGCGCGCCTCGGATGCAGGACAAGGCCAGCTACTGGTGGCTCGCCAGCTCGATGCCGCAGTCGGCGCACCTCGTGAAGCCCGGACGGTATTCGCTGAGGCACAGAGGACACCATGCCGCCCCATCAGGAGGCGAAGCCGGGGGAGCCAATACCTCTCGGACGCTCGTTCCGGCGGCCTCCAGCAGACGTTCCAGTCCCCTGCGCCGAGCGTCCCAGAAACCCGTCAGGCCAAGCTGGCGCGTCGCATTGCTGCTCTCGTCCGTTCTCACGAGTTCCCAGCGGGCAAAGCGCAGGAACGCGGCGCGGGGAAGGAGCACCGCTGCGACACCCAGCGGCTCGAAGTCCGCGAGTGCGTCTCGCAGCACATGGACTCCGGCGCGCGCGGCGTAGGGCGGCACGAGGAGCAGCACACCTAGCATGGAGGTGACATCCCCAGCGCTCGTCCCGGAGCGCACGAGCGCCCACCCTGCAAAGATGATGGCGCCCAAGTGGCTCAAGCCAAGCAGCGCGAAGCTCCGCTCCCAATCTCCCTCTTGGGCAGCCTCGGGGAAGAACGCGAGCGCGGGCAGCACCGCGAACAACACGAGTGCCTCGAGCGTGCCGAACGCCGCGGCCAGCGCCGCCGGCAGCCGCACCTGCGCCCAACGCGCCTTCGCGGCGACCACATCGCAACGCATCTGCAACCAGCGCTCCACCTCTGCCTCACGAGCGTCCGCGACAGTGTCTCGCAACCGCACAAGGTCCGCCGCGAACATCCGTGCCGCCCTCGGCGTGCGGGTCCTGAGCAGCGCCCGCTTCGCGCTCTTCACCCACATGCCTTCGCTTTGAATGTCCCCCAGCGAAGCCCAGGGAAGGAACGAGACCGTCGTAGCATCGATGATGGGTGGAGTCACACGCTCGTCGGGATTGAATACCCAGACACCTTCCCGAGTGGGCAAGAATGGCAGGTCGTAGGCGACCAGCGCGGCATCAAATGGCAGGGCTCCGGCCAGACGGAGGCCCGAGCTCCAAAATTGGAAATGCCCAAACCCGGTCCGGTTGAACACCACCTGCCCACGACGGAGCTGTACGACGGCATCGAGGATGAAGAAGACGGCGAACCAGGGAAGAACATCCTCGATGAGCTCAAGCATGAAACAGCCCCTGGTAACCGCTACTGTGGCCCGGACTCAGAGTCCGTATCCGACCGTCGGCCGCTGAAGGCACTCCACGCCTTGCCGAGGGCCGCGAAGACCGCCACCGCGGCGGCGACGATGAGCTTGGCGCTCTTCGCAAAGAACTTGGCGATGAGCCCGAACAGTCCCAGCTTGACGCCCGCGGCCCCGGCGCCGGCGGCGACCAGCGCGGTCAGTCCGTACTGCGCCACCTTGTCACCTTGCCTCCACTCGGCATACGTGCTGCCCTGCTTGAAGGAGAATTTGTCAATCGCTGCAAATGCGAAGGGCTTCGACTTCGCGAGGAGGTCCGGGGACTCCACCAGAACGGCCGACACGAGCCCCCGCCGCCCCAGCAGCCGCATATTGTAGTTGACGCTCTTGTCACCGCCCTCGGATTCCGCCAGCGTCGCCCAGACGAGGTTGTTCGTGCGCTCGTCGTAACGCGGAGGTTCTGCCCAGCCGATGACATGCAGCGCTGGAATGTTGTTCTCCTTGCGCCATGCATTTCCTTCCTCGGTAGACTCCTGGAGACTCTTGAGTAGCGCGTCGGCGTCGATTTTGTCCTTCTCGTCGTCCTTCACGTAGCCGATGGGCTGCCACGAGAAAACGACAAACCAGTCCTGGTCCTCGGCATCGGGAACGAGGAGACCGAGCTCGCGCCCTGAAGGCCGATTCCCCAGACCTCGAAGGATGGCGCGCGCGTCATCCGGCCCAGCGAACAAATAGCCATCCGGCAGGTCGATCTGCGCAATGTCCGTTCCGAGGTCCACGTGAGCAGGGCCACGGGTCCAGTTGATGCGTGGCCCAGCCTCCTCGTGGTCTGAGCGCTCCTGAACCTCCAACGGCGCCGTGGCCGTCGCGCCGCTCTGCGCACGCGCACTCGGCACCGCCAGGACAAGAATGGTCAATACTGCAGCGCCCCATGTCTTGGAATTCATGATTTCCCCCTCACCGCGCGAAGTGCGCATCGGGAGAGCCCTATACGTGATCTCTGGCGGCATCCGCAATGCGAGAGGCTTCGAGGGTCTGTTCGACCTTTCGAACCGGGCTTTGACCTGACGCTGGAGCCGCTCCCCCACCGACGACTGGACCAACGATTGGAAAGCACCCATCGCGAACGGCCTTGAGACTTGGGAGCGCATTCAATTCCAACCCACCGTCCGCTTCACGCTGGCTCACGTTTTTGCCGCGCCCTTCCCTTGAGTTGTCAAGCCCCTGGCGCCCAATCTCTTCCGCGCTGACGTACAGCGTGAAGCGGAGACTTTGCTGGAGGAGTGCTGGGGACTCAAACCCCGCGAACAAGTGCCTTGCGTCGTAACGCCCCGTAGAGGGTGGCGGCTTCCGTTTGGCCTTTCCCAGAGGCCCGCCGCCTGTGAGCTTCAGGTGCCTCACGCGCTCGCGACAAGGCCCGTGATGTCTCCCGCGGCGCGGCCGTCGACGATGGGAAGGACTCAGGTGGGCACTGCGTGGTGAAGCGCATCCTCAGCGCCGCAGAATCATGAGAATGCCGCCCTGCCCTCCCCGGGCGCTCCCGTTTGAACGCGCGCATCGCATACACGGGAAACAGAGGAAGGATCAGCAACCTGAGGGCGAAGCCGGTAGCGTGTCCGAAATCCCGCGAGTCCCCTACCCCGTGCCCCTGGACCGGAGGAACACCCCGTGCGTCGTGATGTCGCCGTGCTGCTGGAGAACGCCCCGCCGCGGCGCCGGGCCCTGTCCGAAGCGGCGTTCGTGTTCCTCGCCGTCCTCGGGCCCTCGTCGGCGGGCCCCGCGGGTCGGGTCGTCCTGGCCGTGCTCGCAGTTGCGCTGCTCGCCTGGGGACTGGCCCTGCTGCGCCCCTGGGAGGCCACGCGCGCGGGCGCCTGGCTGGGCGTCCTGGGCCTCCTGGTAGCGCTGGGCGGCACGGGCGCGGGAGCATGGGTCGCCGCCGCAGCGGAGCAGGAGAAGGGCGTCTCCCTATCCATGGCGCCCCTGTGCATCCGCGCCCTGGGGATGATTCTGCTGGTGGCGGTGCTGGTGTGGCGCGACGACCAGGGGCCCGCGCAAATGGGGCTGGCGCGTGAGGGCTGGGCGAAGGAGCTGCTGCTCGGCGTGCCGGTGCTCGTCGCCACCTACGTGGTGCACATCGCAGCATCCGTGCCTGTGGCGGCCGTCGCCGTGGCGTTGAAGCTGGCCGGCAACGAGATGCTGGCGCGCAAGGGCGTGGCCACGGCGCTCATGGACACCGGTCTGGGCGTGCCCGCCTTCGCGGCCATCATGGTGCTGGTGACAGGCTTCGAGGAGTTCGTCTTCCGAGGCTTCCTCGTGCCCCGCCTGCGCGTGGTGCTGGGCCGCTGGATGCCCGCGGTGCTGGTCGCGGCGGTGCTGTTCTCCGTGGGCCACGTCTACGAAGGCACGCTCGCCGTCGTCCAGACCTTCGTGCTGGGGGCCTGGTTCGGGTTCGTCTTCTGGTTCCGGGGACGCCTGCTGCCCCTGGTTGTCGCGCACGCGGCCTTCAACACCATCAGCTTCGCGCTGGTGATGTGGCTGTCGAGGTCAGGCTTCCTGGACAAGCTGCCACCGCTTTGACTGCCTCCCACCGTGAGCCCACGCAGCGTAGGGTGGACGGGTGCTGCTCAATGACAGCAATGTATATCGCGAGAAGCTCGGGAGCCGACCGGGCAGCAGAGCACTCGCCCATCTGACGGACACGTATCGTCACTCTTCGGAGGAGGAGTGGCGCGCACGCTTCGCTCGGGGCGAGGTGCGACTCGACGACGCCATCGCCGACGGCTCGGAACTGCGGAGGCCGGGGCAGTGGCTGTGCTGGCACCGCCCCTGAGGGAAGAGGAGGACACTCCGCAGTCCTTCGAGTTCGTGTATGCAGACGCGGAGCCCTTGCGTCCGCGAGGCATGAGCGGTGGGTCCTGACGCTTCCATTCAATGGCTCGGGCGGCCCCGTCAGCGGCCCTCCTCGGCCCCCTCACTCCCCTCGACAGGGCCCCCTTCCCTCTGATGCGTCGCGAGAGGACCTCGGGGGATGGGAGGCCGTGGACGAGAGGGCACGGATTTCGAGCAGGCGTCCCCGCGCACCAACCTTCCTCGAAGTGGTATGACGTTGCTTCTCTTTCCCAAAGGGGGGTTGACACAATGTTGCGTTTCCCTGTCCTCGCCGCAGTGGTGTTCCTGAGCGCGTGCGGGCCGTCCATCAATCCTGCGATGCAGCAGGCGACGGACCATCTCATTGGCTCGTACTCCTCGGCAGTGAATGTCGGCGCTCCGTCGTCGTACACGCCGCGCGAGTGGAAGGCCGGTCAGTGGATTGCGTTCCGCACGACCGAGCCGGGCAAGCCGCCCAGCGTGACCATCTACAAGGTGCTCGCGATTGACGCCAGCGGCTACTGGGTGGAGACGGAGATGCAGAGCTACTACGGCCGCTCCATCATGAAGGCGAACTACACGCACATTCCGAAGACAGCTCCCGAGGTGATGGAGGTGCTCAAGAAGGTCGTGATGCAGCGGAACGACGAGCCCGTGCAGGAGATTGACTTCGCCTCGCACCCCATGGGCGAGATCATGAAGGCGTCGATGAAGCACATCGCCTCGGACCTGGCCGCGCCGACCGACGTCTCGAATCACCCGAAGGAGACCATCACGGTGGCCGCGGGCTCGTTTTCGGGCGCGGCGAAGTTCGAGGCCAGCTACACCTTCGGGCCCATCACCCGCAGCGTCACGGCCTGGTTCCACCCGGCGGTGCCGCTCAATGGCAACGTGAAGGCCGTGGACGAGAAGGGCTGGATCTACGAATTGCTGGCCTTCGGTGACGAGGGCGCGACGAGTGCCCTGCCGTAGCGCTCGGCCTGTCTGACGGCGCTCAGCGCGTGCTGGCGCCGTCAGTTGCATCAGCCGTTCAACGCAGGCGCGCAGGGGGCTGGCGCCAGGACGGGCAGCTCGGCCATGAGGCCGAGCACACTGGTCAGAACTTCCGGCCGCAACCCCTTGTGCGGGACGAGCGTGTCCACCATGTCTCTGCACGCCAACACGCACCTGCATGCCAACGACAGGCAGGGACTGAAACGGCCATGCCGCTACGGGGCGCGCGGTGCGCTGGCGCTGTTGTCACGAGCGGAGGACGGCCGCATCGCCTATCGGATGAAGCGCCCGCTGCCAGACAGCACCACGCACCTCCTCTTCACCGGGGAGGACACCGCGAGTGGACTTTCGCAGCGTTGCTCAGCAGGACGTTCGACTTCGACGTATTCGCCTGCGTGAGGTGTGGAGGCAGGCGGCACGTCTTGGCGTACGTGATGGGGGCCCCTGGGGTGCGGGCGAGTCTGTAGCACCTGGGCTTGCCCACGGCATGTGCGAGGTGGGCCCCGGCACGAGGGCCACCCCAGGCCGCGTGGTGTTGAGGATCAAGAGGCGCCAAGAGGTCCAGGCCCCTGCTGCGCACCTGAGGGGAGCGCGGTCTGGACCCGCGTGGACAGCGCCCTCCTGCCGCAGCCGGACAGACGCTGTACCGGTGGGCGGTGAGGTCGGCGCCCTGGTCGAGCGGGGGACACTGGCGGTGGACTCGGCAGTCGAGCTGGTGAGCGCGGCGCTCCGCCCCGGCTTCGCCCTGCCCTACCTCCCTCCGCGGTGCCCGTGGTGCCCTCGACGCCCGGCCCGCTGGGCCTGGAGCTGCTTCCCGGCAACGCGGACTTGTCGTCCGGGCTCCGCGCCATCCCCCCGCGTCTACGAACGCGCGAGTCCTCGTTGAAATCACGAGACCGTTGGGGCACACACGGACGAAAAGCGCGAAATGTCGCCTGCCTGCCTCTCGCGATGCCGGGCCCATGGGTGTAGAGAGGCCGGCGCGCAGCGACACGCACGTTCCACCCACCACGCCCGGAGGTGAGCCCCCATGATGGACAGCCCCCAGAGCGCCCCGCTCTCCATGGAGGAACTGCACGAGGCCTGGCCCGTGCTCTCCATCGATGAGCGGCTGGAGGGCTTCCGGCTACTCCCCTCCTCGGTGGCAGACGACTTCTTCCTGGGCCTGTCGGCGCGCGAGCAGTCCGAGCTCATCCTCCACCTGAACCCCGCCGAGCGCCGGACCTGGGTGCGGCTCCTGCCCCCGGACGACCTGGCCGACCTGGTCCAGGCGGTGGAGCCCGAACAGGCGGAGACCATCCTCGCGCAGCTCGACGACGCCAGCCGCCGCGAGGTGAACGTGCTGCTGGCCTACGCGGAGGACGACGCCGGCGGTCTGATGAACCCGCGCTTCGCCCGCGTGCGGCCGGACATGACCATCGACGAGGCCATCGGCTACCTGCGCAAGCAGGCCCGCGAGCGGGTGGAGACCGTCTATTACGCGTACGTGCTGGACGCCGAGCAGCGCTTGCAAGGCGTGCTGTCCCTGCGCCAGCTCTTCCAGGCCGCCAGTGACAAGCGGGTGGCGGACGTCATGCAGCGCGACGTCATCACCGTGTCCGAGGACACCGACCAGGAGGCGGTGAGCCGCCTGTTCACCGAGCACGCCTTCATGGCCCTGCCCGTGCTCGATGCCCAGCAGCGGATGAAGGGCATCGTCACGGTGGACGACATCGTCGACGTCGTCCAGGAGGAGGCGACCGAGGACATCCAGAAGGCCGGCGGCATGGAGGCCCTGGAGGCGCCCTACTTCGAGGTCGGCTTCTTCGGGATGCTGAAGAAGCGCATCGGCTGGCTGCTGGTGCTCTTCCTGGGGCAGATGCTCACCGCCACCGCGATGAGCAGCTTCGAGGACGAAATCGCCACCGCCGTGGTGCTGAGCCTCTTCGTGCCGCTCATCATCTCCTCGGGCGGAAACTCCGGCAGCCAGGCGTCCACGCTCATCATCCGCTCGCTCGCGCTGGGAGAGATGCGGCTCCGGGACTGGTGGCGCGTGGCCCGCCGGGAGCTGCTCTCCGGCCTGGTGCTGGGGATGGTGCTGGGCGTGGTGGGCCTGGCGCGCATCCTCATCTGGAACTCCGTCTCCAACATCTATGGCGAGCACTCGCTCGTGCTGGGCATCACCGTCGCCCTGTCCGTGCTGGGCGTGGTGACGTTCGGCACGCTGGCCGGCTCCATGCTGCCCCTGGCGCTGCGGCGCTTCGGCTTCGACCCCGCGAGCGCCTCCGCCCCCTTCGTTGCCACACTGGTGGACGTTAGCGGCGTCATCATCTACTTCACCGTCGCCAGCCTGCTCCTGCGCGGTACGCTGCTGTGACGCGCCGGGGCCCGTGAGGCCACGGCTTCACGGGAGGCACGGCCATGATTCACCTCAGTGCGCGGCGCACCCTCGACCTGGAGGCGCCCGTCGCCCCAGGGCGCCCTTCACATGTCGCCTCGGCCAGCGGGCTGGTACACGCGGGCGACTGGCTCTATACCGTCGCGGACGAGCCGCTGCACCTGGCTGCGTTCCCCTCGCAGGCGGCGGCCCCAGGGCATGGCGTGGCGCTCATCGCCCACCACCAGCCCGAGGAGCCCGTGTCCCCCCGGTCCTCGGCGCCCGACCTGGAGGCGCCCTGCCGGGTAGGTCCGCTCCGGGGCGCTCCGCACGGCGCGCTGCTGGTGCTCCCTTCGGGCCAGACGGAAGGCCGGCGCCGCGGCGCCGTGGTGCCCCTGGGCGCGGATGGCGCGCTGGCCGGTGAGGCCCGGGCGGTGGACTGCACGGCGCTGTACGCCCAGCTCGCCCGGGAGCTCGGGCCGCTCCATATCGCGGGGGCCGCGCAGACGGGCGGGCTGCTCCGGTTGCTCCAGCGCGGCAGCGGCGAGCCGGGGACGGATGCGTTGGTGGACCTGGACGCCGAGCGCGTGCTGCGAGGCTTGGAGACCGGCGCGTTGGGCCCCGACGTGGTGCGCATGACGCGGCGCTGGGAGCTGGGGCAGGCCGGCGGCATGCGGCTGGCCTTCACGGCGGCATCCCCGCTGCCCGATGGGCGGATGGTCTTCACCGCCACCGCGGGAAGCGCGACGGTGGCCGCGGGAGGCTCCGTCGTGGGCGTGCTGGCGCCTGACGGCTCGCCGCTGTTCCTGGACGCGCCGGCGGGCACCGTCACGCTCACGGGCGTGGATGCGCGGGTGGAGCGAGGCCGGGTGCAGGTGCTGCTGCTGTCGGTGTCCGCGGAGGGCTCGGCGCCCGCGAGCCTGCTGGAAGCGACGCTGGACGCCCCCGCATAGGGCCGCTGGGGGCCGCCGCGTCAGTCGTGCTCGTGCGCGGCTTCCTCGGGCCTGCCGCCCACCGCCTCCAGCGACGTGCGAGCCGGACGGACGCGGTCGAAGGCCACCTCGCGCTGCCCCACACCCGTGGCGGTGGTGTTGGCGATGCGCCTGCGGGCTCGTGCGATGTAGTCCTGCACGAGCACGGGGTCGGGATGCGTCTTGAGCGCCTCCACCCAGGTCTCGATGGCCTTCTCGTTCTCCCCGGCGTCGGCGCGCAGCTTGCCCATCTCGAAGAGGGCGTGCGGCGCGAGGTCGGAGTCCGGGAAGCGGGCGCGGAGGTCCGCGAAGGTGCGCGAGGCTTCCTGACGGCGGCCCTCCATCATCGCGATGGCCTGGGCCTGGAGGTAGAGCGCGTCATCCACGAACGCGCTGGTGGGGAAGCGCTCCATGACCCGGCGGGTCTCCAGCTCGCATTGCTGGTAGTCCCCCAGCTCGAAGTAGAGCTTCGTCACCAGGTAGTGCAGCTCCGCGCCCTGGGGCGGGTTGAACTTGAGGGCGGCGGTGAGCTGGTCGATGGCACCGCGCAGGTCGCGGTAGTGCACGCGCAGCAGGTCCGCGAGGATGATGCGGGCCTCGAGCGCCTCGGGGGACTCGGGGCACTGCTGGATGAGCTCGCGGTAGACGCCCACCGCCTCCTTCACCTTGCGCTGCTCCAGCCAGTAGACGTCCGCGGCCCCCTTGAGGGCGCGCGCGCGGAGGACCATGGCCTCCGGAGTCGAGTCGTGGCGCAGGCCATCGAAGGCCTTGCGGTACTCGACGAGCGCTTCATCCGGACGCTTCTCGTAGATGGCGTCGCGGGCCCGCTGGAGATGGTCCACGGGCGTGTCCCGGCACCCGGTGGCGGCCAGGGACAGCACGGCGAGCGCGAGCCGCACGGGCTTCATCAATCACAGGCCTCCGGCGTCACGGTGACGCACTTCGTGTCCTGACACCGGACGCACGCCTCCACGGGGGCGACGTCCGTGACGCAGACGTTGACACGAGAGGTGCGCGGGCAGTCCTCGGAGGTGACACAGCGATAGGGCTCGCCGCCGTCACGCGTGATGTCGCTGGCCGTCGAGCCACAGACTTCCAGGTCATTGCATCCAAGGAGTCCCACCGCGATGGCGGCGAACGCTCCGCACCAGGCGCGTCTCACGGCGGCGGTTCTACCCGGATTCGCCCGGCACGTCACTGACGCGACGCTCGCCTGCCTGGTGCTTGGAAGATAGGAATCTCCGCGCTCCCGCGGCCGGGACAGGAATGTCAGGTGTGTCATGGAGCACCCGGTGTTCCCTCCCAAGCACGGGAGAGAAGCGTGGTGCTGGCGCTTGAAGGAACGAGCTGGGCCGCGCGAGCTGCGAGGAGTCCGCCCACGTGCTCGCGACCGACACGACGCAGCGTCCGTTGAAGGCGCGGCGTCCGAGCCCCGTCGTCAGTTGTTGCCGCGAGGCGCCTTCCCCGACGTCAGCACCGCCTTGTCCACCGAGGCCACTCCGCCCCGGCGGCGACGGAGCTGACGCGCGCGCTCCTCCTGCTTCTTGTAGTGATTCATCATCGCGACCATGTGCGGGTCCGACGATTCGCAGTGCAGCTGCGTCACCTGCCGATGACGGCGGCCGAGCTCCTGCCACGTCTGGAGCATGGCCTGATTGCCCAGCAGCCGCTCCTCGACGGAGTCGAGCACCTCATCCATCGCCTTGCCTTCGGTCTCCAGCACGGCCAGGCGTTCCTGGGCCTCCCGAGAGGATGACGTGCACCCCGTGCCGAGGAAGACACCCATCACCGCGGCCAGCCCGAGCCACTTCCGCCGAATCCCCACGTCGCCTCCCGCAGTGTCCCGCGCCGACCACCGGCCGCTTGAGCGAAATGCAAGCTAGGGAGGGGCACCAGGCACGACAACCCGCCCAGGCAGCGGAGGCAGCCGTTTTTCCAGCAGGCGACGGATACCGACACTGAAGACGCGGGGAGCAGGTCGGCTCCGGAAGGACGTGTTCGCACACCCCTGTCCAGTCAATGACGTGACCGGGGTGCGCGGCGCCGCGGCACGTCCCCTACTTCGGCACCGCCTTGAGCGAGGCCTTGCCGTCCTTGATGACGACCTTGAACTCCACCGCCTTCGCGTTGTGCTGCTTCAGCAGCTCCGGCACCTGCTTGCGCAGCGTGGCCGCCACCGAGTCATAGGACAGCTTCGACGTGTCCTCCTGGCAGCGGCGCTTCGCGGTGACATACGCGTCGTAGACGGCACGCAGCTTGTCGTCGGACATCCCGCCCGCGCCGCCCGCGGCGGCAGGCCGGGGCGCCGAGGAGGGCGGAGGCCCCAAGGCAGGCCGCGCCGCCGGCGGCCCACCCGCTCCAGCGGGCCGCGTGTTTCCCGCCGCCGCGACACCCGGGCGGGCCGGAAGCGGC
>JAFAAN010000084.1 GCA_023426545.1 Pseudomonadota bacterium
CCGGCGGGGCCGGCGCGCCAGGGACGCGCGCGCCCTGGGGGCGGTGATGGGCTGTGGCACGTCCACGGAGGGCGAGGCGGCGGGCGCCATCTCCGCCCGGCTCGAGGCGGTGCTGGGGGCGCGGGCCGTGGTGCGGTGGCTGGTGCCTCCCGGCGCGGAGCAGGCGCCGAGCCCGGGCGGGCTCGCGGGCGAGGGCCTGGCCCTGCGCGTCCCGGTGTGGCCCGCGCTGGCGCTGCTTCGCGGGGTGGACGTGCTCGTGGGGGCGGGCGGGTACAACACCGTGCAGGAGGCGCGGGCCACGGGGACGCCCCTCGTGGCGCTCGCGCGGTCCCGGCTCTACGACCGGCAGGCGCTGCGGCTGCGTCCCGAGGAGCTCGCAGGCTCCGTGGACGAACTGGTGGCGCGGGCCTCGGCGCTCGTGCGCGGGGGGCCGGCGCGCGGGCCGGGGCACTACCTCAGCGGGACGGAGGACGCGGTGACGCTCATCGAGCGCACGGTCCTCAGTGCTTGAGGTCCTTGTGGCCCGGCGCCGGGTCGATGCCGTGCGCCATGATGAAGTGGTAGAGCGCCTGCGGGTCCTCCTTGGGGCCGCCCATGAGCTCGACCAGGAAGTGGCCCTCGGCGCCCGTGTCCGGGTCGGGGGCGACGTTCACTTCCGTCACCTCGCGGCCGGGGATGACCAGCTCGCCCACCAGCACCTTGCCCTTGAGGACCTGGATGATGTGCTGGCGCTCCTCTTCCATCAGCGCCCAGTGGAAGTCATCGTGGTCGTACAGCATGGCGTCGACGGAGCCGCACCGCAGGATGCAGTGCGTGTGCTCCTGGAGCCAGCGCCAGAAGGCATCGAATTTCAAGGTGCGTACCGGCTGGGGGATGATGTCCATGAAGCCCTCTCGCTCGTCGGCCAGGGCGCTTGCCGACCACGTGTCGCCCTTCCCTAGCACGGCTGGCGCCAGCGGGGGCGGTCCCCTTTTCCTGGTGCCCCGGCGGGAGCCCGCCTGCTGTCCGGTCCGCGAATCCCGTGGGTGCCGGACGTGTTCCTCCTCTCAGAAATGAGGGCGGCGGTCCGTTCGCCCCGGAAAGCCGGTTGAGGCGCACGATTGAGGGTTCCTTTTGGACACCGGAGCGGCTCCATGAGCCTGCGGGCCTGGCTGGGCGCCACCATGGGCATCCTGGCGATGCTGACGTTGTCGGCCGCCGCCCTGCTGGTCACCCTGACGAACGTACTGGACCATTCCGCCGCGGCCCTGGGCACCGCCGTCGAGGGCATCCGGGTGTCGGAGGAGCTGGAGGTGGGGCTGCTGGCCCATGACCGGATGGTGCGCGAAGGCCCGGAGCGGGTCCCGCGCGGCCCGGGAGGACTCTCCCGGTTCGAGCTCGAGGGCTCGCTGTACCGGCAGATTGGGGTGCTGCGGCGCATCGCCTCCACGGACCTGGAGCGCGAGCGGTTGGACGAGGTCCGCGAGGACGTGGATGTCTATTTCTCCGCGCAGCGCGACCCGGTGCGGGCGGAGAGGGAGGCGGGGCCCGCGCTGGACGCCGCGCTGAACGGGCTGGAGCAGGTCATCGCCACCAACGTCGAGGGCGCGCGCGTGGCCCGGCTCCAGGCGGAGCGGTGGAACACCCTGGCGGACTCCGTGGGGATGGTGCTCTGCGGCCTGCTGCTCGTGGGCGTGCTCATCGTGAGCGTGCTGCTGCGGCGCGTGGCCCTCCAGCCGCTGCGCGACATCAGCCAGTCCATGCGCCGCTTCGGCGCGGGCAGCAAGCGCACCCGCGCGCCCGAGGCGGGCCCCACCGAGCTGCGCGACATGGCCCGCACCTTCAACGAGATGGCCAACAGTCTGGCGCACCAGCAGGAGCAGCAGCTCGCCTTCCTCGCGGGCGTGGCCCACGAGCTGCGCAACCCGCTGTCCGCCCTCAAGCTGTCCACGGCCCTGTCGGACCGGAGCCGCGCGCGGCTCACCCCCGAGCGGATGGACCGCACGCTGGCCCTGGTGGGCCGTCAGGTGGAGCGGCTGGACCGCATGGTGGGGGACCTGCTCGACGCCACCCGCATCGAGGCGGGGCGGCTGGAGCTGCGGCCGGAGGTGCGCGACGCGTGCGAGCTGGCCCGCGAGGTGGCGGAGCTCTACCTCTCCGGCGACACCGGCCACGTCCTCCAGCTCAGCGTGCCGGACGCGCCGGTGCTGGTGCGGGCCGACCCGGCCCGGCTGGAGCAGGTGCTGCACAACCTCATCAGCAACGCGCTCAAGTACTCGCCGGCGGGCAGCCGCGTGGAGGTGGCCGTCCGCCGCGAGCAGGGCGACGCTGTCCTCTGTGTGACGGACCAGGGCATTGGCATCTCCGATGAGGAGAAGCGGCTGCTCTTCGCGCCCTTCCAGCGCACGGGCAACGCCCGCCAGCGCGCGCCGGGCGTGGGGCTGGGCCTGTCGGTGGCACGGCGCATCGTCGAGGCCCACGGCGGGAGCATCGACGTGGTGAGCCAGCCGGGCCATGGCTCCGTCTTCTGCGTGCGGCTGGCCCTGGCCTCCGAGGTGCCCCTGCTGGAAGAGGAGGGCGGCGGGGTGACGTCGTCCCAGGACACCTTGCACTGAGGGCTGGGGCGAAGCGTCGCATGCCGCGCGCCCGCGCGCAGAGGGCGGGTGCGTTCGGACACGGCCCGACGTACCTTCGGGGCCCAACCCTCAGGAGTCGCCTGCCCTTATGAAGACCCTGCGTCGAGTCGCGCCGCTTGCCGCCCTCTTGTCCCTGGGAGGGCTGGGGGCGTGTGCCTCCCGCCAGCAGGCGCCGGCCGCCGCGAAGCCCGAAGCCCCCCAGCCCGCCGCGGCCGTCGTCCAGTCCACGGAGGGCGGCTTCTCCGTCGCGATTCCGGGGCCGGTGAGCGAGGAGCGCCGTTCGCAGGAGACCGATGTCGGCGCGGTGACACTCCACACCTTCATCTCCGTGCGTCCGGACGTGGACACCGCGTATTACGTCTCCTACACGGACTTCCCTCCCGCCGCGGTGTCCCAGGCGGACCCGCGTGACGTGGTGGCCCGGGCCAGCCTTGGCGCGCTGGAGGCGCTGGGGGCCACCGGGCTGTCCTCGCGCCCGCTGACGCTGAATGGCTTCCCGGGCTGGGAGGTGGAGGGCGTGTCCGGCCCGCGACACCTGCGCGGGCGCTTCCTGCTGGTGGGGCCCCGGCTCTATCAGCAGTTGCTGCTGCACCCGGAGGGCCAGCCGCCGCGGGACGCGGACCACTTCTTCGAGTCCTTCCAGCTGGACCCGCAGGTGGCCGCGATGCTGACGGGCGAGCCGCGCTCCTGAGCCGCCGGTGGGGCTGGGGCCCGTGCGGGCAAGCGCGGCGTGGCTGCGCGTCTGGCCATGGGTGTGCTTTGTTGCCGGGCGTGTTCAGCGAAACCACGCAACCGTTGTCCGCGTCACGCGAGGCCGCCCCTCCTGGCGCCGAGGCGCTCGCCGCCCGGACCATCTCCGGGCTTCATCTGACCGCGGTCGACGTCCTGGGCCGCCACCTGCCGGGGCCCGTCCGCATCGCGGACCTGGGCGCGGGGACGGGGGCCTGGGCCGCGCGGCTCGCCGCGCTGGGGCACCAGGTGACCGCGGTGGAGCGGGACGGGGCCGCGTATGGCTTCGATGGCGCGCCGCTCATCGTCGCCGACCTGAACGAGCCCTTCGCCGCGAAGCTCCCGGGCACCTTCGACGCGCTCACCGCCATCGAAGTCATCGAGCACCTGGAGAACCCGCGGGCCTTCCTCCGCGAGTGTCACAAGCTGCTCGTCCCCGGCGCGCTGCTGGTGGTGACGACGCCCAACATCGAGAACGTGGCCGCGCGCCTCCAGTTCCTCGCCACGGGCAGCCTGCGGATGTTCGGGAGGGACGTCCGCTACAACGACCCGACCCACATCACGCCCATCCACTCGTTCATGTTCGAGCGGATGCTGAAGGACACGGGCTTCCGGTTGGTGGAGCACACCTTCAACCGGGGCGAGCCCACGGTGACGAAGTGGGCCAACCGCGTCGTCACCCGGCTGCTCTCTCCGCTGCTGCGCGGGCTCAAGGGCGGGGACTGCCACGTCTTCGTCCTGCGGCGCGACTGACGCGCGGCGCTCACGGCTTCGCGCCGCCCTTCCCCTTGCGCAGCCGCCCGAAGAGCTGGGTCAGGGAGTCCTGACGGCAGGTGAGGGTGTGTTCGAGGGAGGCGAAGCCGCGGCGCATGAGCTTCACCGTCACGGGCGCGCCCGCCGCGCAGTCCAGCGTCACCGACAGCGGCGTGGCGCCCTCGGCCCGGCCATTCACAGACACATTGGCGCCCGGTGGGGCGGAGTCCACCATGAGTACGCTGGCGCCCTCGATGAACGCGTGTTGCTCACGCAGCTCTCCCTCCCGGACCTCGGAGGGCGGGTCGAACCGCGGCGCGAGCGTCGTCTCGGGGCGGGAGGCGGCCACCTCTTCCGGCGTGAGGGGCGGCTGGCCCAGGTGCTGGAGCGCGGGCTGCGCGAAGAGGCCCGCCGCCAGCAGGCCCGCGGCCGCGCCGCAGAGCCGGAGCCCCGCGGCCAGCGCGCTGGGCGGCGGAGGTGGGGGCGGCGTCGGGAGGTTCCTTCGCCGCGTGGCCACGTCACCGGCCGCGTGGTGTGGCGGGGCCGCGGACGCGTCGGACTGGAGGTGCTGCGCCTGGAGGTGGGCCAGCTCCTCGGTGCGTCCCATCAGCGATTGGGACCAGGCATCGGGCTCGGCGGAGTCTTCCGCCGCTCGGCCACTGCGGGGGATGGGTGGGGTGCTCACGGAGAGGGCTCCCTCGGACGGGGTTCAGCCGACGACGCGGAAGACTTCGCGCAGGGACGTGTCGCCAGCGCGCGCGCGCTCGACGCCCGCGGCCAGCAGCGGGACCATCCCCTCCTGGACGGCGAGCTCCTGGATGCGGGAGCTGGGCACCTTGGCGTTGATGGCGTCGCGGACGCTCTGGGAGATGACGAGCATCTCGTAGATGGCGGTGCGGCCCAGGTAGCCGCTGCCCTCGCAGTGCTCGCAGCCCACGGGCCCGAAGAAGTTTCCTCGGGGAATCCCCGCGGCGTCCAGGCGGATGGCCTCCTCGGGCGTCAGCGGCAGGGCGGTGCGGCAGTGGGGGCAGAGGCTGCGCACGAGGCGCTGGGACAGGGTGGCGGCCGTCGCGGAGGCGAGCAGGAAGGGCTCCACCCCCATGTCGATGAGGCGGTTGAACGCGCCCGCGGCGGAGTTCGCGTGGATGGTGCTGAGCAGCAGGTGGCCGCTGAGGCCCGCCTGGATGGCCGTGCGGGCCGTCTCCGAGTCGCGAATCTCGCCCACCATGATGACGTTGGGGTCCTGCCGGAGCACGGCGCGCAGGCCCTGCGCGAAGTTGAAGCCCTGCGCGGCGTTGACCTGGGTCTGGGCGAAGAGGGGGACGTCGAACTCGATGGGGTCTTCGATGGTGGCGATGCGCGTGAGCTCGCCACGGGACTGCTGGATGTGGCCCAGCGAGGCGTACAGGGACGTCGTCTTGCCGCTGCCGGTGGCGCCCGCCACCAGGATGAGCCCCTGGGGGAGCGCGAGCAGCTCCTGGTACTTCGCGAGCAACGCCTCGGGGAAGCCGAGCGCAGAGAGCTGGGGCAGCCGCACGCCGGTGCGGGCGATGCGCAGCGCCACCGCCGCGCCGTGGTTGGTGGGGAGGATGGAGACGCGGATGTCCGCGGGCCCGTCGTCCGTGGACACGGGGAAGTGTCCGTCCTGGGGTTTGTCGAGGTCGTAGAGCGGCAGCCTGGCCAGAACCTTGATGCGGTTGATGAGCCGCGTGTGGTGCTCGCGCGGGAAGACGAGGACTTCTTCCAGCACGCCGTGCAGGCGGAACGCGATGCGCGTCCCGGCTTCCAGCGGATGGATGTGGACGTCGCTGGCGCCCAGGCGCATGGCGCCGTCCATCAACTGACTCACGAAGGCGATGATGTCCGGCTCGGGCTTCGCCGCGATACGACGCAGCCGCTGCCCCAGCGCAGCGAGCAGCGTCCTGACAGCGGTTGCCGTGTCGGGTGTGAGCACTTCGAGCGGGGACACGCTGGGGCCCGGGGGCAGGGGCTCCGGCTTGGGCTCGCGGTGCCGGGTGCGGCGCGCCACCACGCCGGAGGCGTAGCTCAGCCCGAGCGCGAGGGCCACGCTGCCGGCGAGGTGGGGCGACATCACGCCCTGGAGGTACCGGCCTCCTTCCTGGAGTGCCGGGCCCAGGCCGAGCGAGGAATGTCTGTAGAGCCACACACCGGCGCCGCCCACCACGGCGAGGCCCGCCAGGCTCCACAGCAAGTGGGCGAGTCGATTCAGCAGCGGTGTCATGAAGGGCCGGACGCTACCACCCGGGGTGCGGCGCCTCCAAAGCCGCGCGGGGTTGGCCCGGGACCGCCTCGGCGCTGGGAACATGCAGACCCAGGGGCTTTCGTCTACGCTGACGCCCACATGACGCATCTGGAAGTCGGGCGGGGCGGCCGGCGGACCTGGTTCCCGGTCCTGCTCGGTGGCCTGCTGACCGCCTGTGACATCGGGTCCTCGCCGCGAGCCGTCACACCGCCCGCGCCTCCCCCCGCGCGAGCGTCCCCACCCCCCGAGCCGGTGCCCGTGTTCCGCCGGGTGATGCCGGCCCTGTCCGAGCGGACCGAGGCGATGCGGGCCCAGGCCCGGAAGCTGGGAGCCCCGGGCGCCCAGGTGGAGGACCCCTGCGTGGCGCCGTCGGACAAGGGCTGCGCGCGCACGGCGCTGGCGCCCTTCTTCGCGTCGCTGGATGCGCTGGCCTCGGGCACCGCGTCCGCGCCGGTCGTCATCGAGGCGTTCGGCAACTCGTTGATTGCGGGTGACCGCATCGTGGATGTCCTGCGCGACGACCTGTCCGAAGCCTTCGGCAGCGCGGGGCGCGGTGTGTTGCTGGTGGACCGCATGGCGCCCTACGGCGGGCGTGGCCGGACGAGCGCGAGCGGCAGCGGGTGGGAGCCGCGCACGCTGGGCGAGCTGCACGCGCCGCCGTTGCCGTTCGGCATCACCGGCGTGTACCACGTGGCCACCGAGGCGAAGGCCCGCGGCCGCTTCAAGCTGGAGGGCGAGGCGCGCGGCACGCTGTGGTGGCTGGACGTGCCCAAGGCCGGAGCGCTCACGGTGATGAGCGAGGGCAAGGTGCTCGCCAAGACAGAGCCCGCCCATGACGGCGCGTCACGCGCCACGCGCTTCGAGCTGCCCGAGGGGGCCCGGACGCTGGACGTGGTGGCCGAGGGCGCGGGCGCGGTGGTGCAGGGCGTGGTGTTGCAGCACGCGCGGCCCGGCATCGTCCTGGACACGCTGGGTGTGCCGTCCTCGGATGCCTCGCTGTACGCGCGCCTCGATGGCGCCACGCTCGCCTCCCAGCTCACCGAGCGCGCGCCCCGGTTGATGCTCTTCTTCCTCGGGGGCAACGAGTCCAAGCGCATCGAGTGGAAGCGCCTGGACATGGACACCCTGCGCGCGGACCTGCGGGCGCTGCTGCGCCGCATGCGGGAGGCCGCGCCCGGGAGCGCCTGCCTGCTGGTGGGGCCCATGGACGCGGTGCGGGGGCCCGGCGCGAAGGAAAAGGCGCTGACGCAGCGCTCGTCGCTGGAGGCCGTCAACGCCGCCGAGCGGGAGGTCGCGCTCGCCGAGGGGTGTGCCTTCTTCGACTTCTACGCCGCGATGGGCGGACAGGGGGCGCTCGCGCGCTTCCATGAGGCGGGCTTCATGCATGACGACCTGGTGCACCCGCGAGGCGCGGGCCTGGACGTGCTGGGACACCTGGTCTCCGACGCGCTGCTGCGCGCCTATGTGGAGACGCCGCCCCCCGCGCAGGGGGCCGCGGCCGCCCAGCCCAGCGCGGAGGTGACACAGTGAGCCCGGGGTGGGTGAAGTCCTGCGCCGTGGTCCTCCTGGCGCTCGCCGTGCCCGGGGCCTGGGCCGCGGCTCCTCGCGCCGCGCCGGAGCCGGTGTGCGAGCCGGCCAGCGAGGAGGGGGCGGGCACGCCGCGGGCCTTCCCGCCGGATGTGCGCGCCGCGCTGGACGCGGTCGTCCGCGCCGAGCTGTCACAGGGGGCTGTCGCGGGCCTGTCCGTGGGCGTCACGCGCGGCCCGCATCGCTGGGTGTGTGCCTATGGCTACCGCGACGTGGCCCGCCGGCTCCCCGCGACGCCGCGCACCACGTACCGCATGGCGTCCGTCACCAAGTCCTTCACCGCGGTGGCGGTGCTCCAGTTGGTGGAGCAGGGGAAGCTGGACCTGGACGCGAACATCTCCACCCTGGTGCCGGCCTATCCGGCCAAGCAGTGGCCCGTCACCGTGCGGGACCTGCTGGGGCACTTGAGCGGCGTCCCCACCTATGACGGGCTCGCCTCCAGCCGCAACGTGAAGGTGATGAGCACCGCGGCGGCCATCGCCGTCTTCGCGAAGAAGCCGCTCGTCGCCGAGCCGCGCACCCGCTACCTGTACACGACGTGGGGCTACAACCTGCTGGGCGCGGCGGTGGAGTCCGTCTCCGGCCAGTCCTACCGTGACTATCTGCGCGAGCACGTCTTCGCGCCCGCGGGCATGCCGTTCGCGGACCTGGACATCGTCGCCACGCGCGACGAGCACCAGGCCCGGGGCTACCGGGTGCAGGGCGGCGCGCTGAAGCCCTCGCGCTTCCTCGACGTGTCCAGCCGCTTCGGCGGCGGTGGGACGCGCGCCACGGTGGGGGACATGCTGGGCTTCGGCCGCGCCGTGCTGTCCCACTCGCTGGTGTCCCGCGAGACGATGGGCCGGATGCAGGCGTCCATGGCCACCACCGATGGGCGGCTCACCGACTACGGCATGGGCTTCGCCATCTACCCGGTGCGCGGCCACTACGTGGTGGCCCACGCGGGAGGTCAGCCCGAGACGACCACCATGTTGGTGATGCTCCCCGCCGAAGACACGGTGATTGCCCTGGCCTCCAACGTGGAGGGCGAGGCCCGCCGCATGCGCCGGCTGTCCAATCGCTTGATGGAGCAACTGGTGGATGACGCCGTCACCCGCCGCGACGCCTATCTGGCGGACCCGGTGGACGCGGTGGTGCAGGAGGGGCTGAGCCGCGTCGCCAGCTATGGGCTGGCCTACCACCAGTGGGCCACGCGGGGCCCGGGCTCGCTGCCGGAGGAGACGGACCTGCCGGGCGCCTTCGCGAGCGTGTCCGCGCTGTTGAACCGGAAGGAGATTGGCCGGGATGCACGCGCGGCCCTGGAGCGCATCCGCGCCGGCCATGACCCGCGCTCGCGCTCCGTCTTCATCCGCGTGGGCGCGCACATGGCCCGCACGCTGGAGAAGCTGCACGGCGCCGGGCGCCTCCAGGCGTACTCCGCCGAGGGGCCGCTGGCCTTCTTCTCGGACTACCTGGCCGCGTGTGACGCGAAGCAGGTGCCCGAGCCGGAGCGCTTCGGTGAGCCGCTGCGGGGGGACGTGCTCCGGCTCGCCGCGAGCTGGAAGCGCACGCAGCTGGCCTCGCTCCAGCGCCTGCGCCTGGACGAGGAGAAGAACCCGGAGTCGTACTGGGCCGCGCTGCGCAAGTCCGTCGCCGCGTCGCCCGGCTTCCATCCGGACTACTCGGAGGAGCTGCTGCGCATCGCGGAGGGCCATGCCTGGCGCAAGCAGCCCGCGGCCCGGCGGCGCTGGCTGGAGCGCGCTGTGGAGCTCCAGCCCCGAGGGCTGGACGCGCGCTGGGCGCTGTCGGAGGCGCTGCTCGCGGCGAACCCGGAGGAGGTGGTGCTGCCGCACCTTCGCGAGGCGGCGGCCTCGCCGCAGGGGGCGCTGGCGCTCGCGCCCAAGAACTTCTTGAAGCGCCTCGCGAGCGTGGAGTCCACCCCGGTGGCCGCGGGGCTGCTGCGCGCGGGGGTGGTGCTGCATCCGGATGCGCCGGAGCTGTGGGCGGCGCTGGCCAGACGCGAGAAGGCCCTGGGCCGGAAGGCGGCCGCCGCCACGGCGCAGCGTGAAGCGCAGCGGGCGAGCGAAGCGCCCGGGCCGGCGTCGGCTCCCTCCGCGCCCGCTGGGGAGGAGCCGGGGGGCAACGCGGTGCCCGACGACCACGGGCTCGTGCCCGCGGGGAAGTGAGCGGGGCCGCGGCTCCGGCCGCTCCGCTTTTCGGACGCGGCGTCAGCTTGCCGGACACCGAGCAGTTCACTGCGGCGGGCTTCCAATGGGTAACACCATTGGAAATACCCGTGAGACGTTGGAGCGTGCCGCACGTCTGCTGAACCAGTGCGTTGAGCAGTTGGCCGGGCAGAGTCCGGAGGGCAGAGCAGGTTGCGTCCCTTGCTGGTGGCGTCTTCGACGTGTCGGCGTCGTGCGTCCCCGAGCGGAGCGAGGGCCCTTCCGAGGCGTGCTCGGCACATGCGGTTGTGGACCGGCTGCTGGGCGTGGTGTTTCGCGGGTGCGCCGCCATGGGCTGCGCGCTCCCCGAGGGCCCCGCCTCGTACGCGGCCATGACGGCGGCGCGGTACTCGGCGCGGACGGTGGCCGCGTACATGGATGCCAGCCTGACGGAGCGGGCTGACGCCGCGTGCGGCAGGATGGTGCCGCCCGTGGCGCCGCCAGCCGAACCGGCGCAGCCTGGAGCTGGTGGCGGCACCTGAGTACGGCGGGGGCGCGGCGTCAGCACAGCGCCGCGCCCAGGCCGTCACGGCTCATGGGCCATGCCGTCGAGCTGCTCCATCGCAAGCTCGCGGTAGTAGCGGACGACTTCGACGGCCAGCACTTCGCGCATCTGCTGCCGCGCGCTGTCGTAGTCGCCTTGTCGCTGGGACCTCCACATCCGGTCCAGCGCGTCTGTCAGGCGGTTTGACCCTTCGGATATGCGGCGTTCCGCTTCGCGCAACAAAGCCAGGGCTCCAGCGCTGGTGCTCAAGGCCGCATCCGCGTCGGGGATGGAAACCTCCTCGGCAGTGCGCAACAGGAGGGCGCGCACATCATCTGTGAGCGTCAGTGGCGCATCTTCGCGCAGGACGCGCCGCGCAAGGTCGCGGAACGGGCTCCAGTTGGGTGTGTTCATTCGGGCCTCACCGCTTCTTCGGCTTCGCAGGGCGGCACATGTCGAGGGGCCAGTCATGCTGCCCTTCGCAGCCGATGGCGCCAACGAAGAAGCCAAAGGACGCCGCCGCGCAGGGCAAGCTGGAGCTGACCGACGCGCCCGCGCTGGCGGAAATGGTGGAGTGGTACGAACGCACCATTCTTGCGCACAAGCCGCGCGACATCCAGAAGACGGTGCGGCAGGTGGTTCGCGCGGCGGTTGCTGCGCTGCCTGAGCGGCCAACGTCCGGGGACATTTCGGACTGGCTGTCCGAGCGCGTGCGCAAGGGGGAAATCGTGGCCAGCACGGCCAACCTCCACCGCCGCCTCAATGCGCGTCGAGCAGCAACGCAAGCCGTGGCGCGGCTACGTTCAGGGGCTCAAGCACGACACTTGCGCCACCACGTTCGAGTTGGACGAGGAGTCGATGCGCGCGGGCCGGCGGCTCCCTCCGCGCCCGTTGGGGAGGAGCCCGGGGGCAACGCGGTGCCCGACGACCACGGGCTCGTGCCTGCGGGGAAAGCGCCAGGTCGCGAGGGCCTCGCGGACGGCGGCGTCCAACTCGTGGAGTGACTTCGTCTCTCGCGCCGTGGGCTCCGCGGCCAGGACAGGTGCTGCCAGCAGGAGCAGGGACACCTGGGCGGAGCGGTTCCTGCGCGGTCCTCGGAATCGCAGGAGACCCGGCGGTTCTCCGGAGCACTCGTGCGAGGATGACGGCACGAATGCGCATACCCTGTCCCCGCTGCCAGTCGTTTGTCCTTCCCGGTGCGGAGCACTGCGCCTGGTGTGGCACCTCGCTCGTGCTGGAGGCCACGCCCGGCGCCTCCGACCCGGTGTGTGCCGTCCATCCGGAGCTGCGCAGCCTGCATGCGTGCGCCCGGTGTGGGAGCTTCGCGTGCGCGAGGTGCCTGCGGAAGGGATACCGGGACGAGCCCGTCTGCGCCGCGTGTCATGAGCGCGTGCCCGCGGACGCCCTGCCGTGGGACCGGCGCGCCGAGCAGGGGACGCTGCGCGCGTTCTGGCGGACATGTCTGGCGGTCATGCTGCGGCCCACGGCGACCTTCGAGCAGACGCGGCCGGAGGGGGAGATGGGCAGCTCCCTGGGCTTCGCGGCGCTCTGCCACTTCGCGGCCTCGTCCACCACGCTCCTCTTCTACATGGCCCTTGGCTTCGCCATCCCGCGGGAGATGCCGGAGACCGACAACATCGACCCGTTCGCGTTCCGCCTGCTGTGGATGGGACTCACGGGCCTGGGCTTCGTGCTGGCGCCCTTCGCCGGAATGCTCGTCACCCTCGTCAACGCGGCCTTGGACCACCTCGTGTTCCGGCTGAGCCGCACCGGTCAGCCCTTCGCGGTCACGCTGCGGGCCAACGCGCTGTCCCTGTCACCTTATCTGGCGGGGTTGATTCCCATCTGCGGCATGTACATCGCGCCGCTCTGGGCCCTGGGCCTGCGCATCTATGCGTACCGGGCCTTGCACCGCACGGAGTGGGGCACCGCGGCGCTCGGGGCCGTGGCGGTGCCGCTGCTCTCCTGCGGCCTGGTGTTTGGCGTCTACGCCGTGGCGCTCCTCGTGGGCTTGAGCTTCGGCGGAGGCTAGCGCGCCGCGGGTTACGGCGCCGCCGCGGTGACGGTGCGCTGCTGGGGCCAGAAGCGCGCGCCATGGACGTCTTCCAGCGCGGCGATGCGCTTCTTCGTCTTCGCGTCGTAGATGCGGGCGGACCGCTCCGCGGAGACGAGCAGCAGGCGACCGCGCATCCGCAGCGTCACGGCCGACGTGGGCGCCAGCGCGAGCTGCTCCGGCTCCACCAGCTTGTCGTTCACCTCCCACCGCAGCGGGAGCATGAGCGTGGGCAGCTCGCCAAAGGCTTCCCAGGCGTAGAGCGGGCCCTGGTGGGTCTCCATGGAAACCCACATGCCGTAGGCGGTGTGGCCGCGGTCCTTCACCACCGCGTCGAGCCGGGCCGCGTCCTCGTTGCCTTCGTCCAGCTCGGACTCCGCGAGCCGGTCGGGGTCCGGCGAGGCGGTGGAGGACGTCAGGCGGCTCGCCGTGGCCAGGGCGGTGGTGCCCGCCGCGCCGTCCATCTCATAGAGGCTGGCCACCGTTTCGAGGTGCCGCCACTGGCCGGCTTCATAGCGGAACGCGTGGGCCAGCCCCGGGCTGCCGTCGGCGTCCGGGATGAGGTAGCGCTTGCCCTCGTGGAGGAAGTACTCGCGGCCGCTGTCCATCTTCCGCGGCAGGTCCTCCAACTGCGACACCAGCGCGACGATGTGGCCGGCCTCGTCGAAGCCGAGCGTGTCCGTGTGGCCGTCCTCGGGCAGCAGGAGCCGGGTCGTCTGGCCGGACTCGAAGTCCACGTGCCACGCGCGCGGGGGCAGCTCGCCGTTGCTGCGGTCCATCACCAGGCCCTGGAGGCTCCGGGGCCCCCAGGCCAGCTTCAGCCGCTCACACACCGCATCCACGGTGGCGAGCGGCTTGCGTGTGCCCGACGATTCATGGCGCGTCCAGGTACATCCGGAGGGCGACGCGGCTTCGAGGAAGGAGAGGGTGTAGCCGGGAGCGGGCTCCGCCGGGTGCGTGGCGTCGGGCACCTCCTCGGGGGCGGGGTCCTGCGACTTCTTGCAGGCGCTGCCCAGTAGCAGCGCCGAGCCCAAGAGGATGGCGGGGCCGAGACGGTGGGTCATGGTGCGCTCCAGCGAAGAACCGGCCCTTCACCATGGCAGATGGTTGGCCCTCAGAGGAAGTCACCCCTGGAGTACCCGAGGGGGGCCGGGGTGGACCGGACCTCCTCGCCTGCCTTCCAGGAGAGCCTGCCGCGATGCGCTCAGGTGTGGAAGCCCACGTCGCATCCGGGGAGCGCCTTCCTCAGCGCCTCGACTTCCTCTGCGGGAATGTCCGTCCGGTAGAGGTCCAGGCCCTTGAGGTTGCTCAGCCGGGACAGCCATGGCGGCAGCGTCGTCATGGGCGTGGCCCTGAGGCCCAGATACCGCAGATGCTGGAGCTGCCCCAGCGACTCCGGCAGCGTGCGGACGCCGGTGTTGTCCAGGTTGAGGGAGTCGAGCCCTTCCAGTTGTCCAAGCTCGGGTGGGAGCGTCTCCAGCTCCGGGTTCCAGGCGAGGTCGAGCCGCTTCAGCTTCGAGAGCCGCCCCAGCTCCCCGGAGACCTGCTTCAGCCGCGCGTGCTTCAGCGTCAGGCTCTCCAGCTCGGAGAACTCGCCGATCATCTCAGGGACCACGCCGAGCTTCCGCCCCGTGAGGAAGAGGTCCTTCGTGTCCCGGGGGAAGGTGCCCAGCAGCGCCGCGGCGCCCTGGTCGCGGACCTTCGCGGCGACTTCACCGAGCGACTCCATCATCAGGTCCAGCGGGTCGCCGGGTGAAGGGGCGCTCTTGGCTCCCGGCTTCGGGGGGGAGACCTTGCTCAGCGCCGCCATCTTCTTCGTGAGCCATGACGAGAAGGACCCCAACTCACGCGTGGGCAGGCTGTCTTCCGCCGTCCAGACGACCAGGGCGTCATCGCGCGCGCTCTTGCCGAAGCAGTAGCCGTTGATGTCGACGAGGTCCTCGGACGCGAACATCACGAAGCGGTAGGTGTGCTGGCCCGCCTCACGCTCCTGCCGGACGGTGGTCCACTGCTGGCCCGGCTCGCCCATGCCTTGCGACGCCTGGATGCGCCAGCGCGGGGGCAGGAAGGCCAAGCCCTTCTTTCCGGTGGAGACCCAGCGGTAGCCCAGCGCCTCGACGAAGCGCTGATACTCCTCCGGCAGCAGCGAGGTCAGGTCGGGCGCATGTTCGAAGGGCATGGACATGGGCTCCAGCTCCGCCGGGTACTGGCCCACGGCGTCCTTGCCCACGGTGTCCACCAGCTTCGCTTCCAGGTCCCGCCACGCCGTCTCGAGTGGGACAGGCGGCGGCTTGCCCGGCTTCTCCGCGGCGCCTCGTGGTGGAGGGGTCTTCTTGGTCGCCATGGCGTCCCCCTACTGCGATGGGAGGGCGTCGGCAAGCGGCCGGCGCGGCTGCGTGTTTCGGGAGGCTGCGGCTGTATGGCTTTGGCGCGGATACGTGCGTCCTGTGGGTTGACGATGATGAGGAGGGCCGGCCCTGGGCTGTGGACGACTTACGCGACAGGGCCGGGATGGAGGTCTGTTAGCGTTGCCGGATGCGGTTCCGCCTCCCGTCACGATGTCTTCCCTTGCTGGCGCTCCTCGTCGTTCCTCCGGTGGCAGCGGCGGCGGAAGGAGGCCTGTCGCCCAGGCTCCAGATGCGAAACGTGGTCCTCTCCGCGAAGGCAGAGGCCATCCGTGTCTCCACCTCGGTCCCCACGACGCTCACCTTCGACGTGGCTGTCAATGCGCGGGCCGCGGTCCTGAGTGACACGGCCCTGGTGGAAGTCCTGGCCGTGGGGGAGCGCTCGCTCACGCTCCGGGCGCTGGAGGCGCTTCACGAGCCAGTGACGCTGCGCGTGCCGCTGTCCGATGCGTCCGAGCTGATGGCGCCCGTCTTCAAGCTGACCACCACGGCGGACGTGGTGGACGCTCAGGTGCTGGTGTTCCGGGACGACAGCTCGCCGGAGCTGCTGCGCGCCCGGCTGGCGGAGCTGGAGGCGCGCTGTGCCGCCTGTGAGGCAGCCCTGGCCGAGCAGCGCGAGCGCGGCGCCGCGAAGCGCCCGGCGGATTGGGTGCTGTCGGGGCAGGTGAAGGAGCGGGGCGTCAAGGTGGCCCGGCTTTTCGCCTCCCGTCAGGCCAGTGCCATGGATGCCAGGGTGGGGGTCGCCGCTCGCTTCCTGGCGGACACCTGGGTGGCGTTCAAGCTGGAAGTCACGAATGACACCCGTCAGCCCTGGCGCCCGGGCAGGGCGTGGCTGGAGGACGCCGCCACCGGCCAGCGCGTGGCGGCGCGCGCCCTGCTGTCCTCGCTGGAGGACATCCCCCACGATGGCGCGGGGCATGTCGTCGTGGAGTTTGGCTGGAAGAACGGGGACGCCACTGGCGAGTACCGGCTGGTGATAGAAGCGGCTGGCGGAGGCGCTCCCCTGGTCATCCCGGGGGTGGTGCTCCAGGACGGAACTCCCGCGGGGGAATAAGGCCAGCCCATGTCGACGCTGAACCTCTTTGGCTTCCTCAAGCCCGGCTCCCGCTTGGAAGGCTGCCGGATTCGTGAGTGGAAGGGCGGCGGCGCCTACGGCGACGTGTACCGGGGTGAGAGGGCGGGCCTGCCCGTGGCCATCAAGGTGTCCAAGCACCGCCAGTTCAGCCTGGACAACAGCCGTTCGGATGAGAGGCTTTTGCGGGAGCTGGTGTGTCTGGTGCGCCTGGAGCACCCGCACATCGCCAAGGTGAAGGGGTGGGCGCGCACGCCGGAAGGGCGCGGGTATCTGGTGCTGGAGTACGTGGACGGCTGGACGCTGGCGGAGTGGATTGAGCGTCAGCGCCCCACCTTCCAGCAGGTGGCGCGCCTCTTCGCGAAGCTGGCGCACGCGCTGGAGTACATGCACGGCCGGGGCGTGCGCCACCGCGACATCTCCCTCTCCAATATCATGGTGCGCAAGGTGGACGGAGAGCCCGTCCTCATCGACTTGGGGGCGGGAGAGTATTCAGGGGCGTATGGGCTGACGGACGCGCCGCTGCCTCCGGGCACGACGCGCTACCGCTCCCCGGAGGCGATGAGCTTCTACCGGGAGAACCAGAACAACCCCGAGGCGCGCTATGCCTTTCCAGCGGAGGACGACTTCTACTCGCTGGCGGTGTGTCTTTATGACGCGCTGACGGACGCGGAGCCGACCCTCCCCGTGGAGGGGCGCAAGGCGCCACGCATTGGTGTCAACAGCGCGCTGTTTCCGCCGCCAGCAGCACGCGCGGCCAACCCGCGCGTGCCGGAGGACTTCAGCGCGTGGGTGGCGCGGTGGCTGGAGCGTGACGTGTCGGCGCGGCTGCCAGCGCTGGCGGCCATGCGTGAGACGCTGGAGGCGCTGTGCGAGCGGCGCGGCGAGGCGTGGGAGGCCACCGTGCAGGCGCCTCCAGCGACGGAGGAGAGCGCCCCGGCCTATGTGGAGGGAATACCCGCCTGGACGGGGCGTCGTGGGGCGGGGTTGGCGCTGGCTGTCACGGTGCTCGCGGCGGTGGGCACCGCCGCCTACTGGTGGCAGGCGTCCACCTCTTCGGAGGTGCCTCGCTCTCGGGGCGCGACGCCCACTGCGGCCCACGCCATGAGGCCAGCGTCCCCGGCAGGCGCACAGCCCGAGACCTCGGCTTCTCCCGCCCCTTCAACCGCCGACGCACAGCCCGCGCCGGAGGCCCCTGCCTCCGAGGCGGAAGCCGGGGCAGGACGTGAGAGCGTGCCACCGGCCAGTGCGGTAGCGTCTCCGCCCCAGCCGTCCTCCGACGTGAAGGAAAGTCCCTCCGTGAGTGTCTCCAACCGTCCGCCGTCTCCCGCTCCCGCCACCGAGAAGCCGCCGAGGGTCTCCGCGCCTCCCCCTGGCCGTGCCTTCCTCGCGAAATGCGCCGGGGCGACGGCCCTGTCCGCCGCCCTCATGGGGTGCCCCGCGCAGCAGGTGCGGCCCACGTCCCAGAGTTGCCCCGAGGAGGCCGTCCGGGACATGAAATCCTGGGGCACCGACGACGGCCAGCACCTGGGCCTTACGGTGGACGTGACGCAGAAAGATATGGGGCGGTCATCGTGCGAGGCGGCGGGCCGAGAGTACGTCAGGGGCTGGGGCTGTGTCGCCGTGGTGGGGGATGGGGAGATCGTCTCCGTGGTTGACAGTTGGGCTGGCTACTTCGAGCCGGGCACGCTGCTCTACGGCCGGCTGTGGACGGGGGGCGACACGGTGGTGGGGCGCTACACCCGGGCGGTACGGCCGGATGGGAAGGCGCTCAAGGTTTGCGTGTCGCTGTCGCTCAATGGTGGGGCTGAAAAAGCACCGACCTCCCGGCCTGGCGCGGCGCGCATTGCGGCCCAGGAGAATGCGCGCGTCATCTTTGGGAGGTGGCCTTGAGCGCGAAATGTAAAGGTCTTTGACAGCGAACGGCTGGAATCAACGGCTGGGGTTGCTTTTGTTTCTGGGTTGCGAAAACTGAAGACGTACAACCTGGGACATTCTTCACTTCAGGGCCTACCTGACAGTAGTTTCCTGCCTGTATTCGCGCGGCCTTCTTGTCCGCGCCAGGAAGGAGACTGCCCATGCTCTTCTCACGCTCCCACGCCTTCCCCAGAGGGACGGTCCTCTTCTCCCACCAGGGCGCCCTCTACGAGTTGGTGGCGGACCTGGGCGCGGGGCCTCACGGGGAGCGCATGCTGCTGGCGCTCCGGCGCGTGAAGGACAGGCCCGCCCGTCGGGTGCTCCTCAAGGCGCTGCCCCTGTCCGGCACGTCGGCGGCACTGAAGGAGGCGCGCCAGCGGCTGGAGGAGGAAGTCCGGCTGGCGGTCTTCCTGAAGCACCCGAACATCGCCCGCGTCCATGGCATGCACAAAGCCAGACGTGTCCTGTTCGTCATCACCGAGGCCGTTCCAGGATACTCGCTGAACACGCTGCTCGAAGTGTCCTTCGCGCGCAAACGCTCGTTCTCCGAGCCCTTCCTGCTCTACGTGGGGATGCAGGTGGCGGGGGCGCTGGCGCATGCACACACCTGCCGGGGCCCCAGCGGTGCGCCGCTGGGAATCATCCACCGCGCGATTGACCCCAGCTACATCCGCGTGGGCCTGGATGGGCAGGTGAAGCTGATGGACTTCGGCCTCGCGTCCGCGCGGCTGCCGGGGGCGCGCACCACGCGCCGTCCCGGTGCCCGGGGCGAGGTCTACTGGGCGTCGCCCGAGGCGCTGTTGGGCCAGCCCGAGGATGCGCGCTCGGACCTGTTCGCCCTGGGCATGGTGCTCCTGGAGTTCGCCACCGGGACGCATCTGCTCAGCGCCTACCGGATGATGCTCCAGGACTTGTGGGCGCTGGTGCCCGAGGGAGAGGCGGAGGCGCTGCGGGCACACATCGACCGGACCCGAAGCGCCTGGGCCGGGGTGGACCCCGAGGAGACGATACTGAGGGCGGCGACCTTCATGCCGTCGGACGTGGAGGCGGCGACCCGGCCGCTGTCCGAGCCTGTCCGCGCCATCTTCCACAAGTTGCTACGGCGCGTACCGGCGGAGCGGCACGCCTCCGCGCTGACGCTCCAGGATGAGCTGGCCCGAGCGCTGCGGACGCATGGGGCGTACACCGCCCGGTCGGCGGCGCGGGAAATCGAGGCCGCGCTGAAGGAGGCCGGTCAGGCGCTGGCCGGTGAAGAGGAAGGCGTCCGGTGCCTGCTGCACGAGGACGCCATCACCACGGAGCCGAGCCCGGCGTGAGTGTGACGCCACGGCACTGCGCACCTCTCCGCGAGCAATGCGGCAGGGCGTCCTGTGTTGCCTATCTGTGAAACCCTTTGGGAATGCCCACCAAGTTGAGGCGCCAATGGGAGGGTGGTCGCTCCTATCATCGCCCGAGCTGATTCTATCTCTGAGACATATTTGTCATGCTCAAAGGCAAATCGCAGAGAGGGAATTCCAAATCAACAGCAGCTCATCCTGAGATAAGCGCAAAGTAGATTCTTTTGTCGCTTCATCCCATGGAATGCGGCCCCGCTGCTTCTCGGTGGCCTGCGCAGACCCCAGAACCTGGGAGTGCTTGATGGGGGTGGACAGTGCGCGTTGATGTCTGGGTGGTGCTGCTGCTGGCCACGGGGTGTGCCTCGGTGTCGAGCGTTCCCCAGCGTGGGGGCGCGCTGAGCGACGTCGCTCGTGGTGCCACGTCGCCCGCCTTCGGTGAGCACGGACCCGGGGAAGGACGCGCGGCGTTGTCATCGCCGCCCGGTGTCGAGACCTCCAGCAGGGACACACGGAGGCACCGGGGGCAGCACTCGCGAGGTGACGCAACGGGAGCAGGGGCTGACACTGTGAGAGGTGCCGTGGCGCGAGGCCCCTCACGAGGAGGGGATGCGTGGGAGGCGCTGCTCACGAGTGCGGGGCTGGGGGAGCGGGATGCGCGCCTGGTTGCGGGGGGCCCACTCACGCCAACCCTGGCGGCGCGATTGCTGAAGGCGTTGCTGGGGAAGCCCGTGACGCTGGGGCAGTTCCCCGCGCGC
The DNA here is from genome assembly GCA_023426545.1 of Pseudomonadota bacterium. GTDB lineage: Bacteria > Myxococcota > Myxococcia > Myxococcales > Myxococcaceae > Myxococcus. The sequence continues at coordinate 20,175 of JAFAAN010000084.1, forward strand.
CTCGCGGTGGGGCATCTGCTGCGCAAGGCGCTGGAGGAAGGAGCGCTGTCTCGCGGCGAGCTGCTGCGTCAGGTCGAGCGCTTCTCCGGGGTGGCGGTGCTGCGCCCTGACGGCTGCCTCGCGTGGGTGCGTAGCGGGAAGACACAGCAGCGCGTGGCGCCCGTCACATGGCGGGACGGAGGCTTCCGCGCCCATGGCTTCGAGCTGGGGCGCTTCTACGACGGACGCACAGGCGTCTACCGGTTGCTGGACGACGCGCTGCGAGAGGCAGATGGGCGTCCACTGGCGGACGTCTACGACGACGCGGATTACGTAGGGCGCACGCTGGACGGGGCCGAAGCGGCGTTCGTGAAGCTGGCGCTCTCCGTGGGCCAGTTCTTCACCAGTCCATGGGATAGCCTCGCCGCGCTCAGGCACCTGCCTGCCGGAGTCGCTGCGCTGATTGCCTCCTCACCGGAGTACTTCGAGCGCTTCCGGTACATGACTCGGGGGGAGCAGATTCAGGTGGTGGCGGAGCTGGCCACGAATCTGATTCTGACGACGGGCACGGCGGCGGCCACGACGCGCACCGTGACGGGGGCGTTGGCGGGTGTCGAAGCCACGGTGCCGGTGCTGGCCCTGTCCGCCCAGGGAGCGCTGACATTTGAGCGAGTGGTGGTGCCAGTGGGGCGCTCAGCGGCGGTGCTCGGCGGCGGTCCTGGGGCTGCCATCATCCTCCAGCGGGCGAACACAGCGACGCAGGGGGGAGCACCGCGTGAGGGACCTGGACAGTGGGCACCGGCGAATGAGTCCATGTCACCGAGGGCGCGGAGATACCAGGAACAGATAACGGGGCATTCCGCCGATGAAGCGTATTGGGTCGGCGGTACGAGCATGCAGGCAGGAGGCGTGAAGTTCGATGGGTTCAAGGATGGCGTGTTGCTGGAGGCAAAGGGGCCAGGGTATGCCCAGTTCTTCGATGGACTGGCGCCTCATGAATGGTTCCGGTACTCCGGGGGACAGGGGCTGATTGAGCAGGCGAGGCGGCAGACCGAGAAGGTTCGTGGCATGGGATTCCCGATTGAGTGGCATGTGGCCGAAGCGAAAGCGGCTCGCGCGTTCCGGAGGCTCTTGGATGGCGCGGGTATCAAGGGCATAGAAATTCTCCACACCCCGGCGCATTGAGGAGGGAAAACCGTGGCATCAACGCCGGAGTCCGATCACGAACCCGAGACCTACTACGCTGGTGCCTACTGGGGGCCGCGGAGGGAGTCGGCCGAAGACTGTGGCCTGCGCACGGCGACCCTGCTCAACCTCCTGGCAGAGTCAGACCCGGAGCTTGCCCACTGGTACAAGCCCACCAGGTCGCGCAAGGACGCGCGGAAGCATCCCCTCATGCCACCGGACTCGCGTGTTCTTGCCGAACAGTTCAGGCGAGGCGTCAACCGCGAAGGTGATGGCCCCGTCATCGAGCAACTGGGGTTTAGCTTCTGGTTTGGTAACGGTGGGACGGTTAGGGAGGGTGTGGATCTGCGCCTCATCTGTGGGGACTACAGCGGCGCCAACCCCAACTCTTGTGTGATGTCCCTACCCGGGCAGGGGCAGAATGCGGAACGGATGGTCTCGGCGTCCGTGTTGACGCAGGTCGTTCGCAGCATGGCGTCTGCTTGGGATGCGGAGTGGGCGCTTGCCACGTCATGGGCGCATCGCGAGATGCACGTGGAAGATGGCGAGGTAGGGACATTCGTCGGTTGGGTCACCTATTTGTCCTTCAGGCGCGGCAGGGTGCCACCGCTGCCAGCTCCGGTGCGCATCGAGCCCGTGGAGGACAAGGGGACCCTCATCATCCTCACGCCGGAGCGCTTCACGGCCAGCAATCCGGAGCATGTGGCGTTGGCCGCGCGCGTGCGGGAGCTGCTGGACAGAGCGGGGCTGCTGAAGCCGCTGCTGCCTCAACCGTGAGGCCGCTGGGCTCTCGTTCGCATGCAACCTTTCACGCCATTTCACTGATTGGACTGTTACGCCAACTTTGGCATGTGGCACCGAGGACAAACTCAATCCGGGATTCGGTGGCCGAAGAAGGCGGGGGAGGGAATTTCACCGAGGAGCTCCCCTCTTTCCGCTCATCCTTCCTCGCCACCTACACACGGATAGGGACACGACCCGGGTGGAGGCGTCACCGGTCGCGCCGGGCGCCTGGTCCGGAGACCCCGAGGTGGGAGGCTGGCTCTCCCGCACGCCGTTCGTCGCACTGGCGTCGTGGGACGCGCAAGGGGACGCGGGTCGTCGTGCCGGACCGGCCCGGTAATCGCCGCACGGACACGTTCCACAAAGTCCTCGAACAGCCGCGTGTGGCCCTGCTGGCGCTGATTCCCGGCGCTGTGGGACGGCGCGCGGCACGTCCCCGCGGCCCGCTTGCTGAAAATGGCGGATGTGTTCATCGACCACGTTCGACGAAGCCCCCAGCGTGGCGCCGCAGCGGCGGCCCTGCGGGCACTCGTCTCCAAGCGCGTCATGAGCTGGGCGCTGAAGCGCGACTACAAGAAGAACCTGTACTGATGACGCTGCACGCGGGACCGGGCGGCCTCTGCCTCCCGTGTGTCGGAGGCGGACGCGCGCATGTCACCGTCGCTCACGGCGTCGCGGACCACAGCTCCACTTCACGCTCCCGAACCCGCGCCAGCTCGCGCCCCAGTGTCACGGGGTAGGGCGGACGCGCGGGGGGCAGGGCGCGAACCTCGGGCGGCAGTCGAGCTATCTCGCGCCGGGCGTGCTCGCGAATCTCCGTGAGCGTGGGGGATGCGCCGGGCAGCCGCCGCCCCGCACGCATCACGGGGCGGAGCAGCGGCCTTCCGGGCACCACCTCGTCCCTGCTCGCGAGCACATCGCCGCGCGCCACGCCGTCCGCTTCCTGCCGGTAGACCTGCTTCGCGCCCGGGAGCAGCAGCTTTCCCGACGACAGTTTCACGCGCGGCCGTCCCGCGTAGGCCACCAGCTTGTAGGCCATGTCCAGTGCGGGGGCGTCCGACGACACCCCCATCGCCGTGCCCACGCCGAAGCTGTCGATGGGCGCGCCTTGTTCCACCAGCCGCGCCACCGCGAGTTCGTCGAGTCCGCCGCTCGCGTACACCCTCACCCGCTGAAGCCCCGCTTCATCGAGCAGCTCCCGCGCCGCCTTCGACAGCGCGAGCAGGTCCCCCGAGTCCAGCCGGACGGAGCTCACGTGGAACTCCTCGCCCAGCTCGCGCGCCAGCCGGATGACGTGTTGCACGCCGCGCAGGGTGTCGTAGGTGTCCACCAGCAGCGTCGCGTTCGGGTAGACGCGCGCGAAGGCCCGGAAGGCCGCCAGCTCGTCGTCGTGCGCCTGCACGTAGCTGTGCGCCATGGTGCCCGCGAGCGGAATCCCATACCGCTTCCCCGCGAGCACATTGGACGTCGAGCCCACGCCCGCGATGTACGCGGCGCGGGCCGCCTTCATGCCCGCGTCCGTTCCGTGGTGGCGTCGTAGGCCGAACTCCATGACGTCGCGCCCCGCGGCGGCCGTCACCACGCGCGTGGCCTTCGAGGCCACCGTCGTCTGGTAGTGCACCTGGTTGAGCAGGTACGTTTCCACCAGTTGTGCCTCCGGCAGGGGCGCGCGGACCTCCAGCAGCGGCTCCTGGGCGAACACCGGCGTGCCCTCCGGAAGGGCGTCCACGTCACCGCTGAAGCGGAAGCGTTCGAGCCACCCGAGCAGCCGGTCCGAGAAGCGGCCCTGGGCCGCCAGCCAGTCCAGGGCCGCAGCGCCGAAGCGCAGGTGCTCCAGGTAGCTCAGGGCATCATCGAGTCCCGCCGCCAGCAGGTAGTTGCGCCGCGCGGGCAGCTTGCGCGCGAAGAGGCTGAAGACGGCCTCGTCCCACATGCCTTCATCGAGGTAGGCCTCCGTCATCGTCAGTTGGTAGAGGTCCGTCAGCAGCGCGGTGTCTTCCGGACGGTTCATGTCGAGGCTCCGCTCGAAGGGGGACTGGCGCCTGGGATTCAAGCTAGGCCCTGGGCTCCACCCGCGCTTTCACGTCCCACCGAGGCTTCGCCCTCAAGCCTGCTGCCCGGCGGGCAGGCATCCGCCCTCCGCGTGGGTTTTGCCGCCCCCACTCTCGCTGCGCATCTTTGGCGCTGCTGTCGAGGTTCGGCGGCCGGGCGGGCCCATGGGGCAGAGGAGCAGGCATGCGGGTGGCCGTCTTCGATACACACCGATATGACCGGGACGCGCTGGAGGCCGCCAACGCGCGCTTCGGGCACACGCTCGCCTTCTTCGAGCCGCGCCTGACGTTGCAGACAGCGCCCCTGGCGAAGGGCTTCCCGGCCGTGTGCTCCTTCGTCAACGACAAGGTGGACGCCGCCACGCTGGAGGTGCTGCACGCGGGCGGTGTGCGGCTCGTGGCGGCGCGCTCCGCGGGCTACAACCACGTGGACCTGGAGGCGGCGCGGCGGCTGGACATCCGCGTCACGCGCGTGCCGGAGTACTCGCCGCACGCGGTGGCCGAGCACGCGGTGGCGCTGGTGCTGTCCCTCAACCGCCACATCCCCCGGGCCTCCGCGCGCGTGCGCGACTGGAACTTCTCGCTCGACGGGCTGGTGGGCTTCGACCTCGCCGGCAAGACGGTGGGGGTGGTGGGGACGGGCCGCATTGGCCGCGTGGCGGCGCGCATCTTCAAGGGCTTTGGCTGCGACGTGTGCTGCTTCGACGTGGCGCCGGACGCGGCCTTTGAGCGAGAGCTGGGCGTGCGCTACGTTTCGCTCGACGCGCTGCTCTCCGCGTCGGACGTCATCACCCTGCACGTGCCGCTCACGCCGGACACGCGGCACCTGGTGGATGCGGCGGCGCTGGCGCGGATGAAGCGAGGGGGGGTGCTCATCAACACCGGCCGCGGGGCGCTCATCGACAGCCGGGCCCTGGTCGCCGCGCTCAAGTCCGGCCACATCGGCGGCGCCGGCTTGGACGTGTACGAGGAGGAGGAGGGCGTCTTCTTCCAGGACCTCTCCGAGCAGGTGCTCCAGGACGATGTGCTGGCGCGGCTGCTCACCTTCCCGAACGTGCTCGTCACGTCGCACCAGGCCTTCCTCACCCATGAGGCGCTTGCCAACATCGCGGACACGACGCTGCGGAGCATCCAGGCCTTCGAGCGCGGCGAGCCGCTGCTGAACGAGGTTCGCGCCGAGCAGGTGCTCCGCGCGCGTTGAACCCAAGCCCCACTCCAACCTGGAGCTGCCATGTCCATTGTCTGCGCCACCAACTTCTCCGACTCCGCCCGGCGGGCCTCCACGCTGGCCGCGGAGCTGGCCCGCAAGGCCGGGACGACCCTGTGGCTGGTCCATGTGCTCAACCCCGACTCCGTGCGCGCCTTCGGCAAGGCCCTGCTGGGCTCCGCCGAGGCGGTGCTGAGCGACGAGGAGAAGCGCCTGGAGAAGCTGGGCGCGAAGGTGGAGCCGGTGCTGCTCACCGGCGAGCCCGCGGTGATGGTGGACGGGTTCTGCCGCGAGCAGCGCGCCTCGCTGGTGGTGGCGTCCCGGCCCGCCGACGCGTCGCCCTTCCGCGGCGAGGGCGGCACGGTGGACCGGATGGCGCAGTCGCTGACGGTGCCGCTGCTCATCGTGAAGGACCCGGAGCCCCTGGAGGCGTGGGTGCGCGGTGAGCGGCCCCTGAAGGTGATGCTCGGGGTCGACCGCTCCCTGCCCTTCGAGGCCGCGCGAGACTGGGTCCAGGCGCTGCGCAAGGGCGGCGCGGTGGACGTGGTGGGCGGGCGCGTCTACTGGCCCGACGAAGAGGCCCGCAGGTTGGGGCTCCAGCAGCCCGTGGAGTACGGGGAGGCCGAGCCGGAGCTGCGCCAGGCGCTGGAGCGGGAGAGCGTGGAGCTGATGGCGCCGCTGGCCCAGGGAGAAAAGCCCGCGCGCCTCCGGGTGGAGGCCGGCGTGGGACGTATCGCCGACCACCTGGTGGAGCTGGCCGAGCAGGAGCGGGTGGACCTGCTGGTGGTCGGTACGCACCATCGCCGCGCGCTGGGCCGGCTGTGGAGCGTGTCGCGTCATGCGCTGCGGCTGGCGCCCATGTCCGTGGCGTGCGTGCCCGCACAGGCGCTGGCCCTGGGCGCGGAGACGCCGCTGCCGGAGTACCGCGAGGTGATGGTGGCCACGGACTTCTCCGAGGCGGGCAACCGCGCGGTGGCGCACGCCTTCGCCCTGGTGGCGCAGGGGGGCACCGTGCACATGGTGCACGCCACCGAGGCGAAGCCGTCCATGGAGGAGGAGGCGCAGCTGCGCGAGCAGCTCTCGGCGCTCGTGCCCGAGGCGGCGCGAGGCAGGAACGTGCGGCTGGAGGTCATCTCCGGCAGCAGGGACGTGGTGGCCACGCTGACGCAGGCCGCCGAGCGGCTCGGCGTGAGCGCCATCGTCATGGGCACCCACGGGCGGTCGGGCTGGAAGCGCGCCGTGCTCGGCTCGGTGACGCAGTCCTTGCTGCTGCGCACGGACCGGCCCGTGCTGGTGGTGCGCGCGCCCGTGGGGTGAGCCGCGGAGCGGGGCGCCTCTCTATGAGGCGTCCACGTCCACGTAGGCGCGCTTCGCCAGCACGGACACGAGGCGGCCCTCCGGCATCACGAAGGCGGAGAGCTTGCCGCCGTACACGCAGCCGGAGTCCAGCCCCACCGCGTGGGGATGCCGCTGGATGCCGCGCATGGCGTCATGGCCGAAGATGACCAGCTCCGGCCCCGGCCACAGGCTGGCCCAGGGCGCCCCCGCGTCCACCCGCTTCGACGGCGTCCCATCCGGGAGGATGCTGCGCAGGTTGAGCAGCTCGTCCTCCTTCTGTGCTTCCAGCGGGACACCCGGCACCAGGCCGCCGTGTACGGCGACCACGTTCAGCTCGGGAAAGCGGCGGTACAGCGGCTGGGCCTCCATCCACGCCCAGTCCTCGGGCGTCAGGGTGTCCAGCACCAGCTGATGCTCGGGCTTCAGCTTCTTGCCGCGCGGCGCGCGGCCGGCATGCCAGCGCAATACGTGGGCATCATGGTTGCCCCTCACCGCGAGGAAGCCCTTCTCCCGCGCGCGGCGCACCACGCCCGCGGAGTCCGGGCCCTTCGCCACCAGGTCCCCGACCAGCACCACGCGCTCACCGGGCTGCCAGCCGCACTGGGCCAGCAGCGCGTCCAGTTCCTCCGAGCACCCGTGCACGTCTCCAATGAAGAGCGTTCGCATCCCCCCTCCCTTAATGCGCTTTGCCCGCGTCCGGAAACCCTCAGTCGGGCGAAGCGCGCTCAAGGCGCCGGCGCGGCGGGGATGTGTGCGGGCCTGGGCAGACGTGCCCTCCAGGCGTCGACCTCCTCCAGCGGCTCCTGCCCCGAGGCGCCGAGCGCGACCAGCCGCGCGCGCGCCTCCTCCGCCAGTCGGAGCGCGCGGGGGCGGTCCTGCTTCGCGTCCCATAGCGCCTGTGCCAGGAGGAAGCGGGCGCGCGCCTGCTCGCTGGGGGAGTGGGGCGCCTCCGGGCTGTTCTCCACCACGCGCTCCAGGAGCTCCACGGCTCGCAGCGGCTGGCGCAGCGCGAGCAGCGTGCGGCCGAGGTCCATCCACGTCCCCGTGCGGTAGCCGTATGCGTCATCCTCGCGCGCGTCGAGGATGACGCGCGCGCGTTCGAGGTAGGGCAGGGCCTCCGCGTAGCGCCGCTCCATCATCAGCAGCCTGCCCGTGGCCCGCAGCGTCTGTGCGACGTAGGGGTGCTGGGCCCCCAATCGCTGCTCCAGCGGCGCGAGCATGTCGCGGAAGCGGGCCAGGGCCTCCTCGGTGCGGCCCGCGCGAGCCATCAGCGTGGCCAGGTTGCCCTGGGTGATGAGGGCGCCCGAGCCCTCCGCGCCCTCGACCTTCAGCGCGATGTCGAGCGCGCGCTCCTGGAGCCGCAGGGCCTCGTCGGAGCGGTCCATCCGTTGGAGCGCCGCGGCCAGGGGGTTGATGGCGGAGGCGACGTCGGGGTGCTCGGGCCCGAGCGCGCGTTCGAAGACCTCCAGCGCGCTCCGGGACAGGGACTCCACCTGCTCGACGTCGGCCCTGCGCCAGTGGGCATAGGCCAGCTCGAGCTGGGCCCGTGCCACGTCCGGGTGGCTGGGGCCCAGCGCCGCGCGGCGGGTGCCCAGGGCCTGCTCGAAGAGCTGCATCGCCTCGTCGAGGCGAAGCTGGGCCATGCGCGTGGCGCCCAGCTCCAGTCGCACGTCGGTGACCTCCAGGCTGTCGGGCCCGTAGGTGGCCTCCAGCCGCGAGAGGGCGGACTCCTGCTGCTCGGCCGCCTCCGTGTAGCGTCCCTGGGCGAAGAGGAGCGCGCCGACCCGCGCCTGGAGCTGGGCGCGCAGCACGCCGTCTCCGCCCAGCCGCTCGATGGCGGCCTCCGCGCGCTCCCTCCACCGGTGTCCCAGCGCGTGCTCGTCCAGCACGTAGCCGGACGCATGCACCAGCCGCGTCCAGGCGCGCGCGGCCGCCACGTCGTTGCGTCCGGCCTCCGCGCTCCACACCGCGTCGAAGTAGGTGGCCTCCGCCGCCTTCGGCTGGCCCGTCTCCTCGCGAAGCTGCCCCAGCAGCAGCAGGGCGTCCGCGCCGCCATGGCGGTCGCCCGCGTCCTTCGCGGCCTGCACGGCGGGCTCCAGCAGCGCCACCGCCTCCGTGTACTTGCCCGCGGCCTTCAAGGCGCGCACGCGCACCAGCGTCCGTGCCCGCGCGAGCGCGGCGGCATCCGTGGGCTGGGGCTCGCGCGCCGCCAGCGCCGCCAGGTCCGAGCACCTGCCCAGCGGCGGCAGCGCCTCCGCGGCGCGCGCGGCCAGCTCCACGGTGCCCGCGTCCGCCCGGGCGAAGAGCTGCGTGAGGGCGGCCACCTCCGCCAGCCGGCCGTCGAGGCAGTGCATGCGCCGCGCGAGCACCTGCTCGGACTGCTCGCCCCGCATGCGCGTGGCCTCGCACGCGGAGGTCCGCATCGTCACCCACTCGGCGGTGTACGCGTCCAGGGTGCGCCGCACGCGCTGCCACGCCGCCGGCGCGAAGGGCTTGCCCGTGGCGAGGAAGGCGGACTCGATGGCCTGTTGCGCCGGTGGCCCCCACACGGTGGCCATGGGCTCCCGGGCGCCCGCGCACGCCCGCGCCCGGCTCGCGTGCACCGCGTGCGTGAGGCCCACCGCGGCCAGCAGCAGCGCCGCGCCTCCCACCGCGGGCAGCCAGCGCTTCCAGCGCGAGGCCGGGTCGTGCTGGAGCGCGGCGAGCAGGGCGTCCAGGTGCGCGTACCGGTCCATGGCGCTGACGGACAGGCCGCGCAGCAGCACGCGCCGCAGCCAGGGTGGGACGTGAGCGCCCCGGGGCGCGGGCCGGACCCCGCCGCCGCGCAGCTCCTCCCGCAGCGCCCGCGAGGTGGTGGCGGAGAAGGGGCGCTCGCCGTAGAGGGCCTCGTACAGCGTGACGCAGAAGGCGAACTGGTCGCTGAGGGCATCCGCGTGCGCGGGGGCCTCCAGCTGCTCGGGGGCCATGTACGCGGGCGTGCCGCCCGAGACAGGGGACACGTCGTCCAGCGGATTGGCGCTGCGGGCGAGCCCGAAGTCGGTGACGCGCACGCGGCCGTCCCGGCCCACCAGCAGGTTCTCCGGCTTGAAGTCGCCGTGCACCACGCCCGCCGCGTGCGCGGCCGACAGGCCCCGGCCCGCGTCCAGGAAGAGGGCCAGCACCTGCCGCCAGGGGCGGGGCGCGGCCTCCAGCCACTGGCGGAGCGTGGGCGCGTCCACCAGCTCCATGGTGAGGAACACCTGCGGCCCGAAGGTGCCCACGTCGTAGACGGGCACCACGTGCGGATGCGAGACGCGGGCCATGGCCTGGGCTTCGTGCAGCAGGTGCGCGCGGCCTGCCTCCGCCTCCAGGCCCAGCGCCTCCACGCGCAGCAGCTTGAGGGCCACGCGCCGGTCCAGCTCCGGGTCATACGCGCTGTAGACGACGCCCATGCCGCCGGAGGCCAGCCGCTCCAGCACGAGGTAGCGGCCCACCGCGGTGCCCTTCGCCAGGGGCGGCCCCTCTGCGCGGGCGGGGCCTGGCTGCGTCAGCTCCGTGGCGCTTCCGGAGGTGCTGTCCTCGGGGGCCTGCGCCCGCAGGGCCTCGGCCACCATGCGGCGGCACGCGGGGCAGGTGTCCAGGTGCGCGTCCACCTCCGCGGCGCGCGCGGGCGGCAGGCCGCCCGTCAGCAACCCCACGAAGGTGTTCTCGTCCAGGCAGGCCATGCGGTGGGGACGTCAGCCGTCCAGCCGTGAGCGCAGCAGGCGGCTGAGGCTCACGTCGAGCTGGCTGGAGATGAGGCGCAGCACGCTGTCGAGCTGCGACGGCGTAAGGCGCAGGCGCTCGGTGAGCAGCCGCCGCGTCTGGGTGAGCAGGGCCTCCTGGGCGCTCAACACCCAGCGCGCCGTGGTGGAGCGGTGCACGCCGTACAGCGCGCCGAGCTGGTCGATGCTCAGCCCGTCCAGGTACTTCAGGCGCAGCACGTTGCGCTGGCGCGGCGCGAGCGCTTCGAGCGCGGCGGAGAAGCAGGCGTTGAACTCGGCGCGGTACGTGCGCTTGAGGTAGGCCAGCTCGGGGTCGTCCTCGGGGGACACCAGCAGCGACAGGTCGCCGTCGTCGGTGGCGGCGGCCTGCCCACCCTGCTGGCGCTGCCAGTCGAGGGCAATCCACAGCGCCGCAGCCCGCACCCAGCCGCTCAGCGGCCCCGTGCCGGGATAGGCCGCCAGCCGCCCCGGCGTCTCCGCGCTGCCCACGAGCATGCGCTGGCGCAGCAGCTGTCGCACCTCGTCCAGGCCCGAGGGTGGCAGCCGCAGCCGCGCCACCGCGACATTCACCTCCGGGAGGAAGCGCGCCTCGAACGCGCGGAGCGCCTCCGGCTGCCCGTCTGCCGCCGCGCGGGCGAGGTAGAGGTCCGGCAGGTTCAGCGCCTCGACCTCCGCCGTCACGTCCTCACCAGGGAGCAGCCGGGCGAGGTGGCTGGCGAAGCGCGGGCCTTCCAGCACCACGCCGGGCCAGGACGCGCGCGCCACCGCGAGGGCCTGGGCCAGCCGCGCCTGGAGCGGGGGGAGCGCCTCTGGCGGGGGCGCCGCGCCACCGCGCGCCGAGACGAAGGCCTGGGCCAGGGAAAGGTCCATGGGGGACTCGCGCGAAACGATGGCACCGCCTCCGAAAAAACGCGTCGGGCTGCTCAACCGCCGGGGCCGAAGATGCTTCCCCAGCGTGTTTCCGGGCAACGAGGCAGGGAGGACCCACGCCGCCGCCGTCCGCCTGCCCCGCGCGCGGGCGGGTGCGGCAGCCGGGCCGCGCCTGCGCATGGCCCGCGCATTGCTGGTATGGCAGGGCCGGGGTGGAGGTGAACGTGGAGTCAATTGGCGGCGGGCCGGGAGACGCGGTCCATTCCTCATGGCTGGAGTTGAGCGCATCCGCGCTGCGGCACAATGTCGCCGTGTTCCGGGCCCTGGCGGCGCAGGGGCCTGGGCCCCGCGCGCTGGGCGTGGTGCTCAAGGGCGACGCGTACGGGCACGGGCTTGAGCAGGTGCTGCCGCTGGTCCACGGAGAGGTGGACCTCCTCTACGTTATCGCCCCGCAGGAAGCGCTGAAGGTGCGGGCGCATGAGCGCGCCCGGGGACTGGAGCCCCGGCAGGTGCTCGTCCTGGGCGCGGTGGCGCCCGACGAAGCAGTGGCGCTGGCGCGCGAGGGCGTGGACGCCGTGGTGGCGGACCGTGGCTGGGCGGACGCGGTGCCGGTGCTGCGCGCGGCAAAGCTGACGCGGCCCCTGCGGGTCCACGTCCACCTGGACACGGGCCTGGGGCGCGAGGGCTTCACGCTGGACGGGCTGCCCACCGAGTCCGGCTTCCTCGCGGACGCACGTGACGTGCTCCAGGTGGTGGGCGCGCTCAGCCACTTCGCGAACACGGAGGACGTGACGGAGCAGGGCTACGCGCTGGCGCAGCTCGACGCCTTCGAGAAGGGGCTGGGCATCCTGACCTCGCAGCTGGAGCCGGCCCAGCCGCTGCAACGGCACATCGCCGCGAGCGCCGCGGCGCTGGTGCTCCCCAGCGCCCGCTACGAGGCGCTGCGCGTGGGCATCTCCCTGTATGGGCTGTGGCCGTCGCCGGAGACGCGGCTGTCGGCGCGGCTGGTGCTGGGCGAGGTGCCGGTGCTCAAGCCGGCGCTGTCGTGGCGGTGCCGCAGCCAGGTGGTGAAGTGGCTGCCCGCAGGCAGCTACGTGGGCTACGGCTGCACGTACCGGTGCCCGGAGAACACGCGCATCGCGGTGCTGCCGGTGGGGTACTACGACGGCTATCCGCGCCTCGCGTCGGGGAAGGCGCACGTGCTGGTGAACGGCCGCCGGTGCCCGGTGCTGGGGCGGGTGATGATGAACCACCTCATCGTGGACGTGACGCGCGCCACGTCCGACGAGCGCCCGGTGGCGGCCACGCTGCTGGGCCGCGACGGCGAGGAGGCCGTGCCGGCCGAGTCACTGGCCGGCTGGGCCCAGACGATTCACTACGAGGTCGTCACCCGGCTGGGGGCGCACCTGAAGCGGGTGGTGGTGGCGTAGCGCCGGACGGCAGCGCGGCCTCCGGTGGAGGCTGCACCTTCCAGCGCCGGTGCAGCCACATCCACTGGTCCGGGTACTTGCGGATGCAGCGCTCCAGCGCGGCCGTCACGCGCGCGGTGTGCTCTGTAATCGGGTCCGCGCACTCGCCCGGGGCGGGGGGGAGGATGGGGCCCTCCACCTCCAAGCGGAAGCGCGCGCCGCCCCGGCCGTTGCGCACACCCATCACCACGAACACCGGGGCCTCCGTGCGCGCCGCCGCCACTGCCATCGCGGGCGTCGTGGAGGCCAGCCTGCCGAAGAAGGGCACGAAGGCGGCGCCCTTGGCGGGCAGCGCCTGGTCCAGCAGCATGAAGGGGGACTCGCCGCGGTTCACCGCGTCGATGATTTCCTGGATGGCGCCGCGCGGGTAGATGAGGCCGGCGCCCGCGCCCAGGCGGTTCTCCGCGATGCGCGTGTTGAGCGCGCCCTTCAGCGGGCGCACCAGCGCGTCGAGCGGGACGCCGTTGCGGATGAGCATCTCCCCCAGCAGTTCCCAGTTGCCGAAGTGCGCTGTCACCAGCAGCACGCCCTTGCCCGTGGCCACGCGCGCCTTCAGCGCTCGCCATGCCTCCTCGCCCACCAGGCCCTGCTCGGCCCAGTCCGGCGGCAGCCGGTCGCCGGACGGCAGCGACTCCAGCACCACGCGCGACATGTTGATGTAGGCGCCGCGCGCAATCTCGCGCCGCTCCGCGTCAGTCTTCTCCGGCATCGCCAGGGCCAGGTTTTCCAGCGCCACGCGACGGCGGATGCCCAGGCTGTAGGCGAGGTTGCCCACGAAGCGGGCGAGCGCGTCACGCGACTCGGGCGACAGCCACGTCAAGAACGCCCAGACGAAGCGCGTCAGGAAGCCCACCACCCGCCCGGGGGGCGTGCCGACGATGCGGCGGAGGTGCTCCGACGGCGGCTTCGGCGTCAGGGGGTGCGAGTCAGGGGACGGAGGGGCAGGGACGGTCGCGGACACGGTGACGCACTCCACCGCGAAGTGGAGATGACAGCAAGGCCACACCTGTTCGTTGTGCGCTACCTTGCTCGCCCGGCATGGACCACACTGCGCGCCATGCCCAACCTGCTCCGTCCGGCGGTCCTGGTCGCTGTCGCTCTCCTCGGTGCGTGCGGTCTCCGGCAGGGGCCTCCCGCCACCGCTGAACCCCCGTTGGCCCAGGCCGAAGGGCCGGCCACGCCGCGGTCGCCCACGCTGCGGCTTCCCACCGAGGTGCGCCCCACCGGCTACACGGTGGAGCTCACGCTGGACCCGAAGGTGTCCGCGTTCCAGGGCGTGGTGGACATCGCGCTCGACGTGGCGAAGCCCACGTCCGTGGTGTGGCTGCACGCCAGGCACCTGACGGTGAAGGCGGCCACGCTCACGCAGGGCGAGGCCTCCTTCGACGTGACGCCGGTGAAGGGCGAGGAGGACTTCCTCGGCTTCCCGCTGGCGAGGCCGCTGGCCACCGGGCCGGCGACGTTGCGCATCGTGTACGACGGCATCGCGTCCGAGAAGGTCTCGAATGGCGCGTTCCGCGTCGAGGAGGGCGGTGACTGGTACCTCTTCACCCAGTTCGAGCCCATCGCCGCTCGGCGCGTGTTCCCCTGCTTCGACGAGCCGAGCTTCAAGGTGCCCTGGCAGCTCACCTTTCATGTGCCCGCGGGCGCGGTGGCCGTCACCAACACGCCGCAGCAGTCGGAGGAGGCGCGCCCGGATGGTGGCCGCACCTACCGCTTCGCGCGCACGCAGCCGCTGCCCAGCTATCTCATCGCGTTTGGTGTGGGGCCGTTCGACTTCCTGCCCGCCGAGGACGCCGGCCGGAAGCAGGTGAAGACGCGCATCATCACCCCGAGGGGGCGCGCCGCCGAAGGGGCATATGCCGCGCAGGTGACGCCGGAAATCCTCGCGGCGCTGGAGGACTACTTCGACCTCCCGTATGCCTATGAGAAGCTGGATGTCCTGGCGGTGCCGCTGCTCAGCGGCGCCATGGAGCACCCGGGCCTGGTGACGTTCAACTCACGCCTCATGCTCGCGAAGCCGGAGCAGGACTCCATCGGCCGCCAGCGCGGCTTCGCCGAGACGCAGGTGCACGAGCTGGCGCACCAGTGGTTCGGCAACCTCGTCACCCTGGAGTGGTGGGACGACCTGTGGCTCAACGAGGCCTTCGCCTCATGGATATCGCCTCGCATCGTCGAGTCCTGGCGCCCAGACTGGGATGCCGCCGTGGAGCGTGTGCAGGACCGCAACCGCTCCTTCGACGCGGACAGCCTCGTGTCCGCCCGGCGCATCCGCCAGCCCATCGAAAGCTCGAAGGACATCCACAACGCCTTCGATGGCATCACCTATGGCAAGGGGGCGGCGGTGCTCTGGATGACGGAGGAGTGGCTGGGCCGCGAGGTCTTTCGTCGAGGGCTCCAGCGTTACATGCGCCAGCACGCCGGGGGCAACGCGACCGCGAGGGATTTCCTGGACGCGCTCCACGCGGAGGCCGGCGAGGACGTGGCGGGGGTGCTGAATACCTTCCTGGACCAGGGCGGCGTGCCGCTCGTCACCGCCTCGCTGGCGTGTGGCCTGGATGGCGCGAAGGTGGTGCTCACGCAGCAGCGCTACCTGCGGTTGGGCTCCCCGACACCGGGGGCTCAGTCCTGGCGGGTCCCGGTGTGCATGGCGTACGAGGTGGGAGGCAAGGTTGCGCGGACATGCACGCTCCTGGCCGGTGAGCGGACAGAGGTGACCCTGCCCGAGGCGAAGACGTGCCCGGCTTGGGTGTTTCCCAACGCGGAAGGGGCGGGCTACTTCCGGCTGCGGCTCTCGGAGGAGATGGCGCAGAAGCTGTCGAAGTCGGGGCTCCGGCGTCTGTCGCGCGCGGAGCGGGTGACCTACCTGGGAGACGTGCGCGCGCTGGCGCTCTCGGGCGCGATGCCCGCCGCCGAGGCCCTGATGCTGGCTGCCCACACGGCCAATGACCCTGACCGCGTCGTCACCGAAGCCTCGTTGGATTTGCTGGAGCTGGTGAGCGCGCGGCTGCTGCCGGATTCGCTCCTGGGCGAGCGGGCCCGCTTCCTGCGGGAGGTCTATGGCCCGCGAGCCCGGCAGCTCGGCTTCACCCCGCGCAAGGGGGAGGACGAGGACACGCGCCTGCTGCGCCCGAGGCTGGTGCGGCTGGCGGGGCGCGACGGGAGCGACCCGACGCTCGTCGCGGAGGCCCGGGCGCTCGCGGACAAGTGGCTCAAGGACAAGAAAGCGGTGGCGCCGGAGATGGTGGAGGTGGTGCTAGCCATTGCCGCCGCGAAGGGTGAGGAGGCCTTCCGGGAGAAGCTGGTCGCGGCGGTTCGTTCAGAGAAGGAGCGCCACACGCGCCAGCAACTCATCGGCGCGCTGGGGAGCTTCACGGACCCCGACGTCGTGAAGAAGAACCTGTCGCTCGTGTTTGAGAAGGGGTTGGACCCGCGTGAGACGATATGGATGGTGTTCGCGGCCTCGCAGAGCATGCGCACGCAGGGCGTGGCCTTCGACTTCGTGAAGGCACACTATGACCGGCTCGTGGGGGATTCGCCCGACTCCGTGCTTCCGATGGAGGCCGCTGGGCGGATGGTCTTCATTGGCCGCAACTTCTGTGATGCGGCCAGCCGTCAACAGCTCGCGGACGTCTTCACCGAGCGCAGCGCGAAGGCTTCGGGCGGGCTCAGGCAGTTGCATCAGGTCCTGGAGGTCGTGGACCAATGTGCCGCGCTGAAGCAGGCGCAGGCGGCCAGCATCGAGGCATTCCTGACCCGGCGCGCCGCTCCCCGCGTCCCGGCGTCACGTTGAATCCCTGGCGGACCGCATGGCCTGACAAGGATAGGTGTGGCGTTTCCGTGATTGTGGATTCGTACAGCATGTGGTCGCAATTCCTATCGTGAATGGCCAAGATGTCAGGGGGCAATCGTATGTCTTGCGGGGGGACAATCACGTTTCCCCGGATGTGGAGGCAGTCGCCATGGACAACCAGAACACGGTCGTGACGGACGAGAAGAGCCTTCTGGCGGAGCTGGAGCAGCTCGATGTCGTCGAGGCGAAGGAGCTGGAGGAGGGCGTCGCGTTCCACGCGTTCAAGTTCAACACCACGCCCGGCCTGGGCGAGGGCTGATGGACGCGTAGCCGTTCCATGAGGCAGGGCCGCGGTGCCGAGGGAGGCGCCGCGGCCCCTCTCCTGGCCTGGGCACGAGTCGACATGGCTGACCCGATGAGAGACCTTTCTGCTCGGAGCGCAGGCACTCCCTCCCTCCTTCGTGACTCGGCGTTCCGGTGGTTGTGGACTGGCCAGGTGGCCAGTCTCCTCGGGGACAATCTCTACGCCATGGTTGTCGTGGCGCTGACCGTCCCCACCTCCGAGCGGCCCGCGCTCACGCTCGGCGTGGCAATGGCCGCGCGTTTCCTGGCGCTGGCGCTCTTCATTGTATTGGGAGGCGTGCTAGCGGACCGTCTCCCGAGATTCCGCCTGCTGGCCTTCGCCGACGTGGTTCGGCCGCTGGCCCTGATTCCCCTGGCGCTGCTGGGGGGGGACTCCCCGTTCTGGCTCATCGCCGCCGTTTCTTTCGTGATGGGGGCGGGAGAGGCGCTCTACGGCCCGACCTACGATGCGTCCATTCCCTCCATCGCGAGGCCAGACATGCTGGCCCGGGCCAACTCCGCCTCGAAGGTGGTCCGGAGCCTGGCCAGGGTGGTGGGGCCCGGTGCTGCCGCGGTGTTCGTGTCCACGCTGGGGGCGAAGGGCGCGATTGCCACGGCGATGGTGGCGTTCGTGGCGTCTCTGGCGACGCTGGGGGTGCTCCGGGCACGGGGGCACTCCGGTGGTGCTCCGGCGCCTCGCCAGGAGGGGGCCACCGTCCTGCGGGAGGCGCTCGACGGGTTCAGCGTCCTCGTGAGGATGCGTTGGCTGGCCGCGCTGGAGGTGATGGCGGCGACCCACGTCTTGCTGGCGGTGGCGCCCTGGCTCGTGTTGCTTCCCATCATCACGGAGCGCGGCACCGGTGGCATCAACACCTATGCCTGGCTCCTGGGCGCCTTTTCGGCGGGCGGGATTCCTGGCGCGCTTGTCGCCAGCCGGCTGCGCTTGAGGCGGCCGGGAGTGGCGCTGCTGTTGGGGTTGATGCCCTTTGGGATTGCGTGCCTGGCATTGGGAGGCAAGGCCTCCATGGTGCTGCTGGTTCCCCTGTTCTTCATCGCAGGGTTTGGCACCGAGGTGACCGACGTCCTGAAGATGACGGCCATCCAGCAGCAGGTCGCCCCCGAGTTCCTCGGCCGGGTGTTCTCCTTGGACTTCCTGGCCTCGTTCGTCACCATGCCGCTGGGCCAGTTGCTGACCGGCGTGTTCGTCGCTCCTGGCCAGGAGCGCTCGATGATGCAATGGGCTGGCATCGTCATCCTCTCCACGACGTTGCTGCCGTTGCTGGTGCCTGGGGTGGCATCGCTCGGAAGCGCGAAGTCGTCCACGGCTCCTGGTGGATTGGCGGAGGGCGTCCTGCCTCAGATGAACTCAGGAGAGGCCTCGTCATGACGGCTCGGGTTCGGCAAGAGGACGCTTCTCGCGGTGGAGCGCCCACGGACGTCCTGCTGTTGTTTCCCGGCGTGACGGAGGCGCGCTTCTTTCCCTATCTGAGCTTGCCCGTGCTGACGGCCTATCTGCGGGCGCAGGGCCGCCGCGTCGCGCAGCGAGACCTCAACCTGGCATTGCTGGAGCGGCTTGGACGCCGTGTCCCCGAGGCGCTGCCCGAAGCAGAGGGGGAGTACCGGCACCTGCTGGCCCGGTTCATGGAAGCGCAGGGGGCGACGCTGCACGCGACGCTCTTCGACAAGGCGAAGACGGGCTTCCCCATCGCGGTGGCGCATCAGCTGCTCCGCTCCTTCATCGAGGAGCCTCTTCGCAGGTCCCTGCTCACCATCCGGCATCGGCGGCTGGACGCGCTGCTGGAGCAGGCGTGGCGGCCCGCGCCGCTGGACGACCTCCCCGCCCGCTTGCATGAGGAGCTGGTGGCGGAAGCGCTGACGGCGCACGCCCCCAGGGTGGTGGGCATCTCCGTGGCGTACTTCAGCCAGCTCGGCCCGGCGCTGCGGATCGCGCGGCAGGTGCGTTCTCTGAGCCCCGAGACCTACGTCATCCTCGGGGGACAGCAGGTCATGATGCGGGGCGCGGAGCTGGCGAAGCAGCCGCGCATCTTCGAGCTGGTCGACGCGCTCTGTACCGGCGCGGGTGAGCGGACGCTGCTCGAGCTGGTCCGGCGGCTGGATGCGCAGGAGGGGCGCGCCTTCACCGTGCCCGGCGCCCTGACCGCCTCCGGAGGTGAGCCGGCGCTCAAGCACCATATCCACGACAACCCTCCTCCCGACTTCGAGGGGCTGCCGTTTCATCGGTACTGGGCGGACGAGCCTCAGCTCCCGGTCATCAGCTGCATCGGGTGCTACTGGGGGCGGTGCGTGTTCTGCTCCTATGGGAACCGCTCCTTGAATGGCGGCTACCAGCAGCTCACGCCCGCGCAGCTCGCGGACCACTGCGCGGCGGGGCTGGACGCCACCGGCGCGCGCTGGGTGATGTTCGTCGACGAGAACTGCAACCTCCGGTTGGTGCTCAAGGCCGTGCGGCTGCTGGCCGCCCGGGGCTACACGTTCCAGTGGTCATCCCGGAACCGGCTGGAGCGTGAGCTGGCGAGCCTGGAGTTCTGCCAGGAGCTGGCCGACGCCGGGTGTCGGTTGATGAGCGTGGGGTACGAGACGAACTCGCAGCGCCTGCTCGACCGCATGGACAAGGGCGTTGATGCCAGCCTCTACCAACGCATCATCGACAACCTGCACCAGGTCGGAATCGACCTGCGCTTCTCCATCATGGGAGGACTCTTCGACGAGTCGCCCGAGGAGGCCGAGGCGTCGCGGGCCTTCCTGGTGGCCAACGCACGGAAGATTGGCGTCGACGTGATGCAGATGCTCGCCGTCGAGCCCGGGACGCGCCTGGCGGCCGCGCCGGAGGCGTACGGACTGGCGACGTCCGAGGACACGCCGCTCCAGGCGAACGAGGACTTCTCCTACCTCGGTGGACGCGTGGGCGCGTCATACCAGTTCCTCTCGGGAGGGGACTGGAGCGAGCGCTCGCGGTGGCTGTCGCGGGTGATGGAAACGGTCCTTCCGGAGAAGAACGCGGACAGGCACCCGCGCTTCCGGCAAGGAGGGCGTCTCAGCGCCGAGGGGGTGCCGGGCCTGCGACTCCACCCGTGGGTGCTGCGGGAGGGGCCCCGGCTGGTCGACCTGCGGTGGGCGTTGACCTACCGGCTCATCGACGACGTCCAGTACGAGCCTGGAACCCACTCGCTGCGCGCCCGCACGCCGCGCGGGCGAATGGTGATGGAGCGCCTGGTCATGGCGGACCTGGGACTGGCGCAAGCGGACGCTGTTTCTCCCAGCGCGGTCCCGCACGTTTGGGCTTGAGAGAGGAGCGGTCGCAATGCCTGTTCCGATGCGCGCAGCGGCGCCTTCCCGCCTGGGGCTGGGCGTGGGCATGGACATGCCATGGGCGGGTGGGACGGTCGTGGGGTTCGATTCCCAGGTGGGAGGGCCCTCCAGGAAGGTGGAGGGCTTTCTCCGGAGGTATGGGGCGGAGTTCTCGTACCTGATGTTCTCCTTCCAGCCGCGCGGTCCCGCCGCCATGGACGCCAGCCTCTACGTGCCTGCCTATGACCGGCTCGTGGCCCTGGTGCCCGCTGGAACGCCGCTCGTCCTGCACCAGACGACGCTCAACCTGGCGGCATCCCACGCGTATGACCGGCAGGCCGTGTACCGGTTCACCAACGCGCTGCACGCGCGCTATGGCTTCCAGTGGGTCGTGGAGGACATTGGAATCTGGTCACAGCATGGCATTCCCATGCCGTATCCGCTGCCGCCCTTCCTCACCGAGGAGGCCCTGGAGCGGACCATCGCGAACGTCCGCGAGGCGCGGGCGCAGCTCGCCGCCCCGCTCCACATCGAGTTCCCGGGCTTCAGTGATGGCTTCATGGTCATCGTGGGAGAGCTGGACGCCTACGATTACTTCCGGCGGTTGGCGGACGCCGCCGATGTGGCCGTCACCCTGGATGTCGGCCATCTGCTGTCCTATCGATGGCTGCGGGGCCACCGCGGGGAGGCGCTCTTCGGAGACCTGGATCGGCTGCCGCTGGAGCGTTGCCGCGAGTTGCACCTGTCGGGGTGCGCCATCGCCCGGGACAAGTTCCTCGACCTGCACCACGGCGTCCTGCTCGATGAGCAGCTCGCGCTCTGTGAACTGCTGTTGGAGCGCTGCCCGTCCCTGGTGGGGGTCACCTACGAGGACCCCGCCTACAGCCAGGAGGGCGTGCTGGTGCCCAAGGCGATGCCCAACGTCCACCGGCTCAGGGGGCTCGTCGAGCAATGGATGCGCTGAGCAGCTTGGATGCGTCGTTCAGCCGGCTCATCTTCGACAGGGCCGCGCGTGAGCGCCTGCGGCGACAGGACTGGTCGGGCCTGGACGAGGCAACGCGTCAGGCGTTGTCGAACACCGACCTGGATGAGCTCGACCGGCTCGGGAGCGCCGTGCGCCGTGGCATCGAGACCGGGGACCTGGGGGGAATGGGCATCCGCCCGGGCTTCCCGAAGACGCTCGCCGCGCTCACCGCCCGGACGGGTGATGAGGGCGCGGTGCTCGATGGGTTCCTGGCCTCGCGCCACCTGCGCGAGGTCGATGGCATCGGGCGGCGGGCCGGCGTCAGCATGGCGGAGGCGTTCTACGACTGGGCGAGCGAGCAGCTCCAGGGAGAAGCCGCCGCGTCGTGTGCGCTCCAGCATGAGCTCGCGGGCATGTTGCTCAAGACGCGAGTCCATGCCCCGGTGCTCGGCTTCCAGGTGAGGACGCCGCTCATCCGCGTCACCGAGCGCGGCGCCCTGTGTGTGCTGGACGCCGCGCGCCCGCTCCGGGACGCTGAAGACAAGCCCGAGCAGCCCTTCGTCCACGCCTGCCACGGTGGCCGTTACATCAGCGGCAGGCTGTCTCAGGCCGTGGCCGCCGTCCTGCTCCAGGCGACGCGCTCACCGCCCGCCTGGGTGACGTCCATGCTCGTCGGCGTATCGCCCGGGTGGCTGGAGCGGATGAGGGGCCCGCTCATCGAGAAGGGCTTGCTGTGAGCAGGGATTGGCTCGTGGGGGAACCGGTATGGATGAAGCGTTGAGCAGAGGCGACAGTGAGGCGCGCGCCGTGGAACCACTGCGCATCGACATGGCGCGCGTGAGGGCATTCATGGCGTCCGCGCCGCCACCTCCGACGAGCGGCTTCCTGTTGCCCCCCACGGGGGGCGCGCAGGGGAGGCTGTCCGCGCTCCTGGCCCGCCGCAACCTCCGCCGTTTGCTGAAGGCGTTGGCGCTCCTCGACAGCTCGGCCAGTGCCGAGGACCAGCGCCTCTACCGATGCTGTGCGGAGGCGCTGCTGGGCCAGGAGGACGCGGCGCTCGAGGTGCTCTGCACGGAGCCGGAGCTGACGAGCTGGATCGCGGTGGCCGAGGCCTCGCGGGGGACGGGCGCGTCCATGGCGGTACAGCTGGCCGCCACGCTCCTGCCGGAGCTGTCCCAGCGCGGGGGCGCGCCGCTCATGCTCCGCCTGGCGCCAGACGCGGATGGGGCCTTTTCGATGCGCCGCGCGGGCGTGCGGCTGGTTCCGGACGAGCCCGTTCCGCAGCTCCACGTCCGCGTCGGCCAGGGGGGCTGGTCGGTGGTCACCGAGGATGGCGTTCGTGAGGTCCTTGCTGGCGCTCGGCTCCCTGGCTTCCAGGTCCAGGCGGTCCCGCGGCTGCTCGGCACGGGGCCTCACCTGCTGCCCGCGCCCACGCGCTGGCACGTCCAGAACATCTCCAACGAGCTCCACACCGCGAGCGGCCCCGAATACGCCGCGTTCGAGGAGGGGATGACGTCGGGCGCCGAGCTGTTGAGGCGCTACTGGCCCGAGGCCTGGGCCCACCTCAGCCAATCCTTGCGGCTGCTGCTGCCGCTCAGGGACCGGGGCCTGTTGCCCCACAACTACAGCATCCACGGGTTTCGAGGGCTCGTCCTCAGCAGTCCTCGCCGGACCTATATGGCCGCGCAGTCGCTCGCGCATGAGACGGGGCACAACACGCTCAGCACCCTCATCGACCTCTTCCCGCTCTGCGCCAACGCCAACCTCGTGGTCGTCTCGCCGGTGGTCAAGGCGAACCGCACGCTGCCGTTCGTGTTTCACGGCTGCTTTGCCTTCAGTCAGGACATCCTGCTCACCCGGAAGTTGATTCCCGCGCTCCAGGACGTCCCCACCGCCTCGCTGGAGAAGTACCTCCGGGAGACGACGGACAAGGTCAGCGCCGCGCTCGACGTGCTGGACCAGCACGCGGTCTTCGAGCCCGTGGGGCGGGCGATACGCGACGAGGTCGCCGCAGTGCTCGCGGGTTGAGCGCGGGGCCCGGAGCGCCTCACCGCGCCCGGGCCCGCTGTCCCACCGGGGCCCTACTTCCGGCCGCGGGACATGAAGACCATGAAGGCCTCCTGCGCCTCGGTGGACTGGAGGCGCTGGATGAACTCGCCGCCCTCGCGGGTCAGCGTCTCGCGGACCTGGGCGCGCAGCGGCTCGCGCATCAGCCGCTTCGTCACGCGCACCGCCTCGGCCGGGCGGGAGGCCAGGGTGGTGGCGCGCTCGGTGGCCACCTCGTGGAGGCTGGCGTCCGGCACCACCTTGTTGATGAGGCCCGCGCGCAGCGCCGTGGCCGCGTCGAAGGGCTCGCCGAAGAGCAGCAGCTCGCTGGCCAGCGCGAAGCCCGCCGTCCTCGGGATGAGCAGGCTGCTGGCACCCTCCGCGCACAGCCCCAGCTGGACGAAGGGCATGTGGAAGCGCGCGCGCTCGCTGGCCACCACGTAGTCACAGTGCAGCAGCATGGTGGTGCCGATGCCCACCGCCGGCCCGTCCACCGCGGCCATCACCGGCTTGTCGGCGTCCACCAGCGCGCGCAGGAAGCGGAACACGGCGCTGTCCTCGCCCGCGGGCGGGTGCTCCATGAAGTCGCCAATGTCGTTGCCGGCCGTGAAGACGCTGCCCGCGCCGGTGAGCAGCACCACGCGGACGTCCGTGTTGCCCTCCGCGCCCTTCAACGCGGCGGTGGCCGCCTCGTACATGGCATGCGTGAAGGCGTTCTTCTTCTCGGGCCGGTTGAAGGTGAGGGTGAGGACCCCCGAATCGAGCTTCGTGAGCAGCGTGTCGGACATGGTGCCGGGAGCCTAACCGACTCCATGGGCCTGGGCGGGAGAATGGCGCGCCCTCAGGGCCGCAGCGCCCGGGCCACCAGCGGCGCGAGCGTCACCACCTGGTGGCGGAACGGCAGCCCCTCGACGGGCTCCACGCTGTCGGTGCTGACCAGCCGGGTCAGCGGCAGGTTGCGCAGCCGCTCCACGGCGGGGCCCACCAGCAGGGCATGCGTTGTCACCACCGTGAAGTCCTCCACACAGCCGGCGTCCCGCAGCGTGCCCGCGGCGGCGGCCAGTGTGCCGCCGGTGGACACCATGTCGTCCACCAGGATGGGGCGCAGGCCGCGCACCTCGCCCATCAGCCCGCTGGCGTGGACCTCGTCGCCGCTCAGCCGCACCTTGTGGATGACGGCCCAGGGCCGGTTCAGCAGCCGGGCCAGGGCCTCCGCGCGCTTCACCGCGCCCAGGTCCGGCGCCACCACCACGGAGGTGTCCGTGACGTGCGGGCGCAGCGCGTCCGCCAGCAGGGGCAGCGCCGTGAGGTGCTCCAGCGGCGCGCCGAAGCAGCCCTCCAGGGCGGGGCTGTGCATGTCCGTCACCAGCACCCGCGCGAAGCGGCCCTGGGACAGCAGGTCTGCCACCAGCCGGCCGCCCAGGGGCTCTCCGGGCCTGGCGCGCCGGTCCTGCCGCGCGTAGCCCAGGTAGGGCACCACGGCCTCCAGCCGCGCGGCCCCCATCCGCCAGCACGCGTCCGCCATCAGCAGCAGCTCCAGCAGGTGCTCTCCCGCGGGCGGTGTCGTGGACTGCACCAGCACCACGGTGCGGCCGCGCACGCTCTCGGGCACCTCGACGTGCATCTCTCCGTCGGGGAAGCGCTCGAAGTGGCAGTCCGTGGGCGCCACGCCCAGGGCTTGCCCGAGCGCGCGCCCCAGGTGCGGGCTCGCCGTGCCAACAAGGAGGACAGGGTCCATGGGCCGCACCCTAGCGCGCCTGCCGGGCGGGCGGTGCGTCCCCGGGGGTCCCCCCAGCAGCCCCCGGCCAGGGCGGCCCCCGCCTGGCCCTCCGCCGCCATCCAGGAGGGGCGTGACTTCCTTGTGTGAGGTGGAGGACGGACGCGATGCGGTTTCGGGACCGAGCGGATGCGGGGCGCAGGCTGGCGGCGCGGCTGTTGCCCTACCGGGGGGAGTCGGTGCTCGTGCTGGGCGTGGCCCGGGGCGGGCTCCGCGTGGCGTACGAGGTCGCGCACGCGCTGGAGGCGCCCCTGGACGTCTGGGTGTCGCGGCGCATCGACGGGCGAGGCCGCAAGGTGGCGCTGGGCGCGGTGTCGGAGGGCGGCGGCATCTACCTGGACCTGGAGGCGCTCCGGGAGGTGGGCATGCCCGAGGTGGAGGCCCGGAGCCTGGCGCAGGCGGAGGCGCGGGAGGTGGACGACCGGGTCCAGCGCCTGCGGGGCACGCCGGAGCCCACCGTCGGCGGCTGCACGGTGCTGCTGGTGGATGACGGGCTGGTGTCGGGCGTCACGGCCCTGGCCGCGCTCCAGACGCTGCGGCGGCAGCGCCCGGCCCGGCTGGTGCTGGGCGTCCCGGTGGGCACGCCGCGAGGGCTGGCCCGCGTGCGGCCCGCGGCGGACGGCGTGCAGTGCGTGGAGGTGCTGCCCGGCATGCGCACCGTGGCAGAGGCCTATGACGACTTCCGGTCGCTGCCGGACGCGGAGCTGCGGCAGCTGCTCGTCCGCGCCCGGGAGCCGGAGCAGCCGCGCGAGGTCCTCGAGTCCACGGACCGGGGCGGCTTCTGGATGTGAGCCGAGACACGGAGGCAACGCGACATGGGGCAGGGAATCAGCAGGGACCCGGACGTCCGGGAGGTGAAGGTCCAGGTGGGCGGCGTGGCGCTGGGTGGCAGCCTGGGCGTGCCGGAGGGCGCGCGGGGCCTGGTCATCTTCGCGCATGGCAGCGGCAGCAGCCGCTTCAGCCCCCGCAACCGCGCCGTGGCCCGGGAGCTGCGCGCCCAGGGGCTGGCCACGCTGCTGTTCGACCTGCTCGATGAGGCCGAGGAGGCGGAGGACGCGAGCACCGGCGAGCTGCGCTTCGACATCCCCTTCCTCGCGCGGCGGCTGGCGGCGGTGACGGACTGGGTGAGCAGGCAGCCGGAGCTGGCGGCGCTGCGCATGGGCTACTTCGGCTCCAGCACGGGCGCCGCGGCGGCGCTCGTCGCGGCGGCCCTCCAGCCGAGCCGCATCCACGCGGTGGTGTCGCGCGGCGGGCGGCCCGACCTGGCCGGCCCGGTGCTGCACCGGGTCCAGGCCCCCACGCTGCTGCTGGTGGGCGGGCAGGACATGGGCGTGCTGGAGCTGAACGAGACGGCCCTCGCGCGGCTGGAGGGGCTCAAGGACATCCAAATCATCCGGGGGGCCACGCACCTCTTCGAGGAGCCCGGCGCGCTGGAGCAGGTGTCGCGCCTGGCGGCGGGGTGGTTCCGGCGCTTCCTCGGTGAGGCGGGGACGGAGGCGCGCGCATGAACCCGGGCCTGGACACGTCTGGAGTCGTGGCGGCGCCGGGCGCGGCGGTCCGCTGGGAGCACCTGCGGCGCGGCTCGGAGCAGGTGGTGCGCGGCCTGGGGCGCTCCCTGGAGGAGGCCTTCGAGCAGGCCGCGGTGGCACTGTGCGCGCTGGTGGTGGACCCCGCGGCGGTGGAGGTGCGCGAGGAGGTGGAGCTGGTGTGTGACGCGCCGGACACGGACCGGCTGCTGGCGGACTGGCTGCGCGCCATCGTCCAGAAGATGGCGTCGCGCCGGGTGACCTTCCACTGCTTCGCGGTGCGCATGGACGGCACGCGCCTCTTCGGCCATGCCTTTGGAGAGCCCCTGGACCGCGAGCGCCACGCCTCCGCGCGGGACGTGCGGGGCGTGTCGCTGGTGGACACCCGCGTGTGGCGGGGCCCGGACGGGCTCTGGTCGGCCGAGTGCGAGGTGGAGCTGTGAGCCATGGGCACGCGTGACGTGGTGCTGCGGGGCGAGGACGGCGCGGAGGTGACGGCGAGGCTGGACCTGCCGCCGGGCAGGCCCGTGGCCAGCGCCGTGCTGCTGGGCTGCTTCGCGTGCCTGGGGCCCTCGCCCGGCCCCTCACGGCTGGCGCACGCGCTGGTGGTCCGGGGCCTCGCGGTGCTGCGGGTGGACTTCACCTCGGCGCCCGGGGTGGGCGCGCGGCCGGACACGGTGCCCTCGGTGGACGCGGTGGTGTCCGCGGCGGCGTGGCTGCGCGAGCGCTACCCGCCGGCCCGGCTGCTGGTGGGCCACAGCCTGGGCGGCACGGCGGCGGCCGCGGCGCTGCCCCGGCTCCCGGAGGTGGCGGCGCTGGCGCTCGTCAACGCCCCGGTGGGGAGCGCGCCCCTGCGTGAGCGGCTGTCCGCCGCGGCGCGCGAGGCGGGCGAGGGTGAGGTGGACTTCGGGCCGGGCCGGCTGTGCCTCACGCGCGGCTTCCTGCGGGACATCGACGAGGCGGCGCTGCGGCAGGCCCTGGGCGCCTTCCCGGGCGCGGTGCTGGCGCTGCACGCCCTGGGGGACCGGTACGTGGCGCCCGAGCACGCCCGGCGCTGGGCGGCCCTGTCCCGCCGCCCGGCGAGCGTGATGTTCCTGGAGGGCGCGGACCACTTCCTGTCCCATGACGCGGACGCGGGCTTCGCCGCGGACATCCTGGGCCCGTGGGCCGCGCGGCAGGTGGCGCCGGTGCGGGAGCGCGAGGCCGCCCTGCCCCCGGGCGTCGTGGAGGTCCACGAGGCGGGGGAGGGCCGCTTCGCCCAGGACATCCGCGTGGGCGGGCACCGGCTGCGCGCGGACGAGCCGATGTCCGTGGGTGGAGAGGACACCGGCCCCACGCCCTATGGCCTGCTGTCGGCCGCGCTGGGCGCGTGCACCGCGATGACGCTGCGCCTCTATGCGGCGCGCAAGGGCTGGCCGCTGGAGCACGTCCACGTGCGGATGAGCCACCAGAAGGTGCATGTGAAGGCGTGCGAGGAGTGCGAGACGAAGGACGGGAAGATGGACGCGCTGCGACGCACGGTGAGGCTGGAGGGGCCGCTGACGGAGGCGCAGCGCGCGCGGCTGCTGGCCATCGCGGACCGCTGCCCGGTGCACCGGACGCTCGCGTCGGACGTGGAGGTCCGTACGGACGTGGAGCGATGAGCGCCCCGCGCGCACGCGAGGGCTGGTAGGGTCCGCCGCATGATTTCGCGTGAGCAGCGCCTGGTCTGGTTGGACCTGGAGATGACCGGGCTGGACCCGGAGACGTGTTCCATCATCGAGGTCGGCGTCATCGTCACCGGCCCGGACCTGCGCCCCATCGCGGAGCTGGAGCGCGTCATCTGGCAGCCGGAGGAGGCGCTCCAGCGCATGGAGCCCGTCGTCCGGGAGATGCACACCCGCAACGGGCTGCTGGACAAGGTGCGCGCCTCCAACACCTCGCTGCGGGTGGCGGAGCGGGACGTGACGGCGCTCGTCTCCGAGCACTGCGGCCTGGGCGAGGGCATCCTCGCGGGCAACTCCATCCACACCGACCGGCGCTTCCTGATTCGCTACATGCCCATGCTGGAGCGCTACCTGCACTACCGCATGGTGGATGTGACGAGCCTCAAGGTGTTGACGCGCGCCTGGTACCCGAACTTCGCGGAGCCGCGCAAGGCGCCCAGCGGGCACACGGCCCTGGCGGACCTGCGCGCCAGCCTCGCGGAGCTCCAGTACTACCGCGACACCTTCTTCCGCGCGACGCCGGGCTAGGCGCTTGGCTGGGGCGGGGCGAGCAGCTCGGCGATGGTGTCGAGCAGCACGTCCAGCTCGAAGGGCTTGGCGAGGAAGCGCGCGCTGGAGCGGCGCTCCTCGTCGGAGATGCGGCCGGCGCTCATCACCACCACGGGGATGTCCCGCAGGCCGCCGTCCTCGCGCATGCGGCGCAGCATCTCCCGGCCGTCCATGACGGGCATCATCAGGTCGAGCAGCACCAGGTCCGGCTTCGCTTCGGCCATGCGGTGCAGGCCCTCGGCGCCGTTGAAGGCGGTGGCGACGTCGTAGCCCTCCACGGACAGGATGTCCTGGAGCGCCTCGACGATGGCCAGCTCGTCGTCCACGATGAGAAGCCGCTTCATACGCCGCGTCCCCCTCGCCGGGGCGGCTTGCCTCGCCGGACCGGCTTCCTCCCCGGCTTCTGTGGGGTCTTGCGCGCGGGCTTCCCCCGGGCGGGGGCCTGTCCGCCGAAGAGCGCCTCGGCGCTCTCGCCGTCCTCCGCCACCGTGATGCCCCCGGACGTCACCGAGAAGAGGCGCCCGGCGGTGTCATGGCCGCTCTCCCGCGCCTTCGGCACCGAGAGCACGTGGAAGCGCCGCGAGCGCAGCTCGACCAGGCGCAGCTCCAGGATGTTGTCGACGAGCACCTCCTCGCCCCGCGGCAGGGCGTCCGCCCCCGGGGTGAGGAGCGCCCGGGTCTGCTGGATGGCCAGCGGGGTGGTTCCCAGGGAGAGCAGCTCGTGCAGGAGCGCGGCGAGGAAGCGGGGCGTGCGCTCCGGGTCCGTGAGCTCCTGGCAGAAGGCCGCCAGCCCGTCCAGCACGAGGCGCTGGGCGCCCTGCTGTCTGACCAGCTCGAACAGCTCCTCCGCCAGCGCGTCCGGCAGGGCCTCCGCGGAGACGCGCGTCACGAGCTGGACCCGGCCCGCGTCCACGTGCTCACGCAGCCCCAGGCCCATCCGCTCCGCCTTCTGGACGAGGCGCGTCGGCGTCTCCACGAAGCCGTAGTACAGCCCGGGCTCGCCCTGGCGCGCGCCCTCCGCCAGGAAGTGCAGGCCCAGCAGCGTCTTGCCGCTGCCGGGGGAGCCCGCGACCAGCGTGGACGACTCGCGCACCAGCCCGCCCGCGAGCATGTCGTCCAGCGCGGGGATGCCGAAGGTGAGCCGCGCGTCCGGCGTGGGCACGGGCACGGGCCGCTGGAAGTAGAGCGCCTCGATGCGTGGATGGACGCGCACGCCGTCGTCCGTGATTTGGAAGCCGTGCCGGCCGGAGACCTGCGCGCCGCCGCGGAACTTCGTCACCTCCACGGAGCGCACCGTCTTCACGCCGAGCCGCTCCTGGGCGAGGCCGATGACGCCGTCCACCATGGAGTAGCGCGGGGCCTCCGGGTCGCTGTGCTGCCCGGTGAGCATCAGCGTGGTGCAGCCCGCCAGCGCGTTGTGGACGCACAGGCCGTGGAGGAACTCACGGAAGCCCAGCGGGTCATCGGCGCGCTCCTCCATGGCCACCAGCCCGTCCACCACCAGCACGTCGGCGCTCTGCTCGCGCACCGCGCGGATGATGAGCCGGCTGAGCCCCGCCAGCCCCTCGCCCTTGAGGGCCGCGGAGCCGCTCTCGTAGCTCAGCGCGCGGCCGACCTCCTCCTTCCGGAAGAAGCGCAGGCTCCGCAGGTGCAGCATCATCCGCGAGTGCGACTCACCCAGCGCCGTGAGGTAGATGGCCTTGCCGCCCCTCGCCACGGTGGAGAAGCAGAACTGGTTGCCCAGGATGGTCTTCCCCGTCCCTGGCGCCCCCGTGATGATGTACGTGCCCCCGCGAAGAAAGCCGCCTCGCAGGAGCGCATCCAGCCCTGGCACGCCGCTGGGAACCCGCGCGTCGGGTTCGGCCGGCCGCTCAGAGGTGTCCGTCACACGATGCTCCTTCCGTCCTGGGGCGCGAACCTAGGCCAGCGCGCACCGTGTGCCACGCATTTGCGCGGCGTGTGTTCGGAACCGGGCGCTGGGCGCGGCGCTCAGGACTCCCCCTGGGGGCCGGGGGTCGCCAGCGACGCACGGAGCAGGTGCTTCTGGACCTTGCCCAGCGCGTTGCGTGGCAGCGCGTCCATGAAGACGACGTGCCGCGGCTTCTTGAAGCTGGCGAGCCGGTCCTTGCACCAGTCCACCAGGGCCCGGGCCTCCGGGGGGGACGCGCCTGTGTGGGGCACCACCACGGCCACCACCTGCTCCCCCAGGTCCGCGTCCGGCAGGCCCAGCACCGCCACCTCGGCGACGCCGGGGTGCATGGCGAGCACCTCTTCCACCTCGCGCGGGTACACGTTGAAGCCGCCGCTGATGATGAGCTCGCGCGCGCGGCCGGTGATGCGCAGGTAGCCGTCCGCGTCGAAGTCCCCGAGGTCCCCCGTGCGGAACCAGCCGTCGGCGTCGAAGGACTCGGCGGTGGCGTCCTGGCGGCGCCAGTAGCCGGCGAAGACGTGGGGCCCCCGCACCTCGATTTCCCCCGTCTCGCCGCGCGGCAGGGGCTGGCGGGTGCGCACGTCCACCACGCGCGCCTCCTGGCCCGGGTAGGGGACGCCCACGGTGCCGGGGCGGCGCTCGCCCTCGTAGGGGTTGGTGGTGTTCATGAGGGTCTCCGTCATCCCGTAGCGCTCCAGGATGCGGGCGCCCAGCTCCGCCTCGATGTCCGCGAACAGCCGGGCGCTGAGGGGCGCCGAGCCGGACACCCACAGGCGCAGCGCGCGCGGCCTCGCGCCCGAGGCGCGGGACTCCTCCAGCAGGCGGCTGTACATGGTGGGCACGCCGAAGAACATCGTGAGCGAGGCGTCGCCGCGCAGCGCGGCCAAGGCCTCCGGCGCGTGGAAGCGGCGGCGCAGGTCCACGCTGGCGCCGGTGAACAGCGTGCCGTGCAGGCCCACCATGAGGCCGTGCGTATGGAAGAGGGGGAGGGTGAGCAGCAGCCGGTCCGCCGCCGTCCACCGCCACGCCTCGGTGACGGCCCGCACGTTGGCCAGCAGGTTGCGGTGCAGCAGCATGGCGCCCTTGGAGCGGCCGGTGGTGCCGGAGGTGTAGCCCAGCACCGCCAGGTCCTCCGGCCGTGGCAGCGCGAGGGGCGCGGCGGCGGCGCCTTCCGCCAGCACCACGTCGAAGGGGACCGCCGGCAGGGCCTCCGGGAGCGCGGGCGGCGGCGGCTCCACCAGGACGAGCCACTGGAGCGACGGGAGCTGCGCCCGCAGCGGGGCCAGCTCGGCGGCGCCCACCGCGCCGGTGACGCAGGCGCAGACCTCCGCGTCGGACAGGATGTGCGCCAGCTCCACCTGCCGGTAGGCGGTGTTGACCAGCACCACCACGCCGCCGGCGTACTGCACGCCCAGGTAGGCCACCGCGAAGCGGGCGCTGTTCTCCAGGAAGAGGGCCACCCGCTCGCCCGGCTGGAGCCCCCGCTGCTTCAGGCCGCGGGCGAAGGCCGTGACGTGCGTGGCGAGCTGCCCGTACGTGAAGGACTCCTGCTCGAACGTCAGCAGGGGCTGTCCGGGGGCCCGGTGTGCGTGGTCCAGGAACACTTCGAGAAGAGAGGCCGGCATGGGCGCGAACCTTAGCGCCGCGGGCGCGAGGGGCCTCCACTCCCTTGCGGGCGCTGTCCGCTTCTGGGACGGCGCTTTTCGCAACCGGGCACGGGGGTGGGAAAGTGGCCTCATATCCTGAGTGATTCAGGGGGGTTGGGGCACAAGTCCGCCTTGGCACGCGCCTCGCTTTGGACGGACGCCGTGGACATCCCCAAAGCCAAGAAGCCACGTCGCAAGCCCTGGATTCTCGCCATCGGTGGCGCCTGCGCGCTGCTGGCGGTGACGGTGGGCCTGTCGCGGCTGCGGCCGGCGGCGCCGACGGTGGAGCGGGCCTCGGTGTGGCTCGACACGGTGAAGCGCGGCCCCATGGTGCGCCAGGTGAAGGGCGCGGGCACGCTGGTGCCCGAGTACATCCGCTGGCTCACCGCGGACACGGCGGGCCGCGTGGAGCGCATCCACGTGCGCCCCGGCGCCCCGGTGACGGCGGACACGCTGCTGCTGGAGCTGTCGAACCCGGACGTGCAGCTCCAGGCGCTGGAGGCGGAGCGCCAGCTCGCCAGCGTGGAGGCGGACCTCATCCAGCTGCGCATGGAGCTGGAGACGCAGCGGCTGGCGCAGGAGGCGGCCGTGGCGGCGATGATGAACGAGCGCGCCGAGGCGGGGCGCCGCGCCGAGGCCAACGAGGCCCTGCGCGAGAAGGAGCTCATCGGGGACCTGGAGGTGCGGCAGACGCGGGAGAAGGCCGTCGAGCTGAGCCGCCGCCTGACGCTGGAGGAGAAGAAGCTCCACGTCGTGGCCTCCAGCATGAAGGAGCAGCTCGCCGCGCAGCAGGGGCAGGTGGAGCGCTTGAAGGCGGTGGCCCGCTTCCGCCGCGCGCAGGTGGAGTCCATGAAGGTGCTGGCGGGGGAGGACGGCGTGCTCCAGGACCTGCCCCTGGAGCTGGGCCAGTGGGTGACGCCGGGCGTGCTGCTGGCGAAGGTCGTCAAGCCGGAGCGGCTGAAGGCGGAGCTGCGCATCGCGGAGACGCAGGCGCGCGACATCCAGCCCGGGCTGAAGGCGCTGGTGGACACGCGCAACGGCGTGGTGGAGGGACTGGTGGCGCGCGTGGCGCCGGCGGCGAGCCAGGGCACGGTGCGCGTCGAGGTGTCGCTGCCCGACGAGCTGCCGCGGGGCGCGCGGCCCGACCTGACGGTGGAGGGCACCGTGGAGCTGGAGCGGCTGGGTGACGTGCTGTCGGTGGGCCGCCCGGCTGGCGCGCAGCCCCACGCCACCATGGCCCTCTTCCGGCTGCTGCCGGGCAGTGACGAGGCGGTGCGGGTGCCGGTGCAGCTCGGCCGGGGCTCGGTGAACGCCGTGGAGGTGCTCCAGGGCCTCCAGGAGGGTGACCAGGTGGTGCTTTCGGACATGGCCGCGTGGGACGCGGTGGAACGGGTGAGGCTGCGATGATGGCGACAGGCTCCAGGTGGGTGGACACCCTGCGGCAGGACGTCCGCTACACGCTGCGCTCGCTGAAGAAGAGCCCCGGCTTCGCGCTGGTGGCGGTGCTCGCGCTGGCGCTGGGCATCGGCGCCAACAGCGCGGTCTTCAGTGTGGTCAACGGGGTGCTCCTCACGACGCCTCCGTTCACCGAGCCCGACCGGCTGGTGCACCTGAACGGGAACCTCGCGCAGGCGAAGTTGAAGGACATCTCTTTGTCCGTGCCCGAGTACCGGGACCTCCGCGCGCTGCCCCGCGTCTTCGAGTCGGTGGCGGCGTACCAGCCCTCCAACGTCACGCTGACGGGCGGAGACACCCCGCAGCAGCTCGACGCGGCCGTGGCCACGGCGTCCTTCTTCTCCACGCTGGGCGTGGCCCCGGCCCTCGGGCGGGGCTTCACCGAGGCGGAGGAGGTGCCGGGCCGCGACCGCGTGGTGGTGCTCACCGACGCGGCGTGGCGCGTGCACTTCGCCCGCGACCCGGGTGTCCTCGGCCGCGCGCTCCAGCTCAACGGCGAGCCCCACACGGTGGTGGGCGTGCTGCCGCCCGGCGTCGCGTATCCGGCCGGGGTGGAGGTGTACCTGCCTCTGGCCCCCACGGCGGAGCTGGGCGAGGAGAGCCACCGCGGCGCCCGCTTCCTGGCGGTGCTCGGGCGGCTGAAGCCCGGGGTGTCGCTGGAGGCGGCGCGGGTGGACCTGTCGCGCGTGGCGCGGGACATGGAAGTGGAGCACCCCTCCCGGTACCGGCAGACGGGCTGGTCCTTCTCGGTGACGCCCCTGGAGGAGCGGATCGTCGGACGGGTGCAGGGCACGCTGTGGCTGCTGCTGGGCGCGGTGGGCTTCGTGCTGCTGGTGGCGTGCAGCAGCGTGGCCAACCTGCTGCTGGCCCGCATGGCGGCGCGGGGCCGCGAGGTGTCCATCCGCGCGGCCCTGGGGGCGACCCGGGGCCGGCTGGCGGTCCAGCTCCTCATCGAGAGCCTGGTGCTGTCGCTGGCGGGCGGCGCGCTGGGGCTGCTGCTGGCGCTCTGGGGCACGGACGCGCTGCTGGCGCTGATGGGCGACGCGCTGCCGCGCGCGAGCCAGGTGCGGCTGGACGCGCGCCCGCTGCTGTTCACCGCCGGGGTGAGCCTACTGACGGGGCTCCTCTTCGGCCTGGGGCCGGTGTTGCACGGCAGCCGGGCGGACCTGAGCGCCGCCATGCATGAGGGCGCGCGAGGCACGGAGGGTGGGCGCGCGGGCCGGCTGCGCGCGGGGCTGGTGGTGGGGCAGGTGGCCATGGCGCTGGTGCTGCTGGTGGGGGCGGGCCTCTTCATGCGGAGCTTCTTCGCGCTGCGCGCGGTGGACGCGGGCTTCACGGCCGAAGGCGTGCTCACGGGCCGGCTGGCGCTGCCGGCGACGCGCTACCCAGACGCGGCGCGGAAGGTGGCCTTCCAGCGCGAGCTGCTGGCGCGCCTCCAGGCCCTGCCCGGCGTGGAGTCGGTGGGGCTCACCACGCTGCTGCCCCTGGGCGGCCGGGCGGACCGCAGCTTCGACATCGAGGGCCGGCCGAGGGCGCCGAACGAGCTGTGGCCCGCGGTGGAGTTCCGCGCCGTCAGCCCCGGCTACCTGCGCGCGCTGCGCACCCCCCTGCGCGAGGGCCAGCTCCCGGAGGGCGTGGACGGGCCGGAGACGCCGTGGCGCGTGGTCATCAACAAGACCTTCGCGGACGTCTATTGGCCGAAGGGGGACGCGCTGGGCCAGCGGCTGAAGCTGCACGGCTCGGAGGCGGAGTGGACCACGGTGGTGGCCGTCATCGACGACGTGCGCGAGTGGGGCCTGGACCAGCCCTCGCTCCCCGCGGCGTACTACTCGCTGGCGCAGGTCCCCTCCGCGTACATGAGGCTCGCGGTCCGGGCGAAGGCCGGGGCCCCGGAGGCGCTGCGCCCCGCCATCGAGGCGGAGCTGCGCGCGGTGGACGCGGACCTGCCGCTGTATAGCGTGGCGCCGCTGACGGCCATCGTGGACGAGTCCATCGTCTCCCGTCACCTGTCGGCGCTGCTGATGGGGCTGTTCGCGGGCACGGCGCTGCTGCTGGCGGCGCTGGGGCTGTCCGGCGTCATCGGCTTCTCGGTGGCGCAGCGCACGCGGGAGCTGGGCATCCGCATGGCGCTGGGCGCGTCGCGCACGAGCGTGCTGGCGCTCGTGCTCCGGCAGGGCCTGCGGCTGACCGGGCTGGGCGTGGCCGTGGGGCTGGCCCTGTCGTTGGGGCTGGCGCGGCTGCTGGGCGCAATGCTGTACGGGGTGGCCGCGTATGACGCGTGGACCTTCGCGGGCGTGGCGGCCCTGCTGTGCGCGGTGGCGCTGGTGGCCACGTGGCTGCCAGCGCGCCGGGCCACGCGCGTGGACCCCATCCTCGCGCTCAAGGCGGAGTAGCCAGGTGGTGACTTCAGACATGGCCGCGTGGGACGCGGTGGAGCGGGTGAGGCAGCGATGATGACGAACGAGACGAAGACGGCGGCTTCCCCCGAGGACGCGGTGGCGCGGGGCGGCGTGGCCGCGGAGCCGGGGAAGCCGCTCATCCACCTGGACGGGCTGACCAAGGTCTTCGAGACCGAGGAGGTGGAGACGCACGCGCTCTCCAACATCCACCTCAACGTGCACAAGGGCGAATGGGTGGCGATTGTCGGCCCGTCGGGCTCCGGCAAGTCCACCCTGCTGGCGGTGCTGGGGCTCCTGGACACGGCCACGCGCGGGGCCTATCTGCTGGACGGCCGCAGCGTGCTGGAGCTGTCCGCGGCGGACCGGGCGCTGGTGCGCAACCGGCACATCGGCTTCATCTTCCAGAGCTTCAACCTCATCGGCGACCTGACGGTGTTCGAGAACGTGGAGCTGCCGCTGACGTACCGGGGCATGCCCGCGGCCGAGCGCAAGCAGCGGGTGGAGCGCGCCCTGGAGAAGGTGGGCATGGCGCACCGCGCGCGGCACATGCCGGGGCAGCTCTCCGGTGGACAGCAGCAGCGCGTGGCGGTGGCGCGCGCGGTGGCGGGGGATCCGCTCATCCTCCTGGCGGACGAGCCCACGGGCAACCTCGACTCGAAGAACGGCGAGGCGGTGATGCAGCTCCTGTCCGAGCTGCACAAGGGCGGCGCCACCCTCTGCATGGTGACGCACGACCCGGCGCACGCGCGCGTCGCCACGCGCACGGTGAGCCTCTTCGACGGCCGCATCGTCCAGGACGAGCAGCGCCGCTGAGCGGGCGGGTTCTTCGAGGCCTCCATGTCAGCGCCGCTCATCTCCCTGAGGAACGTCGAGAAGTCCTATCCCCTGGCCGGAGGCCGCGCCTGGGTGCTGCGCCGCATCGACCTGGACATCCAGCCGGGCGAGTTCGTCACGCTCATGGGCCCCTCCGGCGCGGGCAAGTCCACGCTGCTGTCCATCCTGGGCATGCTGGACGCGGAGTGGACGGGCGAGTACCTGCTGGACGGGCAGGCCGTTCACTCGATGAAGCCCAAGGCGCGCGGCGAGCTTGCCCGGCGCACCATCGGCTTCGTCTTCCAGCAGTACCACCTGCTGGACAACCTGACGGTGGCGGAGAACCTGGAGGTGCCGCTGTCCTACCGCGACCTCAAGCGGGGCGAGCGCGAGGCACTGGTGGGCGACATGCTGGACCGCTTCCAGCTCGTGGGGAAGAAGGACCTGTTCCCCTCGCAGCTCTCCGGCGGACAGCAGCAGTTGGTGGGTATCGCCCGGGCGCTCATCGCCCGTCCCAAGGTGCTGCTGGCGGACGAGCCCACCGGCAACCTCCACTCGAAGCAGGCGAAGCACATCATGGAGGTCTTCCAGCAGCTCAACCAGGAGGGCACCACCCTCATCCAGGTGACGCACTCGGAGGCCAACGCCGCCTACGGGCACCGCGTCATCCAACTGGAGGATGGCTGGTTGCAGTCCCCCTGAGCTCTGGGGCGGGCGCCCCGCCACTCCCATCCGCCCGCCGTCCGCCGTTTCTGGCACATTGCCGTCATGGGTGTCTCCGTGTCCGAACCCACCTCCCTCCTCTCCGCTCCGCCCGTGGCCGCCGCGCGGCCTCCCTGCGTGCTCATCGCCGATGACCAGGCGGACGTCCTGGAGGCGCTACGCCTGCTGCTCAAGCGTGACGGGCTCACCGTCGTCACGGCGCAGTCGCCCGCTGGCGCGCTCGCCACGCTGGAGGCCGAGGACGTGGACCTGGTCCTGATGGACCTGAACTACGCGCGTGACACCACCTCCGGACAGGAGGGCATCGACCTGCTCGGCCGCATCCGCGCGCAGGACACCTCCCTCCCCGTCGTGGTGATGACGGCGTGGGGCAGCGTGGAGGGCGCGGTGGAGGCCATGCGCGCGGGCGCCCGCGACTACGTGCAGAAGCCCTGGGACAACACGCGCCTGCTGGCGACGCTGCGCACCCAGCTGGAGCTGCGCCGGGCGCTGAAGCGCAGCCACCGGCTGGAGGAGGAGAACCAGCACCTGCGCCGGGGGCAGGGCGGGCTGCCCGCCATGGTGTCGGAGTCCCGCGCCATGCAGCCGGTGCGGCGGCTCATCGAGCGCGTGGCGCCGTCCGGCGCCAACGTCCTGGTGACGGGCGAGCACGGCACGGGCAAGGAGGTGGTGGCGCGGCTGCTCCACGCGGCGTCCACGCGCGCGTCGCGGGCCTTCGTCGCGGTGAACTCCGGCGGGCTGTCCGAGGGCGTCTTCGAGAGCGAGCTGTTCGGCCACGTGAAGGGCGCCTTCACCGACGCCCGGTCGGACCGCATCGGCTGCTTCGAGCTGGCGGACGGCGGCACGCTCTTCCTGGACGAGATTGGCAACATGCCGCTGTCACAGCAGGCGAAGCTGCTGCGCGTGCTCCAGACGGGCGAGCTGCACCCGGTGGGCTCGTCGAAGACGCGGCGGGTGGACGTGCGCGTGGTGAGCGCCACCAACGTGGACCTGTCGAAGGCGGTGGCGGAGGGGCGCTTCCGGGAGGATCTGCTCTACCGCCTCAACACGGTGGAGGTGCAGCTGCCGCCCCTGCGCGAGCGCCGCGAGGACATCCCGCTGCTCGCCGCGCACTTCCTGGCGGAGCAGGGCCGACGCTACGGCAGGCCCGCCATCCGCCTGTCCCCGGAGGCGCTGGAGGCCCTGCTGGCCTACCCGTGGCCGGGCAACGTGCGCGAGCTGGAGCACGCGGTGGAGCGCGCGCTGCTGATGGCGTCGGGTGACGAGGTGACGCCGGAGGACCTGCTGCTCAGGCGGGCCAGCCGGGAGGGCATGGCGCGCTTGGAAGAGATGACGCTGGAGGAGGTGGAGCGCTACCTCATCGAGCGTGGGCTGGCGCGGCACGAGGGCAACGTGAGCGAGGCGGCCAAGGGCCTGGGCCTGTCCCGCAGCGCGCTGTACCGGAGGCTCCAGTACTACGGCATCAAGGGCGCCCGGTGAAGCCGGCGCGCCCGCCACCGCCGCATGACCTTCAGGTGATGGGGCTCGCGTGGCTCGCGGGGTTGCCGGGGTCGGTGGCCGCGCTGGTGCTGGTGTGGACGGGGGGCTTCTCCGCGAAGGTGCAGTGGACGCTGACCTCGCTGGTGGTGGGCACCTTCCTGGGCGTGGGCCTGCTGGTGCGCGAGCGGGTGATGCGGCCGCTGCACGCGGTGGCCAACCTGCTGTCCGCCCTGCGCGAAGGGGATTACTCGGTTCGGGGCCGCGGCGCGCGGGCGGGGGACGCCCTGGGCGAGGTGCTGCTGGAGGTGAACGCGCTCGGCGACACCTTGCGTGAGCAGCGGCTGGGCGCGCTGGAGGCGGGCGCGCTGCTGGCGCAGGTGATGGAGGAGATTGACGTCGCCGTGCTGGCCTTCGATGCGGCGGGCACGCTCCGCCTGGTGAACCGCGCGGGTGAGCGGCTGCTGGGCGCGCAGCGCTCGCAGTTGATGGGCCGGGGCGCTGGGGCCCTGGGCCTGTCGGACCTGCTGGAGGGCCCGGTGCCGCGCCGGCTGACGCGCACCTTCGCGGAGGAGGGCGGCCCCTACGAGCTGCGGCGTGGCGGCTTCCGGCAGGGCGGCCTGCCGCACCAACTGGTGGTGCTCGCGGACCTGCGGCTGGCGCTGCGCGAGCAGGAGCGCGAGGCCTGGCGGCGGCTGGTGCGCGTGCTGAGCCACGAAATCAACAACTCGCTGGCGCCCATCGGCTCCATCGCGGAGGCCCTGCGGGACACGCTGCTGCTCCAACCGCGCCCGTCCGACTGGGAGGAGGACGCGAAGAGCGGGCTGGGCATCGTCGCCCGGCGCTCACAGGCGCTGTCGCGCTTCATGTCCGCCTACGCGAGCCTCGCGAGGCTCCCGCCTCCGGCGATGGGGGACGTGGAGGTGGACGCCTGGGTGCGCCGGGTGGCCGCGCTGGAGAAGCGCCGGGAGGTGGGCGTGCGCGCGGGGCCCGGGCTGGTGCTGCGCGGCGACGCGGACCAACTGGAGCAGCTCCTCATCAACCTGGTGCGCAACGCCGTGGACGCGGTGCTGTCGGCGCCCGGCGCTGGAGGCGAGGTCTGGGTGTCCTGGGCGGTGCTGTCGCCCGGCGCGGTGGAGGTCTGGGTGGAGGATGAAGGCCCGGGCCTGACGGACACCGGCAACCTCTTCGTTCCCTTCTTCACCACCAAGCCCCAGGGCAGCGGCATCGGCCTGGCGCTCAGCCGGCAAATCGCGGAGGCCCACGGCGGCAGCCTCCGCCTGGAGAACCGCCCCGAGGGGAGGGGCTGCCGCGCGCGCCTCAAGCTGCCCCAGCGCGCGTGAGCTCCCGTGCGTCCGGGTGGACGCCCCTCAGGCCACCTGCGCGCGCGCCGTCGCCGGAGGTGCGTCGTACTCGGGCGTGAGGTCCACCACGTCGACGGTGAGCAGGTGGTAGACGATGCAGTTGCTCAGCCAGAAGAAGAGGGCGCTGTAGTGGACGTAGACGAGCGATGAGCCGGGCCACACCTGGAGCGGGTGGTGGAAGACGTTGGCGGCGACATAGCCGCCGACCCACTCGCCCACCCAGCACACCCCGGCGCCCAGGGCCAGCCGGGGCCACACCTTCACGCGGTGCGGGTAGAACCAGAAGTAGTGCAGGCTCCACAGCAGCGCCACGCAGCCGGCCCACAGGATGAGGCTCCCGAAGGAGAACCAGTGGTACGGCGACCGGGGGAACACCCAGCCCCAATCTCCGTTCATCCACCGCCAGGCCACGTTCTGCGCCAGCTCCATGAACCAGAAGAGCGGTGTGACGTAGAGCACCTGGGTCAGCAGGATGCGAAGGAAGGTTCCAGCGTTCTTCCGGGTCAGCCTCGCGGGCCGGGCGGACGAAGTCATGAGCTCCCCTGCCGCGGCGGTGGGGCATCCGGTGCCGCGTCACAGTCAGGACGTGCTGTGTCCCATTTCTTGGCGACGACAGCGCGACAGGGCGTTGCGAGGAGGCGCCAGCGTCCGGGGATGAGGGCCGCCTGAAACGGTCATTTCATGAAAGGACAGCAAGAGAGGTGGTGTCCGGGCCTGAAGGCGCGGTGGATGGAGCCCCGCGTCACAGCGCGCTGGCAAACTTCGCGGCGATGGGCGCGGCGACGCGGCCGCCCACGCCGCCGCCTTCGACCAGGACCGCGAAGCCGATACCCTTTCGGAAGCCGATGAACCACGCGTGTGTCGGCAGCGGCGGGGCGGTGCCGAACTCGGCCGTGCCCGTCTTGCCGCCGAGCCCGGGGACCTGTCTGGCGGCCTTCCCGGAGCCCTCCATCACGACCGCGCGCATCAGCGTGGAGAGCGGCTTCCGGGTGCCTTCGGCGAGCGGGCTGCTCGGCCCGTCCGCCAGCCCTTCCACGAGGAAGGGCGCGCGCCATTCGCCGGACTCCGCGGCGGCGGCCACCGACGCCATGTGCAGCGGCGTGGCCAGGACGCGCCCCTGGCCGATGGCGGCGGCGGCGAGCTCGATGGCATCGGCCGGCGCCGGGAACGACGCGCCGGGAGATTGCAGTCCGGGGAAGTAGGGCACGTCGAAGCCGAAGCGGCGGGCCGCCGCGGCGAGCGCGTCACTTCCAAGCTGCGTCGCCAGCGTCACGAACGCGGTGTTGCACGAGTGGGCGAAGACCTGCCGCAGCGTGGTGTTGCCCAGGGACTCGCCCTCGAAGTTGCGGAAGGGCTTGGTGCGCACCATGGCGACGGGAGGGCACGCGACGGGCGAGTCCACCCGCAGGCCGCGCGCGAGCAGGGCCTCCGTGGTGATGACCTTGAAGGTCGACCCGGGCGGATAGCGGCCGGTGAGCGCCCGGTGCAGCGGCTGCGTGAGGGGCCGGCTGGCGATGGCGACAATGGCGCCCGTCTCGCCGTCCACCGCGACCAGGGCCGCGGGCTGTGTCACCCCGTCGAGCGCGGCCTCCGCGGCGGCCTGGACCTCGCGGCGGAGCGTGGTGGTCAGCGGGGCTCCCGGCTCACCCTCGAAGCGGAAGAGGACACGAGTCTCGCCCGAGGGGCGCGTGAGCAGGACCTCCCCGGAAGGGCTCCCCGCAAGCTGGACCTCGTATGTCCGCTCCAGGCCGGACAGGCCCACGAGGTCCCCAGGCAGGTAGGTGAGTCCCAACTGCGGGAGCAGCTCGGCCGTCACCTCGCCGACGCGGCCTAGCGTGTGGGCCGCGAAGCCATCGGCGGCAGTCCGCGCGCTCTTGCGGCGGAAGAAGATGCCGGGGACGGGGGCCAGCGCGGGGCGCACCTGCTGGTAGCGCGCTGGTGGGACGTCGACGATGGGGACGAAGCGCCCAGGCGCAGGGCCCGCCGCGCCCAGCGCCGCATCCAGCTGCGCCGGGGGC
Source organism: Pseudomonadota bacterium (assembly GCA_023426545.1). Taxonomy (GTDB): domain Bacteria; phylum Myxococcota; class Myxococcia; order Myxococcales; family Myxococcaceae; genus Myxococcus. Next base: position 62,636 of record JAFAAN010000084.1, read on the forward strand.
ACGCCAAGCTGCGCCTGGAGCGCGGCGGCCACGTCCGCGCGATTCCGGATGCGAGCGGGGTCGACGCCGATGCTGATGACCTCGCCTTGTAGGGTGAGCGGGGCTCCGCGCGCGTCGAGGATGTCCGCCCGCTCCGGCGCCGTCCGGCTTCGGGAGAACCGGTCTCCCTCGCGGGCCTCGGGGTGGAGCGCCGCCGAGGTCCACTGGACGCGCCACTGGCCCTGGTGGCGGACGAAGCGCAGCGCTCCGTCCATCACCCACTCACCGAGCCCTCGCAGCTCGTGCACCGCACGGTATGTGGCCACCGCCGCATCACCGTCGCGCTCGACGTGGACGAGCTCGAAGTGCGAGGACACGATGCGCAGGCCGTCGCGGAAGTGCTGGTGCTGTGCCTCGAAGTGGGCGGGTGGATGGACCACGGCGCGCCGCATGGCGGCGAGGTCTCCCGCGGCCCAGGCCTCCAGGTAGGCCGTGGCCTCGGCGTCCGGGCCTGGACCTGGGCCTGGGCTCGGGCCGACAGCGGGTTGCACCCGTTGGGAGGCGCACGCCGCCAGGAGCACGGCCGTCACTGCAAGGACTCCGACCTTCCACGCTCGCCAGGACACGGGCGGGACTCTGTTGCGCACGCGCGCCGATGGGGCAAGAAATCCGCCGCCGGGGACACTCCGCGTCCCGCCGCGGTGCGGCTGTCAACGGACGCTGGGGCCGTGGAGGGCGCGGGGGCATGGACGGCGTCCGCGAGCGGTCCCCGGGGCTCCGGGCGTCTGCTACGGTAGGAGCGTCCTTCTTGTCGCGAAATCGCGGCGGTTCGGTGGCCCTGGGAGGTCGAAGACGTGACGCACTCCGCGGCTGCGCGGGGCCGCCAGGGAAGCGATGGAGCGAGCCTCATGACGGAACCGTCCCTGGAGGTCCTGGCGCGGCAAACGTTGGAGCGTTGCCGCGTGGCGGGCGTGCGGCTGGCGCTGGTGGAGGCCTGCACCGGCGGGCTCCTCTGCGCGGCGCTGACGGAGGTGCCGGGGGCCTCCACGGTGGTGGAGCGTGGGTTCATCCCCTACTCGCACGAGTCCAAGGTGGAGCAGCTGGGCGTCCCGCTGTCGCTGCTCCAGACGCACGGCTCGGTGAGCGCGGAGGCGGTGGAGGCGATGGCGCAGGGGGCGCTGGCGCGCTCCTCGGCGGACTGGGTGGTGGCGGAGACGGGCATCGCGGGCCCTGGTGGCGGCACGCTGCAGAAGCCCGTGGGGCTCGTCTTCCTCGCGGTGCTGCGTCGGGGCGAGCCGGCCACGGTGGAGCGGCATGTCTTCGCGGGAGACCGGGGGGAGGTCCGGCGCGCCATCGCGGCACGGGTGCTGACGCTGTTGCTGGAGCGGCTGGGCGCACCTGTCCGGCCCTGAGCGGCGCACCCTGGGGGCTTGTTCCCGCTGGAGGCGTCCGTCAGACTCCGGTGGTGCCTGTCTGGCGCACCAGGAGGTCGGCATGGCGAACACCGTGGGTGTCAACAAGATGTCCGTGGTGACGAAGGACTCGAATGGCGTCACCGTCGCCTTTCCGGACGTGTGCAAGACGCCCAGTCCCGCGGGCCCCGTTCCGATTCCCTATCCGAACGTCGCCATGTCCTCGGACACGGACAAGGGCACCAAGGACGTGTCGGTGGCGGGCAACCCGGTGTGCGTCCAGGACTCCAACTTCAAGATGAGTACCGGCGACGAGGCGGGCTCCGCCGGTGGTGGTGTGGCGTCTGGCAAGACGAAGGGCAAGGCCGAGTTCGTCAACTACTCCTTCGACGTGAAGTTCGAAGGCAAGAACGTGGCGCGGGCCTTCGACCTGATGCTGCACAACGACAAGAACACGCCTCCCGCGCCGCTGATTCAGCCGCCCCTCATTGCCATCGGAAAAGACGGGAAGGCGGAGCACACCTGCCCCATCTGCGGGAAGAGCGTGTCCTGACGTCGCGCCGACGGTAGCGGCCCGCTCAGGGCAGCGGCACGGACGGGAAGGTCGTCACCTCGAATGGGGCGTACCGCGTCTGCCGCGCGAGAGAGGGGCAGTACGGATACTCGGGCTCCGTGGGGAGCTCGGCACGCTCCAGCAGGCGGAGCCAGGCGAGCCCCTCCAGGTAGATGGAGGACTGGGGGACGAAGAGGCTGTCCGTGGCGTAGATGGACTCCCGCTTCATCTTCTTCAGCTTCGCGTCACGCTCGTCGAGCAGGTCCGTGAACGCCCGCGAGCAGCCCGTGGCGTCGCGGGCCAGCAGGTGGCGGCCCAGGTCCAGCCTGGGATTCGCTCCCCCCTCCAGGACGGCCTCGAAGCGGTCGAGGATGGCGTGTAGCTCCTCCTGGGGTGCCTCCAGCACGTAGCGGTGGAGGAAGTGGGCGGCGAGGAAGTCGTCCTCGTACTCGGTGCCCTCCGTATGGGTGGTGAGCGAGACGCGGGCAATCTGCCGGGCCAGCTCCCACTGGTTCGCGGCGAGGGCCGCATGGAAGCCGCGGGCGTTGCTCGCCTTGAGCAGCTTCAGCGGAGGGGGGCTGAGTTTCGCGCCGCGTTCGAGGACCCAGTGGCGCGCCTGGGCGCTTCGGATGAGCTGGTGGAAGAAGGCATCCACCTCTGCGTCCAGGAGCAGCTCGCAGATGCCCACGGCCTGGTAGTAGACGCAGGCGGCATCGGCGTCCGCCAGTTGCTGGCGCGGGTCGGCGGACTGCATCGCGCCCTGGATGTGGAAGTTCAGCAGGGTGACCAGCTCGCCGCTGATTTCATCCAGTGATTCCATGGGTGTGCCTCAGTTGCCTCGGTACTCGGAGACTTCAGGGGTGGAGAAGCCGCGGATGCCCGCGGCCTTCATCCGGGCCGCGAGATCCCGGTGGATGAGGACGACGCTCGCCGCGGATTTCAGGCGAAGGAGCTGGAAGTCAGCGGGAATCTTGTCCTCGTGTACCGTGAGGTTGGAGATGTGCATCAACTTCTCGGGGTCGAGTCGATTGCGCTTGTACTGGGTTTGCGTCAAGTCGATGCAGTCGACGAGCGGAAACATGTTGACGACAAAGTAGCGCTCGTTGACCACGCGGTCCTTGTGATTGAGGACCTTGATGGGCAGGTACTCAACGTGTCGGACGCTCTCTGCCTCCAGGAATGCCCTCGCCTTCTCATTGACGATGAGCTGCCGATCCAGATTGTGAAGCACGTCGTGCAGTGCGACACGGTCCGGGAAGTCATCGCTCATCCGGTAGGCGGCGTCAGGTGGAATCGTGTCTGATAGAGGAATGCCCTCGCGCAGCTCGAAGCGATCATCGTAGTTCAGCATGCTTCCGAAGCGGGCGGCATCGTCTTCGTAAGCAGGCTCGATGAGGACGTAGTTCGTCATGGGAGAACCGTGTTTCCATGGTGGGCTTGAGCGAGCGCGAACCGGCAGGAGGTTTCTGCCGGTTGCGGCCTCACTGCCTAGTTCCCACGATACTCAGAGAGCTCAGGAGTAGCGAACCCGCGGAAACCTGCTGCCTTCAGTTTCTGCGCGAGTGCACGATGAATGAGCATCGCTCCCGATATGGCCTTGAGTCGAAAGAGCTGAAAGTCAGCGGGAATCTTGTCCTCGTGCACCGTGAGGTTGCGGATGTTCATCAACTCGTCGGGATCGAGCAGGTTCTCCTCATGCTCGGTCTTTTCCAGGTCGACGCAGTCGACGAGCGGGAGCATGTTGGCGATGAAGTAGCGCTCTTTGACTTCTCGGCCCTTGTGGTTGAGGACTTTGACTGGAAGGTATTCGATGTGCTGAACGCCTTCTGCCTCGAGGAAGGAGCGCACCTTCTCGCTGATGACGAGCTGGCTGTCTGGATTGTAGAGCACGTCGCTCAGGGCGATGTTGTCCGGAAAGTCATCATGCATGCGGTAGGCCGCATCAGGGGGAAATGATGAGGACAGTTCAACGCCCGCGGAGAGCTTGAATGATTTGTCGTAGTTCTGGATGTATCCGAATCGGGCGGCGTCGCCTTCGGGGATTGTCGTGATGAGAGCGTAGTTGTTCATGGTCTTGGACTGTGGCCCTAGATGATGCCCGGAGACATGGGTGCCGAGGCTACCTGCCTTGACATGCACATCGGTTTCCACCAGCCATCCTGGGCCTTGTCGTAACGGTTGCGCAGGTTGGCCTCCACGCCCGAGAATCCTCCTCCTCCGGGGCCCGCTCCGATGCTCACGAGCTCATTCCAGAAGTGAGTGACTTCATTCATCAGCATTTGTCTGATCGCTTCGGGCTTGGGGTGCTTGTTCTTTTCCTTGAGAGCCTCGAGCTTCGTCCAGATGTTTGACTTGAGCCGGGCTGCGACCTCACCGTTGTACTCCGTATGCCCCCAGTTGCATGGGTTGTGCACTGGCAGGTCACCCGGGAACTCAACCTTCAGGTGAGCCTGGTTGGCGTACTGCTGGACGGTGCCCCATCGACGCATGGTGACGGTCTTCTCCCGGTCGTGGACGAAGGGGACCGTCTTGTCCTTCTGGAAGTGCAGGATGAACGCCGTCAGCTTCGGCAGCCCGCCCATGGCATAGGACTTGTTGATGTCGAAGTCCGTGGCGCGCAGGCACTCGTGGATGAACGGGTCCGTAATCTGCCCGAACACCACGCCCGGGAGGACGTGGTGGGCGTCCCAGCGGTTGCCATGGTAGCCCCGGCCGCAGGACTCGCACTCCTTCCGGTATTCCCTGGACTCGTACTTCTGGAAGACGCCTTTCCAGTCCGTCTGCGGTTTGAGGCAGTCGCCGCTCATGTCGTCCCCCGGGTCAGGTGTCGCGTCACCGTGAAGCTCCCCTTCGCCCCGTTGTCCGACGCGGCCCAGACGAGGAGCGAGTCCGAGGCATGGTAACCGCGCGCGAACGCCTGTGTCGCCATGCTCGCCGCGATGAAGCCGGAGGCCGCGCGCGTTTCGCCGAAGGACAGGGCGGGGAGCGTCAGTGAATCGAGCGTGTACTCCTGTCGCAGCCGCACCAGCGCCATGCCCCAGTCCTGGCTCCGGACCGCATCGCCATTCAAGTCGCCGTAGAGGCCCGTGCAGGGCTCGGGCGCCTGTCGCAGCGTGCCGCGGATGACCTCGCTCAAGACGCGCCCGTCCGGTGGTGGTGACGCGAAGCGGTGCGCGGCGTCCTGCTGGAGGCTCAACCCCTCCACCGTGGCCAGGACGCGGCGCTCCTCGCGCCGGACCCGCTCTGTCTCCTCCAGCAGCAGGAAGGCCGCGCCCTCCCCCGGCATCAGGCCCACGGGGCGCGTGGCCGTCTTCAGGATGCGGAGCGTGTTGCACGCCTCCAGCCATCGAGGCTCCAGCAGGGAGTCCACGCCACCGATGAGGCACCGCGTCACCCGCCCGATGCGCAGCAACTCCGCCGCCGCGCGCAGCAGCGTGACGATGCCCGCCTGGTCCTCGAAGAACACCTCTTGGACCGCTGGGCTCGTGGTGAGACCGGCCGCGCGCAGAAGCCGGCGCACGTACTCCGCGCGGTACCAGGGCTGAAGTGCTTCGTAGGGGACGGGCTGTCCGCTCACCGGGTGGCCCTGGCGCTGGTGCGCGGCGCGCAGCAGGTAGTCGCTCGGGAGGTTGATCAGCACCGCGGTCCGCTCCATCCCCACGGCGGGGACGCGGCGCAGCAGGTCCTTCAAGGCCAGCGAGCCCAGCCGGACCCAGCGGCCCAACTCCGCGAACCCCTGGGTGAGCACGCCCACCGAGTGCACCGTCACGGGGACCATCGCCTCGGCCTGGCTGTCCTGGACCGTGAACTCGCCGTCTGTCGTCTGGGTGAGGCCGGCCCGCGCGGCGGAACACACCAGCTCCACGTCGGCGCCCAGGCTGGAGACCAGACCGGCTCCCGTGATGGCGAGTGTGCCTCTCGCTGTTGACATGGCCCTCTCCTCTAGCACGGTAGCGCCCCCGGGTGCCGTCACTCCTGGCTCAGGAACTGCTTCAAGGGGGCGCGCAGGTCCGTCTCCCGGAACGTCCAGGGCCGCGCCAGCGCCAGTCCCTGCTGGAGCGCGGAGGCGTGGGTCTCCAGGCGTTGCGCATCTCGGCTCCGCATCGCGGCCTCCTGCGCCAGCAGGTGCCTGCGCCGCATGGGCTCTTGGCGCAGCGCTTCCTGCAACACGGGCGCGCTGAAGGGCCTGCCCCGCAAGTAGCGCGTCTGCGGCTCGAAGCGCTTCCGAGCGTCGGCCCACCACGCCGCGACCGCGTCCGCATGGGCCGCCGCCAGGTCCTCCTCGGGGGACGGCGTGAGGTCGGCGTCGAGGTCCTCCTCCTCGAGCGGGAGGGCCGCCTCCTCCTCCGTCAACTCGCGCCGGTAGCTGCCTACGAGTTCCAACCCGGTGATGGCGGAGAACGCCTCCGCGCCCAGCCGGGCGAAGCGCAGGTCCTCGTCCCGCATCCACTCCAGCGCGGCCTCGGCCACGGCGATGCGGCCACTGAAGCCCAGAGCCCAGACGGCCTCGGCGCGCAGCGCGGGGACGCGGGTGAGCGCGAGGAGCACATCCAGGTCCGCGGGCTCGCCGCCCAGGGCAAGCCATTCCATGGCCCGGCGGCTTCCGCGCACCTGCTGCGCCACGAGTTGCTGGCAGCACCGCAAAGCGGAGCGCATGCCAAGCGACAGGCCCAGGTCGATGGCGGCGTCGCGGACCTCGGGCACGGGAGCGTCCAGCAGCGCATGAATCTGGCGGGCCTCGACGCGCTCCGGTGTGGCGCGCGCGGCCCGGAGCGCGGCGGCCGCCACCTCGGGGAACTCATTCTTCAGGGCCTGGGGCAGCGCGGCTCCGGCATCCCATCCCCGCAGCGCGTGGACGTCGAGCACGGCGGCGCGCGCGCTGTCCGGAAGGGTGGAGGGAAGCGCCGCCATCCGGGCTTCGAGGTCCGCGCGCTCACATCGCTCCAGCGCCTTGCGCAGGCCCGATGTTGGAACGCCGTCCCCTCCGAGAGCAGCCCGAGCACCCCCGCCACCTGACTGTCCTGGAGCAGCAGGGGCGCGGCCGCGGCGGCGACGAGCGGCGCGTCTTCTTCCTCCAGGGCGGGTTTCAGCAGCCGCGTGGCCACGGCCTCGCCGCCGATGAGGAGCCCGTCGAGATGGGCTCGCAGCCGCTGCTCCTGCTCCACGGCATCCGCGAGCGTGTGGCGCGGGGAGCGGAAGATGGCGTCCAGCCGCGCCCACAGGAACGCGGCTTCCGAGAGGTGCCGCTCGGCGATGGTCCAGCCGTGAACGATGTCTGGATACATGTGGCTCCCGTGTCCGCCGCAGAGAGGGCTCAGGCCTTCCTGGACATGCCAGCGGCCGTGATGTGGATGCGGCCCAGGTCGTGCAGCCCATCGTCGAGCACGACGTGTCCGCGCCAGAGCAGCAGCACCTGCTCCGCATCGGCGTCCAGGATGACGGTGTCCAGGCGCATCTCGGGTGTCGCGTCGTCGCGTCCCGCGAGTGCCACCGTGACGACCGGCGGCGCCTGTCCGGGGAGCGAGAAGGCGCGCCGGCCCGAGGGGAATGCGCCCGCGATGATGACGGGCTCATCTCCCTTCAGATAGCCCGGCGCGACCAGCCCTGGCGCGGCGGCGTTGAAGAAGCGCCGGTCGAAGTCCCTGGGCAGCAGCGGCTTGCGCGTCTTGTTCCAGCCCTCGTCGTAGGTGCCGCCATGCTTCGCGCGCGGATGCCAGTGTGGAGACGTGAAGCCGAAGCCCGCGGGCACCACCCGCTGGCCGAACTCCCGCAGGGGCTCCGTGGCGGGGTCTTCCAGGTTGGGCAGCTTCAGTCCCTCCTCGAAGTGGCGAGGACTGGCGCGAAAGCCCACGCCCACGGGGTTGCGCGGCTCGAACGAGGGGTTCGCCGTGTCCGTCTTGTCCCAGCCGCCGAAGGCGCGCTCCCACGTGAGCGGGATTTTGTCGAAGGGGAGCGGCCTCGTGGCCGTCACGTGCCCCATGCTCTTGAACCAGGTCCGCTCACCCAGGACGCGCACGGCCTTCTTCAGCGGCCCGACCTGGAGCGCCACCAAGGCCTCGGTAGCGCCCTTCTGAGGTGGGTAGGCATGGCCGATGAGCGCCACGTCCGTGGCCGACTTGATGAAGGCGCACTCGGGTTCGTACTTGTCGCTGGACTCGCCGGGTTTGCCCCAGGACTCGCCGCTCCATGTCACCGGAACCTGCTCGTCCGCGAGCTTCAGCCCGGAGGGCCCGAGGGCATACGTGGCCTTCACGACGAGCAGCAGCAGGGGCCTCCCATCTTCATCGGCGAGGCCCATCATGTCGAAGGCAAAGGGCGTGTCGTTCTCGAGAGTGGGATGTCCCATGACTTTCCGACTCAAAGGGGGGGCGGCTGCTCCACCGTCAGCGGCCAATCCTAGCAGGGGCAGCGGAAGTGCTACCAAGCCCCCACCGCCAGCAGGCCCGTAAGGGCCGCGTACAGCGGCACGTTGAGCGCCAGCGTTAGCTTCCTCCACGCGCGAGCCGCCTGGCAGCGCGGCGGGCGTGAGTCGCTGCGCGCCCTGGTGTCCTCCGGCTGGTTGAAGCGCGCCGCCGTGGTAGGCGGGCTGGGCGCTGTCATGCCCGGCGGCTACACGCTGGCCGCCGCGCCCGGCGAGCGGGCCACGCTGCTGTCCTTCCGCATGGAGCGTGTGGACGCAAGGGCGGCCGGGTTGCACTCCTCCATGGGCGACACGCTCGAGGAGTTGGACCCGCGCCTCGGGCACGTCGCGAAGTGGCTGGTCGCGGTGGGGGATGCCATCGCGGTGGGGGATTATGACGGTGACGGCCTGCCCGACTTGTTCCTCACGCATCCGCTGGGGCGCCCCGAGGACCACGCGGTCCTCTACCGCAGCCTGGGCGGCCTCCGCTTCGAGCGGGTCCACGTCCCGGCGCTGGAGCGCTTCGCCACGCGCTACAAGGAAGAGGGGCTGCCGGGCGGCGGCACCTTCGTGGATTGGGACGGCGACGGTGACCTGGACCTCGCGGTGGCGGTGGCCTTCGGGCCCGTCCGCCTGCTGCGGAACACCCTGCGCGAGACGGGGACGGCGGGCTTCGAGGACGTGACGGAAGCGGCGTGGGTGACGGAACACGCGGTGAGCCTGGGGCTCACCTTCCTGGACTATGACCGGGACGGGCACCTGGACCTCTTCGTTCTCAACGTGATGACCACGCACCTGCCGGACTACTCGCCGCCGGTGCCGCTCAACCTCTTCCAACTTCCCCAGCCCGAGCACCCCGGCGACCGCCGCATGTTCCGCTTCATGCACGACGGCTGGCACAACGCGGCCAACGGCGGCCACAACGCGCTCTACCGGGGCCGGGGGATGGCACCTTCGAGAAGGTGGACCTCGCCGCGATGGGCATGCCGGAGACGCACTGGTCGCTGGCGGTGAGCACGGTGGACTTCAACCGCGACGGGTGGACGGACCTGTACGTGGCCAACGACTTTGGCCCGGATGACGTCTACCTCAACGAAGGAGGCGTGCGCTTCCGCCGCGTGGCGGGCCGCCTCTTCGGGGAGATTGGTAGGGACACGTACAAGGGGATGAATGCCTCCGTGGCGGACTTCGACCGCAATGGCTGGCTGGACGTGTATGTCTCCAACGTTCACCACTCGCTCCAGGCGGAGGGCAGCCTGCCCTGGATGGTGGGGCCGGGGAGGGACGCCTTCACTCCGGCGTTCCGGGACGAGGCCACCTTTCGTGGCGCGCTCAATGAGCGCCGCTTCGGCTGGGGCGCGGCGGCGGGCGACCTGGACAACGACGGCTGGCCGGACCTGGTGCAAGCCAATGGCATGGTGGACGACCGGCTGGACGCGGCGCGGTGTGGAGCAGGTGCAGGAGGTGGGGCTGATGGGCGGCTTCTCCGCCTCGGCGGACACCCGGCTGCACTTCGGGCTGGGGCGGTACGCGGGGCCCGTGACGGCACGGATACACTGGTACGGAGGCGCCATGCAGGAGGTGACGCTGGCGCCCGACCGGACGCATGTGCTGCGTCAGCCGCCGGACGCCGGAGCATTGCAGGGACGCGCTCACGGAGGCGCAGCGCGCGCGGATGCTGGCGTTGATGCAGCGCTGCTACACGGGCGTCTCACCCGAGCGGTTCGCGGCGGACCTGGAGGAGAAGCAGTACGTCATCCTCCTCCATACGCGGCGCGGCGGTGAGCTGGTGGGCTTCAGCACGCTGCGCGTCGCCGAGGCGTCCACCGGGGGCCAGCAGGTCGAGGTGGTGTACTCGGGGGACACGGTCATCCACCCCGAGTGGTGGGGCCACAAAGTGTTGCAGGTGTGCTTCGGCCGCTTCGTGTTGTGGCGCAAGCTCCGCCACCCCATGCGTCCGCTGCACTGGCTGCTGCTCAGCGCTGGCTTCAAGACGTACCTGCTCGCGGTGAACTCCTTTCCCAGGACGATGCCCCGGCGGGACTGGGCGCGCACTACCGCGTGCGTGACGGCGTCGCGCCCATCGACCGCGCGGCGGCCACGCATCCGGACATCGCCTTCTTCGTCGAACGCAATCTCCGGCACGCCGAGGGCGAGGAGCTGGTGTGTCTGGTGGAGATTCGCTGGTGGGACCTCTTCAGGGCGCTGGGGCGGAGCGTGGCCGGACAGCTCCGAGGCTCGGCCCGGCGCGGGCGGCGGACCGCGGGCGTGCGGGTGGAGACCTGAGCGAGCCCGTCAGTTCAGATTCGGGATGGGGTTGTCCACGGTGCGCGTGAGGAGCCCCGAGCGGCGCGACAGGCTGCTGCTGGTGAGCGCACTGGCTCAAGTCTTGCTGACACTGCTGGGCGCCGCCGGTGAGAGCCTCGGCATGGAGAAGGGGTTGAAGGCCAACTCTGCCAAGACGCGCACCTACTCGCTCTTCCGTCAGGGCTGCATGTATTACCAGGCCATCCCCATGATGAAGGAGGAGCGGCTGCTTCCGCTCGTCGAGCGTTTCTCCGAACTCCTTCACCCCATCCCGTCTTTCAGGATGCACTCGGCCTCATGTGAGGGGATGCCTCAGGGGCTACCCGTCAGCGTCCCTCACCTCTCGCTCTGCTCCCGCCCGCTACGCCAAATAGGGCTCCTGTCCTTCCTATGCTCTGAAGGAGCGCGGCAGGGCCTGGTTCGGTACTTCGAGCCCATTCCTCCCGAGGAGCCCGAGGGCCAGGATTGACGCGTCACGGCCGTGACGCTGACGCGTCAGTGAGGGGGCCTGACCGACGGCGGTGTCGATGCCTCCTAGCGGGGGGCCACCCCTCTCCCGTGTTCGAGGGGGGGGCATACGAAGTGCAAAAGATTCCGGCCGTCCAACGACTCCTCCGAGGATGGCCATCATGAGCGACACTTCAGACGGGCTGCGGTCGCAGCTCGGCTGTGGAATGAATTTGAGGAAAAGCCGGTGTGATTGTCACCTGATAACGGGGTTTTCGATTGGCAGATGCCAGTCAGATCATCCAGGTCTTTTGATTTGACAAAAACAAATCCCGTGCTGGCAGTGAAGACTCCGTAAAGGAATGCTTCTTTTTCCATCGACGCTTTGCCGGTTTTGACCGGCGTATATCAGGAGACAAAATGAAATCACCCTTCAAGAAGAACGTCTTCAAAGTGGCGGTCATTGCTTTGACCACCATGGGTGCGAGCGCAACAGCTGAAGTGAGTGTGCCACCGTTTTATGAAGCCGTGATGCGCATGAAAGCGCACGGCAAGCTCGGCGAGGTCATCAGCACGGAGGAAGTCTCTACGCCGCTCAAAGACGCTTGGGCATGGCGAATTGCCTATATTTCCTCGGACCTCCATGATCGTAAAACGATTTCTACCGGCCTTCTGATCGCACCCAAAAGTGAAGCGCCGAAGGAAGGTCGGCCGGTGGTTTCCTGGGCTCATGGCACGACGGGGACGGCGCAGAATTGCGGCCCGTCGCAAATGAGCAATCCGGCGGTCCCGTTGAACCAGTATTTCGTCGTGGGGGGGAACTCATGGACGGATTATGGCATTCCTGCGGTTCAGGAGTTCATTGATGCGGGCTACGTCGTTGTTGCAACGGATTATCAGGGCCTGGGTGGTGGTGGTAAGCACCAATATGCTGTTTCGGCAACCAACGCCCGGGACGCCATCAACGCTATTCGTGCTGCTGGTTACATGAGCAAGAAGGAAGTTGGCGTGAAGGCAGTTGGCGCTGGAAAGAAAGCCATTATATACGGCTGGTCGCAAGGGGGCGGAACGACCATTGCTGCGGCCAATTCTGGCGATTACATCAATAAAACAGGTACGGCTTTCGACGGCATTGAGCTGGTCGGATTTGTCGCTATGGCACCCCAGGATATGGCGGCCCTGGCTCCTGAAGGCGAGACAACGGAGGCAGAAAGCGAAGTCCTACTGAAGAACCTGGAGAGAGCCTTCTCTGATAATGTGTTCAATTTCACGCACATGGCAGAGAACTTCTGGGCTACACAGGCGGCGTTTCCTGGAAAGCTTCACCTCACAGATATCTTTACGTATGACGGTGCCCAGGTTATCGATGAAATCATGTCGAACAAGTGTGTGCATGCGGCTTCGGATACGTTGAACTACACGTACGAAGATAAGTTTGGCTCTCTGATGAGAGCCAGGCCGACTAAGGCCAAGGCATGGGTGGATGCCATAAAGAAGGGTAGCGTTCCGAAAACCAAGCCGGTTGCCCCCGTTATCATTTACTGGGGCACGAAGGACACGGTCGTCCCCCCGGTCATGGGCGAGCGCTACCGGGAGGAGATGTGCAAAAAGGGTGGTAACGTCGCGCGTGTGCAACTGGCGGGCAAGCAGGACCACTTCAGTACACCTGCCGCTTCACAGCCGCTGTATGTACCCTGGATTGCCAGTCGGTTTGCAGGTGAACCTGCTGCTAATGGCTGTGCCGCTGACGCATCCCCTCATTTTAGGGTTGCAAGTCCTTGATTTTACTGGACTCCTGAGGGCAGGGGCCCGCACTTGTGGCCCTGCCTGGAGCGAGAAGGCCGCCGGCGCCCATGGTATGGGTTCTAACCTGCTGAAATTACTGTGGTTTCCGGCTTGGAAATGAGGGAATGCGTCAGGGCGGAGATGTGAGGCCGTCTTGATTCCCTCCAGCCTGCCACTCGACGGCCTGAGGGCCGTGCTCGCGCCCTCCGCGCTGCGCTTCCACCGCGCGCTGTGCCACCCCGAAGACGCGCAGGCGGCGTGCCTGACGCGGGTGCGCCGTCGCGGGGAGCCGGCAGGCGGAGCGCATTTCAGGCTTCCGTCACATCCGGAACGCGCGTGACTTCCAGGATGCGGTGCCGTGGGTGACACCGGATGCGCTCGCGCCCGAGTGGACGCCCACGCCGTCCTCTGTCCTGTTCCTGGAGTCGGAGTCGCCCGCCGCGCGGCTCGCCGCCGTGGCCGAGGCCGTGGAGCGCGCCCTCTGCGAGGGACACCACTACCGCTACGCGCGCGAGCTGGGCCAGCTGGGCCCCGTGCGCGCCGTGCGCGTGGCGGAGGGCGTACGCCGCTACGAGGCCCGCTGCGTCGCGCTGGGCCAGCGCGCGGGAGACATCAAGCCCGTGGACCTGCACCGCCTGCCGGGCTGGGCCGACCACTTCATCGGAGCCGCCGTATGAGGCCGCCGCACCCGCTCTCGCCCGATGCCGCGTCCACGCCCGTGCCCGCCGTGGACCTGGATGCCGAGGCCGACCTCTCGCGCTGCGGCGCGCTGAAGGACTACTGGTACGTCGCCTGTTTCTCCTCCGAGCTCGGGCCGGGCCAACCCCTGGCGCGGACCCTCTTCGGCACGAGGCTGGCCCTCTCCCGGGACGCGCGGGGCCAGCCCACCGCGCTGAGGGACCGCTGCCTGCACCGCAACGCGCGGCTGTCCCGGGGCGCGGTGTTCGACGGGCGCATTGGCTGTCCGTACCACGGCTGGGTCTACGACGCGTCCGGCGCCGTCGTGGAGGTGCCGTCGCTGGGGCCTTCACAGCGGAGCGAGGTGCTCGACGCCGAAGACGGTGCGGCGCGCGGGGGGGCGCGTGCTGGTGACGTACAAGCAGGCGCAGGACACCGTTACGGGGTTGGGGCGCCACTTCAACCCGCGTGACCTGCCGTTGGTCCACACGGACCTGTTCCAGGTGCCCAACGTCACGCGCGTGGACTACCTGTGGGGCGCGCATGGCTTCGTCATCAACTCGCAGTGCACGCCGGTGGGCCCCACGGACAGCCTCGTCTACACGGCCATCCGCTACCGCCTGCCCGTGGACGTGCCCGGCGCTCAGGTGGCGCGTGCGCTGAAGCCGCTGGTGCGCTGGTACACGCGGCAGGTCATCCAGCAGGACGTGGCCATCATGGGCATCCAGCGCGAGGCGCTGCGGGATGGGCCCGGGGGCGGGGCCCGAGGACGCCGAGCGCGACATGGCCTTCTGGATTTGAGGCCGGGGTCGCTAGGTGGGGTGGTAGGGCAGCTCGACGATGAAGGTGGCCCCCAGGCCGGGCTCGCTCTCCACGCGGACGTTGCCGCCGTGGGCCGCCACCACCCGCCTCGCCGCCCAGAGCCCCAGGCCCAGACCTCCAAAGGCGCTGGAGGGCACGGCGCGCTCGAAGCGCTGGAAGATGCGCTCATGGTGCTCGGGGGCGATGCCGATGCCGTGGTCCTTGACGGTGACTCGCGCGTGTTCGAGCGCCGCCTCCACGCGGACCTCGACGGGGCGTCCCCTGCCGTACTTGAAGGCGTTGACGAGGAGGTTGCCCACCACCTGCTGGACCCGCAGCGGGTCCCAGACGCCGGGGACGGAGGACTCCGCCAGCAACTGGAGGTTGCAGTCGGCCTCGGCCGCCGTGGTCATCGCGCGGGCGACGGTGTCCCGGATGAGCCGCGACAGGTCGAGCGGCTCCACCATCAGCGGGACGTGTTCATCCCCCAGCCGGGACAGGTCGAGCAGCCCGTCGATGTGCGTGGCGAGCCGCTCCGTCTGGCGGATGGCCTTGTCCAGCCGCGCCATCAGGCGCCCCTCGCCGTCCTTCTTCGCCGCCGCGGAAGGCAGCGACTGTAACTGGAGCTGGAGCGCGGTGAGGGGCGTCTTCAGCTCGTGGCTGGCCAGCGCCAGGAACTCGTCGCGGTGATGGAGCGCGTCGCGCAGGGCCTGCTCGGCCTGGCGGCGCTGCTCGACCTCCGCCTCCAGGGCCTGCGCGCGCTGCTGGAGGAGGCTGACCTCGCGCAAGCGGTCTGCCTGCGCATCGAGCCGCATGTAGCGCTCCGTGGGGATGACCTGTCCGTGGGCCTTGCAGACGTCGAGGAAGGGCCGGGCGTGCGCCGCCTGTCCGAAGTGTCCGATGGCGTAGGTGCACAGGAGGGACAGGGGATACAGCACGGCGAGGTCGTTCCACATGGCCTCCAGCTCCACGGCCACGTCCGGCATCCCATCCTGGCAGAGGACGTCCACCATCTCTCCGTACGCGCGCACCTGGGTGCCCGGCCGCGCGGTCGCGAGGCAGCGCTCCAGCAGGGTGCCGATGACCGTGCGGAAGTGCTCCCAGTCCGGACGTCCGTTCACCATGAAGCGCGCCAGCGTCTCGCGGGCGTCGAGCAGGGCGAGCTGTCCGGTCGCGAGGGCCGTCGCGGTGTCCACCCCCGCGGCCATGAGCCGGGCGATGAGCTGATGCCGGTGGGATGTCTGGACGATGATGAGGAGCGGGTCTCCTCGGGCGAGCCCTCCCGTGATGTAGGCCTCGATGACGTCGATGAGGAAGGCCTCGTCCTCGTAGAACTGGACCGTGTGGGCGTGCTCCACCGGCTGACCGACGCACGACCCGCCGACTCGCGGCCGGGGGGAGCTCCCAGGAGATGCAGCGTCGGATGGAGGCATGGTCCTCACCATGTGCGTGGGCGCCTCATCATTATTCTGTCGCTGCGTACAAGCCCGTAACGACCCTGGAGGGCAGGTGAGCGCCGGGAAGACGTCACTTTCCGGTGGGGGCTGCCTCCCGTGTCGCCGGTCGACGCTGTCGGCCCGCCGCGCTAGCGTTCCCGCGCCATGGCGAACACCCAGCAGCGCGGCGCGCCCCCGAGTTTTTCCCAGGAGGAGGCCGCGGACATCATCCGCGAGGCCACGGCCCGGGCCCTCTCCGGCAAGGCCCCGGACCAGGCGCTCACCCAGGGGGACTTGCTGGCCATGGCCCGGGAGATGGGCGTGAGCGAGTCCGCGGTGCAGAGCGTGCTGGCCTCGCGAGTGGGGCGGGACAAGGTGAAGCGGCGCCTGCGCAGGGCCTACCTGGCCCTCGCGTCACACGCGACGAGCTACACCATCGTCATCGGCGGGCTCACCCTCATCGACCTGTTCTCGGGGCCGGGCTGGTGGGTGCAGTACCCGGCCATCGGCTGGGGCATGGGACTGGCGTTCCATGCCATGGGGACCCTGCTCGAAGTCTTCCGGCAGGCCGAGAAGGAGCAGACGGGGTAGCGCGCGCTACCCGATGCGGCGCAGCCCCGGCAGGTCCTCCGGCCGCAGGGCCCAGCGCGGCACGGGGGGGAGCGACGTCAGCGTGCCTGTCTGGGCGGCCGGGAAGCCGTCCACGTGCGCGCCGTCCGCGAAGCTGCTGCCCTGCTTCACCAGGCTGCCCGCGCCCACGAAGCTGCCGCGCCCCAGCCGCGTTCCGTCACAGAGGATGGCGCCCGGCTCCACCACGGTGTTCGCGCCCACGTGGCTGCCGTGGACCGTACACCCCGGGCCGATGATGACCCCGTCCTCCAGCGTCAGCGCGTGGTCCGACAGCCGGTGAAGCACGGTGTTGGCCAGCACCTGCACCCCAGCGCCAATGCGCACCGGGCCGCTCGCGTCACCGAGGATTTTGACGCCGGGGCCGATGATGCAGCCCGGGCCGATGATGACGTCGCCCGTCACCTCGGCCGAGGAGAAGAGGGTGGCTGTGGGGTGTACGAGTGGGTGCTTGTCGCGAAAAGTGTAGAGCTGTCCCATGGGGGCGTCCTCTGCGCGATCTCTCGCGGAGAAAGCAGTGAGTGGTTGGCCCGGCAGGTCGAGGCTTCCGCCCCGCCGCTTCCGCAGCCGTTCCAGGTCTTCCGCGGTGGTCCGGCGGAGGATGCGGCCGGGCCGCCCCGCCACCACGGAGTCGTCGGGCACGACGGTGCCCGCGAGGATGAGCGTCCCTTCACCCAGCAGACAGCGCGCTCCCAGCCGCGCTCCTGGCATGAGGATGGAGCCGCTCCCCACGTCGCAGCAGGCGCCGACCTCCGCGCCCAGCACGAGGCTGCGGTGGCCGAGCAGGGTGCGCTCGCCCATCGAGACGGGATGCTGTGGCATTCCGATGACGACGCCATTCTCCAGGACGGCCGAGCCCGCGCCCAACTTCACGGCGCCATCGTGGGAGCGCACCACCGCGCCTTGCGCGATGATGGACCCAGGACCCAGGTGGAGTGTTCCCAGCACCCGCGCGCTGCTGGAGAGGCTGAAGTGCGCGGCCCCCCCTGCTGGCACGCCGGGCGCACTTTCGTGCGGCAAGCTGATGACCATTGCGGCGGCACCCTACACCCGCAGGCGCCGCGGCCCGACGGCCCGACGGCGCAGGTCGGTTGTCCAGCGTCCGACGCTCGCTGCCCGGGGACTTGCTCTGTCGCGCCTGCTTGCTTGCCACGCCAGGCAGTCGAGGTGCGCAGTGTCAGGTGGGTGGAGCGACATCGTCCCTGGACCTCTTCGCGCCTTGCTGACAGAAGGGCGCCAACGGAGGCAGGCATGTCAGAAACATCCCCGGCCGGGGCCGAACCCGTGCCGGCGGAGGCCGGAGGTCCACCCGAAGGCGGGTCACCTGGACTTTGGGCTTCATTGAAGGAGGCCGTCCACGGGACGCAAAAGGACCTCACCCGGCTCCCGGTCCGCCACGCCATCTTCCTGCTCGCCGTGCCGATGGTGCTGGAGATGATGATGGAGTCCGTCTTCGCCGTGGTCGACGTGTTCTTCGTCGGCAGGTTGGGGGCGGACGCGGTGGCGTCGGTGGGCCTGACGGAGTCGCTGCTGGCCATCATCTACGCGGCGGCCGCGGGGCTGAGCATCGGCGCCACCGCGATGGTGTCCCGGCGCATTGGCGAGGGCGACCCGGAGCGGGCCGCGCGCACGGCGGTGCAGGCGCTGGGGCTGGGCGTGGTGCTGTCCATCCCGGTGTCGGTGGCGGGCGTCTACTTCGCGCGGCCGTTGATGGCGCTGATGGGCGGCTCGCCGTGGGTGTTGGAGCACGGCATCCGCTACACGCAGGTGATGCTGGGCGGCATGGGCAGCGTGCTGCTGCTGTTCCTCATCAATGCCATCTTCCGGGGCGCGGGGGACGCGGCCATCGCCATGCGGGTGCTGTGGCTGGCCAACGCCATCAACATCGTCCTGGCGCCGCTGCTCATCTTCGGCGTGGGACCCTTCCCGGAGCTGGGCGTCATGGGCGCGGCGGTGGCCACCACCTTCGGGCGCAGCTGCGGCGTGGTGTATCAACTGTACCGGCTGGCCCAGGGCTCCGGCAGGCTCCGGCTGCGTCGCGAGCACCTGCGCCTGGAGCCCGGCACGATGCTGACCATGCTGCGGATGTCGGGCGCGGGCACGGTGCAGGCGCTGGTGGGCACCACGAGCTGGGTGGTGCTGGCGCGCATCGTCGCGACGTTCGGCAGCGCGGCGGTGGCGGGCTACACCATCGCGCTGCGAATCGTGCTGTTCGCGCTGCTGCCCTCGTGGGGGCTGAGCAACGCCGCGGCCACCCTGGTCGGGCAGAGCCTGGGCGCGGGGAAGCCGGAGCGGGGTGAGCACGCCGTATGGACGGCGGGCCGCATCAACGCTGTCTTCCTGGGCTCGCTGGGTCTGCTGTTCATCCTCGCCGCGGGGCCGGTGGTGGGCATCTTCACCCAGGACGCGGCGGTGGTGGGGCAGGCGGTGCTGGCCCTGCGCATCCTGAGCTCCAGCTTCGTGTTCTATGCTTTCGGCATGGTGCTGACGCAGGCGTTCAACGGCGCGGGAGACACCGCCACGCCGACGCTCCTCAACATCTGCTGCTTCTGGGCGCTGGAGCTTCCCCTGGCCTGGGTGCTCTCCGGGCCCGTGGGCATGGGGCCTCCCGGGGCATTCCTCTCCATCGCGGTGGCCTTCTCGGTCATGGCGGTGGTGGCCGTCATCCTCTTCCGGCGCGGGACCTGGAAGCTGCGGGTGGTCTGATGAAGGGGTGGGACGTGTTGGTTCGTGTGGCGCGTTCCACCCCCGCCGCCGGGGTGCTCCCGGTGGCCCTGCTGTTCGCCCTGGGCCTGCTCGCGTGCGACACCGTGGAGCTGCCCGGGGACGACGTGGCCTGCGCGGGAATGCA
Organism: Pseudomonadota bacterium; assembly: GCA_023426545.1. GTDB lineage: Bacteria > Myxococcota > Myxococcia > Myxococcales > Myxococcaceae > Myxococcus. The sequence goes on from JAFAAN010000084.1 coordinate 81,912, forward strand.
ATGCACCGCGGGCACCTGCTTCTCCAACGCGGGGCAGCCCATGTGCCGCTGCGGGCCCTGGGAGCAGGCCGCGGGGGTGACGTGCGCGGTCGCCGTCTTCAAGCAGCCGGATGACCACGGGGGCTCACCTGACAGCGCGACGGCGTTGGCTCTCCCCATGTCGCCCCGCGAGGGGCACATCGATGAGGGGGTGCGCCAGGAGCTGATGGACCGGGACCTGTTCGCCCTCACCGTCCGCGAGCGCGGCACGTACCTCTTCACTTGTACCCGGCTGACGCTGCCGGACTGCCGCGTGCGGTTGCTGGACGCCGACGGCAACGCGCGGCCCATGCCCTCCGTGAACGAAGGGGCCACCGACTCCTGGTTCCCCTCGCTGCCCGCGGGCACCTGGTACTTCGAGGTCTCCGGCGCGAACTCCACCGGCTGGTACAGGTACCACCTGGCGTTGCTGGACCCGGATGACCATGCCAACGACCGGGAAGGCGCCACGGTGCTGGCCGAGGGCACCGGCACGCCCTTTCCGGTGCGGCACTCCACGCGCTACGACACGGATGTCTTCACCTTCCGTTCGCGGCCGGGCCATGGCTACCGCTTCGCCTGCGAGCCGCCGCCTGGGCTCCTCATTGAGGTGGTGCTGACGACGGCGAGCGGCGCGGCGTGGGATGCCGCGGAGGGGGCGTCGGGCAGCCCCGTGGTCGTGGCCTTGCTGGTGGACTCCGGCCGGGATTGGTTCGTGGAGGTGCGGGCCCGCGGGGGCCTCTTCCCCGGGGACTCCCGTTGTCGTTTCTGGGACCTGGGGCCTGATGAGCATGGCGACACGCTGGCCACCGCGACGCTCGTGACGCCCGGCGTGCCGGTGAATGTCACCCTCCAGTCGCGTGACGACGTGGACGTGTTCGCCTTCACGGGTGAGCCCGGGCACGCCTACACGCTGCGGACGGAGCCGCCCGGGCGGTGGTCGGCCCAGGTGGTGGACGCGGCCGGCGCGAACGTGGCCGCGTCGACGACGGAGGGATTGAGGGCCCGGGTGGAGCGCGCGGGCACCTATTACCTCCGAATCGAGGGCGAGGACCTCTGGGCCCACGCCTTCTCGCTGACGCTGGTGGACGCGGGCCTGGATGACCATGGGGACTCGCCAGAGACGGCGACGCACCTCGTGCCCGGCACCTCCGTCACGGGCCGCTTCGAGACGCCGCAGGACACGGACGCCATCGCCTTCCTCGCGGAGGCGCGTGGCATCTACCTGGCCTCCTACGCGCCGTTCCCCGGCCTGTCCGTCAACCACCGAGGCGCTTCGAGCAGCCTGGGGCTGGGCGACGGCCGCCACCTCTTCAGCGCCCGGGACGCGGCGTTCGTCACGCTGATGTTCCAGCCCCTGGATGGCGCGGAGGGCTTCTCCTTGCAGGTGGAGCAGGTGGCCGTCGACGACCACGGCGACTACAGCCAGGATGCGCAGGTGCTGTCCCTACCGGCCGAGGTGTCCGGCGTGGTCCAGACAGCCGTCGACGCGGACGTGTTCTCCGTCTGGCTCGACGCCGGACGCGCGTACCGGCTGGGCCTGGACATCGGGACGTTGGAGCTGACCCTGGTGGCTCCCGGCGGCGCGCTGTGGAGGCCCCAGGCGGGCGTGTTCTCCCCGGAGAGGACGGGCACCCATCTGCTGTCGCTCGCCGGGGCCTCCGGGCTGGCGCACGTCCCCTGGCGCTTCACGCTCCAGGAGGAGTGAGCGCGTCAGGGCAGGCAGACCTCGAAGCCGGTGCGTCCGGGCGGAAAGGTGTCCCGGGGGCGCGAGGCGGGCGTCACGGCGTAGAGGCGGAAGGAGTCGGGCGCGCGTTGTGAGGAGAGGACCAGGTCGCCTTGCATGGGCACCGCGCCGAAGAGGTCGAGTAGCGCGGTGTTGTCGTCACGGGTGGCGCGTCGGAGGTCGCTCATGCGGCGCGGCCGAGCCTACCCCCTGATTGGCTCGCTCTGTTGGCGGTCAATCACCCTGAGTCCATGGACCGCCGGGTCAGCATCGCGAGCAACGCCTGGCCCACCACCACCAGCGCGATGAAGGCGCACGCCAGCACCGCCGCGGCGGCGGGGTCCGCGTAGCTCTGGAGCTCGAACAGCAGCGTCCCGAGCACCTCGGTCCCCGCGGGCACGAGCAGGACGGACATCGTGATTTCCGTCGCGCAGGCGAGGAACGCGAGGACGAAGGCCGCGGTGAGCGCCGGCCGCAGCAGCGGCAACGGCGCGTCCACGAAGGCCCGCCACGGCCCCGCGCCGCTCACCCGCGCCGCCTCCGCGAGGGAGGCGTCCAACTGGGCGAGCGCCTCCGCGCTGTTGCGCGCGCCCAGCGCGAGGTGCTTTGCCACGTAGGCGATGAGCAGCAGCCACGGCGTGTGCGCCAGCGCGAGCACGAAGGCCACGCGGTCCATGAGGATGAAGCGCACGTCCCGGGAGAAGGCGAGCAGCAGCGCCAGGGCCAGCACCGTCCCGGGGACGGCGTAGGGCCACACGGCGAGCGCCTCCACCCCCGCGCCCAGACGCCGCGGCCCGCGCCGCAGCACCGCCGCCGCGAGCCCCAGCAGGCACACCAGCGCGCCCGCGCCCAGCGCGAGCAGGAGGCTGCGGCCCGTGGCGTGGAGCGTGCGCGGCTCCAGCAGCACGCCCACCCAGTGCGCCAGCGTCAGCTCCCGCCAGGCCAGCTCCGCGCCGAAGCTGCGCTGGAGCGACGTGAGGAGGATGGCGCCCAGCGGGAGCAGCACCAGCGCCGCGGCGGCCAGCCCCACGGCCACGGTGACGCCGCCGCGAGCCCGGCCCAGCGGGAAGGGGCGCGCCGACAGGCCCCTGCCCGCGCTCAGGCGGACGCGGCCCGCGCGGCCCAGCGCCCAGGTCACCCCCATCGCCACGGGCGCCAGGAGCAGGAGCGGGG
>JAFAAN010000134.1 GCA_023426545.1 Pseudomonadota bacterium
GCGTGGCGGCCCGCGCGGTGGCCTGGGTCGGCGAGGGGGCCAGGGGGGAGTCGGGGGGCGCGGGGGGCGCCGCGGGGCGCAGCGTCAGCGCCAGGGCCGCGCCGATGCCCAGGAGCACCGCGCCGCCGCCGAGCGCCAGGGCCAGCGTCTTGCGGCTGCCCTTCTCCGGCGCCTCCTCCACGGAGATGTCGAGCGCCACGGTGGCCGGGCCCGAGCCGGGGGAGCCATGCGGGCCGCTGATGGGGCCGCTGCCACCGACGCCGCTGAACCGCGCGCCGCTGAAGACCCCGCTGACGCCCACCGTGGACAGCGTGCGGCGCATGGCCTCCAGCACCTCGTCCATGGACTGGTAGCGGTCCGTGGGCGTCTTGGCGAGGCACTTCATCACCAGGGCCTCCACCTCCGCGGGGATGCCGTGGCCGGGGTAGAGCGCGCCGAAGGCGGGCGGCAGCTCGTTCACGTGCTTGACGATGACGTCGATGCTCTGCGCGGCCAGGAAGGGCGGCCGGCCGATCAGCATCTGATAGAGCACCACGCCCATGCTGTACACGTCGCTGCGCGGGTCGGCGAAGTTGCGCGCCTGCTCCGGCGCCATGTACTGCGGCGAGCCCAGGATGATGCCCGCCTGGGTGAGCGAGGTGTCCTGCGGCACCGGGGCGGCGTCGCCGATGAAGGACTTCACCAGGCCGAAGTCGAGCACCTTCACCACGTCATGGTCCGTCTCCTGGTTGAGGACCATGACGTTGGCGGGCTTGAGGTCGCGGTGGATGAGGCCGACCTTGTGCGCCTCGCGCAGCGAGCGGGCAATCTGCTGGGTGATGTTGAGCGCGCGCGGCCACGGCAGCGGCCCCATCTGCGTGAGGAGCTGACCCAGCGTCAGCCCCTCCAGGTACTCCATGGCGATGTAGTAGATGCCGTCGTCCGTCTTGCCGTAGTCGATGACGGTGACGGTGTTGGGGTGGCGCAGCTTCGCGGTGACGCTGGCCTCCAGGAAGAAGCGCTTCTGGAAGCCGGGGTCCTTGCCCTCGCCATACTGCGGGTTGAGCACCTTGAGCGCCACCAGCCGGTCGAGCGGTGACTGCATGGCCTTGTAGACGCGGCCCATGCCTCCGGCGCCGAGCGTCTCCAGGATGCGGAAGCGCTCGTTCAGGACCCGGCCCAGCATGGGGTCCGCGACGTCGGGTGGGGCGCCATTCGTCGGGGCGTTGCTCTCCATCATGGCTGCCCCCACCGACCGGTAAGGCACACGACACGCCGGTCGAACATGGAGGCAGATGCTAGCACTGTAATCCGCCACCTCCCAAGCGACCCGCCGGGTTGGCGCAGTGCGCAATGGGCCGAGAATCCGGCTCGGGCGCTACAACGTTTTACAGGCGACACCGGGGGCACGCACCCTGACGGGGAGTGTGGCGTGGGCCCCTCCGCCGGCGCGGGGGCCGCGTCGCGCGGGGGCGGGCGCGTTAGGGTGCGCGGCGCATGAATGCCCGACTGTCCGAGCTGCTGTCCGGGGCACCGCCCCATCCCCGCCGCGTGGTGTGCCTCACCGAGGAGACGACGGAGGTGCTCTACCGCATCGGGGCGGGGGCGCTGGTGGTGGGCGTGTCCGGCTTCACCGTGCGGCCGCCGGAGGCGCGCAAGAAGCCGCGGGTCAGCTCGTTCCTGGACGCGAACTTCGAGCGCATCCTGGAGCTGAAGCCGGATCTGGTCCTGGGCTTCTCCGACTTGCAGGCGGACATCGGCCGCGAGCTGGCGAAGCGGGGCGTGCCCATCTACCTCTTCAACCAGCGCTCCATCGCCGAGATTCTCCAGGCGGTGCGGCTGACGGGGGCGCTGGTGGGCCGGGCCGAGGCCGCCGAGGCCCTGGCCGCCGAGCTCATCGCCAACCTGGAGCGGCACGCGGACGCCGCGGAGTCGCTGCCGCGCCGGCCGCGCATCTTCTTCGAGGAGTGGCACGAGCCGCTCATCTCCGGCATCCGCTGGTGCTCGGAGCTGGTGGAGCTGGTGGGCGGGGTGGACGTGTGCCGCGAGTCCCGCGCGTCACAGGGGGCGCAGGGCCGCATCTTCGCGCCGGAGGAGGTGGCGCGCCGGGAGCCCGAGGGCGTCATCGCGAGCTGGTGCGGACGCAAGGCGAAGCGGGAGAAGATCGCGGCCCGGCCGGGCTGGGCCGGGGTGCCGGCGGTGCGGGACGACCAGCTCTACGAGGTGAAGAGCTCGCTCATCCTCCAGCCAGGTCCGGCCGCCCTGTCGGACGGCGTGGACCGGCTGGCGCGCATCGTGGCGGCCGTGGCGCGGGGCGAGAAGCTGCCACCCCTGCGCCAGGGCGAGCTGCGCTCGGCGGGGGCCTAGAAGTCCTTCACCCGGTCGGCGAGCCCCGCGTCCTCGACGAAGGCGTTGGAGTTGCCCTGGATGGCGGAGATGCGGCGGTTGCGCTCGATTTCGGCGGCGTCCACGGCGTCGAGCTTGTTCCACGCCTTGAGCACCGCCTCCTCGTCGTTGGGGATGTGCTTGTTGTAGGTGGCGGAGAAGTAGAACATCGCCCGCGCCACGTTGCCCTTGTGGGAGTCGGGCGGCTCGAACACCGTGTTGCCCTTGGCGTCGGTGCCGAGCTTCGCGCCGTTCTGGCTCCACTTGACGTTCACCACCTCGCCGAAGGGGAAGCTGCTGCGGCGCGAGTTGGCCTTGCTGTCGGTGGGGTAGAGGTGGTGCAGGTCGCTCTTGGCGGCGCCCGTGGCGCCCTTCGACTGGGGCCAGGTGTGCTCGGTGTTCATCACCGAGTTGTTGGGGACCTTCCCGCCCTTGACCGAGGCGCCCGTGTACACGCAGATGACGTTGCCGTCCGCGTTCACGTCCAGGCTGGAGAACATCAGCCGGCGGGCCTCGTTGTAGCTGACCACCTTCTTGCCGGACGTGTAGTCCTGGAGCGCGTCCAGCAGCTCCTTGTCGCGCAGGCCCTCGAACAGGCCGCCGCCTTCGGGTTCTTCCGGCTCCTCGGGCCCCGTCACCGGCGCCTCGGGGACGATGTCCAGGCCCCACTCGTGGAGCGTGCCGGTGTCGCCGCGCGCCGCGTCCTCCACCGAGAGCGTCCAGGTGCCCTGGGTGAGCTCCCCCTTGAAGGCGGACAGGTCGAAGGCGCCCTTCAGGTCGTCCGCTGAACCGCCCTTGCGGTCGGACACCACCGCGCTCTTGCCGGACGGCGACGTCAGCGTCACCTTCAGGTCGCCCCGGTAGGTGTGCTCGATGTCCAGGTTGAGCTTGAGCGACTCCACCGTGGCGTCCTCGGGGACGTCGAGGGTGCTCTGGAGGGTCGTCTTGTCCTTGATGTCCGCGTTGGGGCGCGTGCTGTGGACCAGCGGGGCCGGCGGCGGGCTGGCCGCGGCCTTCACGCCGATGAGCGGCGTGGGGAGTTGGAGCTGGGGAACGAAGACGGCGCCGAGCTTCGTCAGCGTCGAGGGCGTCGCGCCCCCGAGTCCCGGCCGCGCGGGCTGGAACGAGCTGATGGCCTGGGAGTTCGTCCTGGGCGTGGACGGCTTCTCACGGGCAGTGTCGGGAGTCGGGCGAGCGGAGAGGGACGAGCGGCGGGGGCCGACGACGCGGGTCATGTCGTCATTATCCACCGCGGGGGCTTCGCGGTTGCTTCCCCGGTGGATATTTTCGCAGCAACCGCGAAAGCAAAAAATCCGGTGATGTAACAGAGCGCGGCATTGTCCAGGAGGCAATGGCGCGCCCGTGACAGGATGCCCGCGTGCCGCTCCCGCTCCCTGCCCTGCTCGCCGTCACCTTCGTCGCGGCCGCGCCTTCCGCGCTGGAGGACGGGGCCCGCGCGCCGGACGCCCAGGACGTGGCGGCCGCCATCCAGAACTACGAGGACGCCCTCATCGAGGACGCCCTGGGGCGGTTCGGGCGGGTGGTGGAGCCGGCGCCCGAGGGCAAGGTGCTGGAGGAGGTGCTGGTGGCCACCGAGGACGTGGTGGCGCAGATCGACCCGTTCCCGGACTTCCTCAACCTCTTCCACGCCCGGACGCGGGACGACGTCGTCCGCCGCGAGGTGCTGCTCCCGGTGGGGGCGCCCTACTCCGAGGCGCTCGCGCAGGAGACGGCCCGCAACCTGCGCGCGCTGCGCCTGTTCTCCATGGTGCGCCTGGTGCCGGTGAAGGGCCGCGCGCCAGACACGGTGGCGCTGCTGGCCGTCACCAAGGACATCTGGTCGCTGCGGCTCAACAGCGACTTCGCGGCGGTGGGCTCGCTGCTCCAGTACCTGAAGCTGCAGGGCACGGAGCAGAACTTCCTGGGGCGCGGCAAGCGCATCGCCGTGGACTTCGTCCTCCGCCAGGACACGCTCAGCCTGGGGCAGAGCTACACGGACCCGCGCGTGCTGGGCAGCCGCTGGTCGCTCAGCGAGTCCGTCGCGGTCATCCAGGGCCGGGAGAGCGGCAAGGCGGAGGGCTCGCGCGGCAGCTTCGCGGTGAGCCGGCCGCTGTACTCGCTGTCCACGCCGTGGAGCGCCAGCGCCGCGGTGTCCTGGAACGTGGAGACCAGCCGCGTCTACCGGGGCGCGTCCATCTGGCAGCTCCCGTTCCCCGGCGGGCCCGCGGTGCCCTACGTCTACCGGACGGAGGAGGTGGTGGGCGGCGTCGCGTACACGCGCTCCCTGGGCGCGCGCTACAAGTGGAACGTGGGCGGCACGGTGGGGGCCTACCACTATGGCTACGGCGCGCCGGTGGCGTCCGGGCTCACCCCGGAGCAGTCGGAGTGGTTCAACCGCAACTACCTGCCCCGCGCCGAGGACGCGGGCTACGTCGGGCTGAGCCTGCGCGCCTTCGACGCGCGCTACGAGGTGCTCCGCGACGTGGACTCGTACGTCCTGGCCGAGGATTTCCAGATGGGGCACTGGGTCTCCGCCACGCTGCGCTACGCCCCGCCGGTGTTCGGCGAGCGCGGCCACTTCGCCGAGGGCGGGCTCGCGCTGCGCTACCGCCTGCGGCTGGGCGATACGCTCACCTCCGCGTCCGTGTCGGGCGCCATCCGCCGGCAGTTGGGGCCGGGCGGGGCGTGGACGAACCGGCGCTGGGCGGCGGAGGTGCTGGAGGTGTCTCCCAAGGTGCTGGGGGGGCGCTTCGTGGCGCGCGGGCTGCTGGACGTGAACATCGATGACCTGTTCGACCGCATCCACCTGCTGGGCGGCGCCAACGGCCTGCGCGGCGCGGGCGCGGAGGCCTACTCCGGCCGGCGCCTGCTGCTCTTCAACCTGGAGTACCGCAGCCGGCCCCTCGTCGTGAAGACGGTGCACCTGGGCGGCGTGCTCTTCTGGGACGCGGGCAGCGCCTTCAATGACCGCCCGGCCATGGTGCATACGGTGGGCGCGGGCCTGCGGCTGCTCTTCCCGCAGTTCAACGTCCTGCCGTTCCGCGTGGACTTCGGCTACGTGCTCAACGACGCCCGGCCGCCGGTGGGCAGCCGCTTCTCCTTCGCCGGTGGGCAGATGACGGACGTGCGGCCCACCTTCCTGGATGCACCGCTGTAGCGCGGCCTCACGGCGGCTCGGCGCGCAGCAGCTCCCGGAACAGCACCTGGGCCGCGTCGCGGAACAGCTCCCCGGACGCGAGCAGCCCGCCGCAGTGGTGGGGCTCGCGCGCCAGCGTCAGCGCCACCGTCTTGCGCAGCACCGCGTCCCAGAAGGGCTCCGAGTCCTCCGGGAGCAGGAACTCGCGAATCACCTGTGGGGGCCAGGGCAGCACCGTCGTCGGGTCCGCGTCGCTCAGCGAGGTGAAGCAGTCCAGGTCCACGTCCAGCAGCACCCGCCCGGCGGCGTCCAGGACGTCGCGCACGGCGTCGCCGGGGGCGGGGCGGCTGAAGGCCTCGGCGGCCCGGTCCACGGTGGGCACCACCACCAGCCGGTGCGGCCGGCCTCGCGTGTCCACGTAGGTGTCGCCGGTGAAGGCGCCCCGGGGCCGGGCGCGGGCAATCAGCAGCGCGTCACCCACCAGCCCCGCCTCCATGGCCGCGAGGATGTGGTCGTAGTTGCGCACGTCCAGCGCCCAGCGGGCGTGCTCGTCCAGCGCGCGCAGCCCGGCCGCCCGGTCCGGCACGCTCCCGGGGGCCCGGGGCACCACGGTGTCCAGGTGCCGGTCCAGCGTCACCAGCAGCGCGGGAGGGCCCGCGTCGCCCAGGGCGCAGGCCCAGGCGGGCAGGGCGAGCCGGTGGGGGTCGAACACGTAGGCGTCCGAGGGGCCGCGCCCGCCGCCCAGGCCCAGCCGGATGATGCCGGCCAGGCGCAGGTGCCGCGCAGCGTCGTCTTCCGTTTCCATCGCGTCGGGAATCCTCCAGCGTGCGGGGCGTTAGCTCCGGCCGCGTGGCGGCCGAGTGTAGGCTGTCCCGCACCTTTCCACGAAAGGAGCCCCGCCCTCGCCGCGGGGATTCGACGACGCATGCGCCACGTCCTCACCGCCGCGCTCCTCTTTGTGAGCGCTTCGTCCTTCGCCCAGGAGCAGAAGCCCCTGACCATGTCCAAGACGCAGCGGTCGCAAGACCCCTTCCTGCGCCAGTTCTCGGAGACGCGCCGCTTCATGAGCGGCCGGCCCGGCGGCGTGCGCATCACCCCCGACGAGAAGAGCGTCCTCTTCCTCCGCACCCAGCCCACCTCCAACGTGCAGACGCTCTACGCGTTCGACGTGGAGAGCGGGCAGACGCGGGAGCTGCTCACGCCGGAGGCCATCCTCAAGGGCGCCGAGGAGACGCTCACCCCCGAGGAGAAGGCCCGCCGTGAGCGCATGCGCGTCAGCGCCCGGGGCTTCACCAGCTACCAGGTGTCCGACGACGGCAACCGGCTGCTGGTGCCCCTGTCCGGCCGCCTCTACGTGGTGGAGCGCGCCAGCGGCAAGGTGACGGAGCTGAAGACGGGCCCCGGCACGCTGGACCCGCGCTTCTCGCCGGATGGCAAGCAGGTGGCCTACGTGCGGGACCACGACGTGTACCGCATCGACGTGGCCACCAACCGCGAGCAGCGCGTCACCAAGGGCGGCTCCGAGGCGAAGTCGCACGGCGTGGCCGAGTTCGTCGCCCAGGAGGAGATGGGGCGCTTCACCGGCTACTGGTGGAGCCCGGACGCGAAGTCCATTGTCTACACGGAGTCGGACACGACGGAGGTGGAGAAGCTCACCATCGTCGACGTCATGCACCCCGAGCGCGGCGGCGAGGACTTCGCGTACCCGCGCCCCGGCAAGGCCAACGCGAAGGTGCGCCTGGGGGTGACCCCCGTCACGGGCGGCCGCACCGTCTGGGCGCAGTGGGACGCGGCGAAGTACCCGTACCTGGCCACCGTGACGTGGCCCAAGGGCGGCCCGCTCACCGTGCTGGTGCAGAACCGGGAGCAGACGGAGCAGAAGCTGCTCGCGGTGGACCCGCGCACGGGCAAGTCGCGTGAGCTGCTGACGGAGACGGACAGCGCCTGGCTCAACCTGGAGCAGGCCTTCCCGCTGTGGCTGGAGGATGGCAGCGGCTTCCTCTGGTACACCGAGCGCAACGGCGGCCCGGAGGTGGAGCTGCGCAAGGCGGACGGCTCGCTGGCGCGCACCCTGGTGAAGCCGGACGCGGGCTTCCGCTCGCTGGCGCGCTACATCCAGCAGGACGGCACGCTCTACTTCAACGGCGGCCCCAACCCCACGCAGAGCCACCTGTGGCGCGTGAAGGATGGCGGCGCCCCGGAGAAGGTGACGGCGGGCTTCGATATCGAGTCGGGCGCGGTGTCCAAGAGCGGCGCGCTGGTGGTGATGAACGGCCACGGCCTCAAGTCCATGCCCAAGGTGCAGGTTGTGCGCGCGGACGGCACCCGCGTGGGCGAGCTGCCCTCGGTGGCGCAGGAGCCGCCCTACACGCCCAACGTGGAGCTGCGGCAGGTGGGCCCCCAGCGCTTCTGGACGTCCCTGGTGCGCCCGCGCGACTTCAAGCCGGGCCAGAAGCTGCCCGTCATCGTCGAGGTGTACGGCGGCCCCACCACCACCGTGGTCCACCAGAGCATGGCCGCGCACCTGATGTCGCAGTGGGTGGCGGACCAGGGCTTCCTCGTCGTGAAGATTGACGGCCGCGGCACCCCGCTGCGCGGCGCGAAGTGGGAGCGCGAGGTGAAGTACGACTTCTCCGGCGTCACGCTGGAGGACCAGGCCGCCGCGCTCCAGGCCCTGGCGAAGGAGGTGCCCGAAATCGACCTGAGCCGCGTGGGCATCTCCGGGTGGAGCTTCGGCGGGTACATGTCCGCGCTGGCCGTGCTCAAGCGCCCGGACGTCTTCAAGGCGGGCGTGGCCGGGGCCCCGGTGGTGGACTGGCTGGACTACGACACGCACTACACCGAGCGCTACCTGGGCGTGCCGCAGCAGCACCCGGAGGCCTACGAGAAGAGCTCCCTGCTGACGTACGCGAAGCAGGACAAGCCCATGGGCAAGCTGCTGCTCATCCACGGCACCGCGGACGACAACGTGTACTTCTTCCACACGCTGAAGCTGAGCGACGCGCTCTTCCGCGCCGGCAAGCACCATGACCTGCTGCCGCTCAGCGGCCTGACGCACATGGTGCCCGACCCGCTCGTCACCGAGCGCCAGTGGGAGCGCGTCATGGACCACTTCAAGCGCAACCTCTAGCCACCGCCCGTCACGGGCAAAAGCAAGAGGCCCGGTCCCCATCTCGCGCGGGGCCGGGCCTCTTCTTCATCGGCCAGTCCGTGAGGAGTGGCGGGCAGACGCGCTAGCCCGCGGCGCGGACGTTCTGCGCCTGCAGGCCCTTGGGGCCGCGGGTGACTTCGAACTCCACCTTCTGGCCCTCCGCGAGGGTGCGGAAGCCGTCCATGTTGATGGCGGTGTGGTGGCAGAACACGTCCTCACCACCGCCGTCCTGGGTGATGAAGCCAAAACCCTTCGCGTCGTTGAACCACTTCACGGTACCGGTTGCCATTGCGCTTCCTTCAGTCTTGCGGGGCGGCGCGAGGAGAGCCGCCCGTTCTTCCCGCCCCCCGACTACCGGGAGACACTGCCAGTTCTAGTGAAACGGCCGGCTGGAAGTCCAGCCGGCCGCCCGGAATGCGAGTCTTGCCCGGATGCCGGGCTTGACCTGGCGTCAGACGTCGAGGAGCAGGCGCTCCGGGTCCTCGATGCACTCCTTCACGCGCACCAGGAACTGCACCGCCTCGCGGCCGTCCACCAGCCGGTGGTCGTAGGTGAGGGCGATGTACATGATGGGCCGGATGACCACCTGGCCGTCGCGGGCCACGGGGCGCTCGACGATGTTGTGCATGCCCAGGATGCCCGTCTGCGGCGGGTTGAGGATGGGCGTGGACAGCATGGAGCCGAAGATGCCGCCGTTGGTGATGGTGAAGGTGCCGCCCTGGAGGTCGGACAGGGCCAGCTTGTCGCTGCGCGCCTTGGTGCCCAGCTCGGCGACGTTCTTCTCCAGGTCCGCCAGGCTCTGCTTGTCCGCGTTGCGCACCACCGGCACCACCAGACCGCGGCTGCCGCTGACGGCCACGCCGATGTCGTAGTAGTGCTTGAAGATGACGTCCTCGCCGTCGATCTCCGCGTTGATCTGCGGGAAGGCCTTGAGGGCCTCGACGGAGGCGCGGATGAAGAAGCTCATGAAGCCGAGCTTCACGCCGTGCTTCTGCTGGAACTTGTCGTTGTACTTCTTGCGCAGGGCCATCACCTCGCCCATGTCCACCTCGTTGAAGGTGGTGAGCATGGCGGCGGTGGACTGGGCCTGGATGAGGCGCTCGGCCACGCGCTTGCGCAGCGGCGTCATCCGCACGCGCTCCTCGCGGGCGGCGTTGGGGCGGGGGCCGGCGGGCTGCGCCGGGGCGGCGGGGGCCTGGGTGGGCGCGGCCGGGCGGCCGAGCTGACCGAGCACGTCCTCCTTGGTGACGCGGCCACCGGCGCCGCTGCCCTTCACCTGGGAGAGGTCCACCCGGTTCTCCTCGGCCACTTTGCGCGCGGTGGGCGTGGCGCGCGCGTCGGACGCCGCGGGCGCCTCGGCGGCGGGAGCGGGGGCGGCGGCCGGAGCCGCCGCGGCGGGCTTGGCGGCAGGAGCGCCCGCGCCGGCCTCGATGAGCCCGAGCACGTCGCCCACGCGGACCTTGTCACCCTCCTTGAAGGCGATGCTGGACAGCGAGCCCGCGGACGGAGCCGGCACGTCGATGGTGACCTTGTCGGTCTCCAGGACGACGAGCGCCTCATCGGCGGAGACGGCGTCACCCGGCTTCTTGTTCCACTTGCCGACGACGGCCTCGGTGATGGATTCGCCCAGGGCGGGCACAGTGATTTCAACGGCCATTACTTGGTCCCTCGGAGGATGGCTTCCTCGATGATGAGCTGCTGCTCGTACTCGTGGGTCTTGGGGAAGCCCGTGGCGGGGCTGGCGGCTTCGGCCCGACCGATGTAGCCAATCTTCACCTGCTGCTTCGCCTGCGTCGAGGCCAGGTCGTGCAGGCGCGGGAACATGAAGTGCCACCCGCCCGCGTTACGCGGCTCCTCCTGCACCCAGAGCAGCTCGGTGAGCTTGGGCATCTTCGCGACGAGCCCGGCCAGCACGTCGGCGGGGAAGGGGTAGAGCTGCTCCAACCGGACGATGGCGATGCTCTCGTCCTTGCGCTCGTCCCGCGCCTTCGCCAGGTCGTAGTACACCTTGCCGCTGCACAGCAGCAGCCGCGTCACGCCCGCCGGGTCCACCCGGTCCAGGATGACCTCCTGGAAGGTGCCCGTGGCTAGCTCGTCCACCTTGCTGGTGGCCTCCGGCCGGCGCAGCAGGCTCTTGGGCGACATGATGACCAGCGGCTTACGCACCGGGCGCAGCACCTGGCGGCGCAGCAGGTGGAAGATCTGCGCCGGCGTCGTGGGGTAGCAGACCTGGATGTTGTCCTCGGCGCACAGGTCCAGGAAGCGCTCCAGGCGCGCGCTGGAGTGCTCGGGGCCCTGGCCCTCGTAGCCGTGCGGCAGGAGCAGGGTGATGCCGCTCAGGCGGCGCCACTTGCTCTCACCGGCGGCGATGAACTGGTCGATGATGATCTGCGCGCCGTTGGCGAAGTCACCGAACTGCGCCTCCCAGGCCGTCAGACCGTCCGGCACGTCCAGGCTGTAGCCGTACTCGAAGCCGAGCACGCCCATCTCCGACAGCGGGCTGTTGAAGATGTGGAAGCCGTTCTTGCCCTTGCCGCTGACGAACTGGCGCAGCGGGACGAACTTCTCGCCCGTCGTCACGTCGTGCAGCACCGCGTGGCGGTGGCTGAAGGTGCCGCGCTCGCAGTCCTGGCCGGTGATGCGGACGTTGTAGCCCTCCGAGAGCAGCGTGGCGTAGGCCAGCGACTCGCCCTCGCTCCACTGCAGCTCGCCGCTGTCCAGCATGCCCAGGCGCTTCTTGATGACGGTGCGCTCCACGTCGCGGTGGACGTTGAAGCCCTCCGGCAGCGTGGACAGCTTGCGCAGCGCGTCGCACAGCACCTGCTTGTCCACCGCGGTGGACACGTTGGGCGCGCTCTTCAAGGCGCCGCCCTGGTAGGGCTTCCACAGGCCCTCCAGCGCGCTGGGCTCCTTGAACTGGCTCTCCTGCCGGGCGCGGGTGAGCGCCGCGTCGAACTCCTGCAGGCAGCGCTGCTTGATGGCCTCCGACTCCTCGGCCGAAATCTTGCCCTGCGCCGCCAGCTTCGCCGCGTAGAGCGTGCGCACCGTCGGGTGCTTGCGGATGATGTCGTACATCGCCGGCTGCGTGAACGAGGGCTCGTCACCCTCGTTGTGGCCGTAGCGGCGGTAGCAGACCAGGTCGATGACGACGTCCGTCTTGAACGTCTGGCGGTACTCGGCCACCAGCTTCGCGACGTGGACGCAGGCCTCCGGGTCATCCCCGTTCACGTGGAAGATGGGGATGTCCAGCATCTGCGCGATGGCCGTCGAGTAGATGGACGAGCGCGAGTCGTGCGGGTCGGTGGTGAAGCCGACCTGGTTGTTGATGACGATGTGGACCGTGCCGCCGGTGGTGTAGCCCTTGAGACCGGACAGGTTGAGCGTCTCGGGCACCACGCCCTGGCCGATGAAGGCCGCGTCGCCGTGGATGAGCAGCGGCATCACGCCGATGCGCTCGGTGTCGCCGCCGCGGTCCTGCTTGGCGCGCACGCGGCCCTCCACCACCGGATCCACCGCCTCCAGGTGGCTGGGGTTGAAGGCCAGCGACAGGTGCACCTTGCGGCCCGCGCGCGTGGTGTGGTCCGACGAGAAGCCCATGTGGTACTTCACGTCGCCGCGGCCCAGGTAGGCCTGCGGGTTCCGGGGGCCGTCGAACTCGCTGAAGATCTGGTCCGGCTGCTTGCCCAGGATGTTCGTCAGCACGTTGAGGCGGCCGCGGTGGGCCATGCCGATGACGATCTCCTTCAGGCCCATGCCCGTGGCCACTTCGGCCAGGGCGTCCATCATGGGGATGAGCGCCTCGCCGCCGTCGAGGCTGAAGCGCTTGGCGCCCACGTACTTCGTGTGGAGGAAGTTCTCGAAGCCCTCCGCGTAGGACAGCTTGGTGAGGATGTGCCGGCACTCCTCCACGGAGAAGTCCGTGCGGTTCTCGCTGGCCTCCATGCGGTGCATCAGCCAGCGGCGGCGCTGGCTGTCGAGCATCTGCATGAACTCGATGCCGATGGTGTCCGTGTACGTGCGGCGCAGGCGCGCCAGCAGGTCCGTCAGGCGCACGCGCTGGTCGCCGAAGACGCCGTTGGTCTCCACCACCTGCTCGACCTCGGCGTCGGTGAAGTGGCTGTCATCCACCAGGCCCACGTCCGCCACGTGCTCCAGCGCCGGGCGCGGCCGGCCGAGCGGATCCAGCTTCGCGCGCAGGTGGCCGCGCAGGCGGAAGGCGAAGATGGTGTGGTCCACGCGCGCTTGCAGCGCGATGTCATGCGTGGGCGCCGCGGCGGGGGCTGCCGCCGCGGCTGGAGCAGGCTCCTGGGCCTTGGCCGCCTTTCCGTTGGCCTTGCCCGCGGCTGGAGCCGGGACGGGCTCCAGCAACCGGGTGCTGAAGATGGGACGGCCGGCGCCGTTGCTTCGGTCGAAGACCTCGCGCCAGCTCGCATCCACGCTGGCAGGGTCCTCCAGATACCGGGCGTAGAGGCCCTCGATGAAGTCGATGTTGGCGCCGGAAAGGAACGTGTCCTGGAAATTCGCCATGGCGGTGTCGTCTTTTACTGGAAGGGCGTCCCGTTTGGGGTTTTTCGGAGCATCTTTTGTCGCGGCCGCCCGACAGGCGATAAGCCATACCACCGGCGGCGGAGCAGGTGGATTCATGCGCCAGGTGAGTGCAACTTCAACCGTTCCGCGTGGGAGGAATGGTAGAGAGCACGTTTCCTTTCTTTTCCCTTCCCGCAAGAGGCCGTCTCCATGCTGCTCCAAGGCAAGAAGCTGCTCATCACCGGGGTGCTGACCCCCCAGTCCCTGGCCTACGGCATCGCCGAGCACGCCCTGGCGCAAGGGGCCGAGGTCCTGCTCACCGGCTTCGGCCGGGCGAAGTCCCTCACCGAGCGGAGCGCCAAGCGCCTCAAGCCCGGCATCGAGGTGCTGGAGCTGGACGTCACCAGCTCGGAGCACTTCGCTGCGCTCACCGAGTCGCTGCGTCAGCGCTGGGACCGGGTGGACGGCGTGTTGCATTCCATTGCCTACGCGCCCGAAGATGCTTTGGGTGGCAACTTTCTCAACACACCGTGGGAAAGCGCACAGACGGCGTTTCGCATCTCCACCTTCTCGCTGAAGGAGCTGGCGGTGGCGTGCCTGCCGTTGATGACGCAGGGCGGCTCCATCGTCACGCTGGACTTCGACAACCGGGTGGCCTGGCCCATCTACGACTGGATGGGGGTGTGCAAGGCGGCCCTGGAGTCCACCGTGCGCTACCTGGCGCGCGACCTGGGGCCCAAGGGCATCCGCGTCAACGCGCTGGCCGCGGGGCCGCTGGCCACGGTGGCGGCCAAGGGGATTCCGGGCTTCAAGGCGCTGGAGCGGGGCTGGGGCGCGCAGGCGCCCCTGGGCTGGAGCGCCCGGGACAGCCACGACCTGGTGGCCCGCACGGCCTGCGCGCTCCTGTCGGACTGGCTCCCCTCCACCACGGGCGAGATGATCCACGTGGACGGCGGCTACCACGCGGTGGGGGCCCCGCCCGTGGCGCCCGAGCCCGACGAGGCCGCCCCGGCGGCCCCCAAGCCGGCCGCCGAGTAGCCCCTTCCCCCCGGGAGCATCCGGACCCGGGGGACATCCGGCGAGGTCATCCGACACCTGCCTGCCCGGAATCACGCCGGGCAGGCCTCCCCTAGTTCTCACGTGAGTGCCCTCACGGTAGAGTCGTGAACGTTTCGCAGGACTCTCCGCACGTCGCGGGCCTGCGCAGGAGCCGCCGCACAGTGAGCACCCACAGCACCAACGTCTTGCTGGTGGACGACAGCCCGACGGTTCGCAACATCGTCAAGATCTACCTGATGAACCTGAAGGTCTCGACCGTCGAGGCCGACGATGCGGCGCGGGGGCTGCAGATTCTCCGGCTGGTGCCGGTGAGCCTCGTCATCGCGGACATCAACATGCCTGGGATGGACGGCATCACCTTCGTGAAGGAGGTCCGGGCCAGCGCGATGCCGCAGGTGCGGTCGGTGCCCATCGTGCTGCTGACGGCGGAGAAGAACGTGGACCTGCGCCAGCGCGGCACGGAAGCCGGCGCCAACGCCTTCATCCAGAAGCCGGTGTCCCACCACGAGCTGACGGAAACGGTCCGCCAGTTCCTCACCAAGGCCTGACCGCCGTGAGCCTGCCGTCCCTGCTGCTCGTCGACGACAGCGACGCGATTCTCGCGCTGGAGCGGGCCATCCTCTCCGGCCACTACACCATCCACACCGCCAGCAACGGCCGCGAGGCCCTGGAGAAGGTGGGGCGCCTGCAGCCGGTGGCGGTGCTGCTCGACCTGTCCATGCCGGAGATGGACGGTGACGAGGTCCTCCAGCGGATGAAGGCGGACCCGGCCACGGCCGAGATTCCCGTCATCATCATCTCCTCGGAGAAGTCCCGCGCGGAGGCCTGCCTGGGGCTGGGGGCGGAGACGTTCCTGGCCAAGCCGTTCCGCGCGGACGAGCTGCTGCAGGCGGTGGGCGAGGCCATGGCGAGCGCCCGGCAGCGGGCGCGCACGGGCTCGCTGCTGGTGCTGCGCGTGACGGTGGGGGAGCTGGAGTTCGCCATCCCGCTGGACGCGGTGCGCGAGGTGCTGCTGCACCCGGCGACCCGGCCGCTGCCCACCGGCCCCGCCTACCTGCGTGAGTACGTGGAGGTGCGCGGCTCGGCGCTGTGCGTGCTGGACGTGGCGCGCCGGCTGGGCGTGGAGCACAAGCTGACGCGCGTGGAGCGCATGCTCGTCGTCATCGAGGCGGAGGGCGTGTCGCTGGCGCTGTCGGTGGACACGGTGAAGGACCCGGAGGAGTACGCGGCGGCGGACATCGACCGGCGTGAGCGCGTGGGCGGCGCCGACCATGGACCGCTGCGCGAGGGGCTCATCGGCATGCTGCGGTCGGGAGGGCGCTCGCTGCCCATCCTGGACCCGCGGGTATTCATCGCGCGCGGGCTGCTGCGGGAGCTGCCGGCGATGCTCGAGGCCGCGGAGGCCAGGCGGAGCGCATGAGCGGAGAGCTCGACCCGCGCCTCCTCACGCGCGCGCGGGAGGTAGTCGCCGGCATCACCGGCTTTCGTGACGACGCCATCGCCGCCGAGGCGGTGGAGCGCGTGGTGCGCTCGGAGCTGGGCCGTGGCCGCACCCTGGTGGACCTCATGGGGGAGCTGCTGCACCCGGGCTCCGCCTTCGCCACCGCGCTGGTGAAGGCGTCCCTGGTGGGGGAGACGTACTTCTTCCGCCACCCCGAGCACTTCCGCTTCATCTCCCACGGGGCCGTGCCCGCGGCGCTCCAGCGGGGCAGCATGGCCCTGCGCGGCTGGAGCGCGGGCTGCGCCTCTGGCGAGGAGACGTACTCGCTGGCCGCGTGCCTGCAAGCGTCGGTGCCGCTGGGCTTCCCGGTGGAGGTGCTGGGCACGGACATCCACGAGGCCAGCCTGGAGGCCGCGCGCCGCGCCACCTACGGCACCTGGTCCCGGCGCGAGTCGGCGCCCCACCTCTTCCCGCTGTACTCGGAGACGGGGGAGCGCGAGGTCACCATCCTCCCCGGCGTCCGCCGCATCACCACCTTCGCCCAGGCGAACCTGCTGGCGCCGCTGCCCGAGCGCTTCGGCCGCTTCGACTTCATCCTCTGCCGCAACGTGCTCACGTACTTCACCCCCGCCGCGCGTGACGCGGCCATCTCCCTGCTGTCGCGCTCGCTCAACCCCGGGGGCTGGCTCTTCCTGGGCGCCGTCGAGGTGGACCGCGTCCCCAAGGGCATGGTCCGCGAGGGACCGCCGGAGCTGCAGGCCTTCCGCCTGCTCACGCCCGAGGAGCTGAGCGCCCGCGCCGCCGCGTCCCGCCCCGCGC
>JAFAAN010000021.1 GCA_023426545.1 Pseudomonadota bacterium
CCCCGGCGGCCCCGCGGGCGCTGGCGGAGCGCCTGGGGAGGAGCCGCCTCCTCCGCGCTTCGAGGAAGCCGTGTGCTGGCGGGAGCTGGCGCGCTTCGACACCGCGGTGACGCTGGAGAACTTCCGCGCGTGGGCGGCGCCCCTGCTCGCGTCGGGCGACTCGCTGGTCGCGGACTACCTGACGGAGCGCCTCACCGAGCTGATTGGCCAGGACGCGGAGCGCGCGGCGCAGGTGCTGTCCTGGGCGCGCGATGCGGGGCCCGACGAGTTCGAGGTCCTCATGACGGCGCTGCGAGGCTCCGAGGCCGTCCACCACGCCCAGGTGGCCACGCGCATGCTCGCGCAGGGCATGGACGCCACGCTGGACGGCGCGCGGCGCGCGGGCATCCTGTCCGCGCTGGACACGCAGAAGCGCTTCGAGCCGGCGGCGCTGGACACGCTGACCACCTTCGCGAAGGACCCCGTCTCCGGCGAGGCGGGCTGGGCGGCCACGCGCACCATCGCCCGCGTCATGAAGCGGGACTTCGAGGCGAAGGGCCAGGTGGCGCCCTACATGGACGCGCTGCTCACCATCGGCACCGAGTCCCCGGACGAGCAGATTCGCTACCTGGCGCTGTCCACGCCCATGCTCTCCACGCCCGTGCTGGATGAGCAGTCCCTCGCGCGGTACGCGCAGGTGCTCACCCAGGAGGGCAGCCCGGACGGTCGCGAGGCCGCCGCGCACAACCTCTCCGTGTCCGGCGACGGCGCGCGGGTGCTGGAGCTGTTCTCCCAGTCCTTCGCCCAGGAGCGGGAGACCTGCGTGCGGTGGGCCCTCTTCCGCTTCGCCGCGCGCGCGGCGGGACGCGAGGCGCTGCCCGTCATGGCCAACATGGCGCTCATCGACCCGCGCTTCCAGCCGCTCTATCAGACGTTCGAGCAGCTCTACGCGAGCGGACTGCACGACTTCGTCCGTCTCTGGAACAGCCTGCCCGACCAGGACCCCTTCGGCTGCCTCGTCGGCCACGACTGAGCACGGGAGCCCCATGCCACGCCTCTGCCGCTCCACCCGCCGCGCGATGGGCCTGCTCGCGCTCACCCTCTGCCCGCTGCTGCCCGCCGCCGCGCGGGCCTCCGCCTCCGACACGCCCCCCGCGCTCCAGGCCGGCGCCTGCTCGGTGCGGGGGCTGATGGACGACATCCGCCGCGGACTCCACTCCGGCTCCGCGTCCTACCAGCGCTACCTGCGCACGCTGCTGCGCGAGGCCGCCGTCACCCTGCCGGACGCGGAGCTGCGCGACGCCTTCTCGCGGGAGACGGACCCCATCATGGCCGAGCACCTCGCGGCGGCGCTGGTGGCCCGAAGCGAGCGCGAGGCGGACCTCCAGGCCATGGACGTGGTGGCCCAGCGCGCGTTGCAGGACGCGGACCCGGCCATCCGCGCCGCCACGCTGCGCGCCATGCGGCGCACCAGCGCGCTGGAGCGCACCGGCGACCTGTACGAGCGGATGGTGCGCGACGAGTCTCCCCTGGTGCGCCAGGAGGCCGCGACGAACCTCATCGAGGACAACGCGCGTGTCTACGCCGGCCAGTACGGCCCGGCGGCGGACACGGCGGTGGCGGCCGCGGCGGCCTCGACGGACCCGGCGGTGACGGCGCGCATCCTGGACAACCTCTCCACGGAGAAGGTCAGCGCCGAGTCCACGGGCCGCCTCGTGTCGCTGCTGCGCAGCGACGACGCGAACGTGCGCAAGGCCGCCGTCAACGCGCTGGGCGGCGTCCCCGCGGAGCAGATGCAGGGCGCGCGCGAGTCCCTGCTCGCCATGTACCGCGAGGAGAAGGACGCCAACGTGCGCAAGGCGCTGCTCCAGAGCGTCGCGCAGCTCGGCTTCCAGGGCGCCATTCCCGACCTCCAGCGTCTGCGCGCCATGGACCCGCGCCTGGCGTCGGAGGCGGACGCGTGGATCCAGGTTCTCGGCTCGGGCCTTCAGGAGTGGAGCCTGCTCCTGAGGGAGAAACAGCGGTTGCAGCAGGCTCCATGACAGCAGTGCACAGAAAGGAACGAATCATGCGCAGCACCTTGAAGACGTCGCTGGCCGCGCTCGCCGCGCTGGCGCTCATCCCCGCCTCCGCGGCGGCGCACACCGTCAAGGGCACCCACACCGGCTCGGTGACGGCCCTGACCTACTACAGCAGCGGCACCTTCCACGGCGCGGTGGACATCGCCGCCGGCGGCCGGTGCAACTACTGGGGCGCCGAGACGGGCGTGGTCGGCTCCGTCTACTGGGCGGTGACCATCCGGACCAGCGGCGTCGTCTGCAACGGCAACGGCAGCGGCAACCAGAACGAGGCGCGCCACGCCTGGCAGAGCGGGTGGACGTTCCGCCAGTGGCACTTCATCAAGACGGCGGACTCCCGCAACCGCACGTGTGACCGCTGCCAGGTGGGCAACATCGGCGGCACCGGCAACGCCACCGGCCCCCACGCGCACCTCCAGCAGGACAAGCTGGGGACGAAGAACACGTCCTGGTACAAGGGCTACGTCAGCGTGGGCACCGCCGTCACGCGCGCGAAGACCATCGGCGTCCTCGACTGAGGCCCCGGCCCACATGGGCCCCGGAAGGCCCGGACGACTCCCCATCGGTGGTCCGGGCCTCCCGTCTCAACCCACCTTCAGTCCCTTGGGACGCGCCAGCAGCCGGTCGACGTAGGCATCCAGCGCCGGGCGCCCCGTCGTGGCGCCGAACCTGCGCATCCAGATGAACATGGAGCCAATCATCACGTCGGCCGCGGTGAAGCGCTCGCCGAACAGATAGGGCCCGTCCCCCAGCTCGCGCTCCACCACGTTCAGCACCGTCTCGAAGTCCGTCCAGCCCCGCGAGGGCGCCGGCTGCTGCTTCAGCAGGTGGTCGCCCATCGCCGGCTCCAGCTGCGACGCGGAGTACACCATCAGCGACAGGTAGCGCCCCCGGTCCTTGTCACCGGGCTTCGGCGCCAGCTGCGCCTCGGGGAACTTGTCCGCCAGGTAGAGGCAGATGGCCGCGCACTCGAACAGCCGGTCCTCGCCATCCACCAGGGCTGGCAATTTTCCAGCGGGGTTGACCTTCAGGAAGTCGGGCGACTTGTTCTCCTTCTTCTCGAGGTCGATGGGGACGATTTCGTACTGCGCGCCGCACTCGTCCAGCATCCACTTGGCGATGGTCGCGCGGCTTCGGGGATTGAAATAGAGCTTCATCGTTGGACCTGGCCTTTCCAGCGGGGACAGGACTGCCTCCTACCAGAACCGCCTCGCGCGTCGCGGCCCGTCGTGCATGAAGAAATCCACCGCTGGACGCTCGCCCTCCCGCCGGACTTCGATGCTGGACTCGATGCCAACCCGACACGCACCCGACTGGGCACGCTTCGCGCGCGAACACTGGGAGCAGTCCCCCACACGGCTGCGGCTGGGCCACCCGCTCCTCCCTCCGGAGCAGGCCTTCCGGGGGCTCGTCTCCGTCAGCGCGCCCTTCCGCCTCGGCACGCGCTTTGGCGCGCTGCCCGACGTGCGCTTCTTCGCGGACACGGCCCGCCTGCGCGCGCCGGGCACGCTGCTTCCCGGTGAGAAGGACATGAGCGCCGCCGCCTATCTCCAGCGCGTCACCCGCAAGCTCGGCCCGGCGCGGGGCTTCCAGTGCTTCGTCGAGCAGCCGCTCGTGCTGGACTACGCACAGTGGGACTGCGTCCGCGGCTTCCTCGACGGCGTGCTGGAGCAGGTCGGCGTCCCCGTGCTGCCCATCGTCAGCGACCTGTGGCTGGGCCGCTTCCGGCAGCCGCCGCAGGGCGCCGCGCGCCGCGCGCACCACTCCCGCTTCACGGTGGTGCTCCAGGGACGGCTGCGGGTCCGCCACTGGACGGAGGACGCGGGCCGGGCTCGCGCCATGGAGGCCCGCGCCGGAGACGTGCTGTATGCGCCCTCCCACGTCTGGCAGGAGGAGACGAGCGACGAGGGAGCCCTGGCGCTGCGGCTGTGGATTCCGGTGCGCGGCAGCGAGCCCCTGGACGCCGTGAAGGGCCTGGCGGTGAAGCTCCTGGACGGGCAGCTCGGGCCGGACCGCGCGGTGCCCTTCCTGACCTACCCCTGGAAGCGGGGCCGCGCCCGCGTGCCGCCCCTGGAGCGGGCGGCCCACGCGCTCCAGGACGTGACGAGCGGACCGGACCTGCAGCAGGCGCTGCGCATCGTGTGGGCCCGGCGCGTCAGCGCCTCGGCGCTAGAGCCGGTGCCACCGCCGCGCCCACCCCAGCACCTGGAAGAAGACGCATTCGTGCGCAAGGCCCACCCGGGCCGCGTGGTGCGGATGCTGGACAGCCCGGGGCAGTGGCTGTGGGCCGTCAATGGCCATGCCTTCGCCGGTCCAGGCCCCTTCGCGGCCCATGTCCTGGACGCCCTCGCCCCCGGCGTGCCCGTGCGCGTCGGCGCGCTGTGCTCGCTGGCGCGGGGAGCCTCCCAGCGGGCCCAGGTGCGGGCGCTGCTGGAAACCCTCCATGCGCTGCGCGGTATCGAGCGCGTGCCTCCGACGGAGCCCTGAGCCATGGCCCGCATCGACATCCAGCGCACGTTCGACTGGGACACCTTCGTCACGCGGTACTGGAACCAGCGCCCGGTGCTCTACCAGGGGACGGGCGCCAGCCCCTTCGTGGAGGCGGACGTATTCGACGCCGCGGCCGGTGCCTCGCGAGGCGGGCTGGCCGCGCCCACCGGGTTCGAGGCGCGCACCGACATCCAGTTCACCCTGGGCGCCGAGCAGCAGGTGCAACTGGAGCCCTGGCTCCCTCGCGACGCGGACGGCTCGCTGGACGGCTATGACGCGCGCCTCACATCCGCCCTGGGCACGCGCCGCTACGCGCTCATCCTCTCCCGCCTGCACGCCCATGGCTTCGCGCTCTGGTCCCGGGAGCGGGCCTTCTTCGCGGCGCTGTGGCGGCGCGTGGGGCTGCCCCTGACGGGCGGCATCACCACCCTGTTCCATGGCAACTACGAGCACAGCCCGGTGGGCGTCCACCTGGACCGCTTCACCACGTTCCTCTTCGCCCTGAGGGGCCGCAAGCGGATGCGCTTCTGGTCCAAGCGTCCCTGGAGCCTGCCCGTCAGCACCCTGGTGGACTACGCGCCCTATCTGGCGGACTCATTCGTCGCGGAGGTCGAGCCGGGCGACATCCTGTATTGGCCCTCCACCTACTACCACGTGGGCGAGAGCGTGGGCCGGGGCGTGGCCACCAGCGTCAACGTGGGCATCCCCATCTCCGAGCAGCAGGCCCACTACGACGTGGAGGACCTGCTGCGCGCCGGGCACGCCGAGGCGCCCCGCCCACGCCCGGCCAGCCCCCTGGTGCGCGGCGCCCTCACGTCCAACGGCGTCTTGCCCCGTACGCTGCCCGCCGCCCTGCGTAACGCAGCGCGCGCGTTGCGTGAAACAAGCCGCGTCTCAAGGACACACACCAACCTCCAGACGCTGTGGCTCAACCGCCTCTCCGCGGGGGGCTTCGAGCCCGCGCCCCCGCCGGCCCGCCGCCGGCCCCTGAAAGACACACACACCCTCCAGGGAGACAAAAGCTCTCCCATTCTCATGGAGGAGACGGACAAGGGCTGGTGCTGCTCGGCCAATGGCCACGCCGTGCAGGTATCGGGGCGGCAGCGCGCCGTCCCCCAGCTCATCGCCGCGCTGAACTCGGCCCGTGAGGTGTCCGTGGGCGACCTGCTGCGCCCCTTTCCCCCGGGTGGCTCCCGACGCGCGGCCCCCTCGGTCCCCCTGCCCCCCACACGCGAAGGAATGCGCAGGATGCTCGAGATTCTGCTGTCATTCCGAGCCGTCCACCTTGCCGGTAATCCACGCGGCCCATAGAGACACCTCGGCTTGACTCATTGGTTTTACAGGCTTTACCGTGACTGAGCTGTCTGACCCCAGCGTGTGGAGGCTTCCCATGACGAAGGCGAAGACGAAGGCGAAGGCATCCAAGCAGACCAAGAAGCTCACCCAGGTGCTCCAGCAGCTGGACAAGGCGGTGAAGCCCGCGGCGTCCACGAACCTGCTCGCGACCTGCTCCCGCACCATCTACTGCGTCTGAGACGCGCCGCTCGCGCGCTCAAACGCTGTCACGCGCGTCCCGGCACCCGCTGGGCCGCGCGTTTCCATTTCCAGACACCTGGGCCAGGGTTGACTGATGCCGCGAAGGGCGAACGTCCTGCTTTCCCTTGTTCCGCCACCTCCCGCCGCGCCCCCTCGCCTGCCGCCCCACACCCGCCGCCTGGTGGACGCCGTCCGCCAGGGCCGGGCCACCGGCTTCTTCCCGCCCGTCGTCCAGCGAGGCCCCGAAGGCGTGCTCCAGGTGGCGCGCTTCCTCCAGGGTCCGGATGACGCCAGGATGCTGGGCGCCCTGCTCACCCGGCCGGACTTCCAGCCGCTGGTGGCGTTCTGCGAGGCCCTGGGCACGGGCTGCGCGTCCATTGCCAGCCGGCACCCGGGCCTGTTCGCGGCGCGGGTGGTCCGCATCACCCAGAGCGCCTTGTTCGGCCCCCTGGTGACGGATGCCTTCACCCTGTGCGCCGGGGCCTCGCGGACCGGCGCGCCCCACCCGGGGCTCCAGGTCTTGCTGGACGGCTTCCTCGCCTTCTTCGACCTCTTCGTGAAGCGGCTCGCGAGGGACCTGAAGGCGGGCGTCTTCCAGCGCGCCGGCTTCGAGGGCCCCGTCACCGGGCTGTGGGCGAACCCCGAGGAGACACACAACGGCCGGCAACAGGTGCTGCGCGTCCAGTTCCGCCGGGGCGGCGCGCTGGCCTACAAGCCCCGGCCCGCGGGAGGGGAGGCCCTCTTCCTCGCGGACCCGGGCCCGCGCCGCCCCCGCTCGTTCTTCGACTGGGTCAACCGCCTGCCCGTGGCCTCGGGCGAGGTGCGGCTCCCCACCCTGCGCGTCCTGCATGGGCGGGGGGCGGACCGCTTCGCCTATAGCTGGCAGGACTGGATAGAGCGCCCCCGCCAGTGGGGCACGCTGCGGCGCTCGCCCCGGCTGGAGCTCCAGGGCTGCCAACTCCCTCCCGCCCAGGCCGCGCGCTTCTGGCATCAAGCCGGCGCGCTCACGGGGGCGTGCTTCGCCGTGGGCGCGTCGGACCTGCTGAGCGGCAACCTGGTGGTGGGCACCCGCCGGGGCGAGCGCGAGCCGCGGCCCTATCTGGTGGACCTGGAGCTGTTCTTCTGCCCCGTGCGCCGGCTCCCCGAGACGGGGCTGGTCCCCGGCGCCACCCGGCGCGGCAACCACCACGTCGGCTTCGAGTGGCGCGCGTGGTGGTGCACCACCGGCGGCCCCCTGCTGTGCTTCTTCCCCACGCGCAACGGCGGACTCGAGCTGCGGCCGCGCGGCCGTGCCTGGGCCCGGAGCGAGGCCCGCGCCCTGATGGCGGACACGGAGGGCCGCGTGGGGCATGCGGCGTACCTGCTGCCCTTCCTGCGCGGCCTGTTCGACGTGTGGACGCGGCTGCTGCTGGAACGCGAGCGCGTGACGGCGTTCCTCCAGCGCGCGGCGAAGCGGCACTACGTGCGCGTGCTGGTCAAGGCCTCGGACGCGTACGACGCGCCGCTGGAGCAGATGATGCTGCCGCACGGCCCGCGCTCCACCGCGGGCCGTGGTGCCCGCGCGCGCTTCAGCCCGGAGGAGCGCGAGCAGCTTCGCCGCTACGACGTGCCCTACTTCTTCCGCAAGGCGGGCGGAGGGCCCCTGCTCCAGATGCACGCGCCCCCGCGCACCGGCTTCGAGCCCGTGGGGCCCCAGCCGCTCCCGGACGCCCTGGCGCCGCCCGCGCCGCACATCCTCGGCGGAGCGCAGCTGACGCTGATGAACCTGGGGGTGGCCGTCCGCGACGCGGTGGACGCCGCCGCGCCCGACCTCCGCCGCCGCGTCCAGGACGCGCCTCAATGGGGCGTGCGCCTGGCGCTGGAGGCGGACCGCCGCAAGGGCGCGGTGTCCTTCGACTGGCCGGAGACGGGCAAGCGCCTGACGTTCTCCTGGAACCGCCGCACCGTGCGCCTGAGCGCCGATGCGCTGTAGCCCGCTCCCGGCGCGGGAGCGGGCACGGTAGGCGCCGCCTACCGCTTGAAGTGGTCGGCGATGACGCTGGCCACGCAGCAGGTGAGCTTCTTGCCGGTGGGGATGTGGAGGAACTCGTTGGGGCCGTGGGCGTTGCTGCCCGGTCCGAGCAGGCCCGTGATGAGGAACTGCGCCTCCGGGAAGCGCTCGCCCAGCATGCCCATGAAGGGGATGCTGCCGCCCTCGCCCATGGCCATGGCCGGCCGGCCGAAGAAGTTGGCGGACGCGGACTCCACCGCGCTCGACAGCCAGGACGCCAGCGGCGGCGCGTCCCAGCCGGTGCCGGCCTTCTCACCCCGGAACGTCACCTTCGCGCCGTACGGCGGGTCCTTCACCAGCGCCTGCGTCAGCGCCTCCATGGCCGCCTTGGGGTCCACGCGCGGAGGAATGCGCATGGACAGCTTCACGGCGGTGAAGGGCCGCAGCACGTTGCCCGCGCTGCTCAGCGCCGGCATGCCGTCCACGCCCGTCACCGACAGGGCCGGGCGCCACGTCCGGTTGAGCACCAGCTCCGCGCCGTCGTCCGACATGGGCCGGATGCCGGGCACCCAGGGGAACTTGGTGAAGACCTCCTCGCCCAGCACCTTCGCCGCCTCGCGGGCCTGCTCGCGCCGCGCCTCCGGAATCTCCGTGTGCAGCGCCTCCACCAGCACCTTGCCCGTGGCCTCATCCTCCACGCGCGACAACAGCTGCCGCAGCACGCGGAAGGACGAGGGGGCGATGCCGCTGGCGTCGCCGGAGTGCACGCCCTCGGTGAGCACGTCCACCCGCAGGTCGCCGGCCACCATGCCGCGCAGCGACGTGGTCATCCAGAGCTGTTCGTAGTTGGCGCAGCCCGAGTCCAGGCACACCACCAGCGACGGCTTGCCGATGCGCGGCGCCAGCGCCTCGATGTAGGCCGGCAGGTCATAGCTGCCGCTCTCCTCGCACGCCTCGATGAGCACCACGCAGCGCGCGTGCGGCAGCCCCTGCTCGCGCAGCAGGCGGATGGCGGTGAGCGACGCGAAGGCGGAGTAGCCATCATCCGCGCCGCCGCGGCCGTAGAGCTTGTCGCCCTCGCGCACCGGCGTCCACGGCGTCAGGTCCTCTCGCCAGCCCGTCATCTCCGGCTGCTTGTCCAGGTGGCCGTAGAGCAGGACGGTGTCGTCGCCCTTCGTGCCCGGCACCTCCATGTAGATGACCGGCGTGCGCTCCCGGCCCTTCTCGTCCTTGAGGCGGACCACCTCCAGCACCAGGCCGGGCAGGTGCTGGGCCTGGGCGCGGCACCAGTCCGCGACGAGCTGCACCGCGGCCTCCATGTGGCCGGAGCGGACCCAGTCCGGGTCGAAGGCGGGCGACTTGTTGGGGATGCGGATGTAGCGTTCGAGCGCGGGGAGGATTTCCTGCTCCCAGATGCGGTCGGACGACGCGGTAGCGGTCTGGACGTTCATGGCCATATCAGGCCGAATCCAGAACACGGGAGAGGGGCCCCTGTCGACAGGGGGAAGCCACGAGGGGGCTGGACCCCGGTGATGGGGCCCATCGCCTGCGCTGAAAGCACCACGCCCCGGCACTCCAGGGAAGGAGCACCGGGACGGGCGTCACGCGGTCAGCGGCTCACTGCTCCGGCGCGATTTCGCGCACGGACATCCACTTGAAGTCCACGTCCTTGGCGCTGTCCCAGCGGAACACGGCGATGGGGCCACCCCAGGTGATGGGCATGGCGTTCACGGCGCCGCCACAGTGGCTCGCGTCACCGCCCCAGCTGCCCGAGTCCACCATGTCGTAGACCTTCTTCCAGGTGACCTTGTCGGCGTTCTCGTTGAGGTACATCTCCAGGTGCACGGCGTCCTTGCCGTTGACCTTGGTGTTGCGCATCACCGACTTGAAGCCCACCCAGCGGCCCTTCAGCGCCGCGGTGCCCGTCTTGTACGACGACTGGTCGTACGACACGTGCCACGTCTCCTTCTGCCAGCGGACCCGGCCGTCGTAGTGCAGCGAACCCTTGTAGGAGCTGCCCTCGCACCCCGAGTTGTTGTCGTTGTGCTTTCCGCCGCGCGCGTACCAGGCGAAGTTGTCCGAGTTGTCGGACACGGAGTTGACCTTGATGAAGCCCGTCATCTCCACGTTCCGCCAGTCGTTCGCCGCCTGCATGTAGCCCCGGCTGGCCAGCACGTCACGGTCGTAGGTCGGAATCTTCGACGCGCTGTAGCCCGTGGAGGTGAACACGGACATGCGCACCTTGCTGCTCTTCATCTTCCAGGAGCCGTCCGAGTTGCGGGTGATGGTGTCCTGAGGGTCGAAGCGCTTGTCGGACGTCGCGTTGTCCGCCAGGAACCACTGCTCACCGCCCGACTTGGTCGGGTAGATCATCTTCACGCCGAACTTGTCCTGGCTGGGCGTCGGGCCGGGGTCCGGGTCCCCGGGGCCAGGCCCGGGCTCCGGCTCGGGCTCCGGCGTGGAGGGGCCGGCGATGGCGGCCATGTCCGTGATGCTGCCCCAGGTCGTCTGGGTGCTGCCGTAGAAGGTGACGCGCACGTAGCGGGCGTTCACCGTGGGGAAGGTGAAGCGCTCGAGGTCCTTCGTCTTGCCCGAGGAGATGCCGACGAACACCTGGGTGTACTTCGAGCCATCCGTCGAGGTGGAGATGTCGAAGAGGTTGATACGCTCGTTGCCGCGGAACCAGGCGATATCCAGGCCATTCAGCGGCTTCACGGCCCCCATGTCGCCGCGAATCCACTGGCCCGCGCCGGAGGCCGACCAGCGCGTGGCGCTGTTGCCGTCAATGGCCATCGCGGGCGAGTTTCCCAGCTCGACCTCATAGGAGCTGGCGGTCGCGGACGTGAAGCCTCCAGCGGCCAGAGCGGGTGTCGCGAACGCGCCAGCGGCCAGCGAGAACGCGGTGACAGACGTGCGGAAGCGCTTCCATCCCTCGCGGGACGAAATCGAGTGCTGTCGATTCAAGTGACTACCTCAGGTCAGGCCGCGAGCTTCCGCGACTCACCGGCATGGCCAGGGCCACACCGGCGCGCGGCGTTCCCCCCGCGGCGGGTGGACTTCCATCCCCTGGTCTCCCTTGAAGCCCCCTCACGCGGGGTGTGCTCTCCGGGAGTTGTCAGAGGTGTTACGACTCAACGACGAACTGCGGGCCCAAATACCCTTTGCGCCGATAGGGAATTCCCAGCGCATTTCTTGAGCATGTTTTCAGCCATGCCCGCTCGCTCACCGTCGGCGCGCGTGATGAAACATCGCGCGCTTTATCAGTCTTTTGCGGGAAGTCTTATCACAGCCACGGCCGAACCCTTCAGCCGCACGGTGTCTTGTTTCAATGGCTGCAATTTTTCGGAGCCGCCGAAGCGAGCAGCCTCCGTCCACAGCATCAGCTCCGAGCCCGCGGGCACCGGATGTTCCACCGCGCCGCGCAGGCAGAGCAACACCCGCAGTCGTTGGCCGCCCCCACGCCGTTCGAGCACCAGGGCGTCCGGCCCCAAGGCCCGCGCCTCGTAGCTGCCGCGCGCCGTCTCCCGCAGGGCGGGCTCCGAGGCGCGGAGCCGCAGGAGCTCACGGTAGAGCGTCCGCACGCCCGCATGGCCGGGCTTCTCCGCCTCGCTCCAGTCGAGCCGGGAGCGGGTGAAGGTCTCCTCCGCCTGCGGGTCCGGCACCTGCGTCCCCGAGAACTGGGCGAAGCCGGCGAACTCCTTGCGCCGGCCCTCGGTGACGAGCCGCCCCAGCTCCGCGTGGTGCTCGGTGAAGTAGAGGAAGGGGGTGCTCGCGTTCCACTCCTGCCCCATGAAGAGCAGCGGCGTGTAGGGCGACAGCAGGAGCAGCGCGCTCATGGCGCGGAAGGCCTCTGGCCGCACATCCTGGCCGAGCCGCCCACCGAGGGCCCGGTTGCCCACCTGGTCATGGTTCTGGATGCAGTGGACGAAGCGCCAGGGCTCCAGCCCGTCCGCCAGGGTGCCGCGCGCATGGCCCAGGTTCTTCGACACCTGCCCCTCGTAGAACCAGCCCTGGTTCAGCGTGCGCGCCAGGTCCTCCGTGCTGCCCGTGTAGTCCTGGTAATAGCCCTCGCTGTCGCCCGCGAAGGCGCGGCGCAGCTGGTGGTGGAAGTCGTCCGCCCACACGCCATCCAGCCCCAGGCCGCCCTCCGCCACGGGGCGCAACAGGCGCCGCTCGTTGCGCTCGTCCTCCGCGATGACGTGGACGTGCCGCCCGGGCGCGGCGGCCCGCGCGCGCTCGGCGATTTCGGTGAGCAGGTGGGGCGCGCCGTCGTCGAGGATGGCGTGCGCCGCGTCCAGCCGCAGGCCGTCCAGGTGGTAGTCGCGAATCCACATCTCCACGTTGGCCAGCACCAGGGCCCGCGCGTGCGCGCTGCCTTCGCCGTCGTAGTTCACCGCGTCGCCCCACGGCGTGTGGTGGCGGCCGGTGAAGTAGTGCGGCGAATACACACGCAGGTAGTTCCCGTCCGGTCCGAAGTGGTTGTAGACGGCGTCCAGCAGCACCGCGAGCCCCTGCGCGTGCGCGGCGTCCACCAGGCGGCGCAGGCCCTCCGGGCCGCCATAGGTGTGCTGGGGCGCGAAGAGGTCCACGCCGTCGTAGCCCCAGTTGCGCCGTCCCGGAAAGGACGCCACCGGCATCAGCTCCAGCGCGGTGATGCCCAGCGCCTTCAGCCCGGACAGGCGGGGGATGAGCGCCTCGAAGGTGCCCTCGGGCGTGGCCGTGCCCACGTGCAGCTCGTAGAGGACCAGCGCCTGGGGCGCCACGCCCTTCCAGCCCGCGTCCGTCCAGGGGAAGTCCGGCACCACCACCTCGGACGGCCCGTGCACCCCCTGCGGCTGTGAGCGCGACCAGGGGTCCGGGAAGGGGCCCTCGCCATCCACGCGCAGCTTGTAGCGCAGCCCCGCCCCCGCGCCTTCCAGCACCGCGCCGAAGCAGTCCCCGGGCTCCGGCGTCATGGGCACCACGCGCCCGGGGTTGCCCTGCGCGTCGTGCAGCACCACGTCCACGCGCTGGTGGCCGGGCGCCCAGACGCGCCAGCGCACCCGCCGGCCGTCCTCCACCCATGCCCCCAGCAGGGGCGCTTGCGCTCGCGAAGCCCGGGACGCGTCCACTGGCACCATGGGGGTGTCCGTGTAGTGCGCCGCCCCCGTCCTTGAGGAGCACTCCTTGCGCGGGAGCACGGCCTCCTGTTCACGGGTGTGCAGGACTCCGGTAGGAATGGACACCGGCCGACGGTGTTCGTGACATCACCGTGGCGCCGAGGGCGGCTCCCCGTCCTGCCTCGTCTGGCCGCCCCCACCTCGCCCTGGAGTTCTCTCGAATGAGCCCCACCCGTCCCGGCCTGGAGCCGCTGCCCCGCCCCGGTGACGACGACGTGCGCGCCCGCGTCGCCGCCATCGAGGTCCTCTCCCCGCGCGAAATCGACGGGCGGCTGACGGACCTGGGCTACCGGGGACAGCCGGAGGCCCGGCGCGCGGCGTCCGTGCTGGCCTACCGGCACCTGCGCCGCATCCGTCGCCTGCACCTGGAGGGCCTCCCCCCCGAGCCGGGCACGCGGGAGAACTGCCTCTTCCTGGGCCCCACGGGCTCCGGGAAGACCTTCCTCGTGGAGCTGCTGTTCCGAGAAATCCTCGCCGTGCCCACGGTGCTGGCGGACGCCACGCAGTTCTCGGAGACGGGCTACGTGGGCGACGACGTCAACACGCTGCTGTCACGCCTGTACGAAGTCGCGGACCGCGACGCGGAGTGGGCCGCGTGCGGCGTGGTGTGCATGGACGAGTTCGACAAGCTCGCCACCAGCCGCTCCGACAGCCGCTTCGCCGGGCAGCAGACCACCAAGGACGTCAGCGGCTTCGGCGTGCAGCGCAGCCTGCTGCACCTGCTCTCCGCGCCCAGCGCGGACTTTCCGCCGGACTTCGGCTTCACCAGCCGCCAGCAACCGGGGCGGATGGAGCTGGCGTGTGTCACCTTCATCGCCTGCGGCGCCTTCAGCGGCCTCAAGGCCACCGCGGAGGGGCTGGAGCGCGGCGAGCACCTGGGCTTCGGCCGCGAGCCCCTGGGCTCGCACAAGGAGCGCATCGCCACGCGCGTGACGGAGGAGCAGCTCGAGCAGACGACGGCCTTCGCCCGCTACGGCTTCATCCCGGAGCTCATCGGCCGCTTCAACCGGCTCGTCTCCTTCGCGCCCCTGGACGCGGCCACCCTGGGAGACATCCTCCAGGACAACGTGCTGCGCGCCTATGAGCGCGAGTTCGAGCTGGAGGGCCTGCGCCTGCGCGTGGAGCCCGCGGTGCGGGAGTACGTGGTGGCCCGCGCGCTCAAGCGGGAGACAGGCGCACGAGGGCTGCGCGCCACGCTGGCCCCCCTGCTGGAAAAGGCGGCCTACGAGCACTTCGGGCGTGGGGACGAGGCCCCCGCCACCCTCCGGCTGACGCTGGAGGACGGCCACGTCCAGGCGCGCGTCGACTAGCCCGGCAGCGGCGGCCGGCAGGAGGAGCGCACCGCCCCATGGATGCTGGCATGCCGGGGGGGCAGGCCTGCTCCACACCCCGCCTGCACAAGCCTTACGGTTCTGCTGGGCATCGGAATCCGGAGGCAGACACATGCACCACACGCGGGAGATTCCCCGGGAGGGATGGGCGGACTACCTCGCCCTGCTGAGCAACCTGGAGCGCGACCACTGGGTGCGCATCGAGACGGAGAGCGCGGACTTCGGCGACCAGCCCCTCGCGGGACGCCTGCCGCTGGTGGAGATTGGCCTGGAGTCCAAGGGGAGCGACCGGGGCGCCGTCGAAATCATCGTCGGCCGTCCGGGCGGCGAGGTGACCCACCGCATCCTGAAGCCCGACCATATCTACGCGGACGAGAGCGAGAGCGGCGAGCTGGAGTGCCTCGACATCGAGGACGCGGACCACGTGAAGACGCTCATCTACTTCGAGCCGGCTCCCGCGACCGAGGAGCCGCTCCTCGGCGCGCCGTCGTAGCCGGTGATGCGGCGGGAAGGCGCCTCCTGGGGGG
>JAFAAN010000022.1 GCA_023426545.1 Pseudomonadota bacterium
ACGAGCACTGGCTGCTGGAGCGTCACCACTTCCTCTCGCCGAGTCAGGCCCGGCGGGAGCTGATGCAGTCGAAGCAGGCGGCCTGATTACGACCAACCTGGTGTCTCAACAATCCGGTGCGGTACACCCCTCCCCTGTTCATTTGCACTCGGTAAGTGAACGGCGCGGGGTGTTCACTTTCGCCGGCCGCGCCTGGGGCGGCCCGCGCGGGTATCGCGCACGTCCGCCCCTCACCGCCTCCGCGCGGCTGCCCGCCCCGCCCTGGGGCTCTCGCGGGCGCTCAGCGCGGAGGCGGCGTGCCCCATCAGCAGGGCAAGTCGTTCGTCACGCGCACCAGCTCGTCGTCCGAGGGGTGCGTGTAGATGACGGTGGAGTCGACGCTTCGCTGCCTCGCGAACT
Organism: Pseudomonadota bacterium; assembly: GCA_023426545.1. Classification (GTDB taxonomy): domain Bacteria; phylum Myxococcota; class Myxococcia; order Myxococcales; family Myxococcaceae; genus Myxococcus. The sequence goes on from JAFAAN010000022.1 coordinate 400, forward strand.
TCTGGGTGAGGCGGATGTCCTTCGTCCTCCGGTACACCCCGGTGCACGCGGTGTGGCGCACGGCGTGGAAGTTCAGGTGCCGCTCCAGCCCCGCGCGCTCCTGCCACACCGCGAAGCCGTGGCGCACCTGCCGCGTGGACAGGCGCAGGCCCTTGCGGCTCAGGAAGAGCGGCGCCAGGGGCCCCACGTCATGCCCTTGTGCGCGCTTCAGGCGCAGGAGCTTCTCCAGCTTCGCGCGCACCGTGTCGGCGAGGACGATTTCCTGGGGGCCCGGGTGCCGGCGGCTGCCCTTGAAGACGGTCAGCGTCACGTGCCGGCGTGCGCGCCCGCGCTCGTCGAAGACGTCACCGATGTTGATTGCCACCAGCTCGTGCTCACGCAGGCCCGAGGCCAGCGCGAGGCTGTAGAGGCAGTGGTCTCGGAATCCATCCCGGTGTTGCCCCGTGACGCGCAGAAGGAGGTTCACCTCCTTCTCCGTGAGGGTGCGGGGTGCACGGGCGACAGCGGCATAAGCAGACATGGCGGCTCCTTCGTGAAGAGGACGCGGCCATGCACGCTCTGTCGCCCCCACAAGACAAGTCATTAACCACGCTGCTGGCCCGCGCGGCCCTTACCTCCCCCCAACCGCTCCCAGAAGGAGTCGCCGTGAATCAGCTTGTCGCTTTCAATTTCGAGTCGCACCACGTGCGCGTCGTCATCGATGAGCAGGGTGAGCCATGGTTCGTCGCCGCGGACGTCTGCGCGGCGCTCACCATCAACACCGAGCAAACACGTCGCCTCGGAGACGACGAAAAGGGTCTGCGTACTGTGCAGACCCCTGGAGGCCCACAGGAGATGACCGTGGTCAACGAGCCCGGCCTCTACGTGCTCACCTTCACCAGTCGCAAGCCCGAGGCTCGACGCTTCAAGCACTGGGTGACACACGAGGTGTTGCCCACCCTCCGCAGAACGGGCAGCTACTCGGCGCCAGGTGCTCCGTCACCGCAGCCGCTCCCGGCCCTGCCCCCGCCGCTCCAAGCCCAGGTGCTGGCCCACCTGGAAGTGGCCAGGACGCTCGCCTCCATCGTTCCAGGTCTCAAGCCGGAGATGGCAGCAGCCTGCGCCCTCGACGCCATCCACACGGACACCGGGCTGACGATGGAGCCCCATCGCAGGGGACTGCCGGCTGCCGCCGAGCCCCCCGCGCGGCTCAACGCCACGCAGCTCGGCCAGAAGCTGAGGCTGTCCGCCCGGAAGATGAACCTCCGCCTGGAGGCATTCGGCCTCCAGCGGCGCAACGTGCGCGAGGAGTGGGAGCTGACGGATGCGGGCCGGGACTACGCAGAGGCCGTCCCCTTCAGCCGTCACGGCCATGCCGCCTACCAGATTCTCTGGCGGCCCGAGGTACTCGGCATCCTGGAAGACGCCGCTCGCGCCTCGGCGATTTCCGTCGGCCTCGGTTGAAGGAGGGCACCGTAACGCTCGGCATCGTCAAGCGGACCGAGGACGACCTCACCCAGTGGCTGGCCACCGAGTCGGGCTTCATCTCCGGCCTGTGCCACTACGACAGCGAACCGGTGGTGCTGGAGCCCTACCAGCAGGCCATGCTGGACAACCACTCCCGCTTCCGATGGGTGGCGAAGAGCCGCCAGGTGGGCTTCTCCTTCCTCTTCGCCCTCGAGGCCCTCGCCCGCTGCCACCTGCGTGACGGCCACACTGCGGTGTTCGTCTCCTACAACCTCTCGGACGCGGTGGAGAAGGTGCTCATCGCCCGGCAGGTGTACGAGGAGCTGCCCACTGCCTTCCAGAAGAAGCTCGTCACCGATGCGAAGACGGAGCTGGCCTTCGAGTCCAACGCCAAGGGCCGGCGCCTCTCCCGCATCATCTCCGTGCCCTCCAAGCCTCCGCGCGGAAAGCGGGGCGACGCGTACCTCGACGAGCTGGCGCACTACGTGAACGACCGCGAGGTCTACACGGGCAGCACCGCGCTCATCCTACGCTCCCACGGGCAGCTCACGGGCTGCAGCACGCCCCTGGGCCGGCGCGGCATCTTCTGGGAAATCGCCTCACAGGAGCTGCGCAAGTACCCGCACCACACTCGTCAGCACGTGCCCTGGTGGCTATGCCGCTTCTTCAGCTTGAACGTGAGGCGCGCCGCAGTGGAGGCGCCCCTCATGTCCACCGAGGAGCGCGTCGCTCGCTTCGGGCGCCCCGTCCTCGTGGAGCAGTTCGACTCGCTGCCGCAGGAGGACTTCCAGCAGGAGTTCGAATGCCTTTTACGTCGACGAGTCCTACAGCTTCTTGCCCTACGAGCTCATCCTCCCTTGCACCACCGACGAGCTGCCCTTGGCCCAGGACGCCTCCGACGTGCCCGTGCCCCAGGGGCGTCTGGTGGCGGGCTTCGACGTGGGCCGCACGCGAGACCGCTCCGAGCTGGCCGTCTTCGAGGAGGTGGCGGGCCGCTTCATGTGCCGCATTCTGCGCAGCTTCGAGGGCGTGCCCTTCGCAGAGCAGGAGGCCCACCTTCGGCGCCTCCTCTCCGTCCTGCCCGTGGCGCGCCTCAGCGTCGACAGAAGCGGCATCGGCATGAACCTCGCCGAGAACCTCGCTCGTGACTTCCCACAGGTCGTGGCCGAGAACTTCACCAACGAGGCCAAGGAGCGCTGGGCCACCGACTTCAAGATTCTCCTCCAGCGAAGGGGCGTCACCCTTCCGCGCGACCGCGAACTCGTCGGGCAGATTCACTCCATCAAGCGGCGAGTACTCCCCTCGGGGAAGGTGTCCTTCGACGCCGAGCGCACCAACCGCGGCCACGCGGACAAGTTCTGGGCAGTCGTCCTTGCTTGCCAGTGAGAGCGCATGCCGGAGCGCCGAAGCAACGGCGAGATTGGCGTGAGGGTGATTGGGTAAATAGTAATCCTTTACCCATTAGCTCGGGCCTCCCAATCCCCCATCCATGACCTCCTACCCAGTCAGAAAAACTTCCTCCGTGCTATGAACTAGCGGGATAGACTTCGACTAGGAGGACGCGTGCCCCCACTCGCCATCCGGCTCCAACCGAGCCACTCACTCAAGTCCTGGCAAAATAGGTTCGCACGCCATGCCCTGCTCACTGCACTGGCACCAGCATTCATCGGCGGCGTAGCTTGCTTCGGAAATGGTTCCTCGGGGACGCATCCAGACAGCGGGCCACCCGCACTATCACGCCCCCTCACCGCTCTCCCACCTCCAGTCCGTTTCGCGCCAGAGGATGAACCTCCCCTCGACACCGAAAGGCTGAATCTACTCGACACGGATGGCGATGGCATTCCCGACGGTGAGGACAACTGCCCCAGCGTCCCCAACAACTCCCAAGCTGATGCGGATGGCGATGGCTTTGGCGACGCCTGTGAACCCCAACCGCTTCGCGTGGATACCGCTACAACCCTGAGCGTCACCCCGTCGCCCGCCCGAGTGAATCAGCCGCTCACCCTGACAATGGTCGTCCGCAATTCGGGCTCAGAGGACGCCCTGTTCATCGCGGGTGCAATTCCACTCCCCCGCTCGCTCGACTTCGTCTCGGTGGTTACTAGCCAAGGCTCGTGCACGCACAGTAAGCAAAGCAGCATCCTCTGCGGGCTCGGCAATCTCACTCCGGGCAACCACCTCACGGTGACCGTCCAATGCATCCCACGCGCACCTGGAGAGCTAACTTTCAAGGCATTCGCAAAAACCAAGACCCTGGATCATGATGCAAACAGCGGCAACGACTCCGCCTCCACCAGTCTGATCGTCCTGCCCTGAGTCCCTCGCCAATAAAGCGCCATACCACGTCTCACCTTCCGCATGCTTCGCAGCTTCGAAGGCGCACCCTTCGCTGACCTCCGGCGCCTCCTCTCCGTCCTGCCCGTGGCGCGCCTCAGCGTCGACAGAAGCGGCATCGGCATGAACCTCGCCGAGAACCTCGCTCGTGACTTCCCACAGGTCGTGGCCGAGAACTTCACTAACGAGGCCAAGGAGCGCTGGGCCACCGACTTCAAGATTCTCCTCCAGCGAAGGGACGTCACCCTTCCGCGCGACCGCGAACTCGTCGGGCAGATTCACTCCATCAAGAGGCGCGTGCTGCCCTCAGGCAAGGTGTTCTTCGACGCCGAGCGCACCAACCGCGGGCACGCTGACAAGTTCTGGGCCGTCGTCCTGGCCTGCCAGCGCGAGCGGGGGCCCGAGCGACGAGGGACGGGGGAGATTGGGGTGCGGGTGATTGGCTGAAGGCTACCGGGGCCCGGCTACTGAGCGCGTCGCCCCGCAGCTCCGGGCCCTCGTGGCCCTCAAGCACCGCGCGCCGCAGCTCCGGGCCCTCGTGGCCCCTCAGCTCCCCAGCGGCAATGCCGCGCCATCGTGGCCCCTCAGCGCCGCGCGCGGGAACGCCGGACTCTCGTCGGGACTCACCCGCCGTAACCTGCTCATCGCGGGGACATGGTCAATTTTCACCCCTCGATGAAATTCAGCGAAAGTTGATATTTCAGCTATTCAAAGCTTATGGTTGACTTTAGCCCGCCCGGCGTACGGGTCGTGCTTCGAAAGGAAAATCCCATGAAGATGCTTGCCAAGCTGGTGTCGGTCTCCGCGGTTGCCCTCCTGATGTCCGCCTGCGGCAGCACGATGGACGACGCCACCCCCGACGAGAACTTCGGTCAGAACGAGCAGGAGGTCTCCTGTGGTTGGGGCGGCCCGCCCGCGAACTGTCTGGTCCACTGCTGCTCGCACGCGAACTGGTCCGACATCGGCAACCCGGGCGCGAACAACTGCACCGCCGCGGGCAACAGCTACTGCGCGAACCGCGGCGGCAACTGCGGCTCCTGCTGGGGCTACCTCTAAGGCCTGACGGCAGCCGCTGAACGGGGAGCCCATGGACGGTCCTCGTGGCCGGCCGTGGGCTTCGCTGTTCCCGGAGTGGAGCGTTGGGCTGAGCACGGCGCGCTGGCCTCAGCCCCAGGGGCGCAGCCAGAGCAGGTAGCCCGCCAGTCCCAGTTGCACGGCCAGGTTCAGCAGCGAGCCGAACACCTGCAGGGAATTGCCGCGGATAAGGCCGCACGCATGCGCCGCGCGCGCCACCAGCAGCGCGCCGCCCAAGACATGCAGCGCCGTCGAATGGCCTCCGCTCAGCTCCGTCAGGAGCAGCAGGAGCAGCGCCAGCGGGATGTGCTCCACGTTGCTTCCGTGGGCGCGGATGGCAGCCACTAGGTCGAGGTGGCCTCCGTCACTGCGGAACACGTTGTGCCGCGTGCGCACGCGGCTGACGTCGAGGGGCAGGCCCAGCGCGAGGAAGGGGTTGAGCGCAGCGTAGAGCGACGTCACCGAGACCAGGGACGAGGAACCGCTCCGAGCTGACAGTCTTCGATGAGATGGAGGGCCACATCACCCGCCACACGCTGTGCAACTTCGAAGGCGTCCCCTTCGCGAAGCACGAGATCCACCTGCGGCACTTCCTTTCCGGAACGCGCGCAATTGCCCCTGACTAGCCATACAAGAGCCGCTCTCCAGCTCGCGACAGCGAGATGATCTTGATCGACTCGCCTACCTCAACCACCCAGCTCAATCGCGACGAGCGCCACACCAGGCAACCACGGCAAACCCTCCCACCCAGCCACCCCATCACCCTCAAATAAACACATCCACACAAACCACCACAGACGCAATGTTCAACCCCCAACATCAGCCACAACCACAACCCCTTGCGACCTCTTGAATTGATATAGCCAACCCGGGCCTCAACGGCCCGCACCCACAATCACAGAATCAATCCAACCCTCCACCCAGCAAGGAGCAACACCAATGACTTGGTTCCAATTTCCGAGCCAGACAGCTGCCCTCATCGTGGCGATAGCCGCAGGCGCGATTGGGACAATCCCTACTCACGCAGTGGCGGACGGCTGCAGTGAGGCCAATGCGTGGGTAGCGCAGAATGCGAACTCGCTTCCCAAGACCTACGACGAATTCGTCCAGCAGCCAACAATGCACCGAAAAGCCATCTACTCCGCATCATCCCCCGAGACAAAGGCCGCTCTTTGGAGGGATCACCTCAACCGCTACCTGCAGGAACATCCTGAACTCAATTCCGATCAGACAGAGTTCATCCTTGAGACAATTGCCGAACTGACGCCTGAACTCTTCCGGAACACGACCAACCCCGCCGTGTCGCCCCAAATTGCTGCAATAAGAACCCGCAGCGAAGAACTTTTCTCGAAAGAAGAAGCCGGGCTCCTCATCGCCCAACTCGGCCCAATTCAGGATGCAGCAACGCTGGCAGTCAAGTGCTCTTGCTCCACTAAATCTGACTACTGCGGCTCAGGCCACAAGTGCTATCTTGCAAACTGCGACCAAGTCAATGGTTGTGGGGACCTATGGATGTTCAAGTGCGATGGAGTTTGCTACTCGCCATAACTTGCACAGACCGAGCGACACAACCGGGCGCAGAGGAGACGCTCTTTACCATTGGTAAGGCGAAGCAAGTCCTCATCCTGCAACCGGCATCCCCTCTCTGAGGCCCCCTCATTGCCGTCTCTCCCTTGGAAGCCCACTGAAGTTCCGAGGGAGAGTTCCCAATTCCTCCGTCAACGCCAGGACCGTCAGCAGATTGCGCGCACGACTCCTTACGCGCCCGTCGCGGCGAGTTCATGAAATCCTGATTAGGCTTTAGGGTCCCGACAGTTTGCGCGCCTTCACCTTCAACCACGCCTGGCGCCGGAAGGGGTACGTCGAGCAGATGCGGCGCCACGTCCACACTTCGCTCCGAATCCAGCACTGCGCAGGCGGCTGGAGGCCGACGTCCCGCAGCTTGCCGAGGCCACGGTAAGGGCTCGCTCAGAAATTACTTGTCCGAATTGGGATTGAGGACGTAGTTCCAGTCCCCATGAAAGTCTGAGCGGACGAGGCGGAGTTGATGCATGGCCGCCTGAGAGACGCTGACTCCCGTGCGGTAGCGCCGCCGGTCCAGCCGTGCTTTCACCTTCAGGCCCTTGGCGGTAGTCGTGGTGCCGATGAGGTTCACCACCGTCTCGTAGTCCTCCAGGGGGCGGCCTCTCCAATTCATGCTGATGTGGCTGAAGAGGCGATGCTCCACCTTGTTCCACTTGCTCGTGCCGGGCGGGAAGTGGCAGACGCTGATGGAAAGCCCCGTCGCATCCGCCAGCCGCTGCAACTCGGCCTTCCACACGCGACTCCTTGCGCTGTTGCTGCCGCCCGAGTCGGCCGTCACCAACAACTCCGTCGCCTCGGGATAGCGCTCCTGGCCCATCTTCCTCCACCATGTGGCGATGCTGTTGACGGCGAAGACGGGCGTGTCGTGGTCCACCCCCACCGACACCCAGGCGCTGTTGTCCCCGACATCGTACACGCCGTAGGGAATCGCCTTACCCACCGCCGTGTCCGGGAAGTCATGCGTCAGGCTCGGCACTGGCGCCCCTTTCGGCTGCCATTCCCGGCCTGCATTCTTGAACTCCCCCACCAACTCCTTCTTCTTGGTGTCCACCGAAACAACTGGCTGCCTTCGGGCCTGGAAGTCCTGCACCTGGGCGTTGATGTGCTCGAACTGGGCGTTGCGGTCCGGGTGCGACTCGCCTTCCAGCGACTTGGAGACCGCCTGCAAGCTGTAGCCCTGGCTCTTGAGCAACTCGCCCACCTTCTGGGGGCTCACCTTGTAGCCGTGTTTCTCCAGTTCCGCGGCCAGCACCTTCGTGCTCTTGCACGTCCAGCGCAGCGGCGATTCCGGGTCGCCCCGAGTTGCGGGGTCCACCAGCGACTCCAGAGTTTCCGTCAGCCCCGGCTGAGCCACTTCCACTTTGGGCCGGCCAGCGCCCTTGCGCCGCACTCGCACCAGTTCCCCTTCGGGCCTCTTTCCGCTCGCCTCGTCGCGCCCCGCGCGCACCTTCATGCGCGACAAGCCCGTCGCCCGTGCGACCGCAGTGACACCGCCACGCCCCAGCGCGAGCGCCTCCGCGCCTGCCCAGCGCCG
>JAFAAN010000033.1 GCA_023426545.1 Pseudomonadota bacterium
CCGGCGCTGGGGGCGGGGGGGGGGGGCGCGGGGGGGGGGTCCCTGGCCGGGCCCACGGAGCGCCGCGTCAGACCGCGGCGGAGCGCACCGCTGCGAGCAGCTCACCGGAGTCGACGAGCTGGCTCACCGCCTCGATGTCGCGGTGCAGCTCGCGGTCCTTCTCCATGTGGGGGACCTTCGAGCGCACCAGCTCGTACGCCGCGAGCGCGCCCTTGCCGGGCTTCAGCGGCAGGCGGAAGTCCAGGGCCTGCGCGGCCACCAGGATTTCAATGGCGAGGCACGTGCGAGCGAAGTCGCTGACCTGCCGCCCCTTGAGCGCCGCCGTCATGCCCATGGACACGTGGTCCTCGCGGCCGGCGGACGAGGGAATCGAGTCCACCGACGCGGGGTGGCTCAGCACGCGCGACTCGGCCACCAGCGCCGCGCTCGTCACCTGCGCGATCATGAAGCCGGAGTTCAGGCCGGAGTTCTTCGCCAGGAACGCCGGCAGGTTGGAGAGCGCCGGGTTCACCAGCTGCTCCACGCGGCGCTCGCTGATGGAGGACAGCTGCGTCAGCGCCATGGCCACCACGTCCATGGCCAGGGAGATGGGCTGGCCGTGGAAGTTGCCGCCCGAGACGATGCGCTCCGACTCCGCGAACACCAGCGGGTTGTCGGTGGCGCTGTTCACCTCCACCTCGAGGATGCGGCGGGAGAACGCGATGCCCTCGCGCGCGGCGCCGTGCACCTGCGGCATGCAGCGCAGCGAGTAGGGGTCCTGGACCTTGCTGCAGTTGACGTGCGACTCCACCAGCTCGCTGCCCGCGAGGATGCGCCGCAGGTGCGCCGCGACGTCCTTCTGGCCCGGATGCGCGCGCACGTCGTGAATCTCGGGGATGAAGGGCTTGTGGCTGCCGAGCAGGCCCTCCAGCGTCATGGCGCCCGCGATGTCCGCGATGTCCGCCAGGGACTCGGCGCGGAGCTGGAGCAGGGTGCCCACCGCGCACATGGCCTGGGTGCCGTTCACCAGGGCGAGGCCTTCCTTGGCCTCCAGCACCACCGGTTGCAGGCCGGCACGCTCCAGCGCCTGCCGGGCGGGCATCCGCTGGCCCTGGTAGAAGGCCTCGCCCTCGCCGATGAAGACGAGCGCCAGGTGCGCCAGCGGGGCCAGGTCGCCCGAGGCGCCCACGCTGCCTCGCTCGGGGACGACGGGCACCACGTCCCGGTTCAGCATGTCCAGCGCCAGGGACAGGGTCTCCATGCGGATGCCGGAGTAGCCCTTGGCGAGCACGTTGCAGCGCAGCAGCAGCAGCGCCCGGGCCTCCGGGAGCGGCAGGGGCGTGCCGACACCACACGCATGCGAGAGGATGAGGTTGCGCTGGAGGTCTCGCAGGTCCTTCTTGTCGATGCGGACCTCGGCCAGCGTGCCGAAGCCGGTGTTGATGCCGTAGGCGGGGGTGTCTCCCGCGGCGACGCGGTCCACCAGGGCGCGCGAGGCTCGCACGCGGGTGGCGGCGTCCGGGGACAGCTCCACGGCGGCCTCGTTGCGGGCCACCTGGAGGATCTCCTCCAGCTTCAGCGTGTCACCGTCGATAAGGATTCGGGGGCGCGACATTGGGGGCTCCAAGAGGGGTGCGACGGAAGGGCCGGCACCCTAGCGTAACCGGGTGCGGTGGTTGCGGGCGCTTTACACCCGACGGTCGGGCTCGTATAGCTCCCGGCCGTCCGAAGAGGGAGGTGGCAGGCGCCATGGCACTCATCGTCCAGAAGTTCGGGGGTACCTCCGTTGGCGACGTAGGCCGCATCAAGAACGTGGCCCTGCGCTGCCTGGCGGCCCAGGAAGCTGGACATGACGTGGTGGTCGTCGTCTCCGCCATGTCGGGTGAGACGAACCGGCTGCTCAAGCTCGTGTCGCAGATCACCGACCGGCCGGACGAGCGCGAGCAGGACGTGGTCGTCGCCACCGGCGAGCAGGTGTCCATTGGCCTGTTGGCCATGGCCATCCAGGCCCAGCAGGGCAAGGCGACCAGCTTCCTCGGTCATCAGGTGCGCATCGTCACCGACAGCACCTTCTCCAAGGCGCGCATCAAGAGCATCGACGCGCAGCCGATCCGCGCCGCGCTGGCTCGCGGGCACATCGTCGTGGTGGCCGGATTCCAGGGCGTGGATGAGTCGGGCAGCGTCACCACGCTGGGCCGCGGGGGCTCCGACACCACCGCCGTGGCCGTGGCCGCCGCGCTGAAGGCGGATGCCTGTGAAATCTACACGGACGTGGAGGGCGTCTACACCACCGACCCCAACCTGGTCCCCTCCGCGCGCAAGCTGGACCGCATCACGTACGAGGAGATGCTGGAGCTGGCGAGCCTGGGCGCCAAGGTGTTGCAGATCCGCTCGGTCGAGTTCGCCATGAAGTACAACGTGCCACTGTGGGTGAAGTCGTCCTTCACCGACGACCCCGGCACCCTCGTTTGTCAGGAGGACAGTTCCATGGAGGATGTGCTGGTCCGCGGAGTCGCCTACGACCGGAATGAGGCGAAGATCACGGTGTGCGGCGTGCCGGACGTCGCGGGCGCTGCGGCGAAGATCTTCGGTCCGCTCGATGAGAAGCAAATCGTCGTGGACCTCATCGTGCAGAACCCGGCCAGGGACGGCCGGACGGACCTGACCTTCACCGTGACCCAGGCGGACTTCGCTACCGCGCAGGACCTCGTCCGGAAGGTCGCGGGGGAGATCGGAGCGACCGGTATCGAGACGGATCCGGACATCGCGAAGGTGTCCATCGTCGGCGTGGGCATGCGCAACCACTCGGGTGTGGCGGCGCGGATGTTCCAAGCGCTGTCGGCCGAGGGCATCAACATCCAGATGATCTCCACGTCGGAGATCAAGGTGTCGTGCGTGGTCCACTCCAAGTACACGGAGCTGGCCGTGCGCGCGCTCCACAGCGCCTTCGGGTTGGATCAGCCGATGCCGCCGGAGGGTGTGTCCTCCGTGTCGGAGTCGGCGGCCCTGATGGGCGAGAAGGTCTGAGGCCGTGGCGAGCCGCACCGCCGCGCTCGCCGCCGTCGCGCTGGGGGTGCTGGGCGTTGGTGTCGCCGCGCGCCTGCGCTGGCCGGACTCGGGGCCGACATTGGACTGCGCCCCGGAGTCGGTGCGCATCCGCCCGGACGGGGTGGCCACCTGTGGTGAGGGGGCCGTGCCCACAGGAGCGCAGGCGCTGGCACTGGGCCGCCGTCTGGACCTGAACTTGGCGACCGAAGAGGAACTTGCCCTCCTCCCGGGCGTGGGGCGCTCGCTGGCGCGGAGCCTCGTCGAGGCGCGTGAGGAGCAGGGGGGCTTCAAGCGCTGGGAGGACGTGGACGCCGTGCGCGGTGTGGGCGCTGCCAAGTTGCAGACCCTCCAGGCGGCCACGTCGCTGGGGGCGCCGCCGGACGCCGGGACCGTGTGGTAAGCACGTCGAGTGCAGATCGCGTGTCCCCATTGCTCGATGCAGTACGTCCTCGACTCCCGCCTGCTTCCGCCGGGAGGCGCCTCTGTCCAGTGCACGCGCTGTGGTCACGTCTTCATGGCCGCGCCGCATGGGGCGCCGCCGCCTTCGCGCTCCACACCGGCGGTGACGGACAGCGCTCCGCGCTCCGCGCTCCGGTCTACCCAGATTTTCGGGGGGGCGCCTCCGGAGGGTTCGGCGCAGGCGCTAGGGGCCGTGCCATCCGTGGCACCGGTGATTCCCCCGGTGGGAAGGACACAGGCCTACGGGGTCGCCGCAGGGCAGGTCCCGGCACCTGGGAGACACGGCACGCAGGTGTTCGGGACGGCGCCTGCTCAGGTTTCGGGGGCGTCTGTGGGCACGACGCAGACATACGGCGTGGGGACCTCCAGCCAGACCGCGTCCAGCGACGTGCCGTCGTCGCGCGCGGCCATGCCCCGTCCTGGCGCGCCTGTGGGCACGACGCAGACCTCCGGCGTGAGCGCGGGACCCTCTCAGGGCGTCCCTGCGCGCAGCGCAGGGGCTCAGGGGAACACGACCCAGACCTATGGCGCATTCGTTCCGCCACCGGGCGGGGGCTCGGCGCCGGACACCACGACGCAATCGTTCGTGCCGGCACCGGTCAGTCCCCGCTCGGTGGGCGGTGGGACCGGAAGCGAGGCCCCCGCGATAGTCCCGCATGCACTCGGCGCCGTGCCGGGGAGCGACGCGCTGGGCCCGATGGGGCGAAGCCAGACGTTCAGCCCCATCCAAGCATCCGCTTCCGAGGCGCCGGCCGGCACCGAGCGCGTCCTCGGTGTCTCGCCTCCCATGGAGCAGGCCGGGCTCGTCTCGCGGCGGGCTGATGCAGAGCCTGCGCCCGAGACTCGGCCAGAGGCGGCGTCGGGCGTCCGCGCGACCAGCCCCTTCGGGTTGCCAGCCCTCTTCGGCTCGGAGGGCGGAGGCATCCAGCTCCCTCCCGAATCCGATCCACCCGCGGGAGCTTCGGCCCCGCTGAGCGACTTCGGTGACGGAGCGGGCGCGCCGGAGGGCGCCACCTCGCGCCGCGCTCCGGTGGAGCTTCCGCCCGAGCTGCTGTCCTCCTCGCGTGTGTCGGCGGCGAGCACAGGCGAGTATTCAGGCTCCGGCGCCTGGCGCGTTCGTCCTCGGCTCGGGCTGCTTATCCTGGTGGGGCTCATCCTCGCCGCCGGGCTGGCCTCGGTCGTGCTGAAGCCTCGGGGCGTGGCGATCCCCGCGGACGTGGTGGACGCGACAGACCGGGCCGCGGTGCTCCTGCGCCGCGATGACGCGACCTCGCGCGGGCAGGCCATCCAGCGCTTGCATGCCGTCACCGCGTCACACCCTCACTACCTCGAAGCCCATGCGGAGCTGGCGGTAGCGCTCTCGCTGAACCTGTCCGATCTCCAGGCGGACATCGAGCGCCTGCGCCTCCAGAGCGAGGCGGTCGCCCGCGAGCGAGAGGCCGCGCTCAAGTTGTCCCAGCGCGCCGAGCGAGAGGCCCGCCGCGCCGCGCTCCAGCAGGAACTGGAGGCCATTGCCCGCGAGATGGCGCCCCAGCGGGCCTCGATGGAATTGCTCCGGAAGGAGCTGGACGCCCAGATCACGCTGCTGGGCAAGGCGCCCAAGGAGGAGTCCGCCTCCGCCGCGGCTGCCCGGCTGAAGGCGCGGGCGTTGTATGCCTCAGTCCTGGCGGTGCCGGATGCCCTGGCCTTGGCCGAGCGCCTGCGCAACACGGAGGGCGCGCCGCACCTCTGGAGCACCGTGGCCCGGGCCGAATATGCGCTGAGCGCCTCGTCGCCGCCCGACACGCTCGTCGCGGTCGCGAAGGACCTGGAGGCGCTCCGTCAGGCCGACAGCTCGCTGCTTCGCGCCTATCTGCTCGGCGCCCGCGTGGCGCTGCGTTTGAAGGACACCGCGGCGGCGCGCTCGCTGCTGGACGATGCCCTGGCGCTCAATCCCGGGCATGCGGTGGCGAGCCGGCTGATCGCGCAGATCGACGCGGACGCCGCGCCCTGAAACGACGACCGGCCTCCCGGTCCTCGGGGCTGGAGAAAGTCCAGTCCCACCTCCCGCGCTTCGATGGGCCAGGGGAAGCCTCCGTGTGAATTCCGGGTGGTGGCCAGGGGCACGCCTCTTGCTGGCACCAGCGAAGATTGAAGGACGGGGTACCTGGGAGGCAGGGGTGATGGCGGGAGTCTTCTTCTGGTGCGCGGTGCTGCTCCTCGCGCACACGTACTTTCTATACCCCTTGAGTCTTTTTCTGCTCGAAGGGGCCGCGCAGGTTCTCAGGAACGCTCGAAGGGTGCGGCAGGGGGAGGCGGATACGCGGGCGGTCGTCCCGTCGCGTCCGTTGCCGACGGTGAGTCTGGTCGTCGCGGCCTACAACGAGGCTGCGTGCATCCAGCAGAAGCTGGAGAACAGCCTCGCGCTGGCCTATCCGGCGGACAAGTTCGAGGTGCTCATCGGCTCAGACGGTTCGTCGGACGGGACGGATGACATCGTCCGCGGTTGCACGGACGCGCGAGTGCGGCTGTCTCCGGCGCCGCGAGCGGGCAAGACGACGGTGCTCAATCGCTGCATCCCCATGGCGAAGGGCGCCATCGTCGTCCTCTCCGACGCCAATACGATGATCGAGCCCGAGGCCATCGAGCGCCTGGTTCGTCACTTCGAGGACCCGGAGGTGGGGGCCGTCTGCGGCAAGCTGCGGCTCTACAACCCGACGAAGCAGGACTACGAGGAGAGCGCCTACTGGAGCTATGAGTCCCTCATCAAGCTGTACGAGGGGCGGCGCGGCGCGGTGGTGGGCGCCAACGGCGGGCTCTACGCCATCCGGCGCTCCCTGTTCACGAAGTTGCCGCCGTCCACCATCGTGGACGACTTCGTGATTCCGCTGCGCATCCTGGAGAACGGGTTCAAGGTCGTCTACGAGGAGCACGCCGTCGCGCACGAGGAGACGACGGAGGATTACGGTAAGGAGTTCGGCCGCCGGGCGCGCATCGCCGCCGGCAACTTCCAGAGCCTGCGCATGGTGCCCGGGCTGCTCCTGCCGACCGCGGGCTTCCCCGCGTTCGCGTTCTGGTCCCACAAGCTGCTGCGCTGGTGCGCGCCGGCGCTGATGGGCGTGGCGCTGGTGGCGAACCTGTTCCTGCTCGACCAGTGGTTCTACCAACTTACCCTGTTCATGCAGGGGCTGTTCTATGCGCTCGCCTATCTGGGGAAGACAGGAGTGCTGAAGCGGGGGACGGCGAAGAAGGCCGCGTCGGTGGCGTACTACTTCGTCACCATGAACCTGGCCATCGTCGTGGGCTTCTGGCGCTTCCTGCGTAACTCGCAGCGCGCCGCGTGGGACCGCACGGCCCGCGCGTGACAGGGGGCCACGCTGGCTGGGCGCCGCTTCCCGGGGATGGGGGAGCGGCTGCCTGGCGGGTGGGGCACCCGCGCCGCCGTCACCGCAGCGCGACCGGGATGGGCTTGGATGCCTTGGGGCTCGCGGGCAGCACGCTGCCGTAGCCACCGAAGAGCTGTCCGGTGAGGACGGGCTCGCGGTTGGGGCCCGGGTGCCGGAGCATGTCGTTGAGCACCTCGCCGGTTTGCGGGTCCCTCCGCAGGTGGGGCCGCTCCAGGTTCATGCGGTAGCGCACGACGCCGCGGCGCACGCGGTGGATGACGGTGACGGTGCCCGAGGCGCTCACGCTCTCCACGATGCCCACGTGGGTGAGGCCATCGTTGCGGCGGCCGTCCCGGTTCTGGTCATACGTCTCGTTGAAGAAGACGAGGTCGCCGGGCGTCGGCCGGCCCTCCGAGTACACGCGGCCCCTGGCGCGGGTGAAGCGGTACATGGCGGTGACGCCGTTGTCGCCCGGCCGGACGGTGCCTCGGAAGGTGACGCCGGCCTGGGCGTAGACGCCTTCGATGAGGCCCGTGCAGTCGGATGGGTACTTGCGGCCGTTGAGCTTCACCTGCGTCTTGCCCACGAGCGAGCGCGCCGTGGACACCACCGTCGCGCGAGCGTCGTCGCGCACGGTGGCCGTGGGCACCGCCCGGGCGGGCTGGGCGCGGGCCTTGCCCCCTGTGTTCCTGGCCGGGCGGGCGGCCACCGGGGCCGGACGCGCCTCCTGGGAGGTGTTGCTCGCGGTGGCCACCGGCTTGGACAGCGGCTCGCGGGGGAAGGCGGGCGGGGAGGCGGACCGGTAGCGCAGGGCGTACGAGTCCAGCCACGGCTCCAGCGGCGCTCCCGTGGTGGCGCATCCCGTCGCCAGCATTGCGAGGGCTCCCATCAGCGTGACTGTCCTCATGGCGCGACCTCCCTGTAGCGTCCTGGGGCTCATGGTCCGTCCATGAGGCCGTGTCGTCAAAAAACCTACCCAGGCGGCCGTTCATCGGACCTCGGGTTTCCGGGTGGGCACGGGTGCGGTATTGCTCCGGGGACATGGCCTCCCTCCGCCGAGCCCTCGCCGTCCTGCTGCTGGCCACTGGCTGCATCCCCTCGCCGTATGACCGCGCAGCGAGGACGGACACCATCGACGCCTACCGCGCCTTCCTGCGCCAGTACCCGACGCACCAGGACGCGGACGCGGCGGAGGCCCGGCTGGAGGAGCTGGAATTCGAGGAGGCGAAGCGCCTGCACACGGTGATTGCCTACAAGCGCTTCCTGGAGGCGTACCCGGACGCGGCCCAGATGCGCACGGTCAAGATGCTGCTGGAGGGCCTGCGCTTCAACACGGCGAAGGAGACGAACACCGTCGCGGGCTGGCGCCAGTTCCTGCAGGAGCACCCGGACGGCGCCCAGCGCGACGAGGCGAAGCGCCTGCTGGCGGAGGCGGAGGTGCGCGAGCTGGCCACGACGGAGGATCCACGCAAGCTGGCGGAATACCTGCGCAAGTCGCCGGATGATCCGCACCGTCAGGACGTGGAGGCCCGGCTGGATTCGCAGTCCTTCGCCCAGGCCCGCGAATCGGGAGCGGCGAAGCTCTTCGCGTACCTCAAGGACCACCCGGCGGGGGCCCACCGCGAGGAGGCGCGCGTCCTCCTGCTGGGCCTGGAGGTGGAGGGCCTGCTCGTCTCCGGGCTGGTGGACGAAGCCGAGGCGCGGGTGAAGGCCCATCCCCTGGGCGCCAGACTGGCGGACTTCCCCGCGCGGCTCGCCCGGGCCCGCGCCGAGCTCGCGGCCATGTCCCACACGGAGCCCCTGGCCCGGGCGGCCCACGTGGGGCACTACCTGCGGGACGTGGAGGACTTGAAGCGCGCCCTCACGGCACCGGATGCCCTGGACCGCTGGCAGGCGGCGGAGGAGCTGGGGCAGCACGTCTCGGTGCGGGTGTTGGATCCGCTGTTGGAGACGCTGCGAGCCGCCCGCAACCCGCTGATCCGCCAGCATGCCCTGGCGTCGCTCCAGACCGTCCTGGCCGCGTTGCCCCAGCCCGTGGCGGAGTACGAGGTGACGTCGCGGCTGGACGCCCTGCGGGAGCGCGCGACGAGCGCCGAGCTGTACCTGACGGTGGCGGTGCTGTTGGACCTGTCGGGCCAGCTCTCGCAGGCGTCCACGGAGTACCAGCGCGCCGCCGAGTCGGGCGCGGTGGACCCGGTCATCCTCCGCCGCTGGGTGCAGATCCGCGAGGCGCGGCGTCAGCACTTCTCCGCAGCGGTGGCGGCGCGGCAGCTCGCGCTGTGGGCCCACGAGGTGGCCAATGACGTGCAGTTGTCGCGGGAGGACCGCGTCCCACTGGCCACGGCGAGGCAGCTGTGCGCGGCGGCCGTCAACGCGGCCTTCGCGCGCGACGCCATTGTCCGCGCCCGGGCCGCGAGCACCGAGTTTCCCGAGGACCTCGCGGAGTTCGAGCGCAAGGCCGGGGAAGCGATGCGGCTGGCGGAGGCGCGGCTGGCGGACGCGGAGCTGTTGCTGCGCGAGCAGCTGCCCGGCGTGCGCACCTGCGCGGACCAGGGCGTGCGCGAGCGCCTGGAAAGCGCCGAGAAGGAGCGCACCGCCGCGCTGGACGCGCTGGCCTCGAAGCTGCCGCGGGTGGGGCGGGTGCTCCTGGAGGTGGCGAAGACGCGCGACCCATCCCCCCGGGTCCGCGCGGCCGCGTCGGCCCGGCTGACGGCGCTGAACGCCGTGCCTTGAGGCGCCTGGAACCGGGTGTCCCGGGCGGGCGGGGCGGCTAGAGTCGGCGCCCCCATGGCCACGCGCACCGACACGCTCAGGGCGGATCCGCCGAAGCCCTCGCTGCGGATCGACTACGCCGCGCTCCTCAATGAGGAGCAGCTCCGGGCGGTGGAGGCGGGCGACGGGCCCTTGCTCGTCATCGCCGGCGCGGGCTCTGGCAAGACGCGCACGCTGACCTTCCGGGTGGCCCGCCTGCTGGAGCGGGGCGTGCCGCCCGAGGGCATCCTCCTGCTCACGTTCACCAACAAGGCCGCGCGGGAGATGACGCGCCGGGTGGAGGCGCTGGCCGGCGCCGCCGTGGACGTGCGGCGCATCCTCGGGGGCACCTTCCACCACGCCGCGCACGTGCTGCTGCGTCAGCACGCGAGCGTGCTCGGCTTCTCCACGAGCTTCACCGTCCTGGACCGCGAGGATGCTCGGGACCTGATGGTGACGTGCATCGCGGAGCGCCGGCTCAAGAGCGACAAGCGCTTCCCCCGGCCAGACCTGGTGCTGGACCTGGTGTCGCTGGCGGCCAATCTCCAGCAGCCCGTGTCGCACGTGTTGATGGACCGCCGGCCCCAACTGCTCCCGCTGGCCCCGGAGGTGCTCGCCGCCGCCGCGCGGTACCAGCAGCGCAAGGCGCAGATGCACCTGATGGACTTCGACGACCTGCTGGTGCACCTCAAGCGCCTGCTGACGCACCACCCGGACGTGCGCGAGTCCCTCACCGAGCGCTTCCACTGCGTCCTCGTGGACGAGTACCAGGACACCAACCGGCTCCAGGGCGAGCTGGTGGACCTGCTCGCAGGGGCGCGCAAGAACCTGACGGCGGTGGGGGACGACTGCCAGTCCATCTACAGCTTCCGGGGGGCGGACTTCTCCAACATCATCGGCTTTCCGCAGCGCTATCCGGGGTGCGTGGTCCACTCGCTGACGCGCAACTATCGCTCTTCCCCTGAAATCCTGCGCCTGGCCAACACCTCCATCGCCCTCAACACGAACCAGTTCCCCAAGGTGCTGACGTCGGCGCGGCCGCCCGGCGCGAGGCCCGTCGTCGTCCCCACCCAGGATGCCGCGGAGCAGGCCGCCTTCGTGGCCACGCGCGTCCTGGCGCTGCGGGAGCAGGGCGTCTCCCTGGAGTCCATGGCCGTGCTGTACCGGGCCCACAGCCACTCGCTGGAGCTCCAGCTCGAGCTGACCCGGCGTGGCATCCCGTTCCGGGTGCGCTCCGGGGTGCGCTTCTTCGAACAGTCCCACATCAAGGATGTGCTGGCGCACCTCCGGGTGGTGAACAACGCCGGGGACGAGCTGGCCTTCAAGCGCGTCGTCCGGCGCGTCCCGGGCGTGGGCCCCGCGACGGCGGAGCACCTATGGACCGCCCTGCGCGGGCTGCCCGAGGGGACGCCGCTGGCCGAGGGGCTGGCCCACGCGGACGTCCAGGCGCACCTGCCGCGCAAGGCCCGGAAGGGCTTCCAGGCCCTGAGCGACCTGATGGGGCGGCTGACGCGGCCGGGGGCGCCCACCGCGCCGGAGCGGCTCATCGGGGAGGTGCTGGCCGGGGGCTACGCCGCGTACCTGAAGGCGGAGTTCGCCGAGGAGGAGCACCGGGAGGACGATGTCCGGCAGCTGGCGGAGTTCGCCCGCCGCTTCGAGGACCTGGCGCGCTTCCTGTCGGAGATCGCGCTGGTGTCGGAGTTCGCGGCGGGCGAGGCCCTGAGGGAGGAGTCGCCAGGGGACTTCCTGACGCTCTCCACCGTCCACCAGGCGAAGGGCCTGGAGTGGCGGGCGGTCTTCGTCCTCTGGCTGGTGGATGGGCGCTTTCCCCTGGCGCTGGCCACCCGCCAGCCCGAGGAGGAGGAAGAGGAGCGCCGGTTGTTCTACGTGGCCCTCACCCGGGCGCGCGACGCACTGGCGCTGGTGTACCCCCTGACGGTGCTGCCACGGGACGGGGAGCGGATCCTCCTGCGGCCCTCCCGGTTCCTCCAGGAGCTGCCCGGTGGGGAGGACGCGCCGTTCGAACGGTGCGCCCCGTCCACCCTGGAGGCGGAGCCGGGGGCGGCCGTGGGGCCGGATGGGCCCCCTCCGGGTGGAACGGACCCGGTGGACTGACACCGGCGCCCAGAAACGCGCACTCGCCGGCGCGACGTGATAGACAGTGGCGTCAGGAGCGGCGTCTTCCGGCGCGTGCCCCCTCACTTCATGGCGGACAGACCTCGCATCATCGGGATTGACCTCGGTACCACCAACACGCTGGTGGCGTCCGTCCGCAACCGCATCCCGAAGATCGTCCCCACCGACCGCGGCAACCTCACGCTGCCCTCCGTGGTGGCGCTCTCGACGCGCGGCGACCTGCTGGTGGGCGGGGTCGCCAAGGACCAGATGGTCACCAACCCCAAGAACACGCTCTGGGGGACCAAGCGACTCATCGGCCGCAAGTACACCTCCAAGGCGGTGGAGGAACTGAAGTCGTACTTCCCCTACGACATCGTCGAGGGCGCCAACGGGGACGCCGCGGTGATGATGGGCGGCAGGCTGTACACGCTGTCCCACGTCTCCAGCTTCGTGCTGGGGCAGGTGAAGACCATCGCGGAGCAGTTCCTGGGCGGGCCCGTCGAAGGGGCCGTCATCTCCGTCCCGGCCTACTACAACGACAACCAGCGCAACGCGGTGAAGGAGGCCGGCCGGCTGGCGGGCTTCGACGTGAAGCGCATCGTCAACGAGCCCACCGCCGCCGCGCTGGCCTACGGCTTCAACCGCGGTCTGGACCAGAAGGTGCTCGTCTACGACCTGGGCGGTGGCACCTTCGACGTGTCCGTGCTGCACCTGGCGGGCAATGTCTTCGAGGTGCTGGCCACCGGGGGCGACGCCTTCCTGGGCGGCGCGGACTTCGACAACCGCATCATGGAGTACGTGCTGGAGCGCTTCCGGGAGGAGACCAAGGTCGACCTCAATACGGAGAACCCCATCGCGCTCCAGCGCATCAAGAACGCGGCGGAGGCGGCGAAGATCGACCTCACGCTGATCCCCAACGTCGTCATCGACCTGCCCTACATCGACGAGCGCAGGGGCAAGCCGATGGACCTGCGCATCCCGCTGACGCGCGAGTTCCTCAACAGCCTCACCGGCGACCTGGTGGACCGCACCTTCGATATCTGCGACCGGGTGCTCGCGGAGAAGGGCATCTCCCGCTCGGAGATCGACGAGATCATCCTGGTGGGCGGCCAGAGCCGCATGCCGCTGGTGCAGCAGAAGATCCAAGCGCACTTCGGCAAGGCGCCGCGAAAGGGCGTCCACCCCGACGAGTGCGTGGCCCTGGGCGCGGCGCTGCTGGGCGACTCGCTGGGGAGCATCGACGCGGTGACGCTGCTGGACGCGCTGTCCATGCCCATCGGCTACGCGATGCCCAACGGGCGCGTGAAGCGCATCATCGAGAAGAACTCGCTGATCCCGATGGTGAAGAGCTTCCGCCTGCCGCCGCCGAAGGAGCCCGGCTCGCCCTTCATCGAGCTGGACATCTACCAGGGCGACAGCGACCTGCTGGTGGACAACGAATATCTGGGCACGGTTCGCGTGCCCTCGGCCGCGGCCGGCCGGAAGATCGACTTCCGCCTCACCGAGGAGTGTCTGCTCCAGGTGACGGTGGAGGATGCGAGCGGAATGCGCAAGGTGGACCTCGCCACCCGCGATACGCCGGAGCAGCTCAAGCGGGCGCTCCAGGAGGTCGCGTCGCGCAACTCACAGCAGGTGCCCAGCTCCAACAGCGGGAGCGACGACCGGGGGCTCTTCTCCAGCATCAAGAGCATCTTCCGGAGGGGCTAGGAGTCCAGATGGCGAAGTTCCCGTCGAAGGAGTGGGTGGACGAGGCCGTCCGCCTCACGAATGAGGATCCCGAGTGCGTCATGGCCGGCAAGGGCTGGAAGGGCGACTTCGGGGCGGTGGTGGAGGCCGAGCCCGGCAAGCTGGCGAAGGCCTTCGTGGTGCATATCGTCCCCGGCGACTGCCGAATCGAGCAGGCGCGTGTCCTGGCGGACCCGGACGACCTCGATGAGATCGAGCCGGTGTACCTGGCCCGGGCGCCCTACAGCGTCTGGAAGCAGCTGTTGAAGGGGACGCTGGACCCGGTGGAGGCGGTGCTCAAGCGCCGCATCTCCATGAAGGGCGACCTGCAGCCGCTCATCGAGCGCATGAAGTACAAGGGCATCGCCGACCGCGTCTTCGCGAAGCTGCAAACGCAGTTCATCGACGAGCCCTGATTCGGGGGGAGCACATGGGAATCGCGGACGACCTCAAGCGGCAGGCGCTGAACGTATCCGGCAAGGCCATGGAGAAGCTCATGGCCGATGATCGGCGCGCCATGGCCATCGCCAACGCCATCGGGAAGGCCCAGCGCGGCAAGCAGGCGCTCGACCGGGGACAGGAGGAGCTGATGAAGGCGCTGAACTTCGCGCCCCGCAGCGAGTTCAAGGCGCTGGGCAAGCAGCTCTCCAGCCTCAAGCGCCGGCTGCGCGAGCTCGATGAGAAGCTGGGCGAGCTGTAGTCGAAAATGCGTTGACACCTGAGCGGGCGAGTGGCATCTACACCCGCGTTCGCCGCTGGCAACACCAGCGGCGGGCAGCAGACAGCAGAAGGGCGTATAGCTCAGCGGTAGAGCACTGCCTTCACACGGCAGGGGTCGCAGGTTCAAACCCTGCTGCGCCCACTCAAGAAAGGCCGTGAGTCTGAATCGGGACTCACGGCCTTTCTGCTTTGCGGGCGTTGTCCCGGCCACCCGTTGTCGCCTCGAAAGCAAGCAGCCCACCCCGCGGGACGCGCGGCGTGGGCTCCGGGTGAGCAGCACCGGCCCTTGCGTCAGGCCTTGGGCGCGTCGGCCGAGGGCGCGTGGCGCGCCTTGATGAGCGAGGCGGCGATGCTCGCGCCCAGCAGGCCGGCGATGACCCCCAGGGACACGGTGGGCGGAATCTTCACGAAGTCGATGAGCGCCATCTTCGCGCCCACGAAGACGAGCACCGCGGAGAGGCCCACCTTCAGGTAGCTGAACTTCTCCACCGCGCCGGCCAGCATGAAGAACATGGAGCGCAGGCCGAGGATGGCGAAGATGTTGGACGTGAAGACGATGAAGGGGTCCGTCGTCACGGCGAAGATCGCGGGGATGGAGTCGAGCGCGAAGAGGATGTCCGACGCCTCCACCAGCAGCAGCGCCATCAGCAGCGGCGTGGCCAGCCTGCGGCCGTTCTCCACGGTGAAGAAGTGGTGCCCGTCGAAGTGGGGCGTGGAGGGGATGGTCCGCCGGGCCAGCCGCATCAGCGCGCCGTCCTCGGGGTTGTCGTCCTTGTTGCGCTGGAGGAAGAGCTTCACGCCGGTGAGGATGAGGAAGGCGCCGAAGACGTAGATGAGCCAGTGGAAGCGGGCCAGCATCGCCACGCCCGCGAAGATCATGATGGCTCGCAGGAGCAGCGCGCTGAGGATGCCCCAGAACAGCACCCGGTGCTGGTAGAGCGAGGGGATGCGCAGCGCCGAGAAGATGACGACGAAGACGAAGATGTTGTCGACGGAGAGCGACTTCTCGATGAGGTAGCCGGTCAGGAACTGCAGCCCCGGCTCCGGACCGAACTTCCACCAGACGCCCGCGTTGAAGACCAGCGCCAGGCTGACCCACACCGCGCTCCAGCCCAGGGCTTCCTTGAACTTCACCACATGGGCCTTGCGGTGGAAGACGCCCAGGTCGAGCGCCAGCATCGCGATGACGAAGGCGACGAAGCCGGCCCACAGACCCGGACTGCCGACGCTTGGGAGGTTTTCCATATAGGGGCGTCAGATAGGAGCCACCCAAGGCTTCTACAAATAGGAATTCCAGACGAAGTCCTTCTGGAAAACCGAAGCAACGTGGCAAATTGCGCCGGTGCTCGCCCAGTGGGCCGGGCAGCACACGGGCAGCCGAAAACCTCCCGATGCGTTGGGATGGGGTCCAAAAGGCGACGGGTTTGGAATCGTCCCGGTTGGATTGTTCGGTCACGGGGCTATGAGACCAACCAGGCGTCGCCGTCGCCCCTGGGAGGGCGGTTCCTCCTCCCGACGGAAGGACGCGTCGAGTCCGCTCCAGGCGATAGGCGCCTGGGGATTCGTCACGCTCATGCCTCAAGCAGTAAGGACGCTATTTTGACTCGGAATCGTATTCTTGCCTCGACGTGTGGCGCTCTGTTCGCACTGGCCGCCATCACGGGCTGCGGAAGTAATGCTGGCAACGAGGATTCCACCACGCCAGGGGGGGCCGAGCCTCCTGGCCAGTCGCCGCAGTTGCCTGCCCCCCCTCCGTCCGAGCAGGCTCCGGGGGACGCCGATACCTCGCCGGAGGAGCCTGTCGCGACCACCCCGGAAGAGCCCTCGACGAACCCCGAGGAGCCGTCGACCGAGCCCGAGCCCGAGCCCGAGCAGCCTGTCGAGACGGGCGCGGACATGTTCGGCGTGACGATGATGCACCCGACCGTTCCGGGCGGCGAGGAGTGGTTTCTCGCGGAGAACGCGACGTCCGACAGCCGGTTCGATCCGCAGAACACCATCACCCGCAATTCGGACGGCTCCTGGAACATCAAGAGCGACAAGGTCCGCATGTCCGTCTTCACGTCCGCGGGCTACAAGCCGAAGGATATCGCCACGTACGACCGTGACGTGCTCGCCAGCCGCGGCTACATGCAGTCGCCGAAGGACTGGAAGAACGTCGAGATGACGGGCTTCCTGAAGCTCAACGCCGCGTCCGACGAGTCCGACAACTTCGACCTGTACGCGCGCGGCGGCAAGCACAACGACAACAACCAGGGCTGTGAGGGCAGCAGCTACAAGGGCGCGCTGCACTTCGACGGCCGGGCCCGCTTCCAGAAGGAGACGTGGCACGTCTCCTACGAGCAGGCGCCCTACAAGAAGGTGACGGAGCCGCTGAAGGGGCGCTGGGTGGGCTTCAAGGCGGTGATGCGGAACACCCAGGCCAACGGCAAGGACGCCGTGCACCTGGAGCTGTACCTGAACGACAACGCCGACAAGGTCTCCTGGAAGAAGGTCTACGACTTCGTGGACGCGGGGGACTGGGGCGGTGACGCCGAGCACTGCGGCGCCGCGGACGGCGCCATGCCCATCACCTGGGGCGGCCCTATCGCCACGTTCCGTTGGGACAGCACCGACAACGTGGACTTCAAGTGGCTGTCCGTGCGCGAAATCCCGCCGGAGCAGTGAGGCGCTGACACGCGGCGCGCCCGCTGAGCGGGGACGCGCTTGAACATCCGAAGTCCGCGAACTCACGAGGGCGCGGAGGACCCCAGGCGGGCCTCCGCGCCCTTCGTGCGTCCATGGACGGCGGCGTCCACCTCCCGGGCGGGTGGCACGCGCGGTCCGGGCCTCCCCATCTTGCGAGCGCCGACGTGCCAGCCAGCCGCCGGCAGCCCTGTGCCCGGGCTCGGCGCTCAGGCCGGCTCGTAGGCTGTCAGAGAGGAAGACTTCGCATGCAGATCACTTTCCTGGGCCACGCCGGGTTTGTCGTGGAGACGGCGGGGGCCCTTGTCGTCATGGACCCGTGGCTGTCGTCCCGTGGGGCATTCGATTCGGCCTGGATGCAGTTGCCGTGCAACCACCACCTGGCGCCGCTCGTCCGGGAGAAGCTGGAGACGCCGGGCAAGGAGCGCTTCCTCTACGTCAGCCACGAGCACAAGGACCACTTCGACCCGGAGTTCCTGGCCACCATCCAGCAGCGGGACTTCACGGTGCTGGTGCCGCGCTTCCACCGCTCCGAGCTGCAGGACGTGTTCGCGAAGTACGGCTGCAAGCGCGTCATCGCGTGCGAGGACGGCCACGAGGTTCCCATCAAGGACGGCTACATCAAGCTGTTCGTATCGGAGCAGGGGACCAACCGCGACTCCGCGGTGCTGGTGCGCGGGGACGGCCAGTGCTTCCTCAACCTCAATGACTGCAAGCTCCATGACCGCATGGTGCGCATCGCCGGGGAAGAGGGCCCCATCGACGTGTTCTCCGCGCAGTTCTCCGGGGCCATCTGGCACCCCACCTGCTACGAGTACTCTCCCGAGACGTACGCGGCCATCTCGCTGAAGAAGCGGGAGAGCAAGTTCGAGGCGGTGGCACGCACGCTGGAGGTCATCCGGCCGCGGGCCTACATCGCCGCGGCCGGCCCCGCAGCCTTCCTGGACCCGGCGCAGTTCCACCTCAACTTCGAGAAGGTCAACATCTTCCCGAACGCGACGCAGCTCTTCGCCTTCCTCCGGCAGCGGATTCCCCAGGGAACGACGAGCTACCTGGAGCCCATGCCCGGCGACGTGCTGGACGTGACCTCGCTGGAGTTCACCTCGCTGTCGCCCGAGCGGGTGACGCCGGAGAACCTCCAGGCGTACCTGCGGGACTATGCGAAGCGGCAGGAGTCCGTGTTCCGCGAGCGGCGCCGCAACCTGCTCGTCGCGGAGGCGCTGGAGATTCACGAGCGGCTGCGCACGGAGCTGCAGCGCAAGCTGGACGCGCTGGACCTCCACGAGCGCGTGGGCATGCCGCTCTACGTGGAGCTGACGGAGCTCCCGAAGCAGCTCTTGCACGTGGACTTCAAGGCCCGCCGCGTGAACGTCGTGCAGGAGGTCGAGGAGGAGGTCCGCTACACGCTGAAGACGAGCGCGGCCGACGTGGGCCGCGTGCTGGACCGCAAGCTCACCTGGGAGGACTTCCTGCTGTCCTTCCGCCTGCGGCTGAGCCGCAACCCGGACGTGTACGAGCCGGTGCTGCACGGCTTCCTGGGCGTGGAGATCGAGGACATGCGCGAGTTCTGCGAGGGCATCCGCTCGACGGAGGCCCAGCGAGATCGCGCGGTGGTGGAGGCTGGCGGCCGACGCTACTCCATCCAGCGCTTCTGCCCGCACCAGGGCGCCGACCTCTCCGAGGGGTGGGTGGAGGAGGGCCGCTACCTGGTGTGCCCGCGCCACCGCTGGCAGTTCGACCTGGAGGCGGGGGGCGTCTGTACGCAGAACGCGTCCTCGCTCTGCGCGGAGGAGCTGCCCGATCGTGATCCGGAGAAGCCCCAGACGCCGGCGAAGGACCCCCAGCCCCAGCTGTGAGGCCCGCGCCGCCGGGGGACGCGGCGCGACCGCGGCCCCTGGCGGATCCACGCCTCTGGCGCCCTGTCCGGTCGCGTGTGCCTCAACGCACGGGCGCGTGGAGCTGGAGGCTCAGCCGCAGGTTGTCGGAGCGCATGCCCACGGGGGCTCCCACGAGGGGGGCCTCCGCGGGGATGGCGCCTTGCCAGGCGAGCGTGCCGTCCGCCCAGATGCGCAGCAGCGCGCCGTCGAGCTGCGCCCGCAGGGTATGCGGCACGCCGACGGCCGGCGCGGAGACCGGCGTCTTCTGTTCGGGGCGCACGATGACGTAGCCCCTGTTGCCACACTCGCGGCTGGTGTGGAGACCGGGGTTGCGCTTGTAGTTCACGACGATGCCTGGCTTGGGCGCCACGCGCCACATGGCGTACAGCACGTTGCAGGCATCCTCCGAGAGCAGTTTCAGCCCCACCTGCTGGCGCAGCTCGCCGGAGGCCAGCGGCAACTGGACGGCGCTGGGGCCCAGCACGGTGAAGCGCAGCTCCACGACGCTCGTCGAGCTTCCGGGGAGGACGGCGCGCATGCGCGGCCCGTCGACGACCATCTGCTCATCGGAGCCGGCGGCCATTCTGCCTTCGGTGACCTGCAGGCGGGACAGCGGGACATGGGTGAGGTTGGACATGGCTTTCACCTGCGGTGGAGCGGGGCGGTTGGAGGTGCCTCGGGCAGGCGGGCCCTCTCGACGCCGGGGCTCCTCGGCGCGGTGGCTCCCGGCGCTGTCGCTGGAGCCCAGAAGGACGGCCAGGACCCCCATCGCGGACAGGGCCCGGCGCGCGGGCCCGGACGGCCTCATGGCGTCCGCGCGCCCAGGAAGGCCTGGAGCGACTCCACGTGGGCCCGCAGGTAGGCCTGCTCCGCCCGAAGACGTGCCAGCTCCAGCACCAGGTAGCCGCGGAAGCGTCGAATCTCGCGCGTCTGGAGCGCCTCCACCGACTGGAGCTGTCCCTCCAGGTCCGCGACCAGCGTGGACACCTCGTGCAGGCGGCCCTCCTCGGTGCGCTGCACGGAACGCAGCTCCGTCACCAGCTCATGGATGCGCTGGGGCACGCCGGACACTTCGTTGAGCGTCGCGCGGCGGCGGCCTTCACGTGCTCGCGCGTTGGCCGAGCCCTGCCACAGGTGGCCGAGGTTGTAGGACAGCGTGAGCTGGCCGAAGAGCGGCACCTTCTGGTTGGCCTCGATGAGCTGGTCGTAGCCGCCGCGCAGGCTCAGGCGCCAGGCGCGGGAGCGGCGCAGCGCGCCGCTGTATTCCTCGAACTGGTCGTCCGCGGCGCGCAGCTCGTTCAGCATGCCCTCCAGGCGCTCTCCGGCCTTGATGCGGGGGCGGGCCGCGAGCCGCTCGCGAGCGATCTGGGTGCTGGTGGCGAGCTGACGCAAGGTGTCCAGCCGGACCTGCACCGCGTTCATCTCCTCCAGCGTCACCTGGCCCTGCTTCAGCTCGTTGCGCACGGCGCTGAGCAGCGCCTCCGCGCGAGGAAGGGCTTCCTCCAGGACGCGGGCCCGGGCCTCCAGCGCGGCTTCCTCCCCCAGGCCGTTGCCCTGACGGATGGCGGACTCCAGAACGGAGAGGGCGCGCTGCCGGCGGCAGTCCGCTTCTGCCTGCTTGCGGATGGCGTTGCCGCGATAGAGGCCGACGAAGTCGTAGTTCAGGCCGGCCGTCACGCGCGGAGTGGGCTCGCCCAGCGGTGTGGTGCCCGCGCCTGCGGTGGCCTCGCCCGCGTTGACCACGCCGAAGGCGGCGAACACCTCGGGCGCCATCTCGAGCGCGGCCTCCGCGCCGCCCACGCCGCGCACGAAATCGCAGTAGCCGGCGGCCCGGTCCTCATCGGTGGGCGCCGAGAGTTCTCCCTCGGGGGAGGGCGCCGGCTGGGCCAGCGCGAGCTGTGCGGCAAGCGACAGGAGCGCGCCGCATGTGACGGTCATCCGCATGGTCGAGTGTCTCCGGCTCCGAGGCCGTCTCCAGGCAAGGGTGGGTGGGCTCACAGCAGCAGCGGCGGCCGGCCCAGGTGCAGCAGGTCTTCCCGGGCGGAGGGGGCGTCCGTGAGCTGGATCTCCACCATGACGCCGCGAAGCATGTACTGACGGATGGGGTGCTTGAGGGACACCTCGCCTTCGAGGATGCGGCCGATGACGCCCACCTCGTGGCACCAGACGACCTTGGCGGCGCAGGCGTACAGCGGCGTGCCCTGCTCCGCGTTCGGGATGTTCTCGTAGGGAACGAAGGCGACCGTGAGGTCCTTCTCGATGGCCTTGAGGTACGGCGAGGCCCGCAGCGACGCGATGAGCGTGTCGTAGCGCATCGCCACCTCGTCCAGCGCGGCCAGGTCCGTCTGGAGGCTCTTGAGCGTGGCCTCCGCGCGGGCCTGCTCCAGGACGGAGTGCGTGTACTCGCGCTCCAGCAGCAGCACGTCGGACGTCATGCCCTGCGGCGTCTCTTCCTTGCCCATGCCGGCCTGCACCGCCGTGAGGCCCGCGATCTCTCGCTGGAGGGAGTCCAGCCGCGTCTCCAGGTCCGCCGAGGACTGGGCCAGCGACAGGTTGCTCTGGGCCAACTGCGCCAGGTGGTGGTTGATGGTGAGCTTCTCCTCCTGCTCCAGCAGCCGGGCGTCATAGAGGGCGTCCGCCCGCGTGCGGGCCAGGCCCGCGTAGGCCCGGTTCGACTGCAGGATCTCCGCACGCGCGCTGCTGTACTCGTGGCGCAGGGCCGACAGGCGGCGCGCCACCCGGTCCCGGGCATCACGTTCGCCGCGCAGGGCCACGAGGAAGCGCTGCTGGAAGGCGCGCTCGGCGGCGATGGTGCGCTCGGCGTCGGAGATGCGGTTCTCCACCGAGCGCCGGTCGGACAGGACATGGTCCCGCGCGGAGGTCTGCGCCGCCACCTGGGTGTTGAGCGTGAGGATCTGCTCATCCGTGGGCGAGATGACCGTGGGTGACACCCAGCTCCGGCTGACCAGGAAGAAGCCCTGGACGGAGAGGAACGACACCAGCCCCAGCATGATGAGCGTGAGCAGCAGCGAACCGATGAGCTTGTAGGCCGAGACAGCGATGCTGTTGACCCGGTTGGCGACGCGTTGGTTCATGGTGTTGAGCCCTCACCAGCGTGGGTGGGAGGAAAGCGGCCCCCGGAGTCCAGCGGGGACGGCGCGGGCGCGGCGTTGGCGCTGCCCCGCGTCTCCCAACTGCCCGAGTCGAGCGTCAGCAGCGCGAGCGGCGTGAAGAGCGCGTACGTCACCGGCATCAGCAGGGCCATGGGCAGGAAGCTGGCGCCGTGGACGCGCCGGTCCGCGGGAAGATGCCGCGTCTCGACTCGGTAGATGACCCCCAGCAGCCCGATGACCAGGAAGTGGAAGGCGAGGATGTCCCAGAACTCACCGGTGAGGACGTTGTGGACGATGACCAGCGGATACGACAGCAGCAGCGCCAGCTGGGACACGTAGTGGACCGTCACCACGGGGTGCAGCCGCCACGCATGGGACAGGCCGCCCAGCAGGTCCACCAGATTGGAGCGCCGCCAGCGAAGCTGCTGGGAGAAGTACCCGGCCAGGGTGGACGGCGCGGCGGTGAAGCAGAAGGCGTCCAGGGTGTAGACCGTCTCGTAGTCGTGCTTGACGATCTGCCGCGTGAGGAACCGGTCCTCGCCATACTTGATGGGGATGCCCGCGATGGCGCGGGCCTCGAGGATGGGCTCCAGCTCCAGCAGCACGTGGCGGCGGTACGCGGTGAGGCAGCCGGACAGGCACATCACCTGACGGAAGCTGCGCTCCAGGTCCTTGAGCCACTCCTGGGCGAAGTGGAACTTGATTTCAATCATCCGCGTCATCCAGTTGTGATGACGGTTCGTCACGTACGTCCGCCCGCCCACCGCGGCGATGCGCGGGCTGACGAAGCGGCGGACGAGCTGCCGGACCGCGGCCTTGTCCACGATGACGTCCGAGTCCACGGAGACGATGATCTCCGCGTCCGTGGCGGCCTTCACCGCGCGGTTGATGCCCTTGCGCTTGCCCATGTTCTCCGGGTTGCGCATCACCACGACGTTGGGGTTGCCCTCCGCCGCCTTCAGGGCCCACGCGTAGCTGTCATCCTTGGAGCAGTCGTCCACCACGACGATTTGCAGCAGGTGTTGGGGGTAGTCCTGCTCCAGCAGGCTGCGCACGCCGTGGTAGATGCCGACGCCTTCGTTGAAGAGCGGAATGACGATGGCCACCCGCGGCAGGTAGGTGTCGTCGACGCGGTCGAAGTTCTGCCCTTTCAGGCGCCGCAACAACGGCCCGAGCACATAGCGGTTCATCAGAACCACCATGAAGAGAAGCTGAATTGGAAAGAGCTCCATCCGTTCCCGTCCCCCATCACGCCACCAGCAGCCCCCGCCGCCACCGCGCACTTTCTGCTATGAGCGACGTGAAGGTGGGAGGGGCGCAGGGGGCGCGCCATCTGTCTCCGGGGCCAGCCTCAGTGGCCATCAGTGGCCATGCCGACGACATGGAATCCCGATGGGGCGGGCAGGCGGCGGTGCTAGAAAGACGACATGCCGACTGACTTCCAGCCGCTGGCGCTGCGTCCGGACGAGGTCCATGTCTGGATTGTCGAGCCGGAGCGCATCGATGACCGGAGGCTCCTGGACGCCTACTGGGCGCTGCTCGACGCGAAGGAGCGTGACAAGCAGCAGCGCTTCCGCTTCGAGCGCCACCAGCGGCAGTACCTGGTCAGCCACGCGCTGGTACGGCTGACGCTGTCGCGCTACGCGCCGGTGGCGCCCGAGGCCTGGGCCTTCGACACCAACGCGTTCGGCCGGCCCATGGTGCGGGGCGAGTGGGGGCCCCGCCTGCGCTTCAACCTGTCGCACACGGACGGCATGGCCCTGGTGGCGGTGGGCTGGGACGCGGAGCTGGGCGCGGACGTGGAGGACTCACAGCGGCCCGGTGAGACGGTGGAGATCGCCGACAGCTTCTTCGCCGCGTCGGAAGTGGCGGCGCTCCGGGCGCTGCCACCGGAGCGGCACCGCGAGCGGTTCTTCGAGTACTGGACGCTGAAGGAGTCGTACATCAAGGCGCGCGGGGCGGGGCTGTCCCTGCCGCTGGAGCAGTTCGCCTTCCACCTGGAGCCGGGACAGGCGCCGCGCATCTCCTTCGACCCGCGGATGCGGGACGTGCCCGAGGCGTGGCAGTTCGTGCAACTGCGCCCGTCGGAGCGGCACCTGGCCGCGGTGGCGGTGAATCGCCCCCGCGGCGAGCCGCTGACGGTGCGCTGGCAGTTCACCGTCCCGCTGGCGGAGGATGCGCCGCCCCGGTTCCAGGCGGCGTGACGGCGGCGCTCAGGGGGCGCGGCCCAGCCATCGGGTGAGCTCCTCGCCGATGTGCGCGACGATGGCGTCCCGCTGCGACTTGATGAAGAAGTGCCCACCGGGGAAGAGCCGCACGCGGACGTCGGCGTGGGTCGTCTCGTCGCGCCAGCCCTCCAGGTTCTCCGTGGGGACGTGCTTGTCCTCCGGCGAGCCGATGACGGAGATGGGGACCTCCAGCTTCGGAGGCTGCGTGCCGTTCTCCGTGAACGCGATGGCGAAGTCGGCGCGGAGCATGGGCAACACCAGCTCCAGCAGCTCGCGGTGCTTGAAAATCTCCTCGGGCGTTCCGTCGTAGCGTCGCAGCTGCGCGATGAACTGCTCCTCGGGCAGGAGGTGGATGGGCTCCCGGGTGTTGAGCGACGGCGGGCCGGCGGCCCCGAGGAAGAGGCCGAGCGGGCGGGGGCCGTTGCGCGCCTGGAGGCGCCGCGAGAGCTCCAGGCAGATGCGCGCGCCCATGCTGTAGCCGAAGAAGGCGAAGGGCCGGTCGAGCAGGGGGGCCAGCACGGGCAGCAGCGCGTCCAGCAGGGCGGGGAGGCTGTCGAATGGCTTCTCCGACAGCCGCCGCTCACGGCCGGGGAGCTGGACGGGGCACAGCTCCACGCCAGCGGGCAGGCTCTGGCTCCACGAGTTGTAGATGGCCACGCTGCCACCCGCGTAGGGAAGGCAGAACAGGCGCACGCGCGGGGACGTCAGCGGCTTCCGGGTTGGGAACCAGCGGTCGGGGAGGTGGGGGCTCGAGGTGGGCGCGCTGTGCATGGATGGAGGTTCTGTCGCACGGGCGCGGAAAAGGGGTCAAGTCCCGGTGCCCGGGCGCCGTGCTAGCGTTCCGCCCATGCGTGGCGAGGGCCCAGCGGGCCGTGTCGGCGTGGGCTGCATCCTCTGGCTGACGGGCCTGTCTGGCGCGGGCAAGAGCACGCTGGCGCGCGCACTGCGCGTGCACCTGGCGCCGTCGCGGTCCGTGGAGGTGCTGGATGGCGACGAGGTCCGCACCTGGCTGTCTCGCGGCCTGGGCTTCACGCGCGAGGACCGCGAGGAGAACGTGCGCCGCATCGGTCAGGTGGCCCGGCTGTTGGCGAAGCATGGCGTGTGGGTCATCGCCGCGGCCATCGCTCCGTACGCGAGCTCGCGCGCCGAGGTCCGGCAGCTGGCGGCCGAGGCGGGCATACCCTTCTTGGAGGTCTTCGTCCATGCGCCGCTGGAGGTGCTCATCGCGCGGGACGTGAAGGGCCTCTACAAGAAGGCCCTGGCCGGTGAGCTGCCACACTTCACCGGTGTGTCGGACCCCTACGAGGTGCCCGAGGCGCCGGACGCCACCGTGCACTCGGACGTGGACTCCGTGGAGGCGGGGATGCGGCGCGTGCTGGAGGCGCTGCGCCGGCGGGGCCTCCTCGAAGACACCGCGGCGCCGTGAGCGGGACTACGTGAGGATGCGCTCCATCTTCACGTAGGGGCGCTCGGCCTGGATGCCCTTGGCGCGGCAGTGCTCCAGGAATTTGTTCGACTCGACGATCTGAGGGGCCTTGTCGTCGTAGACGAGCACCATCACGTGGCGCAGCCACGGCTCCTGGCCCATGGCGTAGACGTAGACCTCCTTGGGGGAGAGCGCGTTGGTGATCTCGACGGCGCGCGCGCTGTCCGAGCCGTTGAGCCGCCGGGCCTGGTCCATCTTCCGCGGCAGCGGCGTGGTCAGCAGCGGGCCGTACATCCAGCTCATCGGGCCGCCCTCGCACTCCATGCCGAGGAAGAGCACGTCGATGGGGCCGACGATGTCGCGCAGGTGCTGGTACAGGCGCGGCTCGATGGCGTTGGAGTCCGCCGCCATCAGCAGGGACTTGCCGCCCAGGCGCACGAGGTGGGCCGTCTTCGCCTGGATGGCCAGGTCGCTGTGCTCGCCCATGAAGGGCAGGCCGGTGATGGAGCCGCCCGGCACCGGAATCTCCTGCAGGTCGTCAATCTCCACCACGTTCTGGAAGCCGTTGTGGTGGAGCATCAGCCGCAGCGACGGGTCCGCCAGCGAGTTGCCGTTGTTGCGCGGGACGATGATGCAGCCCACCCGGTGCCGGAGCTGGATGAGCGTCTCCATCATCAGGTGGTCGGCGTGGCCGTGGGTGAGGACCACGTAGTCGATGCGCTCGGGCAGGTCCGAGTGGGTGAAGCGGGGGAGGTCCGTGGGAAACTCGTAGCTGATGACGGGGTCGGTGAGGATGCTGACGTCCTTCGTCTCCAGCAGCACACAGGCGTGGCCGAAGTAGCGCACGCGCACGCCTTCGCCGGTGTAGCGCTCGGTGCGGCGGGGCTCGGCGTCGGTGAAGAGGGCGGCGAAGGCGTCCGCGGCCGAGGCGGGCACGCCGAGCATCTCCGCGATCTGCCCGGGGGAGCCCGGCGTATGGCGCATGCGGAAGAGGGCATCCAGGCCCGCGTGCTTGTAGGGGATGCGCAGCCACAAGGGCGTGTCCTCCTCCAGGCGCGGCGTGCTGAAGATGTAGGGGCGCCAGTCGCCGTCCACCTGCATCAGCGTCACGCTCTGAGAGGACTCCTTTTGGAAGGGGCTGCGGTACAGGAGCGGCTCGATGAAGCGGGCGCTGGCGCGGTTGCTCAGGTCGTACGTCAGCTCCACGTAGCCGCGGAGCAGGTCGGGCACCTTGGGGTAGAGCCCCTCCAGGGAGCCGCCATTGTTGGGGGCCAGCAGCTGCTCCAGCTCCGCCACCGCCTTGGTGAACGCGAGCATGTTGGCCTGCTCCTTCTGCGTCCGCTCCAGGAGCTCCTTCACGCGCGGCGCCTTCGCCGCCGGATGGTTGATGAACGGGCCGCCCATCAGCATCGGGTTCTTGAGGGCCGCGACGTGGACATCCGGGTTCGCCACGAAGGACTGCATCAGCTTCAGGTGCAGGTTCGTCACGAAGAGCGGCGCCGTCGCCGGAGACAGCAGGTACCACCACGCGTACCACTGGTTGTACAGGGGCTCGATGGCGACGTTCGGCTTGAGGTACATCGGGCGGTCCAGCATGGCGGGCTCCTCCGAGCGAGATCCGAGAAATGTCGGGAACTTGGCAAAAATAGAGCCGATAGACACACCGAATCTCGGGGGGATGCAAGGAGCGGACGGGTCACATCTGTGTATGGACTGTCCGCGGGCGATGGAGGCGCCATCGCCCCCGCGGCCCG